>NZ_CP145608.1:1282018-1923027 GCF_036884295.1 Brochothrix thermosphacta DSM 20171 = FSL F6-1036
CTTGTTATTCTAATTACTCATGATCCGAAGATTTGTGAGTTTGCTGATGGGGTCATTTCAATTGAGGATAAAAAAATTGTGGTGAACAAATTTAATTCAAATGAGTTGCTGGTAGATGAAGCGACATTTAAGTTAACACCTTATTCTAAAATTAAGACATCTAAACTAGCCTTGAAAAATGTTAAAGTCAACATCATGCCATACTTATTATTGGCACTGATGTTTGCCGTAGCAGCAACTTCAGTTCTTTTTAGCTTCTCTGCTAACAATATAATGGGTCAGTCGATCCAACAATTTCAAGAGAAGAATAGTGCTTTAAGCAACGGCTATATAAAGGTGACTGAAAAAAATGGAAAAGATGTGTTGGCACAATTAAAGACTGATTCGCGGATTAGTAATTGTTATCAACAAATCATCTTAAAAGATATTGCCTTGAGTTTTAAAGATAAGGAAATTCAATTGCCAGAAGTTTTTCCAACACCTAAAGCAAAAGAATCGATTTCGTATGGTGTCATGCCACGAATTAGTAAAAATGAAATAGCAATCAGCGGAACCTTAGCGAAGCAACTTAATTCAAAAATCGATGAATTGATTGGGGAAACGATTAAAGTATTAGTGAATCAAAAGGAACTGTCATTAAAAATTAGCGGTATTTATAATGCTGGTTATGACGACTTATTTATTAGTTCAGATATAGAACAGCAGCTAATGGGGCAGGTAACAGACTCCGATGCTTATTCTATCAGTTTTGATGTTAGAGATTTTAAAGAGATTCCCTTAGTGTATGACAGATTAGTTAAAGATGAGCTAAAGCCTGAGATGGCTGTGGATGAAGTTAAAAGTATGTTGACATCATTTGATAAGATTAAAACAATCTTTATGATCATCACAGTCTTAGTTCTAGCGGTTTGCTTATTTATCTTATTAGTTATGTTAAATAAACTTCAAGGGACACGAGAGAAACTAGTAGCCTTGCTAGTGGCCCTAGGATTTAATCGGAAAATAATTAGTCGTTTCCTAGCAAAAGAGAATGCTCTGTTAGCGCTATTATCTACAGTTATGACGGTTATCTTAGTCGTAGCAGTCAAAAGTGTGGCTAAAATAGGTGGGCTATCTATCATGATTACTAGTAATCAATTGATTGTATTGTTGGTAGCAAGCTTTGTAATAGTGTGGCTATTAAGTGGACTGTTGAAGCAAAAATTATTAAGAGTTTCTGTAATAGAAACATTAAAGAAATAAAAGTAAAAGAGGTATGGAAAATGAAGAAAATAGTAATGGTAGTTGTCAGTTTGATGGCAATCAAAAATAATTAATTGTGTGTTATATTATAAAAAAAAATAAAAAAGAGGTGTTCAAATGTTACCAGGTATATTTTTAAGTGGGTTTGGTGCGTTATTGTCAGTATGGGGTTATGTGAGAATCAAACATGATTTCAAAGATAATAAAGAAATAAATAATTTCTTTTCTTTATTATTAACAGGACAAGCCTCTGGAATTGGACAGCTACTATCAGGAATCCTAGCGATTGTTGTTGGAATTGTTGTTATGTTCATGAATAAATAAAAAGCCTCCGCAGTTGCAGTTTTTTTGATTTCTGAAATAGCTCCTCAAAAACTAAATGCCATGTTAAATGCCATTTGAGTGAAAATGAATGATGCTTATTGATTTCATAAAATAATAAAATCATTGTGTTTATTGAGTTTGATACAAATATAATGCTACTGATTGTCCAAATGTTTAATGGAAGTCTTAGTAGGGCAATGAAAATAAGAAAAGATGAAAACAGCCTCTGTGTCAAATAGTGTTGGTGAGAAAAATTGCTAATATCGTAGCGAAGTCATGAGCGTACGAGAGTAGTATGGGACGGAGCGAAAGCGAGTATCAATCAATTCTATCGAATTAAGAAGCTTTTTGGATTGTAGATTAAGTTCTACAATCCTTTTTTGTATTCGATTAATTATCGAAACACAAAAGAATTCGATTATGAAAATCAGTGGAAGTTTCGTCAAAAATTGAGTATCATTTATTCGATGTATCTCGGTTGAACAACTTTATATATAACTACTATTAATCACGTATATTAATCACGTAAGGTTTTATTTTTTGCGTAAAAATAGTCTTAGCAACATATTTTGTCACCAACGTTATACATTATAGAGGCTAAAACAGGTTGGAAATGTTTAATTAGTATAGATTATGGCTTTTTTCAGAAGTAATAAAAAAACTAGACTCCTAAATTTTATAAAAATAAATTACAATGTTCATTGACCTTTGGGTAACCCTAAGGTTTATACTATTTATGAGGTGAGAAAATGACTGTGAATTTAATAACTATTTCAGAGTTAGCAAATATATTCGAAATAAATCAACATACGATCAGACACTATGAAGAGAAGGGGCTTTTAGCACCTGCAGAAGTTAGTGAAAATGGCTATAGAAAATACGGTTTAACCGAAGCTTATAAACTATCATTTGTTTTATTTTTAAGAGAATTAGGATTGAGTCTATCCGAAATTAATGAATTACTGGAAAGTGGTTCTAAAATTGATTATACGAAGGTTTTAATGGAGAGAAAATTAAAAATACAAGAAGAGAAACATCGACTAGACATGCTAAGTCAGATGGTGGATGAACAAATTCATCTGACTACGAAGATAAAAGAAAAAACATATGATGTTAAGTCACCTATAAGATTAAAGTGTCTAGTAAGAAAACAAATTACAGAAAATCTAACCATTTTAGACTTGCTTGAGTCGGGTTTGAAAAAAGAAATTTTTCTAGGAAGGGTATATTATATCATCTACGAAAATTTTTATGATGTTTGTATTGAGAATAAAGATGGTAAGGATTTTGAAATAGATTCTGGCAGATACGGCATGACCGTTATTGAGGTGAATAATGAAGTGGAATTGAATTATGAATTAGAAAAGATATTGTTGCTTCAAGAATTGCCGTTAATAGCTATTGAGGATAATGAACGCTTTTTATCATCAGGAGAACGCCTAACTATAAAGGTTTTAGGTGCTCAAAGATGAAAGAGATTTAAAAAAATTAGATGTTGACGGAATTAGAATTAATTTTCTTGTATCAAGCTTTCCCATGTTTTAAAATAATGATTGCTACTAAATTATAAGGTGTGTTGGATATGAAAAAATATTTATTTTTGACTGGAATAGTGATATTTGGTCTAATTGCAATTATTGTTTATACTAATGATTTTGCCATGACTATTAATGAGGACACCGTTAAATTTAAAGATAGAAGAATTGCGATTGAATATTCTGAACCTAAAAGTAGCCCCAAAAAACCAGGCTTAATTTTGTTTATCCATGGAGATGGCCCAGTGAATAAGAATAGCGATGAAGGGTATTATCCAGCCTGGGAAACTCTTGCCGAAGAAAATATTATATCCGTAAGTTGGGATAAACCTGGTGTTGGAAATTCAACTGGTAATTGGTTAGAACAAGATATGGAAGATCGCAAAGACGAGGCAGAAAGAGTATTGAAATGGGCACTTGATACCTTTGATGTTGATCCAAATCGAGTCGGTGTATGGGGAGCTAGTCAAGGGGGATGGGTTATCACTAAATTATTAAACAACAATATAGATATTAAATTCGCAATTGGTGTTGCTCCTGCAGTCAATTGGATGAGACAAGGTAAATTTAATACAGTTAGCGAGATGGAGTATGAAGGCTATTCATCAAAAGAAATTAATAAGAGATTGTCAATAGAATCCAAGGTTAATGACTATTTAAATCAACATGATTATCAAGGATATCTTAATAGTAAATTAGAAAAAGATATTATAGAAAAAGATAGATGGGACTTTATACGTAAAAATATGAGTTTGGATAATACTAAGGAGCTTGCTAAAATTAAAAAGCCTTATTATTTAATAGTGGGTGATCATGATATTAATGTTGATACTAAAGAAACAGAAGAAGTTTATCAAAAGCATATAACTAAAGAGTATTTGACGGTCTATAATATTAAAAATGCGACACATCGAATGCTAAAACCAAGACATCAAAAAGACAATGTTATGACAGTTGGTGAATCGATTTTTAATCCTAGAGAAATTTTTGCACCAGGATATTTGAAAGCATTAAAAGATATTGGCAAAGGGCTATAACTTATCTTTTGAAATAACTCAAACAACAAGTGTTATTGAAGCGGACAGGATAAAACCAAACTACTTTAAATAAACAGTGTGTGAGGGTGAAAAAATGATGTGCAATGAAAACTAATATAAGGATTGCAGTTCATTTCGGCTCTGTATCAAATAGTGTTGTATCACTGTTAAATTAAGATTTTTTTGGATTGTAGATTAATTTCTACAATCCTTTTTTGTTGGTTATATATATGATTAAGGTTAAAAAGTTCAACAGAAAGCAGATGATTCACTTATAAAAAGAGTAATAATCCCCACTTGTTACATATAAACGGCAAGTTGTTACAAGTGAAAAAAAAATCAGGGTATCCAAGGTATTATAGTTATAGCGATAGGGGAAATCAGATTTTCAATCGAAGAAATTTAAGAAGAATTGATTGAAGAATATTTTCACGACAAAATCTTTTGTCTGCTATTTTAGTCACAAGAATTTTATGGCAATTTAGGATTGATAAGAATACAGATGTTAACATCTTGCTTCAATTTATAAATGATAACCCTTTTCTGTTTCATGATATGAATCAAAATAAATTGAGATGTATAAAGGGAGTTAGTCTAATAATAACTCTCTGGTTAGTGCCAATTATAAACAAAATACTATCAGTATAATTGGGGGCAGATAGAGTTGAGTAAACAATTAGTATTACATTCACTGAGTAAAAAATATAATAAATCAGAAAAATTTGCTAATAAAAATATAAACTTAACTTTTTTCTCAGGTGAGATTTCCACAATCACAGGTCATAATGGTGCAGGAAAAACAACGATGTTGAACCAGGTGATTGGTATTACTAAACCCTCTAAAGGTTCCATCACTTTCAACGGAAAGTCTTTTGTAACAGAAAGCAAAGTAGCTAGGGAATATGTTTCAATGATGCCACAGCTACATGCACCACTCAATGGTGTAACAATGTCGCAATCAATTCGTTCAATATTACGTATTAGAGGTCTTTCCGAAAAAGAAGTGAAAAAGGAGACGACTAAAATATTGAAAGAGTTGGCTATTAATGATTGGAAAGATACGCCTGGTCAGAAGCTTTCGGGTGGATTAAGGAGGCTTACTTCTTTTGCAATGACTGTAGCATATCCAGCACCAATCCTTCTATTGGATGAGCCTACAAATGATGTGGATCCAATCAGACGACAGATAATTTGGAAGCATCTAAGAAAACTTGCTAAAAGCGGACATATTATTATTGTTGTCACCCATAATTTGCTTGAAGTTGAAAAGTATGCCGATCGTTATATTTTAATGAATAATGGAAAAGTTTTAGAAGATAAGCGGCTACAAGAGCGTTCACTTGAAGGCAGTCGGTTAAATAAATTAGTTGTGAACTTCAGTAGCGAAGAAGAGGCATTGTGTGTGAAGTTGCCAAAATCCTTAAAACATACATACAATTCTGAAGAAGTAGCTCACGAATTCGATATAGAAGCTGAAGAAATGGTAGCTGGAATATTTTGGTTGATGCAAATGATCGAAGAGAAGAAGGTTGTAAATTATTCGTTCAGTCCAAAATCTTTAAATGAGACCTATGGAGAGATGATAAATGGAGACGATGAAGAATAGAAACAAATCAACTTTAGTTGGATTATCTGCATTAATAAAGTGGAGTTTATTACGACATAAATCACTGTTGACAGTTTTTACGGCAACTCAAGCATTTTTATCAGTTGCGATTGTTTACGGATTAGCATTGTTGATACCAGATGTTGATAATACTACCGCAATTTATCTATCTTCTGGAGCAACAACACTTGGAATAATAGCAGTGGGTTGCGTTTTAGCTGCTCAAATTGTAAGTACTGCTAAACAAGATGGAATAGTTGACTATCAAAGGACTTTACCGGTATCAAGATTGAGTATTTTAATTGCTGATTTTGTTATTTGGGGGATGGCTTCGTTACCTGGCGTGTTGATGTCATTTTTGGCATCATACGTGAAGTTTAAGGTAGAGATTTTTCCCTCGATTAGTGCAATTTTAGCATTAATAGTAATACAAATTTGTATGATATCTATTGGCTTTTCAATTGCATATTGGTTAGCACCCAACGTAGTAGGCTTAGTAACTCAAATTATAATGATTGGAGGTCTTTTATTTTCTCCAATTACATATCCCACAGATAGACTACCTGCAACATTTGTGGCTATCTTCGAATTTCTACCGTTTGTTCCTGCAAGTAATGTCATACGGTCGTTATTTTTTGGATATGGAAGTTTTGATTTTAAAAATATAATGGTGTTACTTGCTTGGACAATCGTAACTTGTATTTTATCACTGAAAGCTTTATCGAGAAGGGACTAACTGTAATTATGAAAAATTTTAATATAAAGGAACTCATTAAAAGTACAAATGATTCATTTACACTGAATGTTAAAAACATTGAACTCCAACCTGGGACTATTTATGGTTTAGTGGGACCGAATGGAGCTGGAAAAACAACATTCATGAAATGTCTTTGTGGCTTATTTAGACCTGATAGTGTTTTTTTAGAGATAGATAATCGAAAAGCAGCTACATCTGACATGGATTTGCTAAGTACGGTAGGGACAAATTTTGTAAACTCCGACAGTTTAAGGGGGTTTAGCCTCAATGAGATATACAATGATCATATCTTTTACTACAGTGTAAAACTGCCACCTACAATTGAAGAATTAATAAATGATGTTGGATTGAATGTAACGAAGGAACTGCATTTTAATAAAATGTCCTTGGGCATGAAACAACGATTTTTGTTAGGAATGGCTACAATTCATAATCCTTCAATCATTTTGTTAGATGAGCCTTTTAATGGTCTAGATCCTGATGGTGTGGATTTGTTCATTAGAAATATAAAAGAGTTATCTGAGGATCGAATTCTGATTATTAGTAGTCATGTACTAAGAGATCTCGAACTTTTTTTAGATGAAATAATTTTTATTGATCAAGGCATTGTTAAAGAATCAAAATCAATGATTGAGATTGAACAAGAATACGAGAAGGGACTTAAAGAATATTATGATGAACAGAAAAATAGATCATTCAACTAAAACATCAACATCAAGTGTATTTGACTATGAGCTGTCCAAGCTAAATAATAAACGTTGCTCCTTATTTATAATGGCGATAACTATACAGTTACTTAGCTTTTCATTCTTTGTTTTAGTGGGGAAATTTGATACGGGTGAAGATACGATATCTAGCTTTAAAGGGATTATTGCTTTATCGAATACAGTAACTATGTGTGTGTACGTTATTATTGGATCGGTAATGTTGAGAAAGGACTTGGTTCGCTTTTATATTGGCGAACAAAGAAATAGATTGTTTCTTTTTCCAGTGGATAGAAAGAACCTCTTTATTAAAAAAACTTTTTCTGTTCAAGCAATTTTACTCAGCAGTTTTGTAACGGGTATTATAATAGCTCTTTTTATTGAAATAGCAGCAAATAGACTACTGCATTTTGATAGCCCAGGAATAGTAGCAGATGTAACGATTGGAATAACTTCAGCTGTTGTCAGCTGTTTATTGGTATTTATGATAGTGATTGGTTCCGAAATAATCGCGATATGGAAACAGTCTGAGATTGCAACAGTCGTTTCAGCTGTTGTTCTAATGCTGTTATTTTCAAACATTTCGGCAATCGGACTCATCAATTTTTCGTTTTTAACATTAGTTACAGTGATCGTTCTAAGCACACTGACGTTGTTTATTTTCGATAAATTTGCAAATAGTATTGAAACGATGGAATCCACTTAACTTCTAATCGCATAATTAAAAAAAGAGCTTCGGTATTCTTGGGAATGTCGGAGCTTTATTTTTATGTCTTCTTTTTATGATACACATTGAATAAAACGATGGAAACATAGTAACGATCATTTTCATGCCAATGCCGATATATCCCGCCAACATCTGCAATAAGTCCATCAATATTTTTCATGCCTAGAGCAGCTGTTTTTCTGCTTTGCCTTGTTATTAACTCCTCGCTATTGAAATTGTTTGAGACTTCAATGATTAAATCATTTTGAAACTGCTTGATTGTTACATTTATTTGTCTGCGTTTTTTTTCTAAGCGGTTAGAAGCTTCAATGGCGTTATCTATTATGTTTCCTAATACAATCGCTAATATATCATTGTCTATCTTTAGGTGTTTCGAAATGGATATCTGATGGCAGACTTCAATGTTCTTTTCTTTCGCACAATTAAGTTTATCACTTAATAAATAATTTAATACTCCATCAGCAGCATACATTGATAGTGGTGGTTCAAGAATTTGAAGTGAATTTTTAATATAATTCTTAGCTTCATGAGTTTTGTTGTTGTTAATCAGACCTAATATGACAAGATATTGATTTTTCAGGTCGTGTTTAAGCTTCAATACATTCGTTCGATTCTTCTTGACTTCGTCTAGTAAACGCCGCTCTGCAATCAAGGCATTCTTACTCAAGGTTATTTTATATAATTGGTGCTGATGATCGACTGTAATCTTATAAAGAAATATCACGCAGATGTTTAGCAAGATAACGCTACTAGTGATAGCTGTTTCAGATATGTTTTGGTTACTAATATTTTCCCCACGTATCAAAACACCAACTAATATAACAATTGATAATATTGGAATAGAGATTAATAATAAAGCGGTTGAGATATTAAGGGAGGGTGAAGGTATTCGGCCCTTAAATAGGGATGATTTCAATAGTACAAATACGACAATTCCAAGTAGTGTGGAAATGCTTGTCCCTAAAATCGCAAATTTGGGATTAGAATAAGAGGCAATTTCATTGGTGATTATTAGTTTCGTTATGTTCAATGATAACCATTCACATATCAGGGTAGCGGCTATTAGTAATATTGACCAAATCAATGTATCGAGATAAGCAACATTGTGTATTCTTGCCATTGAAAATATTAAAGTGAAACTTAGGATTAGATTGATGAAGGGGATAGTGGCTGTATCAACAAAGGCATCTGTAAACAAGCTTATTATCATTACGCTGAGGATCATTGTCAACCAAATAAGCTTTGAAGTACACTTTGTAAGTATTCGTTGGTTTGTCCCATTAGAAAAGAAGTAATAAAGCAATGCAATATAGGCAAGCAAGCTTACATTCCTAAGAATTATATATAACATCATAATTTACCTCTCATCGACATAACGATGTTTTCATGAGACTTATTTTTAAAGCGTCTACTTATGGAAAGTTCTATTGACTCTTGAGCATAATGTAAAAGCAAAAAATTACTACCTAATTCTTTTATATAAGAACAATTAATAATAAAAGAGGCGTGTATCTGTACAAAATCATTATTGAGTTGCCCAAGTAACTGGTTAGTCGATATATAAACTCTGTATTTTTCATTTAAAGAATGTATAATTACTTGTCTTTTATCTTTCTCAAAATAAACAATATCAGACATTTTCAACTTGAATTTATTTTTGTTGATGGAAAAAATAAAGGTATCTTCAACTTTATCAAGGTAAAGTTTTAGTCTATCTAAGACTTGAAAAAAGCGATTTTTATCAAGGGGCTTTAAAAGATAATCAAAAGTTTGCACTTGAAAAACCGCTTCCATATATTCTTTATAACTCGTTAGAAAGACAATAGGAGCTAAAATTCCTTTTTTTCGAATTAACGTGGCTAATTCCACACCATTAATAGTATCCATTTCAATATCTAAAATATAGCAGTCGAATTTTTCAGTGTCGATTTGTTGTATTAATTTTTTTGAACCGTAATAGGTAAACGTTTCGAACAATGTTGAGTCATATTGTATTAACAAGTCATTTACATGCTCGGCCAACGCTGGATCATCGTCGCAAATTGCAATTTTCAAAAAGAACACCTCCAATGTTTATAACTATTTACGCTATTAAATTAGTATGCTCGATTTTGAGATTGTTTTCAAATCAAAAAATGTAACTTTTTTACAGATATAATGCATAAAAAAGAATAGTAGGTCACTCCATAAGCTCAGTTTGCTTAACTCGTCGTGCTTCTTCCAATAAAATTGAGTTTTTAACCTTGTAATTGTAATTTTTGACATAATCTTTTGAGAAATAACCAGCATATAAAACATTCAAAATAAATAAAATAGATTCTTCAGTTGAAAAGTTACTGATTTTTTTATAAAGCTGTTATTTTGGGGGAATTGTAAAAAGAGGAATATAGCGATTCTGCCTTCGAAACAGGCTTAAGACGAATGCGATGAAGCGGTGTTTGTAACGAGTGAAAATAAAAAAGCATTTCTTGTTAAATTCGAACTGAATTGAACAGGAGATGCTTTTTTTTGTATGGAAACAAACTTAACTTATCGGAAATTATAAAATTGCTGGACAGATAGTGCGTGGTGACTTTCTATCTGATAGGTAAAACGTAGTTTGATTTGAGGAGGATTTTTTGCTAACACTCTACTGTTTCTTAATGTATAGTACTCGCAATATATCAAATAAAGCGGCTAGAAAAAATAAACAAAAAACGAATAAATGAATGATGCCATAGCCATATAAAAAACAATAGCTAACAAGTAGTATTCCCCAGATAATTAAACGATATTTAATTTTTGACATTAGTTTGCCTCCTTGAATGAGCTAGTGTTATTTATGTTGTCAGTGATGTTACAGCGACTCTAAGTTTTGCTATTCAAAATATCAATGACAATATTTTATAGCTTCTACACTTAGTATACATTATTTAATTGTTGCCTGATATAAAAAGCCAGATAGCAACATTTATTACCTCAAATATTTGTTAAACTATAATAAGAAAGGGGGGATTTGAAATGGTTAATAAGAATGATAGTTTAAAATTAAATACACCCGCGCTCTTTTCTTGGGGAGCAATATTAAATTATTTGAAGCGTGAACACAATGAAGTGATGTTTGAGGTGATTGATGACAAGGTAAGGCGCGCCTTTAGGGTTGGATCAGACACGTATTTGTGCGAGATTTCTTATAATGAAACAAAGCAGCTGATTGAAATAACCGTATTAAATGAACAAAGCTGGACAGAAAAGAGTATGAGCGAAATTGTTGCTTTTATAACAGATTGGTTCGATTTAAATACAGACTTAGAACCTTTTTATAGGCTAGCAGAGACAGATACAATCTTAAAGGACTTAACTACTAAATTTACCGGTCTTAGAATGGTGGGGATGCCGAATTTTTATGAAGCAATAACTTGGGGGATTTTTGGACAACAAATTAACCTTGGGTATACTTACACATTAAAACGACGTTTTACTGAAAAATACGGTGAGTGCCTTTCATTTGAGGGGAAAAAATACTGGATTTATCCAACAGCTGAAAAGATAGCGAGCGTATCAATAGCAGAACTGTTAGAATTGAAATTAACATTACGTAAAGCAGAGTATTTAATTGATATATCTCAGCAAATTGTTGCAGGAAAAATCTCAAAAGCTTACTATTCTAACTTTCAAAATAACGATGCGGCTGAAAAAGCGATGACAAAAATACGTGGTATCGGTCCTTGGACTGCTAATTATGTGTTGATGCGGTGCTTAAGGATGGGAGATGCGTTCCCCATGGCAGATATCGGTTTGTTAAATGGCATAAAAGTAATTGAAAACCTAGAAAGTAAGCCGGATGAGATTCATATGAAAATTTTGAAGGAACGATGGGGCCCCTGGTGTAGCTATGCGACCTTTTATATTTGGCGTTTGCTTTATTAAAAAGGTGATCAAAATAAGTGATATAATCACTTGATATAAGCGGCGGTAAGGAGTGAGTTATGGACAAACCAAAAATTGATATTCGTTTATTATTCGAAACACTTCTCAAAGAAATGGGCCCACAAGGGTGGTGGCCAGCAGAGAGTAAACCAGAAATTATCTTGGGTGCCATTCTGGTGCAAAATACCAATTGGTCCAATGTGGAAAAATCCTTGGAAAATTTGAAAGTAATCACCCAGTTTTCTTCGCATAAAATTAAAAGGTTATCTTTGGAAGAGTTGGAATTATTGATTCGTCCGAGTGGTTTCTATAAAAATAAGGCACAAACAATTAAAGCAGTCTTTGCTTGGTTCGAGCAATACAATTGGGATTATCAATTCATCAATCAGCAATATGGTGAAAAACTGAGGGAAGAGTTATTAACTATTAAGGGAATCGGGTTTGAAACGGCAGATGTGTTGTTGGTATATATCTTTGATCGACCTGTATTCATTGCTGATGCTTATGCAAGGCGTTTATTTGGTTGGTTACAGGATGACACCTTTGATACTTACGATAAGTTATATAAGGTTATCAAGTTACCAGAAGATTTCACCGATACTGAGGCACAAGAATTTCACGGCTTAATTGATGAGTTTGGAAAAAGATACCTCACTAATAAAACGAAAAAGGAGAATCCTTTTCTAAATAAAGTAGACTTCCTCTTTTAATACTAACCTTTAAAAGCTATTTGTAATTGGGCAATTAGCAATAGAGAGAATGTTGCGGGAGTATGAGCTACGTTGAATAATGATGACAAAATCCTTAAGCATGAGCTAATAGAGATAATGATAGTTAAAAATAATCTTTAGATGCACGAGGCTGAACAAATTGCCTCAAGGTTTTTAACGCATGATGATAAATAGAGCGGTTATTGCGTGGTAGTTAAGCGTGTTAATTTAAAAGCATTAACGTTTTATGTGGATTGTTATAGGTGGGTAATAACGTGAGGATGTTTATCTCTGTATAGGGTAAGCATAGTAGCAAATAAAAACAGCAACGTTCAAGACAAATGATGTCCTGGCGTTGCTGTTTCTTTCTTATGACTGAGAAGCGGTTACTTTCTTATCAATAAAATAAGCGAGGAGGCGTGTATCCTCTGTTAATTCAGGATGAAACGCTGTTGCTAATAAGGTGGGTGTTTCAACCGCGACAATTTTTGTATCGATACGTGCGAGTACTTTAACAGCGTTACCTACTGAGGCATAGAAAGGTGCACGAATAAACACAGTTGGGAAACTAATCGTGCCTGTCTCTAATTCAACGGGCAAGTGGTATTCGAAACTATCGATTTGACGACCAAAACCGTTACGTACAACCTCTGCTTCAAGGAAGGCACCCTCATTCAGCTGGCTTAATAAAACCATACCGGCACAGGTACCGAAGACGCCATGTCCTTCTTCGATAAAAGTAATCAGCGCTGGGATAAAATCAAAGGTTCCTAAGAGGATATGCATCGCTGTGCTTTCGCCTCCGGGTAGAATGAGACCGTCAATCGTTGCCAGTTGCGCGGGTAGGGTAATTGGCACTGCTTTATGACCCAAACCTTCTATTTGGGAAAGGTGCTCACTGACGGCACCTTGCAAGGCTAAAACACCAATTGTTTTCATATTAAATCCCTCTTTCCTGCATACGGTCTTCAGTTTGAAGTGACATCACGTCGATCCCTTTCATCGGTTCGCCGAGTCCTTTTGAAATTTCTGCTAACAAGGCATAGTCTGTGTAGTAAGTTGTTGCTTGAACAATCGCACGAGCAAATTTTTCAGGGTTTTCAGCTTTAAAGATACCAGAGCCAACAAACACACCGTCTGCGCCTAATGACATCATTAATGCAGCATCTGCAGGCGTTGCAACGCCACCAGCAGCAAAGTTAACAACGGGTAATTTCCCTGTTTCATGAATTTCTTTCACCAACTCATAAGGTGCGGCGATATCGCGAGAGAATGCCATTAATTCATCTGTTTGTAACGCTTGAACTTGTGCAATTTCACGATTAATCTGACGCATATGACGAACGGCTTCAACAATATTTCCAGTACCTGGCTCACCTTTAGTACGTAACATCGCGGCACCTTCACCAATACGGCGGAGTGCTTCACCTAAGTTACGACAGCCACAGACGAAGGGCACCGTGTATTCGTTCTTGAGTAAGTGATGTTCTTCATCGGCAGGTGTTAACACTTCACTTTCATCGATGTAGTCAACGCCCATTGCTTCTAAAATACGTGCTTCGGCAATATGACCAATACGTGCTTTTGCCATAACGGGGATTGAGACAGCCGCCATGACTTCTTCGACGATATTAGGGTTTGCCATACGTGCAACACCACCTGCTGCTCTGATATCAGATGGCACACGTTCTAGAGCCATGACAGCAACTGCTCCTGCTCGTTCAGCAATAATTGCCTGTTCTGCATTGATTACGTCCATAATAACGCCACCTTTTTGCATTTGTGCCATTCCTCGTTTCACTCGTTCAGTACCTGTTTGTTGATTCATTTGTCATCCCTCCAAGTTGGTTGTGTGATTGCCTTAATCTACTTCTTATGATAGAGTAGGAATACTTTTAAACAACAACCAATTGGTAGGTAAATGACCCAACCAATTTTGAGAGGAGTCTATTTATGTGGCAATTACCAGAGATGAGTGCCTTACCGAAGTACCATCAAATTATTCATGTGATTGAAGAGAAGTTAGGGCGTGGAGAGTTACAACCAGGGGAAAGATTGCCGACAGAACGCGCGTTGGCTGACTTGTTTCAAGTGAATCGCTCAACGGTGAAGCGGGCCTATGAAGAACTTGTTGCTAATGGGATAGTGATTGCCGAGCAGGGGAGAGGAACGTATATTAATCCTGACAAGTGGTTTCGTTATACAGGTAATCAGACAAATTGGCATAACTATATGAAACAAAGTCGTTTTTCATTAAGTGTGCCATTTATGGATGCCCTGAAAGCCAAACAACGAGAAGCTGATCCGGAGTTGCTTGATTTTGCATCAGGCGATTTACCGGTATCACTGACGCCGGAAATAGAATTGCCGCATCTATCATGGCAGACGTTGCTAAGTGAAGAGGCCAATGATGCACCGAGTGGGTACGAACCATTACGCACCGTATTTGCGGAACAATTAAGTCAGCGGAGTAATCAAGCGTTAACAAGTGAACATGTGCTGATTACATCAGGCGCGAAACAAGCGTTGTTCCTGATTACACAAGGGCTCCTCAGTCCGGGCGATGCGATTGCCATTGAAGCGCCCTCATATTCGTACTCATTGTCATTATTTCAATCTGCAGGGTTACGACTTTACCCCTTACCGATGACTGATAGTGAGGATTGGCGTGAACAACTAGAGACGCTATACGGGAAGCACCGTATTAAAATGGTATTTGTTAATCCGACTTATCAGAACCCGACTGGTAAAGTGATGTCACATGCTGCGCGTCAACGGTTGGTCGAAACCTGTGGCAAGTTACATATTCCCATCGTAGAAGATGATCCATTTGGTATGCTAACCCCATCATCCATTCAACCGCTTTATAGTTATGCGCCTGACAACGTGATTTACATCGGTTCACTTTCAAAAGTTGTTGGGGCAACTACACGGATTGGGTGGCTAACTGCTCCGCCTGAAGTCATCAAACGGTTGGCAGAGGCACGTAATGAAATGGAATTAGGCCTCAGTATTTTTCCACAAGTACTGGCATACAGCTTGTTAAAGTCAAATGGTTTTTCACAACATGTGGCTCATTTAATGCAACAAACTACTACATTACGTCAAACCTTTCAAAAACAGTTACGCTTAGTTTTTGATGAAGCCATTCAGTTCGAACCCATAACGGGTGGGTATCATCTCTGGGTAAGTCTACCTGACTATGTCACAACCCAGCGGGAATATGATCACTTATTAAAGCAAAATGTACTGTTGATGCCAGGGACGTTATTCGGCGATTCAGCAAAATATTTCAGGCTAAGTTTTATCCATTTTACAGAAGAGCGTTTGCTAGAAGCGGTTCTGTTATTAAAAAAACAACTTCAAGAGCTTAAATGAAAACCTTCTGCTATAATGAGTTTTGTGACATCAGTGTTTGAAGGGGGAAAATACATGAATAGAGCATTACTTGTAATTGACTACACCAATGATTTTGTTGCAACCGAAGGATCGTTAACTTGTGGAGAAGCAGGACAAGCGATTGAAGAGACGTTGCTTAATCTATTAGAAACCTTTGCTATCAACCAAGATGAAATTGTGATGGCGGTTGATTACCATCAACTTAATGATCGTTATCATCCTGAAAATAAATTATTTCCACCGCATAATATTAACGGAACAGCTGGACGTGAGCTTTATGGTTCTGTTCAGAACTGGTACGATGCGCATCAGCGCGATAAAAATGTTTTTTGGCTCGATAAAACACGTTACAGTGCCTTCGCAGGAACGAATTTGGACATGCATCTTCGTGAGCGCAATATTACGGAAGTTCATCTCGTTGGTGTCTGTACAGATATCTGTGTCCTACATACAGCCATATCAGCTTATAACTTAGGCTATAAAATTGTGGTGCATGAAGCGGGTGTCGCGAGTTTTAATCAGGCGGGGCATCAGTGGGCGTTATCTCATTTTAAAGCCAGCCTTGGGGCAGAGGTACGCTAAAAATAAAGAAACAAAAAAGACACTAACCTCAACTGTTATTTCAGTTTGTTAGCGTCTTTTTTTAGGCTCTAATTTTAGTATCTTCAAGTATTAATTCACATATTTCTTTAAAGGCCTGACGTGCTTCAGGAAAATAGTACATCATCCAGATATGGAGCATTTTGGGGTACTCACGATAATCAAATGGAATCTGACGTTCAGCTAATTGTTGTTGCAACTTTTTCGCATCCGGATTCGTTATATCATAGGTTCCTGTAAAAAGGCTTACAGGCGCAATTTTTTCAAAATCTGCATAAAAAGGACTCACTAATGGGTGTGTCACCGGCAAATCACAACGGTACCAGTCGGCAATAACAGTGAGTGAAGGCAGCGCTAAAACAGGGTCGTTTTTTTTCATGGCTTCAATCTCTGGATTGCTGAAAGAAAGATCAAGCGCAGGGGAGAGTGCAATAATAAGTCGAGGCTGCGAAAGACCTCTATCACTTAATAGATGAGCCAAAGCCAATGCAATCCCACCACCTGCAGAATCCCCCATTAAAACTAAATTGGGTGTGTAGAGCAGTCGGTAGAGCGGCACAGCCATTGAAAATACTTCATGATAGCTATTTTGTGGCGCCAATGGATAAATCGGGACTGAAACAATACTGCCAGTTGTGCGTACGAGTCGTGCTAAAAATTCCCAATGGAGAGGTGTGAGTGTATAAATATAGCCGCCTCCATGAAAGTAAAGAATCGGTGGTGCACTCGTGTTAATTTCTGACTCTTTTGGCGATAGACGATAATAAAGTTGATCGTCAAGATAATGCATCGTGATATTAATTTGTTTAGTAATGAGTTTGAGAGGTTGGTGACGGTCATTTTTTTGTTTATTGTGCACACGCTTTTCGAGTTTTTTACCTGTGAGTTGCCAATGTTGATTAAAATTCGACGCACGAAGCGTTCGATGAATCAGTTGACTGTGAATACTTTGCATAAAATCACCTACTTATAAAGATACTTTCAGTATATAGCTGAATGTTTTAGTTTGTACAGCTTAATGGCTTAATTGACTTCTAATTAAAACAAAAAAATAAAAAAGGCGAAAATGTGTCTAAATACTTGTAATAGTGAAGCGTTTTCATTATGATAAAGGAGTAGTAAGAGATTTATTAATCTTCAGATTGAATATTTCTTTTATTGCATCGAGTTATCCGTATTGTTTGGAATTAGTAATGTTCAGTGATTGAACTGAGCTAGTTTCCTCTTCGTTAGAGCAAGCCTCATAACTCAATACATTTTCAAGGAGGAGTTACACATGATTGAAGGAATTAAAGTATTCGCAGATGGAGCAGAATTAGATAAGATGGTCGCTTCTTACAAAGCAGGAGAAGTCAGTGGTTTTACGACAAATCCAAGTTTAATGAAAAAAGCCGGTATCACTGATTATAACGAATTTGCTAAAGCCGCTGTAACAGCTATTCCAGATATGCCACTCTCATTTGAAGTTTTTGCGGATGATTTTGAAACAATGGAAAAAGAAGCACGTAAAATCGCTACATTTGGCGATAATGTTTTTGTTAAAATTCCAATTACAAACACAAAAGGGGAGTCATCAATCCCACTTATTAAAAAATTATCTTCTGAAGGCGTGAGTTTAAACGTTACTGCGCTTTTAACATTAGAACAAGTACAGGACACTGTTGATGCATTAACTCCAGGCACTAATAACATCGTTTCAGTCTTCGCTGGACGTGTTGCTGATACTGGTGTTGATCCAACTGAATTAATGGTGAAATCACTTGAAATTTGTAAACAAAAACCGGGTGCTGAATTATTATGGGCAAGTACACGTGAATTAATCAACATTATCCAAGCAAAAGATATTGGTGTTGATATTATCACAGTTCCGCCTGCAATTATCGGCAAAATCAAAGATATCGGTAAAGATTTAAATCAAGTGTCACTTGATACTGTTATTGGTTTCAATAACGATATCAAAGCATTAGGTTATTCAATTCTTTAAGCGATTCAAATTACAGTATGCGGCCACTTTATGTGGCTGCTTTTTTTATAGTGAAAATTTCCTTTAATAGGCGTTGTTTGTCGGTTGTTTCTAAAATCACAAAAAAGCACTCAAACGATGCTGAGTGCTTTTTTTATAAGAAAACATCTTAAGTATAGCTATATAATTAGATTTAGACTGTGTAGTTAACAGCAATTAACAATGGCGTTAAAATCAAAATAAAGAAAATTATTATCCAAAATAAGATTTTTAAAAATAGTTTTAAATTGGCTGACATAAAAAAACCTCCTGCGATCAATTCATTTAAGTTTAACATGACTGTGAAAAATATTTAAGTGAATACATGTCAATTATACATAAAAACAACAGAAATGTGACCGTTTAAAAATTGATTAGGTAATTGGGTGTACATTTGCTAAAAAAGATAGATAAATACACAATGTTTAGACATGAAAATAAAGCTATCATTTGTAGGAGCTTTATATAGCATCAAAAAATAAAAACCAGTACACTGATTAGATTATTTCTGTTTAGTGTACTAGTTTTTAATTAACAAATTAAAAGGGGACTGTGTCTTTAATAATTTGAATTGATTTTTTGTCTAACATGATAACACCTCACTATTTGTCATTGAACAAGAACGGTAAAGTAGACAAAGAAAAACTTCTACAAAAACAGATATTTACAGATAAAAAAATTGGCAATTACCAAAGACAGAAACTGAAAAATAAATACTAAAAATCTGGCAGGAAGTACTTGAACTGGAATAGATCAGTAAAGATGGTAATTTCTTTAGCATAGGTGTAGACTCAATAAAAGCTATAACGATTGCAAACCTAATATATAAAGTTTAGGTGCTCAACTCTCAATGATTGATTTCTTGAATGCAATACAATTGTAGAACTTGCGGAAATTGCAGATGGCAATAACAGAGAGAAAATAGAAAAACAAGAACGTAGCCAATATCGTATCAATTAGTAGATGAATGAAGTCCAAAAATTCTTACTGAATAATTAAAAAATGATAGGAGGATTAATCTATTGAAAGAAACTATTAGTTCTAAACAAGCTAAGATTGTAGTAGAAAAAAAAGGTAGTAAAGAAGTGATTTTGTTATTACATGCCGGTATTTTAGACAAAAGAATGTGGGGAAATGAAGTTAACCTGCTATCTAAAGATTATTGTGTTATAGCAGTAGATTTACCAGGATTTGGTGAAAGTGAAATTCTAGGAAATAGGATCAATTATGTCGAAATAATTGAGACAGTATTAGAGCATTATGAACTTACAGAGGTATCGATTATAGCTGCTTCTTTTGGCGGGAAAATCGCTATTGATTTTTGTCTTATACATCCTGAAAAAGTAAAAAAGATGATTTTAATTTCTCCAGCAGTTAGTGGTTGGGAAGATTCTAAGGAATTAATCGATTATGAAGAACAAGAAAGTTTAACAACTGATGTAAAAGATTTGGTTACTATGAATTATGAATTTTGGATTACACGTGGTCGTGATGCTACAAATGTAAATGCTGAAGTTGAAAAACTAATTGTTGAAATGTTACAACACAATTTTTCATTAGAAGATAATCAAGCAGAAGAAATAAATATAATCGATAATAGTCTGAAAAAACTAGGAAATATTGAACAGTCACTATTGATTATAAATGGTGAAAAAGACGTTTCTGATTTTTTAGCCATTGGATCTTGTATTCATAATAAAGTACTGCTTTCACAAAGAGAAGTCATTCCTAATACAGCTCACTTGCCCAATTTGGAAAATAGCAATTTAGTCAGTCGATACATTACAGCATTTTTGAAAAAATCAGATTAATTACAGGAGAAATTTATACGAGGAAAGCTTTGAAATATTGGGTGACGATTAAGCAGCATGTTATTTTCAATAATTAAAATACACTTAAAGAGTTATTTACTAATAATAGTGACGAGGTTGAATTTGATAATATTATGTAAATATACGGAACGTTCTTAGAGGTTATAATGAAAACAACAAGGTGAACTTATTTAATCGATAAGTTCGCTTTTATTTTTCAATGTTAGGATAGTTAACTTAAACTCAGTAAAGAGGATAATTATAATTGTATAATTCATGTAGAAATTTAGTTGTACAATATTTTTTTCATAAATACCCAAAAGAGACACCGTGTTTGAAAAGTGGCTCTAATTTTCGTGCAATAAAATAGGAAAAGAGTGATTTAACCTTAAATCTATTAGCAATAATAATGTGTTGCAATTAATCTTGATATCTTACAATTGCATACAACTCCTAGATGTCATAATAAAGTGCAACAAAGTAGGCTGTATTATTGTTTGAATAGGAAAATAATCACACTCTAATTCGAGTGTATTATTCCCTTTATGAAACTAAAGGAATGTTTATAATTAAAAGATATTGGTGACAAAAATGTAAGTAGGCAACTTATTTTTCATTTGTTATATTGGATTTAATTACTAGTAATTAATTCAAATATAAGGATGGTGTCTATGAACAAGCTATTTAAAATGTCAATCATTACAACCATGGCGTTATTTACGGGATTGAGTACTATTATTCCTGAAAAATCTGTTTCAGCATCTACAACAGAAAGTAATACTACTGTTTCGCTATGGGATATCGAAGACGGTAATAATATTCGTTATGATGAAAAAGAAACACATCCAGAGGTTAAATTAACAACCGATGAATTGATTATTCAAGGGAAATCATATACAGCTTCTCAACTCATTGCTCTCTTAGAGACATCAACGGAAATAAATGGAACCAGTAGTAATGGGAGACAAAAAAGATTTGCTCCAGCTGCGGCTATCTATTTTATACCTGGAGTGGGTCAAGTAGCTTTAGCTGCTACAGGTGTTATCGCTATTGGTGGTGTTACCATTGGTGCCGGACATTGGGCATATAAAACGATTAAAAAATACTTTGCTAAAAAAGGAAAAAAAACTGCAAAGAAAAAAAAGAGTGTGAAAAATACACCTGCTAAACTCTATAATACTGCCAAGAAAAAGGGTATTAAAGTTAAAAATAGACATACAACTATAAAGGTTACTAAGAAAAATAGGTCTTTACCTTCTAGAGTATCTAAATCTTATTCGTCTAAAGACCTTATAAAAAATGGTAAGCTTGATATACGAAGATATTACGGGAAAAATGGTAAAGCAGAAGTAGATATTCATTATACAAATCATGGCAATGCTAAAAAACACCCTAAAGTTCCACACCGTCATGGTTGGCATAATGTAAACGGAAAATGGACGAAAAAAAATACTTGGTATTAGTAACAGAAAGGATGAAAAAGAATGGATCAAAACACATGGAAAAAATTCCAAGAAGCAATAGAAGAAGGTCAAGAAATAAGTTTTGATTACAAAAATGAAGAATGGTGGATTAGTAGAGTAGAAGAGGAACGCAGTTTTTTATTGACACGTTCTTCAGATAGTTATACTCAATCTTTTGCAACTGCAGAGGAGCTTTATAAAAAAGGTATTATTGATGGGGAAAAGTTTATAAACAGGGTTAAAGATTTATAAAAATGAATACAGTATATTTGGGAGTGTGACTTACCAATATAAGGATTTTTTTCTAAAAATCCAATTAAAATGAAATAGATACTATGATGGTAAAGTGAATGCCTCGATGGATATTGACTATCGTCATTCACTAAGTAGACATGAGAAAAAATATGTTAAACTTCCGCACAGACACTATTGGAAAAATGGAAAACGTTCACTTCACTAAATAGGAGGGTTTATCATGGATGATAATTTTTATTCAAGTAAGGCATCATTTGAGCTGCTTATGCAGCTTTTAGAAATTGGGCATGAAATTGAATTTACGTACAAAGATAAGGAATATTTCATTGGAAACTTTAGAGATGGAAGGTCTTTGATATTAGATTCAGAAGAATTATTTAGATATAAAGATGATAACTATAAATTTGTTGAAATGGCTAAAATTGATGGTATCACTCTTAAAGAATTATTTGCAAATCATAGTGACGAGATCGAATTTGGAACTATCTTCTAAATATACGAAACATTCTTAGACGTTATAATGAAAACAACAAGGCGAACTTATCTAAATGGATAAGTTCGCTTTTATTTTTCAATGATTACCAAAACCTAAGGTTTATGTAACGACTGTTTTGAGAAATCAGAAGGTTAGTATAACAGGCTTATCAAATTACAATAAATCATTATAAATATCTTTATACTAAATCTCTTGCAAAAAGAAAAGGAAATTAGGATAATTAACTTAAACTCAGTAAGGAGGATAATTATGATTATTGGTTATGCACGAGTATCTAAAGATGAACAAAATTTAGATCGCCAGATCAATCAATTAAATGACTATGGCGTTGAAAAATAATTCATGAAAAATATACTGGAACAAAAAAGCAAAGACCAGGCATGGATCAATTGATCCGGATAATTCGTCCCGAAGATACGGTTGTTGTAGAAAGTATTTCAAGATTAGGTAGAAATACTTTGGATATACTATTGTTTATTCAGCAATTAGACCACGATAACATTGCATTTATTTCTTTAAAGGAAAATATAGATACATCAACATCTACAGGTAAAGCAATGCTTCAAATGATGAGTGTGATTGCTGAACTAGAACGAAACCTATTAGCAGAGCGTGTTAAAGAAGGCATTGCAGCAAGTCGTCGTGGTACTGCTATCGGACGACCAAAAGTAGAACGTAGTAAATTGAATATGGCCATGCGACTGTATAATAGTGGTGACTATTCGGTCAAAGAGATTACAGAATCTTCAAAAATTTCTCAAGGCATTGTATAGCTACATTTATTGAGCGTAAGACACGACAATATGTTGCTATAAAAATACTTAAACAAGATAGTTTTAGTATTTTGAATGCTATGAAAGAATTAATTCAACGTTATCCTAAAGGAACAGTCAAATCCATTACGTGTAATCGTGGTGTAGAATTTGTTCATCAATTTAATGTTCATTTAATTGAGAGTAGCTTTGGTATCAAAATTTATTACGCTAATCCTTATTCACCACATGAAAGAGGCGCTAATGAGTATCACAATGGATTATTAAGAGAATATTATCCAAAACCGACAGCATTTAATAAAGTGTCCCAAAATCAACTAGATGAGTCTGTTAAATCAATAAATACACGACCAAGAAAAATATTGAAATAGAAATCTGCGATTCTTCGGTTTGATAGAGAATGTTTAACACTAAGATAAGCTATTGAAAGTATAATTCATGTAGAAATTTAGTTGTACAATATTTTTTTCATAAATACCCACAAGAGACACCGTGTTTGAAAAGTGACTCTAATTTTCATGCAATATCATAGGAAAAGAGTGATTTAAGCTTAAATCTATTAGAAATAATAATGTGTTGCAATTAATCTTGATATCTGCCATTCACATACAACTTCCGATAATATATATTATGTAAACTAGAATTAATATTTAAGTTTTATCTTTTGTTTATTATGTTAATATATCATTTTCAGCCTCTCTTCATGACTTTTTGCACCAAACTTTCTAAGCGAGTTTTAACTCACTGTTTTTCTGATTATTGCAGGATATTTTATGCGTTACTTAACTTAACAGCTATCACAGTAAATCTAATACTGATGTCTGTTGTTAAATTGAAAATTGTGATCCATAATAGATATTTTTTATCTAAGCAAATTAATCCGCTAAAACATTTTAACTGATTAGATGTAAAAGCTTTAAATGTACTTAAATATAGCATAACTGTCATATGAGACTGATTATTCAAATGATGAGATAAATACAGGATAAACATATTTTATTGATGTTGTATAACTGTGTGACAACGATAACTTTACGTTTGTGTTGTTATTATAATAATGTCAGTCTCAGAAGCTTTGTGTGCGCTTTTATTGATGATAAGTCCAACAGACCATTTTTATCACAAAAGCTTATGTATGCCAATTTCAAATGCTTATAACATCTTTGAAAATACATCTGAACAATGCATATATTTTAAACGGTATTAATTTACTCCATAGATGGATATGCTTAAATGCTATCTTATAAAAAATAGCATTATTTTGTAGTAAATAGATAGTTGGTATTGATTATTTAACCATTATCATATACTATGGAGTTGGAGTTATATCAGTAAATAGCTATTTAATAACAAACCTATGAAGGAGTGGATTTTATGAGTGAGCCCGAACAAAAACTTGAACGAAATTTGAGTAACCGTCATGTGCAGTTAATCGCAATTGGAGGTGCAATTGGTACAGGTCTCTTTTTAGGGGCTGGAAAAACAATTCATCTCGCCGGGCCTTCTCTTCTACTTGTTTATTTAATTGTTGGTATCGTTGTTTTTTTCATGATGCGAGCATTAGGTGAATTACTACTTTCCAACACAGAATTTGGTTCTTTTGCAGATATTGCGAATGAATATATCGGTCCATGGGCAGGTTTTTTTGTTGGTTGGACATATTGGTTATGTTGGATTGTGACAGGTATGGCAGAAATAACAGCTGTCGCAACCTATGTTGGTTTTTGGTTTCCTGATTTTCCCAACTGGATTTCCGCTTTGTTCTGTGTAGTCTTTTTGGTATTACTTAATTCGTTAACCGTTAAAGCATTTGGAGAAATTGAGTTTTGGTTCGCAATAATAAAAATTGTCACAATATTAGGACTAATTATTGTTGGTTTTGTGCTTATTTTCAACAAATTCCAATCAACACCTACAGCAACAGCATCAATTTCAAATCTTTGGCAACATGGTGGGTTCTTCCCTACTGGAATTTCTGGCTTCCTCCTCGCCTTTCAGATGGCAGTTTTCTCGTTTGTTGGGGTTGAATTAATCGGAGTAACAGCAGCAGAAACAAAAGACCCAGAAAAAACTATTCCAAAAGCAATTAATCAAATACCTTTACGTATTGTGTTGTTTTATGTGGGTTCATTATTTGTTATTATGTCTATTATTCCTTGGAATCAAATTGATCCAGAAAAAAGTCCTTTTGTTACCCTCTTTCTTTATGCAGGTATTCCAGCGGCCGTTGCAATCATCAACTTTGTTGTGTTAACAGCAGCTGCATCGTCTTGTAATTCAGGGATATTCTCAACAAGTCGGATGTTATATGGTTTAGCTAATCATAAACGTGCACCCAAAATTTTCCGCAAGTTAAACAGCCGCAACATTCCTGGTGCGAGTCTTTACTTCTCAAGTGCCGTTTTATTAATTGGAGTGTTATTAAACTACTTTATTAAAAATGCAATCACAGTTTTTACGATTGTAACAAGTATTTCATCATTGTTATTCATCTTTATCTGGTCAATGATTGTTATCTCGTTCGTCCGTTACCGTAAGTCTAATAAAGAATTAGCAGCTAAAAGCATCTTCAAAATGCCTGGTGCATCATTTATGCCTGCCTTTATGTTAATTTTCTTTGCAGGCGTGCTAGTAATGCTAGCCATTGCACCTGATACACGTATATCGCTGATTTGTGGTGCTGTATGGTTCCTACTGCTGTTTGTTATTTATAGAGTCTTTAACAAAAATGAGCTAAAGAAGGGTGAGAATTAAAAATGAAAATTGGTATTCCAAAAGAAATTAAAAACAATGAAAATCGTGTCGGTATTACACCAGCAGGCGTAAAAAGTTTTGTAAAAAGTGGCCATGATGTGGTGATTGAAAAAGCAGCTGGAATCGGTTCACATATCACTGATGAGCAGTATCGTTTAGCTGGTGCAACAGTGGTTGACACAGCGGCTGAAGTTTGGTCAGCTGAAATGGTCATTAAAGTGAAAGAACCCCTTGAGTCAGAGTATCAATACTTTTATGAAGGTTTGCTACTCTTTACCTACCTTCACCTGGCAGCTGAACGTAATTTAACGCGTGCTCTTATTGAAAAAGGTGTGACAGCTGTTGCTTATGAAACAATTCAATTAGAAAATGGTTCGTTACCGCTACTTGTTCCTATGAGTGAAATTGCTGGACGTATGTCAATCCAAATTGGTGCACAATTCCTTGAAAATACTCATTCAGGCAAAGGTATTCTACTTTCAGGTGTTCCAGGAGTGAGACGTGGGAATGTTGTTATCATCGGTGGTGGTTCTGCGGGTACAAACGCAGCACGTATTGCTGTTGGTATGGGAGCGAATGTTACAATCCTCGATATTAGTGCAGCCCGCCTTGCACAAATTGATGAACAATTTGGCAATTCACTTTCAACTTTGATTTCGGATTCTTATCACATTGAAGAAGCTGTTGCAAAAGCTGATTTAGTTATTGGGGCCGTGTTAATACCTGGATCAAAAGCACCAAAACTTGTATCAGAAGAAATGGTGAAACAAATGTCACCTGGTTCAGTCCTGGTTGATATTGCGATTGATCAAGGTGGTATTTTTGAAACCTCAGATCATATCACAACACATGATGATCCGATTTATATTAAACATGGTGTTGTGCATTATGCAGTGGCTAATATGCCAGGAGCTGTAGCTCAAACAGCAACATATGCGTTGACAAACGTAACAATTCCTTATGCATTACGTATTGCGAATCAAGGATTAGCAGAATTATGCGAAACAAACAGTGATGTTTTAGCAGGTATTAATACAATTAACGGTAATGTTACTTATAAAGCCGTAGCAGATGCCCACCTACTACCTTATGTTGAAGCAGGAACACAACTTTACTAATATCGTAGCGAATTTATGAGCTTACGAGATTAGTATGGGACGGAGCGACAGCGAGTACCAATCCTTTTGTTAAAATCGTAGCGAATTTATGAGCTTACGATAGTAGGTATAGGTGCTGAAATCGTAGCGAATTTATGAGCTTACGAGATTAGTATGGGTGATGACCTTGTTGCGAAGAAATGAGCTTACAAAGACATTATGGGACGGAGCGACAGCGAGTACCAATCCACAGGAAATTCTTTAGTGTTCATTTATTAATAACATAGTTTACTACCCCTTTGTTAGCGTCTTATAAGGATATTATTATCAATTCAGTCACACTTTGTGTGGCTTTTTTTTTGTAAAAAAATAGGCATCAGTGAAAATGCACCATTACCTTGGATGATATAGTTTATTCGAGACAGAGTGAAAGGTTATTATTGTTTCCATCAAAAAACCACATAAGAGTTAGGTTGTCGCCCTAGCTTTTATGTGGTTGCATAATTTAAATAATTTTAGTTTTCAGAGGGCATAATCCAATAAATGACGACTGCCATCGCGACTACTAAAACAGTAATACTACTAATCAATGTCATTTTAATTATCTCCCAACGTGATTAATTTATCCTATTTAATAGTTCTACACTATTACAATAACATATTTCACGTTGTTTTAATATAGTAATTTCTAAATTTGTCAAATAATAAGGGTCAGACTTCTACTTCTTCCCCTAATATTTTCACTTCTGGTTCAAGTTTCACATTATAATTTTGATGAATTACTTTTTGAACGTGCGCTATCAAATCAATATAATCTGTGGCAGTTCCTTGGTTGATATTCACCATAAAACCGGCATGTTTTAATGAGACTTGAACGCCACCAATAGTATGACCTTGTAACCCTGCTTCTTGAATCATCGGACCAACAAAACGTCCTTCTGGTCGCTTGAAAACACTACCGCATGAAGGGTATTCTAAGGGTTGACGTGATTCGCGTTGCTCGGTAAAATTCGCCATTTTAGCAGCAATCGTTTCTTCAGCATCAGGTGTTAATAAAAAATCAGCCTCTAGGACAATATAGTTTTTATCAGCGATAATACTATGGCGATACGACGCCCCTTCTTCTAGTGTTTGACGATCCAATTCAATTAGTTCGCCACTTGCTGTTAAAACGAGCGCGCGGTTTAATACGTCTTTGGTTTCGCCACCGTAGGCACCAGCATTCATGTATAGAGCACCACCAACGCTTCCAGGGATTCCACAAGCAAACTCTAATCCTGCTAGGCTTAATTTATGCGCTTCACGTGATACATCGATGATAGCGGCTCCTGTTTGAGCTGTGAGCGTATTGTTTTTATAAGTTATTTCTGTCAGATTCATAAGGTATAACACAATGCCGCGGATACCACCGTCACGAATGATTAGATTAGATCCATTACCTAAAACCATTAGAGGGATATCGTTTTTATAAGCATAAGTCACGACGATTTGTGCTTCTTCTATCGTCTGTGGAACAGCAAAAACATCTGCAGGTCCACCCGTTTTTGTATAGGTGTATTTATTCAAAGGTTCATTTGTTTTAACGAGAAGTGAATGGCTTAAGTCTTGTAGTTCTGTTGCTATTTTGTTAATCATAATTTACGCCTGCCTTTATCCAAATAATTAGTGTTACATTACAATAGTGTACCATAAAAAAAGACGTTTTAAACCAGATTCTGGTTAAACGTCTCCTGATAATTATTAATTTCGTAATAATGCTAATGTTTCTTTAGTTAGTGTTGGCTCATTTTCCAATTTTTTACGGTATTGTTTGTTGAAATCAACGAGACGTTCTTTGATTGGTAATGTTTCATCAACCGTGATGTCCTTAGTTAAATAATCAGCAGTAGCAATAACCTTCGTAAATACAAATTTCGCATTCAGTTCAGATAACAACATTGAAAAACGGCTCATATATTTTGCTTCCGTTTTTGTAAATTGTTTCATTTTACGAGAAATCCATCCTCTTACTTCTGCAATACTTTCTTGTGAGTCAATAAGCGTTTGGATTTGTTCATAGGCTGCTTGACCAATTGTTATGGCAGTATCAGTGAGGTAGTTCCAATCTGATTCAGAAACACCTTTTTGATCGGTCACCTTGTCAAGAATTAAAAAGAAGTCTTTAAGGTGTACATCCAGACAGAGTTGTTTTTCGACAAATATTTGTAATGCAGCTAAAGTTGACACAGCATCTTCCTGAATTGAATATGAAAATTCTTCAGGTCGAATGGTTGCTAATTCACTTTGGATGCGTACAGCAATTTCACTATCATGTGAACCTAATGATTTGTTACGGTGGATACTATACTGGGTAAGTTGGTGCAAATGGAATGCTTGTTTTAAGACAATTTGTGCGACTTCTCTAGATACAGCCTCACCAGATTCATTTACAATTACGTAGCCAGTTGTTTTACCCATTTTTTCGTACTTAATTAGCTCGTAGGTTGTACCTTCGATACTAAAACGATACGGCATTGTTTTTTCAATTTCAAGTCGACGTTTTAAATGTTTATAGGTTTTTTCCGTCATTTTCATCACCCTATTCAGATAATTATGGTACAACTCTATTATAATGCAAAAAAAGACATCTGTCAGTTATTTAAGCAACAGCACCCCTTTTTTTAATGGGCCTTGCTAAAAATAATTAACAGATGTTTATTTATCCTAGTCGAATTTCTAGGCGTTTTGAAATAATTGAGAGCACATAACAAACGATAAAATATAAAGCAGCCATTGCTACGAACATAGGGATAACAAAAGCAGTATCCTGTCCATATATTATTTTTGCATTGTGAGTTACTTCTGGTAAAGCAATAACGACGGCAAGTGATGTATCCTTAATAAGTGAAATAAACTGACTCACGATAGGTGGAATCATTTTTTTCAAAGCTTGAGGCATCACAATACTCATTAAAGCCTGCATATAGGTTAAACCAGTTGAACGTGCGGCTTCCATCTGACCTTTTGGTACAGCTTTCAAACCGCCACGGATAATTTCGGATAACATCGCCGATTCAAACACTGTCATAGCTGCAACAACTGACCAAAAAATATCTAAACGTAAACCCATTTTTGGCAACGCAAAGTATGTGAAAAAGATAATCAATAGCAAAGGTAAATTACGAACAATATCAGTGATAACCCCAACGATTTTAGAGAGATAGGGAATCTTCATGTAACGAATGACACCAATGATACCACCGATAACAAAACTAAAAACGATTGAAATCGCTGCAACTAAAATAGTCAGCCATAGACCTTCAAGTAAAAAGCGGATATTAATCCAACTGTAAGCGCCAATAAAATCCATCTGATCTCCTCCTTAATCGCTGATTGACCAGCGTTTTTCTAAATAATTCATAAAGTAGCTGAGCGGTAAAGTTAACACTAAGTAAAAACAAGCCACAACGATATAGGTTTCAAAGACATTAAAGTTAACAGATGAAATTAAATCACCTTGATACATTAAGTCTAAACCAGCAACCATCGCAAGAATGGATGAGTTTTTTACCAAGTTGATGAACTGATTGCCTAGTGGTGGTACGACAATTTTCATTGCTTGAGGCAACACAATTGATTTCATTGTTTCCGTATAAGTCAGCCCGGTTGAACGACCAGCTTCCATTTGTCCTTTTGGAACAGATAAAATACCGGCACGTACTGTTTCAGCAATAAAAGCAGACGTATACAATGTCAACCCAATAGTACCAGCTGTGAAACCGTTGATATTAAAGAAATACATTGGAATTACCACATAAAAAAACATTACAATAACAAGTAATGGTATATTTCGGAAAAATTCCACATAAATAGAAGCTAAAACTCTAGCAGGTTTGTTATGAGAAATTTGCAAAATAGCCATTACAACACCAATAATTAAACTGAAGACAAGTGCTAAAATACTGGAAAAGATAGTATATTTAAAACCACTAAGCAAGGCTTCATAGTTTGTCGTTAAAATTGAAAACATGTCATACCCCTTTCGCTAGTCATTTTTAGGAATCCACTTATCATATAATTTTTGATAAGTGCCATTTTCTTTTATTGTTTTTAAAGCAACATTTAACTCTTTCACAAAATCTTTTTGGCCTTTATTGACTGCAATACCATAAGGTTCATCAGTGAAATTACCACCAACGACAGCATAGTTTTTATCTTGAGCGACCATACCATATAAAATGCCGCTATCAGTAGTCATAACATCCCCTTGGTTTGATTTCAAGGCAGTGAAGGCTTCAGAGTAATTTTCTAATTCAAGGATTTTGGCATCAGGAGCTGATTTACGGATGTTGATTGCTGAAGTCGATCCTTTAACTGCTAAAACAGTTGTATCCGCATCCAAATCTTTAATCGAGCGAATTTTACTGCCTTTTTTAACTAAGAGCGATTGCCCTCCATCAAAATAAACATCTGAAAAATCCACGACTTGTTTACGTTCATCCGTAATTGACATCGTTGCAATAATGGCATCGATATTACCATTTTTCAATAGTGGAATACGTGTTTTTGAAGTTACTTCGACAAACACAGCCTTTGCATCTTTACCACCAATTTCTTTAGTAAGTGCTTTGGCAATATCAATATCAAATCCTTCAATTTCACCCGTTGCAATATTTGTTAAACCAAACAAACGCGTATCTGTTTTTACACCCCACGTAATGGTTGGCTTAGTTTGAATACGTTCGCTAATGCTTTGATCTGCTACTTGCTTACCACAACCTACTAAGAAGAGAGACAAAGTCATAAGGATAAAAATTAATTTCTTTTTCATCGTCATCCCCCTCTATTAGTGATTTATAATTTTACTCAAGAATTGACGCGCACGTTCTTCGTTAGGACCATCATAAAAAGCTACGGCTTCACGATCTTCTAAAATTGTTCCTTGATCCATAAAAATAACACGATCCGCCACTTCGCGAGCAAATCCCATTTCATGAGTGACCACAACCATTGTCATCCCATCTTGTGCAAGGCTCTTCATAACATCTAATACCTCACCAATCATTTCAGGATCTAGTGCTGATGTTGGTTCATCAAACAGAATTACTTCTGGTTCCATTGCTAAACCACGAGCAATTGCTACACGTTGTTGTTGCCCACCAGAAAGGCTTGCTGGGTAAACATCTGCTTTTTCAGCGAGTCCAACCTTGTTTAATAGTGCTAAACCAGTTTTCTTAGCTTCAGCAGGTGTTTTTTTCAATACTTTCATTGGAGCTAATGTAATATTTTCTAAAACAGTTTTATGAGGATAAAGATTAAAATGCTGGAAGACCATTCCGACATTTTTACGCACGATATTAATATTAGTGCCTTTATCATTTAAGTCATAATCATTTACAAGTAAATGACCAGAACTAATTTCTTCTAGACCATTAATAGTACGCAACATTGTACTTTTACCAGAACCAGATGGGCCGATAACAACGACAACCTCACCTTTTTTGATTTCTAAATTGATATTTCGTAAAGCATGATATGTGCCATAATACTTATCGACATTTTTAAATTCAATCATTCTGCATCCCCCTTGACTCTATATATTTAAAATTAATAGAATAAGCCTTTATTTTATGCCCAGCCGCTAGGTTTGTCAATAGTTCATCTTAACGTAAAAACAATTATACATAAGTATAGCTTATAGCCCGTCGCCATAAGTGCATTTTACAACGTTGATTTTAAGCGGAATTATTGATATAATAGAGCTTATGGAATAAAAACGATATTGAAAGAGGGTATTTAACTAAATGACAATCACAGTAAGTAATGTCGGACTACGTTTTTCTGACAAAAAGCTATTTGAAGATATCACAATGAAATTCACTCCCGGTAACTGCTACGGTTTAATTGGCGCGAATGGTGCGGGTAAATCAACATTTTTAAAAATTCTTTCAGGTGAAATTGAAGCACAAACTGGTGATATTCACATCACTCCAGGTGAACGTCTTGCCGTTTTAAAACAAGATCACTTTGAATTTGAAGAGCATCGTGTACTTGATGTTGTAATTATGGGACATCAACAACTATATGCAATTATGGAAGAAAAAAATGCCATTTATATGAAGGAAGATTTTAGTGATGCTGACGGATTACGTGCAGCAGAATTAGAAGGTGAATTCGGCGAAATGGGTGGTTGGGAATCTGAATCAGATGCAGCTATTCTATTAAAAGGACTTGGAATTGGTCCAAGTGATCACGATAAATTGATGAAAGAACTTGATGGTGGTGGGAAAGTAAAAGTTTTACTTGCTCAAGCACTCTTTGGTAAGCCTGATATCTTACTATTAGATGAGCCTACTAACCACTTGGACTTAAAAGCAATTATGTGGTTAGAAGATTTCTTAGCAAACTTTGAAAACACTGTTATCGCGATTTCCCATGACCGTCACTTCCTTAACCAGGTATGTACGCATATTGCGGATTTAGATTACAACAAAATCAAATTGTTTGTTGGTAACTATGACTTCTGGTATGAATCAAGCCAGTTAGCACAACGTATGCTACAAGATGGTAACAAGAAAAAAGAAGAAAAAATCAAAGAATTAGAAGCCTTTGTTGCGCGATTCTCTGCCAACGCTTCTAAATCTAAACAAGCAACATCACGTAAAAAAACATTGGATAAAATTACACTCGATGATATTCAACCATCATCACGTCGCTATCCATTTATCCGTTTCCAATCAGATCGTGAAGTTGGAAATGATATTTTACAAGTTTCAGGCCTTAGCAAAACAATCGATGGTGTGAAAGTATTGGATAACGTTTCCTTTACACTTGATCGTGATGATAAAGTTGCTTTCGTTGGCAATGACTCTTCATCTTCTGCCCTTCTTGCTATTTTAGCAGGAGATATGGAACCAGATGAAGGCACATTCAAATGGGGCGTTACAACCTCGCAAACATACTTCCCTAAAGACAACACTGAATTCTTCGAAGGTTCTAATTTAAACCTTGTTGATTGGTTACGTCAATATTCGCCAACAGAAGATGCTGAATCATTCTTGCGTGGATTCTTAGGACGTATGCTCTTCTCAGGAGACGAAGTACTTAAAAAAGTACGCGTCTTATCAGGGGGCGAAAAAGTACGTTGTATGTTAAGCCGTATGATGTTATCAGGTGGTAACACGTTGATTCTTGATGAACCAACTAACCACTTGGACTTAGAATCAATCACAGCCTTAAACGATGGTTTGTTAGACTTTAAAGGCGTTATGCTCTTTATCTGTCACGATCACCAGTTTACACAATCACTCGCTAACCGCGTAATTGATGTAACACCAGGCTCATTCTACAATAAAAAACAATCTTATGATGAGTATTTAGAAACTCAAAAATAATAAACTGTTGATAGCCACTCTTTGTGTGAGTTGCTTACGATTAGCGTGGCTCTATCAGCACACTATTTAAATTTAACATGTCGATTCAATCAGTTGTTATAGCGCATCATTTAAGTTGCTTCTATAACTAATTAAATGTAAAAAACAATCCCTAGATTATTCATTCTAGGGATTGTTTTTGTTTAAATTCTATTATTTGTATGAAAATCACAACTTACGATATGATCATCGATAAAACCTGTTGCTTGTAAAAAGGCATACATAATTGTGGGCCCAATAAAGGAGCAACCTCTTTTCTTCAAATCCTTACTTAAAGCGATAGATTCTTTACTTTCACTTGGTACGTCGTTGATTGTTTCCCAATGATTAATCATTGGTACTTCTGTAAAAAACGTACGTAAATAGTTTTCAATCGAGCCAAATTCAATGATGATTTTCTTAAAAGCGACTGCATTTTTACGGACGCTGGCAATTTTCAATTTATTGCGAACAATCATTGTATTCAAACGTGCTGCTTCAAGTTCTTCATCACTTAATTCTGCGCAACGTTCAATATCGAAATGATGAAACACCGTACGATAGCCTTCCCGTTTATTTAAAATAGTACGCCATGAGAGACCTGCTTGTGCTCCTTCTAATATTAAGAATTCAAAGTAAAGATCATTACTTTTAGTTGTAAATCTCCCCCACTCTTCATTATGGTAGATTCGTTCTTCTTCGTATTTTGTAGCCCAATCACAAATAGTCATCGTTTGCTCTCCCCTTTTCTCTTTTTACTAAAAAATACCACTCAAAAATGAGTGGTATGTGAGGTTTTAGTTAACTTCCATAATGACTGGTAAAATCATTGGACGTCGACGTGTTTGTTCAAATAAGTAACGGTTTAATTTATCACGAATCGCTTGTTTAAGGTTAGCCCATTCGAAGTTTTTATCTTCAAGCGTTTCTAACACAATTTTTTCAGCCATTTTTGTAGCTGATTCAATTAGTGCTTCTGATTCACGCATGTAAATGAAGCCACGTGACATCATTTCAGGTCCTGAGATGATACGTTTTTGACGGCGGCTAATTGTAACAACAACGATGAAAATACCATCTTCTGATAATAATTTACGATCGCGTAAGACGATATTACCAACATCACCAACACCCAAACCATCAATTAATGTGTTACCAGAGAATACACGGCTTCCCATTGCAAAGCGGCCTTCTTTGTATTCTAGAATATCACCTTTGTTAATGATAAAGATTTGTTCATTTGTAAAACCGATTGAGCGTGCTACTTTTGTATGCTCAATTAACATACGGTACTCACCATGAATCGGAACAAAATATTTTGGTTTCAAGAGATTCATCATCATCTTCAGCTCTTCTTGACTTGCGTGTCCAGAGATAAAGATATCTTTTGAGAATGTAGAAACAGCAGCATCGTTACGGTAGATTAAATCGACTGTTTTAGCCAATAAAGTTTCCGTTGCTGGATTGTTTGTCGCACCGATGAAAACAGTATCGCCAGGGCGTACATTCACTAAACGGTGTGTTTGTTTAGCCATTTTGTTCAATTGTAAAATAGGCTCTCCAAGATTGCCACTTTCAATAATAACAAGGTTATCATCAGCGACATCTTCAATATCTTTTAAGGGCACAATTCTTTCTTCATTATCAATTACTAATTTCTCTAGTTTAGCAGAGACTGTAATAACACGTTCTAGTTCTTTACCAAGAATGGCAACGCGACGGTTTGTTGCACTAGCTGCATCAAACACTTGTTGTAAGCGACTAACGTTAGAAGCCACAACAGCCACTATAATACGTCCAGATGCTTTTTTGAAGCCTTTAAGCATCTCTTGAGCAGCGACAGAGTCACTTGAAGTGTATCCAGGGTGTTCTGCTTCAGAACTGTCTGAAAGCAACGCTAACACACCTTTTTCACCGATTTTAGCAATTTGACCTAAATCCGTTTGATAGCCAGGTAATGAAGATTGATCAAATTTGAAATCACCAGTATAAACAATCGCACCATCTGCTGTATGTAATACAGTTCCTATTGAATCTGGAATAGAGTGTGTTGTCGCAAAGAAAGATACATTGATTTGTTCAAATGATAGACGAGAACGCGCATGTACCACATGGAAACGGTTGTATTTTAAGTCTTTGTGCTCTTTAATTGCTGCACGAGCAAGGGCAACTGTTAATTCTGTCCCATAAACTGGGATGTTGTTGATTTTCTTGAGGAGGTAAGGTAACGCTCCGATTGCATCCTCATGTCCGTGAGATAAGAATACAGCTTTAATACGATCTTGGTTTTCTTCTAAATATTTAATATCAGGTATAACGACATCAATACCGAGCAATTCATCTTCTGGGAAACGTAATCCGGCATCTAGGATAAAAATATCATCGTTTACTTCTACTACATACATGTTTTTTCCTAATTCCGCTACGCCACCGAGAGATAAAATTTTGATGTTTTCGACTGGTTTAATTGTCAAAATATACCCTCCTTTCGTTTTGTTTTTTAGTTTTTAATTAATGTTGTTTTTCTTTAAAATCTGTAATGCTTTTTTCGATTATTGTTGCTTCTTCATCTGTTACAGCAATAATTGGCAAACGTGGTTCGCCAGTTTCAATCCCTTGTTTATTCAACCAGAACTTCACTGGAGCTGGACTTGGTACTGAGAAACAAGCACCGATAACAGGCATGAGATCGCGATGTAATTGTTGCGCGCGAGCAACATCGCCAGCATCAAATGCATTAAGCATTGCTTGCATTTCTGTCCCTACAACGTGAGAACTTACAGAAATAACGCCTGAACCTCCAACGGCATATAACGGTAACGTCAACGCATCTTCACCACTATAAATGGCAAGTTGATCGCCTACTTTACTTTGCAATTGTGCAAGCATAGCAAAATCGGCTGTACAATCTTTAACAGCAGTGATATTTGGTATTTTCGCTAATTCAACCAGCGTATCAAGCTCAATTTTAACTGCGGAACGTCCTGGTATATTATAAACAACCACCGGTAAATCGGTTGCTGCTGCAATGGCTTTATAATGTGCATAAATCCCTGCTTGGCTGGGTTTGTTATAATATGGAACGACAGCTAACACACCGTCCGCACCTAAATCTGCAACTTCTTTAGTGAAACTAACTGATTCTGCTGTATTGTTTGAACCTGTCCCTAAGATAATAGGAACACGACCAGCTGCTGCTTTAATTGCATAGCTGAAGAGATCAAGTTTTTCATCGTGACTTAACGTTGGAGACTCCCCTGTTGTGCCTGCAACAATAAGACCATCGGAACCATTATCAATGAGATAATTAACTAATTGAGTTGTGAGCGCCTCGGTTATTTTTCCTTCAGCATCAAACGGTGTAACCATCGCGGTCATGACTTTCCCAAATTTCATGTGTGTTCCTCCTTTAAAACATATGCCTCTATTGATTAGAGGGTTTGATTAAATATATCATGCAATGAGTTAGCGGCTTGTATCATATTTACTTCATCCACCAATACCCACAAAGTGTTTGCATTTGATTTAGTTTGTAAAATTTGAATGTTCTCATTGTCTAACGCAGTTAGTATTGTTTGCGAAACATCCTTCATATGGCGATGTTCAATACCTACAACTGTAATTTTAGCACATTTTTCCCTTATTGTGACCACATTTCCGTTATTGACTAGAACATCTTCAATCAATTCACGTTTTACATCGGGCACACTAAATAACAGGTGTGTCTCATTAGTACTAATAAATGAGGCGTTTACCCGATTTTCTTTTAAAATTGCAGTAAGCGAATGTTCATCTAATTGTGCTGGTTTTGTAATACTGAACTGACACAGATTATTAATATGCGTCACGCCACAGAAAAGTGCACGATCCTGTTGCGCAGTTGTTTGCTCAACAGGCGAAATATCTGTAATAAGCGTTCCTTCATTCTGAGAGTAAGTTGAACGCACTCTCATTGGTACTTTCCCTTTGTTTGCTGTTTCCACAGCTCGTGGATGTATTACTTTAGCACCTTCAGTGGCCATTTGCATCACTTCGGTGTAAGAAATTTTATCTAACTGAATAGCTTTCTTCACAACGCGTGGATCAGCCGTCATAATCCCTTCAACATCTGTGAAGATATCAATAAACTCAGCTTTCACAGCAACGCCTAAAGCTGCTGCAGATGTGTCGCTTCCGCCACGGCCAAGTGTTGTAACGTCACCATTAGGTGCATGTCCTTGAAAACCTGCAACAACAACGACATCAGCACCGTTATTAAGTTCATGAAAAATTCGTTTAGGATTGACTGCTAGTATATCAGCATTTTGATAGTTTGCATCTGTCAGAATGCCTGCTTGCCCACCTGATAATGCTGCTGCCTTTATGCCAGCTTTGTTTAACATATCAGCAAAAACATTCGCTGATATTAATTCACCAACAGAGACAAGCATATCTTGTTCACGTAATGACAGAGCGGTATGTGGACTATCCACTAACCCTAATAAGGTATCCGTCGCATAGGGATCACCTGAACGACCAATTGCAGAAACAACCACAACTGATTGATAACCTTTTTTAAGAGCATTATTTATATGTCCGATTGCGAGTTGGCGTGACTCAGCTGTTTTTACTGAGGTACCACCAAATTTTTGTACAATTAGCTTCATTCTGTCATTGCTCCTTATCACTTATTCCGATTAGATAATATTTAATGCAACAAGACGTTCTGCGATTTGAACAGAGTTCCATGCTGCTCCTTTTAGTAAGTTATCTGAAACGACCCACATGTGGAAGCCTTTAGGTTCATCTAAATCACGACGCACACGACCCACAAATGTTTCGCGTTTATCAACGCAGTTCAACGCTTGTGGATACGTTTGTGTTGCTGGATCATCTTCTAGAACAATGCCAGGGGCAGTGCTAAGAATTTCTTTGATATCTGCAGCTGATACGTTGTCGTTATCAATTTCAAAGTAAACAGACTCTGAATGACCGCGAGAAATTGGGAGACGCACACATGTTGCTGCTACTTTTAATGTTGCATCGCTCATGATTTTTTTAGTTTCATTAATCATTTTATGCTCTTCATACGTGTAGTCATCTTCACCGAAAACATCGATTTGAGGAATGGCATTAAATGCAATTTGATAATGTTTCTTATCACCCGAAGCCGGTAAAATATTAGCTTCTACTGGTTTATTGTCAAGTACTGCTCGTGTTTGATCAAACAGTTCTTGATTCGCAAGATTCCCTGCACCTGATACGGCTTGATAGGTAGAAACAATCACTCGTTTAAGCCCATGTTTTTTACGGATAGGTTCTAATGCCGCAACCATTTGAATAGTTGAACAGTTAGGGTTGGCAATAATGCCGTTATGAGTGCGTAAAGCTTTTTCGTTAACTTCTGGTACAACTAATGGAACGTCTTCTGCCATACGGAAATGGCTTGTATTATCAATGACGATAGCGCCACGTTTAACTGCCTCTGGTGCGAGTTTTTCACTAATAGAACCACCTGCACTGAAAATGGCGATATCAACATCTGTGAAGCTTTCTGGCGTTGCTTCTTCAACGATAACATCTTCATTTTTAAATGAAAGGGTTGAACCTGCCGAACGTGGTGAAGATAAAAATTTGATTGTTGCAATTGGTAAGTCACTTTGCTCAAGTTGTAAGATGATTTGTTCTCCAACAGCGCCTGTTGCGCCGACGACAGCTACACTATATACTTTTGTCATTTATATAAGTCCCCTTTAGCAGTTTATTTTAATATTTGTTTAATACCACCTATTATACTGGTGTTTAAGGGATATGTCATCTTTTTGACAGCTCTTTTTTAGATAAAGAAGATTTTTTTACTGATTTTAGTCGGAAATTAATGTTTTCGCTCATTAAATAGAGCATTAACTGTTTGAGTAAGGATTGTAATGCCTTTTTCTATCTCTGTTTCCGCAACATTAGTAACATCTAAACAGAGTAAATTTCTTGGCGGGCTAGTTGTTATATAATTATTTTCGAGATTCATCAGATGGATATTTTGTTGGAGCAATTTTTTATACAAATAATTCACGGGTACTTCATCAGGTAAAAGCAGATGCGTTTTCATTGCTTTGGTCTCAAAGATTTGTAAGTGCCCTTCTGTGTCTTTTTCTTTTAGAGCTGCTATAAGAACTTTTGAACGTCTGATGTAGATGGCTTGTAATTGTTTTTGATGGCGGGCATACATCCCATTTTGTATGTAAATTGCAAAAGCTGCTTGTGAAAGCATACTACTATCAATATCTGCTAGAGCTTTATACGCTTTAAATGTAGTGATTAAAAGCTCTGGAATCACACACCAACCAATACGCAAACCAGGAAAAATTATTTTTGAAAAGCTTTTAAGGTAAATAACATGATTGGCAAGGTCATAACTATATAAAGGATCCGCTTTAGCATCTGTTTCAAACGCTTGTAAATAATCATCCTCCACCAGAAAGACATTATATTTGATTGCTAGCGCAACTAAACGTTGCTTTTCGGCTGTATTATATGAAGTGCCTAGCGGGTTATGAAAACGAGGCATCGTATAAAAAAATTTAATATCGTTCGTTTTAAATAGCTTTTCCAGAGCATTAAAATCTATACCCGCTGTGGTACGTGCGATTGTTTTGAAAGGGATATGTTTCAATTTAAGTAGTTGAATCATCGCATGATAACCTGGTTCCTCGATCAAAATCGTTTTTTTATTATTCGGAAACGGCATTTGGCATAAAATATCTAATGCTTGCTGAACACCTGAGGTCACAAAAATATTCGCGGTTTTCGTGAAAACTTGTTGTGTAGCTAGTTGCTTTTGAGCCATTCTTAATAAATCAGGTAAACCGTTTGGTGTGCCATATATAAACAATGCTTCTTGATAGGTTGTAATTGCTTGGTTGAGACAATGTTGAAAATCTTTATATGGAAAATAATGCCAATCTGGTCCGCCAGATTCAAAATGAATCGCAGGGTTTGTCATTGTAATTGGCAGTTGTTCTTTTTTGACCACATAATAACCACTTCGAGGAACAACGTAAAGCAAGTGTTCTTTTTCCAGTTGTTGTAACGCTTGAATAACCGTGCCGCGATGTTGTTTGTAGGTCTCACTTAATGAACGAATCGAAGGGATTTTTGTGCCCACCGGCCATTTATTAGCTTGTAATGCTTGTCGTAATTCTTCTGCTAACTGTTGATACTTATAAATAATAAACGCCTCCTATCACCACTATCTGTACCGGTACATTTACCTTATAATGCCATTGTACACGAATAACAACACAGCTACAATCAGTGTAGGGTCAAATAAGACCACTCACTTAGGAGGTGCTACCTTGCAACGCAAAAAAGCTTACTTAGCTTTACTCACACAAACGTTCATTATTGGTTTTTCATTTTTATTTGTCAAAATCGGGTTAAATTATGCCTCACCAATGGATGTTCTAGCCCATCGTTTCCTCTTGGCATTTTTAGTTGCCAATTTGATTGTAGCAAGTGGTAAAATCAGTCTGACAATAGATTTGAAAACAATCAAACGTTATGCGCCACTCGCGCTCTTTTATCCTGTGTTATTTTTCGCTTTTCAAGCTTATGGACTTGTTTACACAACTTCCTCAGAAGCAGGTATTATCCAAGCAACAGTTCCTGTTTTCACATTAATTATTGCGGGAATAATGTTAAAAGAACGAACCAACCTACTACAAAAAAGTGGAATAGTTCTATCTGTCGCTGGCGTGATCTATATCTCATTAATGAATAGTTCTGTATCCGGAAATTATAGTTTTAAAGGACTTGCTTTCATCACAGTTTCAGCGTTATCCTTTGCTTTTTATGGTGTACTTGTCCGGAAAACGATGCACAATACAAACAACTCCCCTTTTACATTAACTTATATTATTTTAATGTTAGGTGCGGTTGTCTTTACCAGTTTATCTGTGGGATTACATGTTAAAGAAAACAACTTACAAAACTTTTTTGCCCCTTTGTTACAGTGGGAATATGTAGTAGCACTCTTATTTTTGGCGGTGCTCTCATCATTAGCAAGCTCGTTTTTATCAATCTATGGCTTAAAGTATATTGAAGCCTCTAAAGCTGCTGTATTTAATAATCTGGCGACACTTATTACAGTTGTAGCCGGTGTGTTATTTTTAAATGAACAACTGCATTATTATCATGTGATCGGTGCTGTTATAATATTAGCTGGTGTTTTTTCTGCTAATCGAAAATAAAAGCATCATTACTATAAAACAGTATCTAAGTGACACCAACTAGAAAGGATGAGAATAAATGTCTAATAGAATTGCTTATGATAAAGTAGCACCTGCGGGATTGAAAAATTTATTTGCGATGGAGGGTTATTTAACACAAAAAACAGGCCTAGATAATAAATTGCGCGAGCTTGTTAAAATTCGCGTCTCGCAAATTAATGGTTGTGCCTTCTGCCTTAACATGCACACACAAGATGCCCGTAAAATTGGCGAAACTGAACAACGTCTTAATGTACTCGTTGCTTGGCGTGAAACATCATTGTTTACAGCAACTGAAGAAGCAGCGTTAGCGCTCGCTGAAAAGTTAACACGCATTGCGGACAATCAAATTTCAGAGGTGTTTTACCAAGAAATACGTGCCTTTTTTGATGAAAAAGATTTTACTGATTTGGTTCTTTTAATAACACAAATCAACACATGGAATAGAATTTCAATCGTAATGGCAAACGAAGTAGAGTAAGTTTTTTGCTACTCATAAAGACATCACACTATTTTAGCAAATGACAGGAGTCCCTTCCCTTCTAAAATCAACTAGAGGTGGTACAATTATAGTGTAGATGAGGAGGTGTAACGAATGAATTTAATTGAAGAAGATTTGCGCTTATATGAAAAAGAGGCTAATGGTGAACTCAAAGCCGAAGTAACATTTAGCCCTGTCAGTGATTCCGTTTGGGCTTTGGATCATACTTACGTCAATCCAGCCTATCGTGGACAAGGTTTAGCACAACAACTAGTTGAAGCTGCGGTCGCTAAAGCACGACGTGAAGGTAAACAAATTATTCCTAGTTGTTCGTATGCCAAAGCTCAATTTGAACGTGTACCTGAATATGCCGATATTTGGTATAAATAAGTCAAAAAACTAAGAAAAGCAGCATCTCGCCTAAATTAGGTAGGATTGCTGCTTTTTACTTTAATGTTTTTAGTTAACATAATAAAAATATGGTAACTTTATACGTTTGTAAATTTGACATCTACTTCCCCTAATACTCTTTTATATAGGATTATAATATATAGTCCTTAGAATTTTTTTACAGGTCTCTTAGTTTCAAAGTTAAAGACTGATTTTTATAGATAAATAAATTATTTCTTTTTAAAAATAAGTAGATATGAAATAATAATTTCTAAAATAATGTATGCATTTTCAAATATATAAGCAACAATATAAAAGTTTTAACTAATATCTTCCTCTGCTATAGGATAGTTTAAGTTTTTAAAACAAATAGCTCCTATAATAAAAACAATAATCATTAAAATATTTCTAACATAACCCATATTATCCATATCCCCTTTTATTTATAAGGAAACTTTTTTTTGAATTCAAAACCATACGCTTTTTTCGCAGTAGGTGTACCTTGTTTTTTCCACTTAGTAGAATTCCAAGCCGATTTTTTCACATTAAATTTTTTTATAAACAGGATACGCAGTAAAAGAACATTTTACTACCTTTTTATTATTATGTTTAGCAGGTACTTTATAACTGCCACCAATCTCTAAAGAAGAACTCCCTGTAATATTTAAGCCGATTTCTCCTGAAATAAATTTTGCAGAAGCACCAAATTTAGAGCTTATTGTAGTTGATATAGATTTAGTTTGTTTAATGGAAAGTATAGTTCCTGGACCGCCAACAGCTTTCGCGAACTTGGTTCCACCTTTAACATCTGTACTATTTTTAACAGATTTGATACGGTATTTATTTATTCCTAATCGTGCTTGTTTAATCGCTTCTAAATCATCTTCAAAGAATAGTTCATCCCCTTCATTCAGAAGTGACGGGTTAATAATTATAATTGATTCCTGATTAGGATCATCTAAAAAACTTTGCAAACTTTTTCACTATCAAGTTGATTGTCAACCCTAACTTTATTTTCCGATTCATTAGCCAATACTTGCATTGATGTTAATGAAAAAAATAACGCACTAATTATTAAAATTGTGGATAATTTATTTTCATCAATCGCTCTCCCTTTTTCTACTCTTATTATTTATTCAATAGCATAAGTATTGCTCAATAGATACTTAAGACAATATTTTAGCTGTTTTAATACGATTAAAATTGTTTGAAAAAGAGCTTTTTGACTTCGAACTATACAAATTTATACAAAAAAACAGCTACACAAATGTGCAGCTGTTTTGGTAATAATCTTTAAATAACAGTTGATTGTTAAGCAATTTCGCGAATGCTTAGTTTTTCTCTGGTTTGTCTAACAATGCTTTAATTGATAAGTTAACACGGCCTTTGTCATCTACAGCGATAACTTTAACCATGATTTCTTGATCCATTTTCAACACGTCTTCAACGTTAGCAACACGTTCATGCGCTAATTCAGAAATATGTGCTAAGCCATCTGTTCCTTTGAAAATCTCGATAAAGGCACCAAATTTCTCGATACGACGTACTTTACCCAAGTAGCTTGCGCCAACTTCAGCTTCACGTACAATGTTACCGATAATTTCTTTAGCGTTGTTAATCATGTCTTGATCAAGTGAAGCAATGTAAACTGTTCCATCTTGTTCAATATCAATCTTAACGCCTGTTTCTTCGATGATTTTGTTAATTTGTTTTCCGCCGGGTCCAATCACATCTTTGATTTTCGCTGGTTTAATTTGCATTGTAACGATTTTAGGAGCATATGCGCTTAGCTCTGGACGCGTTTCAGAAATAACACCCATTAAGTGAGCTAAAATATGTTCACGACCTGCTTTTGCTTGAGCAAGAGCTTCTTCAAGGATTTGACGGCTTAAGCCATCAACTTTAATATCCATTTGTAAAGCAGTGATACCTTTTGTAGTACCTGCTACTTTAAAGTCCATATCGCCGAAATGATCTTCCATTCCTTGGATATCTGAAAGAATTGTATAATCATCGCCAACTTTTACTAAGCCCATTGCAATACCAGCAACAGGAGCTTTAATTGGTACACCAGCATCCATTAATGCCAATGTTGACCCACAAATACTTGCTTGAGAGCTTGAACCGTTAGATTCTAAGACTTCAGACACAACACGAATTGTGTATGGGAATTCTTCTTCGCTAGGGATAACTTGTAGTAAAGCACGTTCACCTAATGCACCGTGACCAATTTCACGACGACCTGGTGCACGTTTTGGACCTGTTTCACCAACAGAAAACTGCGGGAAGTTGTAATGGTGCATGTAACGTTTCGTTTCTTCTTCACCTAAACCATCAATGATTTGGTGTTCACGTAAGGGACCTAATGTACAAACTGTTAAAGCTTGTGTTTGTCCACGTGTAAAGAGTCCAGAACCGTGAGTACGTGGTAAAATACCAACTTCTGATGCTAACGGACGAATCTCGTCAACTTTACGTCCATCAGGACGAATTTTATCGATTGAAATCAAACGACGCATTTCATCTTTTTCTAAGTCGCTCAAGATGCTTTTAAATTCGCCTAAAATATCAGCCAATTCAGCTTCTTCAGCATATTTTTCTTCATAAAAAGCAAGTGCAACTTCTTTTAAATCATCAATTGCAGCTTCGCGTGCTTTTTTCTCTTCAGTTTTAATAGCAGCTTTCATGTCAGCTTCGTAATCTGCTTTTACTTCAGCAACGTAGGCTGGGTTTGGAACAAATAACTTAATTTCACGTTTTTCTTTTCCAACAGCAGCAACGATTTTTTCTTGGAATTCAACCAAACGAATGATTTCCTCGTGACCGAACATAATAGCGCCTAACATTGCTTCTTCATCTACTTCTTTTGCCCCAGCTTCAACCATGTTGATTGCGTCTTTTGTTCCAGCAACAGTTAACTCGATGTCACTTTCTTTTTTCTGAGCAACAGAAGGGTTGATGATGTATTCACCGTTCACACGACCAACATGCACACCAGCAATTGGGCCTTCAAAAGGAATATCAGAAATACATAATGAAATTGATGAACCGATCATAGCAGCGATATCTGGTGCACAATCTTGTTCAACGCTCATTACTGTATTTGTGATTTGAACATCATTACGGAAACCATCTGCAAATAACGGACGGATTGGACGGTCAATTAAACGCGCAGTTAAAGTTGCGTGTTCACTTGGACGACCTTCACGTTTGATAAACCCTCCTGGAATTTTACCTACAGCGTAAAGTTTTTCTTCATAGTTGACAGTCAACGGGAAGAAATCATAAGGTTTCGGGTTTTTAGAACCCACAGAAGCTGTTAAGACAACTGTATCACCATAACGAATGAAAGCTGCGCCACTTGCTTGTTTTGCGATTTGGCCCACTTCGATTACGAATGGTTTACCGCCTAGTGTTGTTTCAAATACTTGTTTTTCAGTCATTAAAATAGTCCCCTTCCAAATTATAAAAATAAAACAGATCTGCACCGATTATAAGTAATGGTAAACACCATTTATCCAAAAAACTAACAATAAAGTTGTGTGATACTCACTATGCTATTCGCATACAAAGAATTAGTTAAAAAGCACCTTAAAGTCACTTTTTTGGATTCATAATCATGGCGTCAGTCTGTCTAAAATCAAATAAAAATGCGGGAGAACTTTCTCCCGCATTAATACAATCGTTAAAATTAACGACGTAATCCTAAACGTTGGATTAATTCACGGTAACGAGGAACTTCGTTGTTACGTAAGTAAGTCAACAAGTTACGACGACGACCGATCATTTTCATTAAACCACGTTGAGAATGGTAATCTTTTTTGTGTTCTTTTAAGTGACCGTTTAAAGAGTTGATATCAGCAGTCAATACAGCGATTTGAACTTCTGGTGAACCAGTGTCCCCTTCGTGTGTTGCGTATGCTTTGATGATTTCAGCTTTTTCTTGTTTTGAGATAGCCATTTTCTTTTCACCTCCAAATATTTTAAGTAGCCCCAGTTACTGAGCAAGCGCTGGTGAAAGTCGACAAGCCAAGTAAAGGTTAGTACACAAGGTACAATAGATACTATACACAATAATCGTCGTTAAATCAACTATTTATGTTAATTATCTTTTGATTGTCCGTTAAAAAAGTCACGCGTGTTAATTTCATCCAACTTCAACTGTTCAACCAATCCTTCAATGCCGTTAAATTTCAATTCTGGACGGAAATATTTATGCCATTCAATGATCACTTCTTCGCCATATATTTGATCATTAAAATCAAGAATATAAACCTCTGTCGAGAGAATTTTTTCATCTTTAAATGTGATATTATAGCCTACGCTTGTCATACTTTCATAACAGACGCCGTTAACAAGAATACGCGTTGCGTAGACACCGATTGGCGGCAACATCAGATCATGGTCAGTTAAAATGTTGGCAGTTGGGAAACCGATGGTCCGGCCACGTTTATCGCCGTGAATAACAGTTCCTTTTGTTTCATAAGGACGTCCCAATAGTTTAGTCACAGCTTCCATATCACCTTCGTTTAAATAACGACGGATCACAGTTGAACTGACTTTATCGTTCATATCGCTTAATTTACCAACTGTTGTCACTTCAAATTGTCCATTGCCATACTCGGCTAGTTGTTCCATTTTACCAGCGCCAAATTTACCATATGAATAATCAAAGCCAGCAACAACATGCACAGCTCCTAATTCAGAAATGTACTGTTGTACAAATTCTTCAGGAAGCAAGCTTGAAAAATGTGAAGTGAAACGTGTGACGTATAATATATCAACGCCTAATTTTGCCATTTCATCGCCCTTTTGAGCGAGTGGCGTTAAGTATTTGACTGTTTTTTTCACTTTGCTTAATACCATTGATGGATGTGGATCAAATGTCATTACTGCGCATTTAATGCCACGTTTTTTCGCTTCTGCTGCAGCTTCTCGAATAACAGCTTGATGGCCACGATGCACGCCATCAAAAAAACCTAGTGCAAGTACAATCGGTTCTGTTGTTTTAAATTCAGCAGCCAACGGGTGATGTAAACGTTTAATTTCCAATAATGTCAATCCTTTCTATGATGGGTTCAATCCTTAGTTTGAACCGTTTGTTTTAAGAATCATTTTTTCTGGTTTCCACATGCCCTCTTTGCGTGGGTGCGGTTTGTAAACAGCGACTAAAACATCATTATAAAGCAATGCACGAAGTTCGACTGTATCGCCTGGCTTAACTTGTACTTCTTCTTCTGTTAATGATCCACCGTGTTTAACGGTTGAATGGGCAGCATCTGAAAGATTTATTTTTGTTAAGTTTTGTACCGCTAACATCATATCATATAAAAAGTCTGCTGGCGTGTCTGTTGCTTTCCACTCGTTTAATTCTTCAAGCGTTATACAATCTTCACGCGTAAAAGTGCCACTCATTGTACGTACAAGGTCTTCCATATGTGCCGGGTAACCTAATAGTTCACCGAGCATTACTACTAATGTACGGACGTATGTGCCTTTACTACAGTCAATTCGAATTTTAAAGCTAGGGTTCTCAGCATTAACGACACCTGAATCTAAGCGTTCTAATGCATGAATTGTCACTTGACGCTCAGGGCGTTCTACTTCAATGCCAAGGCGTGCGTATTCATACAGTTTCCGACCATTTACTTTGACAGCTGAAAACATCGGTGGGATCTGTGTAATTTCTCCGGTCAATGCGTTTAAAGCAGCTTGAACGGCATCTGGGCTAATATCTGTGGTAAGCGCCTTTGTTTCAACAACTTCTCCCGTCGCATCTTCCGTTGTAGTGGTACTCCCAAGACAAATCGTTGCCTCATACATTTTTCCAGTAGCCGTCATATACTCGGATAATTTGGTAGCCTTACCGATCATAATCGGTAAAACACCTGTTACAGCTGGGTCAAGTGTGCCGGTATGACCGACTTTTTTTGTACCTAAAATCTTGCGCAATTTATAGACGCAATCATGTGAGGTAATGCCTGCGGGTTTCCACAGTGCTAAAATACCGTTCATTAGTCTCCTCCTCAAAAATAAAAACGCCCGCATACGTCGATAAACCTACGTTTGACAAGCGTTTTCTATATGTTACATTAATTAATCATTTTTGTTTAAGTTACGTAATAACTCATCAATATGGTTACCGTATTCTACTGATGCATCAATTTCAAAAAAGATTTCTGGAACGATACGTAAACGAATACGTTTACCAATTTCAGTGCGAATAAAGCCTTTAGATTTCTCTAAAGCAGCCATGCTGTTTTCTTTATCTTTTTCATGTCCCATAACAGAGACATAGACATTCGCTTGTGATAAATCACCAGTCACACGAACATCAGTTACTGTTACAAACCCAAGATTAGGATTTTTTAGCTTTTGGCTAATAATTTCGCCTAATTCTTTTTTCATTTGATCGCCTACGCGTTCTGCACGTAAATTACTCATCTATTTCACCTCAAGATAGCGTGATAACCCCTCAATAATTAAGGGGTTTTTCACGACTTATAGTATTATTTTTTCGGTTTACGTTTAATTTCTTCCATGATGTATGCTTCAATGATATCGTCTTCTTTCATATCGTTGAAGTTTTCTAATGTTATCCCACACTCGAAACCAGTTGTAACTTCTTTTGCATCGTCTTTGAAACGTTGCAATGAAGCAAGTAAACCATCGAAGATAACAATGCCGTTACGGATAACACGGATTTGACTCTTACGTGTAATTTTACCATCCGTTACGTATGTTCCAGCGATAGTACCAATTTTAGATACTGAGTAAGTTTGACGGATGATTGCTTTACCAATCACTTTCTCTTCAAACACAGGATCTAACATACCAGTCATTGCTGATTCGATTTCATCAATTGCGTTGTAGATAATGTTGTGTAAACGGATATCTACTTTTTCGATTGATGCAGCTTCTTCAGCTTGAGGTGTTGGACGAACGTTGAAACCAATAACAATTGCATTTGATGCAGCTGCTAAAGTAACATCTGATTCGTTGATAGCACCAACGGCAGTATGAATAATATCAACACGAACACCTTCAACTTCGATTTTACGTAATGATGCAGCTAATGCTTCTGCAGAACCTTGTACATCTGCTTTGATGATAACATTAACATTTTTCATTTCGCCCTCTTTCATTTGTTCGAAGAGGTTTTCTAAGCTTACACGGTTGTTCGAACGACGATGTTCAACAACAGCACGAGCTTCACGTGTTTCACCAACTGCACGCGCTTGTTTCTCATCAGCGAACACAACGAAGTGATCACCTGCTTGAGGAACTGCGTTTAAACCAGTGATTTCAACAGGTGTTGAAGGACCAGCAGTTTTAACACGACGACCTAAATCGTTGACCATAACGCGGACACGACCATAAGTATGACCAACAACAATTGAGTCAGTAACGTTTAATGTACCATCTTGTACTAATAATGTTGCAATCGGGCCACGGCTCTTATCAAGACGTGCTTCAATTACTGAACCAATAGCAGTACGTTTAGGGTTAGCGCGTAATTCTTGTACTTCTGCTACAAGAAGAACCATTTCTAACAACTCGTCTAAGTTTTGACCAAATTTAGCTGAAATTGGTACGAAGATTGTATCTCCACCCCAAGATTCAGGTACTAAGCCATGCTCAGTTAAAGCTTGCATTACGTTATCTGGATTTGCATCCGGTTTATCAATCTTGTTAACCGCAACAATAATTGGAACATCTGCTGCTTTAGCATGGTTGATTGCTTCAATTGTTTGAGGCATAACACCATCATCAGCTGCTACAACTAAGATTGTAATATCGGTAATTGACGCACCACGAGCACGCATTGTTGTAAAGGCAGCATGTCCCGGTGTATCTAAGAAAGTGATTTTTTTACCTTCAAGTTCAAGTTGGTAAGCACCAATATGTTGAGTGATCCCACCAGCTTCACCATCAGTAACTTTTGAGTTACGCAAGTTATCAAGTAAAGTTGTTTTACCGTGATCGACGTGTCCCATGATTGTTACAACAGCCGCACGTTCTGTTAAATCTTCAGCTTTTGTTTCTTCATCAAAGTAAAGGTTCAAGTCACTTGTATCAACTTTAACTTCTTCTTCAACTTCTACGCCGTAATCTTTACAGATTAATTCAACAGCATCTTTTTCTAATGATTGGTTAATTGTAGCAACAACACCAAGCATAAATAATTTTTTGATAACTTCTGAAGCTTCACGACCTAATGCTCTAGCTAATTCACTGACTGTCATTGTTTCGTCAATCGTGATTTTTTTAGGAAGTGGCACTAACATACGTTGTTTTTGAGCAGCAATTTGACTTGCTGATTGTTTTGGTTTGCGACGACGACGGTTGTTGAAACGGTTACCTGGTGTATAACGGCTGTTACCACCACGGTTGTTTCCTCCGCCAGTTGCTGGAGATGCTGCTGCCGCTGCTTTTGAAGCTGCAGATGGCGCTGGTGCTGCTTTTTTCTCCGTTTTTTTAGTTGTTGATGCTACAGGTTTTGCTGCAGGCTTGTTTGTTTTAACATCAGCTTTTTTTGTCGATGCATCTACTTTTTTAGCAGCTGGTTTTGCTGCAGGTTTTGGAGACGGCTTAGACGTTGCTGGCTTATTATTTTTAGTATCCGTTGCTTTTTCCACCTTATCTAACTCTTTAGTTTGAGCTTTATTTTTAGTTTGTTTAGGTGCTTCAATTTTTGCAGCATCTAATTTTTTCACTACTTCGTCATCTAACATTGACATATGATTGGTTACAGGGATTCCCATGTTATTCAATTCGTCAATTATTAACTTGTTTGTAACTCGTCTTTTTTTTGCGTATTCATGAATTCTGATTTTCGCCATGTCGAGCACCTCCGTTATTTGTCAGACAGTAATGAACGTATTTTCTTGGCAAATCCTCCATCAAGTACTCCTAAAACTACGCGATCAAATTTACCTATCGCAGCGCCTAAAGTTTCACGGGTGCCGAACAAGACATAAGGTGTCTCGTAATAAGTACATTTATCGATTAATTTCTTTTGAGTACGTTCTGAAGCATCTGTTGCGATGATGACCAATTTAGCTTTCGATTTTCTCGCATCTGCAATAACAAAATCTTCACCGGCAGTAATTTTGCCCGCTCGCATTGCCATTCCAATTGACGATAATACGCTATCACTAGTTTGCATTGTTGACCTCATTTTCCAAATAAGTTATCACATCATCATAAAATGTAGATAAATCATTTTTAGCATTAAATGCCGTTCCTAAGCTGTTGCGTTTTTTCGCTTTTTTTGCGACGTCAACAGACTTGGTTATATAAGCGCCACGTCCAGGTAGTTTCCCACCCGGATCAATAGCGATTGTACCATCTTTAGAATAAGTGATTCTAAGCAAATCTTGCTTAGGTAAACGTTCATTGGTGATGATGCATTTACGTAAAGGCGTTTTTTTCACCATGATCTAACCTCCGTTGCCAATTATTCTGCTGTTTTTTCTGCTGTATCGATATCAACTACAAATGTAGGCGCTGCTTCAACTTCTGCTTCGGTTACTTCTTCAGCAACTTCTACAGGTTCAACAACAGCAACATCTTCTTCGATAACTGTTTCCCCTTCAACGCGAGGGAAAATACCTAATTCAGCAGCATTTGTTTCGTTTTTGATGTCGATTTTCCAACCAGTTAACTTAGCAGCAAGACGCGCGTTTTGGCCACGTTTACCAATAGCTAATGATAATTGATAATCTGGAACAACGACAGTTGTTGATTGGTTGTTTTTATCGACCGTTACGTCAACAACCTGTGCAGGACTTAACGCATTAGAAACAAATTCTACTGGGTTTTCAGACCATTCAACAATATCAATTTTTTCACCTTTTAACTCATCAACAATCGCTTGTACACGTTGTCCTTTTGTTCCGACACAAGCACCGACAGCGTCGATTTCAGGATCAGATGAAAAGACAGAGATTTTAGAACGATCGCCAGCTTCACGTGAAACTGATTTGATTTCAACTAAACCATCATAGATTTCAGGCACTTCAATTTCAAACAAGCGCTTTAACAAACCAGGATGTGTACGAGACACATAGATTTGAGGACCTTTAGATGTTTTTTCAACTTTCGTAATATAAACTTTGATACGGTCATGTGCATGGTAACGCTCATTAGGCATCTGTTCATTTTTAGAAAGAATCGCTTCAACTTTACCTAAGTTAACGTAGATAAAACGTGAATCTTGACGTTCTACAATCCCCGTCATGATATCATCTTCACGATCGATAAACTCGTTATAAATGATGCCACGTTCAGCTTCACGTACACGTTGTGTAACGACTTGTTTAGCAGTTTGTGCTGCAACACGTCCAAAATCACGTGGTGTCACTTCAATTTCGACTGTATCTCCGACATTAAAGGCACTGTTATATTCATGTGCTTGCTCCAATGTAATTTCAAGACGCGAATCAAGAATCTCATCAACAACTTCTTTTTGTGCAAATACATGCATTGAACCTGTTGTTTGGTTGATATCTACACGTACATTTTGCGCTTGGTCAAAGTTACGTTTGTAAGCAGACTCTAAAGCCGCCTCTAATGCTTCAATAATAAAATCTTTGTCAATGCCTTTTTCATTCTCTAAAACCGTAAGAGCATCTAGCAATTCTGTGCCCATTTTGTCCACTCCCTTATTAAATTATCTCACTTGTTAAAACTGAATAGCTAAACGCGCCATTGCAATTTTACTAATGTCAAAATCAATGTCTTGGTCATCAATTGTTACAGTGACTGTTTCGCCATCGTAAGCTTTTAAGTAACCTTCATGCTCTTTGCTATCTTCAAACGGTTCGTACAACTTCACGTTAATGAATTGCCCGATTGCGCGTTCGAAGTCGCGTTTTTTCTTCAGTGGACGTTCTGCCCCTGGAGATGAAACTTCGAGGAAATAGTTTTGTTCGATTGGATCCAACTCATCTAATTTCTCACTAATTTCACGGCTAACGGCAGCACATTCTGAAATATCAATGCCTGCTTCCGTATCAACATAGATACGTAAAAACCAATTTGACCCCTCTTTAAGGAATTCCACGTCAACTAATTCGACATTTAAGCCGGCAACGATTGGTTCCGCAATTGCTGTGATTTGATCTGTAATTTTACTCATTTCGACCTCCTAACCTATGTTTACAACACGTTGGATGTAGCCATATTCGTGCTGATGTCAAAACGAAAGAGTGGGCGTATACCCACTCTCCGTTGACAACTATCTAAACTTTACATACTAAATATAGCATAAAAACGCTACTGTTGCAACAATCTGCCTTAAATGTCTGTTGTTGTTCAGACGATGCTAAAAAATAATTAGAAACAACACTAGTAACCTCTCAGTTTTGTTGCATTACTTAAATTCTAAACCGCTCTTGAAACACGTAGCATCAAGTATCCCTTTCGATACAGTAACTGTTATCATTTTTAGGGATAAAATAAATATCATTTAAATATTATTGAATTGGCTAAACCGTTAAGTTCAATTATACTTGTAAGGTAGATAACTTTTAAAGGTTTACATTATATAATGAAGAAAGATAGTTATTCCTGAAAGAAAGTACTCTCTCTTTTTATAGAAAATAGCCATTATTTGAAATTGACAATGATTAAGGAGGATTCTTATGTTTTCTATTTTTGTTAGTATGATTGATATCGTAATAATTACGGCAACTGTTTATTTACTACTTAAATTTTTCAATAAAGATACGACTGCCGATAAACAACGTGCTATAGCCATTATTATTACTGCACTTGTCTTTATTTACGCGCTTCTTCATTTTTTAAATAGCACGATATTATTTTCATAGATAGTAAAAGGGCATCACTACAAAATATAGTGATGCCCTTTTTTTACTTTGAAATTTATTCTACACGGTTACTTTCAACCTTATCTTTCACATTTTCAGTCGCTCTCGACGTCGCTTTTTTTACTTTTTCAGTTTGATGACTTACTGAATGACCTGCTTTTTCAGTAATGTCACTGACACGATCTTGAACAGTCACTGAATCTTCTTCATACTGTTCCTTCGACTTCACATCGACAACATTAACATTAACTTCCACAATTTTCAATCCAGTCATATCATCAACATTTTTTTGAATGGCTTGAATGATTTTTTCGAATAAATCAGGAATATTTTTACCATACTCAACAACAATATCTAAATCAACTGCTACTTGTTTTTTACCTACTTCAACATTAACACCTGTTGTTGTTGAATCTGTGTTGACGAGTTTTTCAGCTATATTTGAGAAAAAACCACCATCAATTGTCAATAAGCCGCTGACATCTTCCAAAGCAATACCGATGATTTTTTGCAAAACTTTATCTTCGTAAGTTAATTCTTTTGTGATTGCACCTGTACTCTCTACGTTAGTAGTGTTTGGTTTGTTTGTGAATTCTGTCATTTAAAAAACCCCTTTATCAATTATTTTAAATACTTTATTCGCTTATTGAGATAATAACCTATCATAAACCCACAAAATGTTAAAAATAGTAACAAAATTGTCTTAAAAAAACCGAGCGTTATGAATAATAAAGCAATGACGAAACCAACTGAAGCGCCAATTAAAGCATACTGATTCTCTTTTATTAATCCTTTCATATCAGTCTCCCTTTCTTACTATATTACTCGCTGTTTGCTGCTTGTTTTGATTTTACGAGGTTTGATTTTCAAACTTAATTGAATGTTTTCAGCCTCTAAGTTCAACATCTGTACGATGTCGCGATGTAATTCTTGCAAGAAAATTTTATTTCTCGCTGTGAAATCAGTATCGTCTAATACCTTACAGTGAATCTCGCCTGTGATTTTTTGTTTCTTTGTTTTAACAATAACCGTTGGCGAAACGTCTTCTAAAAATTGTTTTTGTTTTGCTTTTGTTAAAATGATTGATTCAATCGCTTTCTTTTGAATCTCTAAGGTGTTTTTATTCTCAGAGTATAACGTTAAAAAACGCTCTTTCGGTGGGATTAAGAAACTAATCACAAAAGCTAAGAATGCTAATGATAATAAACCAAAAGCAATCCAAAACAACACTAAATTATAATATGGGACATCGCGAACATAGGTTAATACGTCTCCCACATGAAACGGGGTGTTAGCTGAAGGTTGAACTTGCAAAATTACAAAATAAGCGATTAACATCACTAATATCGCTAAAAAGCCCATGATAAATTTTTGCGATTTTCTCAACTTGAAATTCACCTTCTTTCAAAGATAAGTACTTTTAGTAATAGGTGCACCTACTAAAAAGTACCCTTTAAAATTAAAATAAAACTTAAAACAAGCAATTTTTCTAAATTTTTTAGAAAAAAATGAAAAACACCTTGGGAATTAGAGCTGTTATCGACAGTTAGCTATCATTCAAAAAAAGCGATTAAAAAACACTTAATTTGTTTTTTCGAGTGACAAGATAGTATCTTTTGAGACGATTTTTATGACATACATTTTATGTCGCACCGATTGAATATCATAAAGCTAGCAGAATTAAAACATAACAAAAGACCTACTCGCAATGAGCAGGTCTTCTGTTTTTTTAGAAAAGTGACAATTGATTCTCATCAGGCAACCCTTCAAGGCAACCCATATCTGTCATATAATCAATGATTGATTGTGATACTTTACTACGTTGTTTCACATCTTCTTTCGATAGGAAAATACCGTCTGCACGAGCCGCTTCTAATTGTTTAGCGACGTTAGTTCCTAAACCAGGAATAGAATCAAACGGAGGTATTAATGAATCGCCTTCAATAATAAATTCAGCTGCTTTCGATTTATATAAATCAACTTTTTGGAATTTATAACCACGAGCAACCATTTCATTTGCTAATTCTAGAACAGTTAAAAGGTTTTTCTCTTTCGTTGAAGCTTCCATCCCTTTATCCGTGATGTTTTTCATGCTGGCTACTATTGCGTGTTTACCGTTAACCATTGAAATTAAATCAAAGTCATCCGCACGAACTGTAAAGTAGGTTGCATAGTAGAATAACGGGTGATGGACTTTAAAGTAAGCGATTCTTACCGCATTTAAGACATAAGCTGCTGCATGGGCTTTCGGGAACATGTATTTGATTTTTTTACATGAATCAATGTACCAATCAGGTACATTTTCAGCGCGCATAGCCGCTTCCCAATCTTCAGGAATTCCTTTTCCTTTACGAACGGATTCCATGATTTTGAAAGCTAATGATTCTTCGACGCCCATATAAATTAAACCAACCATGATATCATCACGACAACCAATTACTTCTGAAAGAACGGATTGACCTGATTTAATTAATTCTTCGGCGTTACCTAACCAAACATCTGTCCCGTGTGATAGTCCTGAAATTTGGAGCAATTCACTAAAAGTACTTGGGTTGGTTTGTTCTAACATTTGTCGAACAAAACGCGTTCCGAATTCAGGGACTCCTAAAGTTCCTGTTTTTGAATTAATATCTTCTGGTGTAACACCTAATGACGTTGTACCTGAAAACAATGCGAAGACTTCCGGATCATCCGTTGGGATTTGTTCCGGTGTAATACCACTTAAATCTTGTAACATACGAATCATTGTCGGATCATCGTGACCCAGTATATCTAACTTCAAGACGTTATCATGAATTGAGTGGAAATCAAAATGCGTTGTTTTCCAATCTGAGTTGACGTCATCGGCTGGGAATTGGATCGGTGAAAAATCATACACATCCATGTAATCAGGAATAACAATAATCCCCCCTGGATGTTGCCCGGTTGTCCGCTTCACTCCTGTACAGCCACTTACTAGGCGATCTGTTTCAGCGCCCCGAATATGAAGGTCATTGTCGCGCTCATAAGCTTTTACAAAACCATAAGCTGTTTTTTCGGCCACTGTTCCGATCGTTCCTGCACGGTAAACGTACTCTTCACCAAACAATACTTTCGTATAGTTATGAGCTTGTGCTTGATAGTCTCCTGAGAAGTTTAAATCGATATCGGGTACTTTATCCCCTTTAAAGCCTAAGAAAGTTTCGAAAGGAATATCGTGTCCGTCTTTATCGTAGTTAGTGCCACACTCTGTACATGGTTTATCTGGTAAATCAAAACCAGAACCCACTGAGCCGTCATGGAAAAACTCAGAATGCTGACATTTTGGACAGACATAATGTGGCGGTAAGGGATTAACCTCTGTGATTCCCGTCATCGTTGCAACGAAAGAAGAACCGACAGATCCACGAGAACCTACGATATAACCGTCATCATTTGATTTCTTAACGAGCTTTTGCGAGATTAAGTAAATAACACCGAATCCATGCCCGATAATACTCTTTAATTCTTTTTCTAAACGATCGATGATAATTTGCGGTAATTCTTCACCGTATTTAGCGCGTGCATTGTTGTAACTCATTTCTGTAACTTCTTCATCCGCCCCTTCAATTTTAGGCGTGTATAATTCATCCTTCACTGGAACGATAGGTTCACATTGATCTGCAATCGCGTTGGTGTTAGTTACAACTAATTCAAATGCTTTGTCTTCACCTAAAAAGGCAAATTCTTCCAACATTTCGTCTGTTGTACGGAAATGAACGTCAGGCATCGGGTAACGATTCAGAGGGTTGGCTCCCCCTTGAGAATTAATTAAAATTTTACGGTAAATTTTATCTTTTGGATCAAGGTAATGCACGTTACCTGTTGCGACAACTGTTTTACCTAATTTTTCACCTAAAGCAATTACATTTTTGATGATGTCTTGTAGTGCTTCGCGGTCACGTACCATTTCGTTTTCAATAAGCGTTTGATAAACAGTGGGTGGCATAACTTCAATATAATCATAGTAGGCTGCCGCATTTTCAGCTTCTACTGCCCCTTTTTGCATCATCGCCATAAAGACTTCACCACGATCACAACCCGACCCCACAATTAAACCTTCACGTAATTTGTTTAATAAGGTTCTTGGTACACGTGGTATACGATGGAAGTAACTGAGGTTTGCCTCAGAAATCAATTTGAACATGTTTTTTAAACCGACATAGTTAGTTGCTAAAACTGTCGCGTGTGAGGGACGTGCACGTTTATAAGCATCGCCTTCACCCACGTGTTCATTCAATTGATCGTGGAACAAAATAGTGTGTTCTTCTTCTGCATCCTTAATCAATTTCCACGCTAAGTATGCTGTAGCTTCCGAGTCAAAGATAGCCCGGTGATGTTGTTCAAGAATAATGTTAAATCGTTTGGTTAATGTATTAAGACGATGGTTTTTGAAGTGTGGGTATAAGAAACGCGCGAGTTCTAATGTATCTAGCACAGGGTTTTCGGCAACCCCCATATTATGGCGTTTATATGCCGTATTTAAGAAGCCCATATCAAAACTTGCGTTATGAGCAACAAGGATATCATCTCCTGCCCATTCTTTAAAACGCTTAAACACTTCTTCTTCTGTTGGTGTGTTAGCAACCATATCATCTGTAATACCTGTTAAGTTAATTGTTGTGGCACTTAAAGGATGACCTGGATTGATAAAGGCTTCAAATTCATCAACCTTTTCACCGTTAACCATTCTTACCGCACCTAACTCAATTACCTTATCGTAAACCGCAGATAGCCCTGTTGTTTCCACATCAAAAACGACATATGAAGCATCACGTAAATTACGATGTGACTCATTGTATACAATCGGTACGCCTTCATCGATTAAATTGATTTCTACACCGTATAAAATTTTAATGCCGTGTTTTTTTCCAGCAGCATGTGCATCAGGGAAGGACTGCGCCACAGAGTGATCGGTAATCGCAACTGCTTTATGCCCCCACTTCGCTGCTTGAGCAACTAAATCACCCGTTGGTGTTACAGCATCCATTGCACTCATCGGTGTATGTAAGTGTAACTCTACGCGTTTTTCAGCTGCTTTATCTTCACGACCTTTAACTGAAATTTCATTAATATCTTGCGCCATCAAGATTAACTCTCGAGAGAAGTTATCATTTTGGACAGAACCACGAACTTTTACCCATAAGCCTTTTTTTATACCTGCGAAGATTGAGCTATCATCTTTATCACGCGAGAACATCTTAACAATAATCGAGCTACGGTAATCAGTGATTTTAAACTGAACCAATGAACGACCGCTTCTCAGTTCACGTACCTCGGCATCAAAGATATAACCTTGCACTGTAACACGACGTTCTTCATCCACGATTGCATCTAATGTCATCATTTCTTCATTCGCTTTAATTGGTAAGCCCAATACTAATGGGCCACTAGGTACTGGATTATCTTTCGATTGGTTCTCCACACGTTTTTGCATTTCGTTTAAAGTTGCTAAGGCTTTAGCTTTATCTTCTTGTGCTTTATCTTCTGTAAATTTCTTAAATTCTTCTGATTCGCGATTAACAGACTGAACATCAATGATAAAAGTATAGCCCGTAATTCCCGCCTGTTCTAACAAAGGTAGAATTTGGTTCGTACACTTTTTACTCATTACCATTTTTTCTGTTTCGTTATCCGCTGACAACGTAATTTTCCGTTGAGAAACGGACGGTACTTGATCAGCAATACGTTGACCAATCATCGGTGAACCTTCACGGACTTTATTTGCAAAAAATGGCCAGTATTCTTGTAATAGTTCGCTTGTTAGTTCGCCACCTAATGATATGAATTTCAATTCTGATGAATGAATGTGATCAAAACTATTACCAAGCGCCTCAGTTAAAACGCGATATGTTGTTCCTGTTAAATACGTTGGAATTTGAATCACAAACTGCCAGCGTTGGCTTTGCTGATGCACGACAACCTTTTCTAATGATGCTGTTTGTAATTCATTTACAATAACTTCATTGTCGGAGAGGCCGATTTGTTCAATCAGAATGTTTAATTTATTTGTTTCGTTTGGGTTCCCCATCTGTTCATCTCCACCTGTTCCTATTTGATCTGTTCAACCTGTTAAGTATAGCAAATTTCGAGCATAAGGGACAGTCGCTACTATCTATAATCTAACTGTAATTTCGTAATAGCTTATTAATTTGTTAGCTAAAAGCACTTTATTTGGTTACAAAAGAAACGCTCTCGTTCTAAAACAATCATTTGGAAGGTAAACATAATTTAATAATGTATTTCACCTATTTATTTTATAAAACAAACCACAGTGTTATTTTTACCGGGCATTATAAAAACACTATTTTCGAATCGAAGGTTTTATATATTTTATAGAAACTCTTTTAAGTGCAATTTATCGAAAATAACAGCTCTTTCACGTACGAAAACTCCCGCAAAACGAGCGGGAGCTTCTGTGTTATTTACTTAAATCCAAATGCAACGTTACTTCTGCACCTGTCACGGATTTCCCATGATGCCAGTTTGTTTCTATTTGAAGTTTTGCTTGTAGCAATGGCCATGGCAAACGGTCTCTACCGTTATCAAAGAACTCGCGAAAAATATCTCTGATTAAATCTAAAATATCTTCACGCTTTTCAGCATAATCATAACAGGTGAATACAATATAAGCTGAGCGATTTTCTGCAAGAAAATTGTGGTCTTCCTGTCTATCCAGAACCATAAACGGATACTGATATTCCTCTATCGGGAAAGTCACTTGCACATCATGCCCTCGTTGCTGTATCCGGCTCTTAATATCTTCATAAACGCTTTGTAATACGTGTAATTGCGTCATTTAAGCTAGCTCCCTTCAGTTGTTTTAACGTGATACAACTAAAGTATAAACAAAGGAATGGCGTTTTGTAAAAACAGGAAAAAAGCAATTTGTCCCTTATTATAAAGCCATATTCGTATTATGGGGATGTGAATGATTAGCTTAAGTTACGAATCTGTTGCGAGAGTTCTTTAAAGGCTTTATCCAAATCATCATAACTCGAATCTTTTGGCGTCAATAAACTAAGTTGCCCCAAAATATGTTGGCGTTCATTCTCTAAAAGTAGCCGTTTGGTATCATTATCCTCGCCTGTGACTTGTTTTTCTAGCGGCTGTCCTATTTTTTTATCTTTAAGTAGTAATACTCTATCTGTAACTTTTTCGATGAAATAACGATCGTGTGACACAACGATTAACGTACCCGTAAAGGCAGCCAAAGTGACTTCCAATTGCTCGCGAGAAGGTAAATCTAAATGATTAGTGGGTTCATCTAATACAAGGACATTAGTTCCTTCAATGATATAGCGCATCAACTTACACTTAACTCTTTCCCCCATGCTCATTTCACTAATTGGATTGAACCATTGCTGCGCTTGAAAGCCTAGTTGTTTAAATAGATGACGAATACCTGCTATTTCAGAGCGATTATAAGGCGTGAATAACTTTTCAGGGCTTTTATCTAACGGCAAATCAAATACTTCTTGTGTTAAATAACCTATTTTAGCTGCAGGTGAACGCCAAACGCTTCCACTTGTGGGTGTTTCCCCCATAATAATATTTAACAAAGTTGTTTTTCCCGCACCGTTGGCTCCCGTTAAAGCTATTTTTTCCCCCTGCTGGATAGTGAAACTGACCGCTTCAAAAAGTGTCTCTTGCTGATATTTTTTAGTGATACCTTGAAGTTCCAAGATACGACGACCTTGTTTCGGCTGATTTTTCAGAGTAAAGGTAACTGCCTCTTCTTGTGTTATCGGGGCAAGATCCGCTTTATCAATTTCTTTTTGTAATCTTTTTTGTTTCGATTTAACTTGTGTATCCATCCGTTTCGCTTTACCACGGTAATATTCTTTAAAGCCTTCTTGTTTCGTTGATTGTGCATGGGCTTCACTTGACCATGATTGTAAGGTGTTCATTTGGTCGGATACGCGTTTGATTTCTTTTTTTTGTTTGTCAAAAGCCCGCGCTTGTTCTTTTTCTCGGTTTTCACGAACAGACTGATAATGCGAATAATTTCCGATCTGTTCAATAATTTTCTGAGATTCAATTGACCAAATTTTCGTCGCAACAGCATCGATAAAATAGCGATCATGGGATACCAGTACAACTGTACCCGTATAGCTTTTTATTTGTTCAATTAGGAACGCCGTGCTGTCTTTATCTAAGTGGTTGGTCGGTTCATCCAACAATAACAAACCATGTGGCTGCGCAAAGCCGAAAGCGAGACGTCGTTTGAGTTTCTCTCCACCACTTAATTTTTCATAGGGTAGATTTGGGACCTGCCATTGTGATAATAATTGTGCTTCTTTTGTTGAAACCATTTTATCTTCAACAAATGTTGCTGCTTCTTGAGCAACTAATAGTGGTTTAATTTGTGTATCAAACCACTGAATATGACCCGTACTTGGTAGTAAATCCTCTGTCATCAAACGCATTAAGGTCGATTTTCCTGCTCCATTTCGACCAATAATTGCTAAACATTCACCTTGTTGAATACCGATGTGTTCCGCTTTAAATAATAAATCCTCTTTAAATGTAACTGTGAGGTTATTCATTTTCATTAATTCTTTCATGTAATCATCCTCTCACGAAGGGAGAAAAAAATCCCTCCATCATAATAATGGAAGGATTAGTATATATGCCGCACTAAATAAACGTATACGTTATTTTTAGAGAAAATGGGCAGACTAATCCTATTGGTATCATTTGAAAAATTCAGTTCAAACGTTTACAACAAGATTATATTTTCATCGGCCACCCATCGTCCCTTCTGTTTTTAAGTTACTAAAATTATAACATGGCACTGAAAACTTAGCAAAAAAGCTTTTTTAGCCATTCGATTTATTTTACAAATCAGCGCTTTACATAATCTTAACATAACCTTTAAGTAGACTTCACCATTTAAAAATATATTTACTTTAAGATAAAGACATCACATCTTAAAGGAGCTACTATGAAAAAAATCACACAGCTTAGTATTGTCATCTTACTATTAATTTTCGCTTTCCTTCCCTTCAAAACAGTTGCAGCTGAGGCATCATTATCGCCGATTGTTGTCTACGATGTACCAATCTCAAGCCTTCACCCCACTCAAGCAGGTATCGGAAAAATTCAAATTTCCTATAAATTGACTGAATATCTCGCCAATGATGCTGCTTTAACAGCCAGTTTCTTTGAAGATTTTAATGAAGACAATGGTTATATCAAAGGCAACTATTTAACTGCTGATACACAAACTCCAAAGCAAGATAAAAATCTTTTGAAAACAGTTAATATGCGAGAAGAATTAGGGGCACTCGTCAACCCAGCGCTTGGAAGTTTATCTGTCCAAGTTGTGATTGGACCTCATAAAGAATATTATGCTATCGATGGTCATCATGGCTCAAATACTAATCAACTCATTAAAGAGATGACCGGACTGGGCTATGATAAAATTAATGTCGCAGTAATTGCTGACTATAGTGATTTAGATGAAAAAACTTTCTGGCAAACGATGTTAGCACAAAAGTATATGTATCCGAAAGCTTATAATGTAGCTACACATCAGTACGAAACAATTTCAGGCTTGAAATTGCCGAAACAAATGAATAACCAATTGTTTGTGAATGATCCCTTCCGCGGTTTGAACTACTTCTGGCGTTCAACTGCAATCAATAAAGATACTATTTCTGTTCCTTTTGCTGAGTTTTACTGGGGTGAGTTCATGTCACGCACACATGAATTTGATGAGTTGAATTTTCAAACACCTGGTGATTATCAAACAGCTTTTGAACGAGGCAATGTTATTTTCGAAAAACTGATTGCTGGCGATGCTAAATACACTAACCTGTTCAATGAAGTTGTTACGCAACAGTATGGCATAACAGCTAACCAAATTGCCTTACAAGACAGCTACAGTGCAGCTAAATTAGCAAAACAGCAAGATAAGCTCGATACAGCAAAAGCATATATGTTCTCACATCCGAATTTAACAACATCAAATCAAGCTGTTTTTGACGGCAATACACCCGTAGAGCCACCTACATCAGAAGATTCATCTACTGATGATAATACGAGCACCTCTGATACTGAAACAAGTTCAACTGCTAGTGATGATAGTTCTTCTTCTAGTGAACCAGATACGTCAGGAAGTGATACAAATTCTTCTGATACTGCAACAAGTTCAACTGCTAGTGATGATAGTTCTTCTTCTGCTAGTGAATCAGATACATCTGGAAGTGATACAAATTCTTCTGATACTGCAACAAGTTCAACTGATAGTGCTGATAGCTCTTCTTCTGCTAATGAATCAGATACATCTGGAAGTGATACAAACTCTTCTGACACTGAAACAAGTTCAACTGCTAGTGATAATAGCTCTTCTTCTAGTGAATCAGATACATCTGGAAGTGATACAAACTCTTCTGATACTGCAACAAGTTCAACTAATGGTGAGAATAGCTCTTCTTCTGCTAGTGAATCAGATACATCTGGAAGTGATACAAATTCTTCATCTAATTCACAAAAAAATTCATCTGAACGTGAAACGAGTTCTTCTACAGATGCTGCTATTTCACCAGTAGAACAAACACATTCTTCAGATAAAACAGCTACAACACAAATTGCTGATTCTACACTACCACACACGGGAGATAGCCCCATCCATTTTTGGTTAATCCTATTAGGTGCTGCTTGTGTGATTACTGCGGGTATTAAATTTTATCGCTTAAAGGAGTAACTTAATCACGCGCAAATAAAAAAGCCAACAAGCTGACGTTTAACTGTCAGTCTGTCGGCTTTTTATTATGACTTTAATCCTAAATGTAAAATAGGATATGGTTTACCACCGTCATCTCTTTCGTCTCGCGAAAGGACTTCAAAGTGTTGTTTAAGATAAAATCTAACTGCAGCAGCATTTTGTTCATTAACATCCACTGACTTAATCGCGAAATCAGAAAATAATTGAGCCATGATAGAACGCCCGTATCCTTGTCCGATGTATGGGGGTGCTATAAAAAACATTTCTAATTTTTGATTAGCTATCGCTGAAAAACCGATCGGCACATCGTCCTCTAACCATAGTTGCATATCTAATAAGGGTAAGTATTTAATTAATTGTATTTTAAATTCTTCGAAATCGCCTGGTAATAAAAAATCGTGTGTTTCACGAACAGAAGCTTCCCAGATACTGATAATAATAGCATCGTCTTTACGAATAGCAGGTTTCATTTTAATTGTCATCTGTATAAACTCCTTTAGTAATTAAGTCCAAAATAAATTATAAAAATTAATAAATAAACTGCAATTATAGTAATAACAAGGCCGATAATGAATAATAGTACCGCTAAAAAAAGAGGCATTGACGTACGTAACTTCCAACTGCTTCTTATTAATAACCAGCCAAAAATGATAACAATGAGTGCGATTAAAATGAATGATAATCGCTCTTTATACATAGCCCATATTTGCATGTATTAGCCCCCTTAGCCTCTCTTTATAATAACATATTACCCTTTGAAAAATATTTTTATACAATTGAATACCATCGTTTTCTCAACTCATCCACTACTATGTTTTACAAAGTAGGTGAAGTGTTATAAAATAGTAACTATAAGTAAAGGTGGTGCAATCTATGGAATCCGAGCTGAAAATCTCTTCGCAGATGCTCAAAGGTATACTTGAAGGGTGTATTTTGATTGTTATTAGTCGTGAAACAGTCTACGGTTATGAAATGAATAAAAAGTTACAGGCCTTTGGTTTTTCCCCCTTATCAGAAGGAACAATTTATCCCTTACTTCTAAAATTACAAAATAAAGGGCTAATTGAAAGTGAACAACGTCTTTCCCCCGATGGACCAAAACGAAAATATTTCAGTTTAAGCGACACCGGACAATTAGAATGCGAGCGATTCATCCAACAATGGCGTATCTTAAGACACTCCGTTGATCAACTAATTGAAGGAGGCGGTTCATGTGATGAAGGAACTAATAGCTGAAAATAATAACAAAAGACACGCTTTAACTAAACAAAATCAACTGTATTATGAAGATATATTACTCTATTTACGATTACGAGGCGGTTGGCGTTATCAAGAACAGCAAATTGAAGAGATATTGCTGGTGATTTTAGATGATTTATTAAGCGCACAAGCTGATAATATCACTGCTTTAGACTATTTTGGCAAGCATCCTCAACAGCTAGCAGATGCGATGTTAGTCGAAATAAAACCAAGTACATGGAGTGAACGTCTTTCTGCTTTTTTATATGCTTATGCTCCGTTCTTATTATTTTTCATCCTAATGACGTTTATTCAAACAGTGCCTGCCATTAATTTTGGTAAATTATTATTTGTTTTAGTAGCTCTAGTTCTTCTAATATCTATTTTACTTTTATTGATTCGCCGTTCGATTTATAGCAAAAAAATAAAATTCGAAAAAATTGTTCTTTATGGCGTTAGTTCACTAGGGATGATGGGGTTACTTTTGACAATGATTTACTTTCCGCCTTTTTTTGTAGTATCATTCAATAATTTAACCAGTATCCTCATAATTAGTTTATTTCTGGTAATCGGTTGTTACTTTTCTTTTAATAACAAAGAGAGTTTGTTACGTCCTTACTTCCCACTATTATTGTTAGTCTGCTTGCTCGCTTATGCTTACCGGGTGCCTATGTTACAGGGATGGTTAGATTCACTAACAGGCACTATTATAACAATTGGGTTACTCGTTATCGGCCTAATACTAAGTACCAAAACAGTTTTGCGTAAAAAATAAATAACAGAAGTGACGTCAAACAAGACGTTGCTTCTGTTATTTTTATTTACAGCTCTATTTTTTAGTCATTCCGCGCTAAACGTTCTCGCAATGCAGGATCACTAGCGAAAATATATAAACCGTTAATCCCCCGTTTCATGAGGATGTTAATCGAATTTAAAACGATTTTTTGTTTGATTAATTCAACATTATCAAAGCCTGTTTGGCCACTAAAAGCTGCCGTATCACAGTAGTTAGCTGTTATTATTTTAACAGAATCAGTCTCAACATCGTATGAAACAGAGGGACCTAAAATAACACCCACATAATTCAAATCAAAACCTTGTACCGTATATATTGAACCGACTTCATCAATTGAATCCTGTCTTTCAGCCCAAGTTTCGCTGCCTTTCACAGTCGTGTTCCAGGGCAACTTGAAATTAGTATCTTCAACATAATACACTTCATTGTTCTTTTTCATATGTACATAATCGAAAGTTGAAACAATGCGTGATAAACCTGCTGTCTTGTTTTTTTGTTTGATGGCCTCATACATTGCTAACGCACTATCAAATATTTTGAAATCAAAATTATCATCGTGTGGCAGTGGCTTGATTTCAGTTATTACAAAGCTATCAATCCAGTCAACGACCTCGTCATTGGCTTTCATTCTGAATTGATCCTTCGATTGATAGGGTTCTTCAGTTGTATAATCAACGTTAAGATGAGCTAATTTATTTTCATCCCAATAACTTTTCAATTTCAGTACTTGCTTCTCATCATAAACTGCGATTACTATTTTACTGCGTTTAATAATCTCTTCCAAGTGGTTATCTTCAACAAAACTATTATAACTATCTGATCGAGACAATAATAAATGTGCTTCATCTACAAATACAATATCAGCAAAATCATTATTTTTCTTCATGTCATTGATAAAAGTAGTTGGTTTCATAAAATTTTTCTTCTTAAGAGCTTTAACTTTTTTTGAAATTTTTTCATACGTCTTAAGCATTTCACCATGATTGACGAGTAGTTTATTATCTGTTTGATACAAGGGTGAGTTTTTATCCTGTGATAATTCCTGAATGCGATTAAAAACAGAACTTAAAATAACACTCTTACCGACACCAGCTTCACCCTTAATAAAATAAACAAATGGTTTTTGATCATTAATATGGGTTGTACACTTCTCAATAATAGTATTTTTTAAATCTAATTGCTCTGCTGATAATTGTTTAAAAGGTGATAATTTATAGATATCTTTATTTTCAATCTCATCAGCACTATACGAGGCTATCCCCTGAGTAAGGAGTTGTCGCCATAATGTTGTAAACACCTGCTCGTTAAAATAAGCTTTATTATGGTAGTTATGAGTGATACTTTGAACCGTTTGACTTTTATTTTGTAAGATATATTTTTGATCCGCTAAAAAGTAATTAATCAGCTTCGTTTCAATATTGTAGGTGGCGGATTGATTGAATTCATTATGGCTGATGACATGAGCTGTTGTAAGTTTACTGCGCTGTGGATTGGCTAAATGAGCACGCATTCTATTCTTCAGTGCAACAGTTTCGCCGATATACGCTTCTTTATCATTATTTAATAAATAAACAGTTGGATAGTCGACAATATAGTCATCACTAATTTGCTTAATCGCCTGTTTATCTAATTTAAATTGCTTAATTTTTAATCCAGTCATCCTCCAACCACCTTTAAGTAATGTTAATCTAGTTCTAGATTACCTTGCATAACAACGTTTGTCATGTTATTTTAAATGCCCTTTATTTAGTTGACATAATAAAGTTATAGATAACAAAAAGACATCCATTATATCAATGGACGTCACTCTCTTAATCATTCAATTTAACACAGCTCTAAAACTACATGACGGGTGTGTATACTGACGGTTTTGTTTTAATACCATTCAATTTAACACAGCTCTAAAACAGTTACTGACTTGTGCAGCTCGATATTTCAGTTTTAATACCATTCAATTTAACACAGCTCTAAAACCGAACACTATTGTACATATGAGGAACGTGGGTTTTAATACCATTCAATTTAACACAGCTCTAAAACACTGAGGGTATTCAGTACGTCGCTACTACGGTTTTAATACCATTCAATTTAACACAGCTCTAAAACATTGTCGTTCCTTGCGTAGTCGTTTGCTGTGTTTTAATACCATTCAATTTAACACAGCTCTAAAACCTCAAACAATGAAATTTTGTCATTACTGCTCTCGTTGCGCGATTCAAAAATGAAGGTATTACTGCCAAAATTCGATATAATCATTATCAATTTGTAATTTTCGTTCATATTGTAATTTGCCTTTTTTAAAGATTGGTTCAATCAGTAATAGCTTTATGTTTTTATAAAGTGCGTACTTGTATACTTCTAGAAGCTCTTGCTCTACAAAATAACACCTTACATTATTCAAAATAATGATACGAGCAATTTTCAATTGTGCGACAAGATCAATCAGTAGTAATAATCTATCCAAAATCGACTCTGTTTCAACCTCTATAGTAACATTAAACAGCTTATAAAGCGAAGATAGTTTTACTTCTTCATTCAGTTGTAGCGGTAAATCATAGTCATTTAACTGAATGCCTATAAGTTGACGGAGCTCTACTAATTGATCAGCAATAAGATCGATTTCCTTATTATTATGATACTGTTTCTCTAGCTGTTTATAAATTTTAGTAATAAAAACACGTTGTTTAAAGTCGAAGTCTAAGATATCCGTGATAATCACTGTTTCATTCGCAATATTTAATTCTTCATTGTTTTCATAAAGTCTCATTTCAATTGCAGGAGTTTCAAATTCTGAGATGCAGTGAAAACTTTCAATAAGTGACCGATAAAATTTAATGTTTTCTACTTCAACTATAATAACACTCGTATCATTAAACAGCAGGCTGTTATCTAATTGGAAAATTTCAAGATTCATATGATTGTCAATCTACTATCATCATCAAGTACTTTGTCTTGTTGAAAACCAACCATTAGATCAATATTGGCATATTGCTTTTCAGTAATAGTTAACACTTGTACCAGCCCCTTCGTTGGACATGCTTTTTTTATTCTGTTTTTCAATAAGTTTGCAGTCGTTCCATTCAAAACTAATTTAGAATAGACAGATTGTTGCAACATTATAAACCCTTCTTGGATTAAATATTTTCGGAAATGTCGATAGGCTCTTTTTTCAACAGTGGTTTCAACAGGTAGGTCAAAAAAAAGTAATATTCGCATGTAACGATAACTCACTGTGCGACTTCCAAAGACTTAATTAACTGTGGATTGCCTTCATCCAATGCTTTAAAAACACTTTTAAGATACAGGTGAATAGCCATAGTGACAAAGTGTTTTTGTCCTTGAATGATGACCTGTTCATTCAATAAATTGACTAACTGTAATTTGTAAGCAGTATCAAACGTATCATTCATATTGTTGTAGACTAGTGCATCAACCACAGGCCTAAAAGGTTCCATCAAATCGGATGACAAGTTAAAATAATTAAATTGATTCGTATGTTTTAAACCGATTTGAGTCAAATACCCTTGACTAACAATCTCCTTATTAAAAGTCGAAAGTAAGATAGTGTAGCCATAGTTCAGTGCTATATTAATAGTGTCATCTGACTCTCGTACGAAATCCTTGCCAAAAAGAGCATTAAAGTACACTTTAGCCGCATGACCTTCACGATTTGTAACATCATATAATTGTAAGTCGGCGAGATAATTTTTCAACTTTTGTGCTGCTGGTAGTCCTAATTTATTAAGCAATCGTTGTTGCTGCTGAATTTTTTCAGCAATAACGGCTGTCCAAATTTCTTGCTGAGCAGAAATTGACCATGCTAATTGTGCTTTAATTTTTTTGCTTGTATTATGAGCCCCATAATAAGGTACAATCTCACTTTCAGGCTGCCTTTTTTCATCGCAAAAAATGACTTTAATCTTTTGTTTCATCAATTCAGAAATCAAATAAGCTGTTAAAACTGCGCGCGTTGTATCAATCAGCAATGTGTGTATTTCAGATAAATGAATCATTTGTTCTTGCTCGCCTCGAACAATTAAATAGCCATTTTTATATGATAATTTCACATGTTTTGTAATCACAACCGTTCGCCAACTCATCGTTTCACTCGCTTTCTAATTATTATAATCCTCAATTGATTGATATAATCCAGTAACTGATTGATTGATAATTTTAAAATCCAACGCTACTGATACAGACCCTAGTCGTCCTTCCCTATTGCTCATCTTTAGTAACTTCAAATCTCCATTTGTTGCATTTGCTTGTGTTATTTTCAATAGTTCTTCAATCACTTTAACTTTTTCATTATAAGTACAGCTATAAAAATATACCTTGTTGACCTCTATTTTTTTGATGAGTTTTTCAAAAATTTGATAGTCTGCTGCTTGTTTTCGAATAAGTTCTTCAAAAACAGCTTCTAAATGTTCAAGTCGGTAGTATTTTAAAAACATAGCCTCATCTGCCTGTTTTGTGCTAATCAACCAAATGACTTTGGCAGCTTCATCACTAACGATTAACTGACGCGCATTGTGCCGTTCACTCGGGCCAGCAATATAAAGACGGTTCCCGTTATTACTAATTAATTGATATTTTAAAATTCGACCATTAAGAATTTCTACTTCAGATTTTATTTGCTCAGCAATGTAGGCTTGCAAACTAGTTTCACTGTTATCAATGCGTGTTTGAACTGCTAATGGGATACCGATAATTTCCCGCTTTAATTTGCGTCCTTTTTTAAACTGGATCAATGCATAACTGGCATAGTTAACAGCTGTATAACCACCATAGATAGCTGTATCCAAATGTTTTTTTAATGGAATTGTTTTTGATGATGACTCCTCTACAGGATAGATCGTTTCTTTAAACAGCGCACCTGATTGTTCCTCAACTTTTCTGACGATATTACATTGTTTAAAATTCAAAATCCGCTTCAATTTCGCAATATCTACTTCCGGGTTCCACTTCACTTCTCCCGTTGTGCTATTGTATTGCTGCTTACTTAAATTTTCTACAATAAAAGTGAACTTTGGTTTTGCTGCTGATTTCCCGACTTCATTTAAATAATGCTGATAGCCTTTAAATAAATATTCCATTTCTATTTTCGGGTAGTTAGAAGTTATATTCGTTCCTAAAAAAGCGACTAAAAAAGCATCTTGTGCATGGTGATAATCATTCACATTACGATTTTTAATAAACTCAAATTTACGGCGAAGACCACTCACTAACGTTGCTTTAATCGCAAAGACTTTTGTTGTGTCTTTGTACTCTTGTTGAAGTAACTGTGTCACATGTTTAGTAATTTGACGTGTTTCAACTAATTGTCTGGCAATAAAACCTTCTTTATCACGATCCGTTATTTTTGTTCGGGTTAAATTACGGAATTTTTTTTCACCAATTAAACCAGCATTTTTTAATTGTTCCCATCGACTATAATTCTGATTAATGATTGAACTGTTTAATAACAAACTATCTTTTTTTCGTTGATTTTCAACTTTCTTAACAAGCGCTAAATTTTCAATACTATTATCTTTAATATAACTTTGTGGTAAGATATGATCCACTTCATAAGAATCAAGTCTTTCAATATCTAAATGTTCACCACTATACATACATTTACCGTTCTGGATAAAGTATAAAAATAATCTTTGACTGCTAAGCTGTTTACTTCGTTGTTTCAGTTCTTTTAAGTGCTCCAAATTAAACGTGTCTGTTTCTTTTTTGAGTTGTGCATAAGCTTTTTCAATAAATTTATCTCGTGGCGTACTTCTCTTAGACTCTTCATCTGATCGAGCGAACTCAATAAAAATATTTTCAGCAGGTTGTTGCAATACTTTTTCTAATTCTTTCACTATTTTGATGGCTTGCCAAATTCCTTTTTTATTCGCAGGTGATGCGGCTAATTCATCAATCCGTTGTTTATTTAGTAACGCTGTTTCGTTCTCAAATTGCTCTTCAATGATTTTTTTAAACAGATAATCTTTATTTCGAATGATTTGCATGAAATTTTCATTAGTTTGCCATAATATCTCGTTAATAGATAACTTGTGATCCTCATCACCGGAAACGGGTGTTTTTATTCTATTAATGAGGCGTTGCGACAAGCGTCCCCAACCTCTGAAACGCACTTGCGCTAATTGTACTTGCTGTTGTTCTGTTAGTTGCGGGTATTCAGACAGTTTTCTACGCATAATTTTTTTATCTTCAAAGACAGTTGACCAATAGATTATTTTTTCGAACATTTCTTCATTCGCAGGATTCGATACTGTTTCACGATCAAAAATCTTCACAAAACGATGAAAAGCTTGTAATGAGGTCGCGAATTCTGTTTCTTTTTGCGTCCCTTGAACAACTGAAACGGTCATATGTTCATGCTCTGCCAACCATTTTTTTAGGCTTGTCTGCGTCACTTTCGTTTTTTCTAGGAAAAGTCCTTCGAAAATTCGTTTCTTCAACGGAATATCAATTGGTTTTCCATCCAATCTAATTTTATTAAGCTCATTTAAGACTTCGAATTTCGCATAACTAAATGAATGTTTTGGAATAACATCTTCATGAATTAAATACGTGCACTTATTTGTCATTCGTTTGATAAAGGCTTCTGATGATGCATCGATATCAACCATTTCTTCAAAATTAAACGGTGTTATTTTACCGGCTTGTTTACGTACCATCCACGCAAATTCACTGTCTTTTTGGTCGGCTAAAGGTCCAACATAATATGGAATCCTAAATGTTAGTAGTTTATGAATATTATCTTTCTGCTCTAACAAAAACGGGTAATAGGTTGCTTGATTTTCTAAAATTGCTACTAATTCTTTTTCATGTACTTGATAAGGAATCACTGCATTTCGACTACTTCTTTGTAATGGTAATAAACTCGCAAATGTAATATTTTTTTCTAATAAAGCATGTTCTACAGTCGTTAGAACGTTTTCCTTTGCTAATAATAGTTCGATATGTTTGAACAAACGTTCCTCTTTGCTGTATTTTCCATACGCAGCTGAGAGTCCTTTTTTTATGTTTTTGCTTTCTTCGTAATTTGAACTTTTTGCACCAATATAATCTGTATAAAAATATTCGAATTTTGCGCGTTCATCATTTGTAATAGCGTTGCTTTTAAGCATTTTTTTGACAAGTACAAGTTCTTCTTGATGTTTTCTATATGATTCTTTTTTTGCTTCTGCAAAATATTCATAACCGTCCATCGATTCATCCAAAATGATTGCACTGTATATTTTCTGAGCAGTTAATAAAAGGTCATACTCCTCATCAGCTAAAACGTCTGCTAGCGTTAACAAATCTAATTGAACTTGTTCAGTACTCATGTTCATTGTCTCTACAATTGTTGCTAAATTTTCTTGTTCAAAAATGCTTGCTGGTTTTGCTTTTAACCCCACAATTAAATTAAACAGCTCTTTTAACAGCGGTTTGTCTTGTTTATCTTCACCAGTCAATTCAATTAAAAATTTAACTTTGCTGGATCTATTCATCATTCTATCAAGCAATATTTTTTCAAAAACGTTTATATCAATAGTTTCCGGTATAATTATCCGATTTAAAGTGCTATTTATCATTGTTATAATAGCTTTAATATGATGTTGTAGTTGATTACCGTCAGTCGTGAATGTTTGATCTTCATAGATAAAATGACCGCGGTATTTAATAAGATGATGGATAGCTAAATAAACCTCACGAATATCAAATTGGCGATGTTGTGAAATAAGATCATAACGTAGATGATAAATCGTTTTATATTGTTCATAATAGTCTGCATCAGTATAATCTTTATCATTAAATAAAATATTACCTTTGAACTGTTTTTGCTCATCTTTGGGTGATAAAAAAGCTTCTTTTAAACGTATAAAAAATGATGGATCCTTGCTTAAAATTTCTTTTTCGAACATATCTTCTAATAAACGTAGTCGAAACTTGCGATGATTTAATCGACGTCTTGTACTCCGATATCCTCGACGCTCTGCTGCTGTTTTTCCTGCTTCGAAAAGAGAAACACCCCACAAGTTTTTATTTTTAGCTTTTAGTAGTTTGGAATGGCAACAGTAAATTGAACAAAAATTATAAGGGCTGTAATTTAAATTCGGTAGGCGTTAAATAACCCAATGTTCCATGAATACGGATGTTATTAAACCAATGAACGTAATCATTTAATTCAAGTTCCAGCTGATTAAGATTGGAAAAGTGAGCTTGGTTTGCGAATTCTGTTTTAAACACTTTGAATGTTGCTTCCGCTACAGCGTTATCGTAAGGACAACCCTTCATACTTAGTGAACGTTGAATATTAAATGTTTCAAGCGCTTCATCAATCAACCGATTATCAAATTCTTTCCCTCGATCCGTGTGAAACAGCTGTATGTCATTTAAATTTGCAGAAATGCTTGCTAATGCTTCATAGACAAGACTTGCAGTCTTGTTTTCTCCTACACTATGTCCAATAATTTCACGATTGAAAAGGTCTACAAATAAACATACATAATGCCACTTTCCACCGACACGAACGTATGTTAAATCACTTACAACGACAGCTAATTCTTTTTCTTGAATGAACGCACGTTTTAACTCGTTTCTTATAAGTGCCTCATTCGAACGTGATTTTTGCGGTTTAAATTGAGCCACAGTGTAGTTTGAAACTAAACCTAACGAATGCATTATGCGGCTAATTCGGCGTCTTGATACATGTTTAGGTTCAGCTAACTTTAATAATTCTCTTTTGATTTTACGCGTACCATAATTATTACGGCTTTCTTTGAAAATCCGTTCAATTTCTTTTGAAAGTGCGATGTCCTCTGTTTTTCGCTGCGAAGTGGCATCTAAATTTATATGATAATAATAGGTGCTCCTTTTAATCTCGAGGACGGCACACATTGCTGATACCGAATAAAGGTGAGCGTTATTACGAATCACATTTATTTTCGTCCCATGATCAGCGCCGCTTGCTTTAAAATATCATTCTCCATTAGTAACCGCTGATTTTCTTTACGTAATTTATTTAGTTCTATTTCATCTTCTGTTCGATTATCTTTAGCTGCGAACGAGCCAGTAGCTTGATGATTTTTAATCCATTTATCTAATCCCGAAGGGGTTAAATCATATTCACGAGCAATATCAGCACGTGACTTTCCATTTTCATAAAGCTTCACCATTTGCAGTTTAAATTCAGGCGTAAATGTTCGACGTTGACGTGGCATAGTAGCACACTCCTTTTTATTAGTAGTCTTAGTTTACAAGCCCTCATTTATTCTGTCTAACTTAGTGTAGCCTATCCAGTTTCTGTCCATCAGCATCTGTTACTGCCCATCCGACACTGGTTGTTCCGATATCTAATCCAATATTATATTTTTTATTTGTATTCAGAGACATTTTTTCACTCCTTCATTAAATTTATTATGTTGACATTTTTCTCGCAAAGTTATATTATTAAGTTGTATCATTCAATTGATGCCATTCAATTTAACACAGCGAGTTAAAATAAACATTTTTGTTTAGCGTCTTTAATTAGATGACCTGCCATCAGGTCTTTTTTTTTTGTCTTTTTTTAAATAGCGCTTACATAATTATCATACCGCTATTTAGATACGATGTCATCCAATTATAAGTTTTTTATTAATCTGTTGACCATTTGTTGTTAATTTGTCAATAAAAGCACTATAAAAGTTAACTAAATCTTATTTTTAGTAGGTCCATGAGAAAACTCACCCTCACGCTATTCTAACTTTCTATACTACAAACACTCAAAATCATATCTAATTACTCTCACCTATACTTAAGATTGATACTAATTGTGACATATAAGGTATTTCATTTAACATTATAATTTTATTATATATGTAATCCACGTATTTTATTTATTTAAATTTCACTAAAAAAGCATGGAATAATACAAAAATGTATAATCCATGCCTTAAACAATCATATAGTAACAGCTGCTTTATTTTCGATATGTGTTTTTCGAATATACTGTTGTTTTAAAATCAGCTGGCGTAATCAGAACGGGCCAATAAAAAGCGCCGCCCTTCCACCCTTGTTTTTCCTCTCCATTTTGCCTCAATAAAATAAGTGCGGGTATATCCGTAGCTAATACACGTGCTTCTGCTAATTCATCGTGGCTAGTATCAGGCGCATCTTCATAATGTTGATTGCTTTTACGAATGCGTGACATGTTACGATTTTCACGTAATACTAGCCATACAAGTCCTTTATCAGCAGATTTTGTTTCACGCGACATATACAAAAGCGCAGAAATAAAATGTCTACTATCCCATGGATGGGCATCTTTAACAGCGTAGGTTGCTACAATCTGCTCCAGAATAGTTTCGACATCTTCTACTTTCACTAAAAAAGACCGGTTGTCATCTTCATCAACAGCAACTGCTCTTTTACGAAGGTCCGCAATAAAAACATCCAATTTTTTCACCAAAGGTGCTAAATAACTTTTTGGTATTGTTTGAAAACCAATTGGCAATAAACGGCGGTGTGCTTTTAACATTTGAATGTTAGACAATAATAATTTATTAGGACTACATGGGATAATCTGATTGTTGTCATCTTTTTGAATAAATACAACCCCTTGTTGGTTAGAGCCACTTATGATCGCTTGACGTAAATCGGCATCAAAGTAATACATTTGCTCCATTACATCATAGATTGTTTGTGTTGTATAAAAACGAGTGACAGCTATATCAATTAGCGGTCGAGCCCCGTACATACGCGAGTGTTGTAACACAGTATCTTGTTGGAATTTCTGTGGATTCCGTCCATAGTAAAAACCGATTAAATTATCAATTGTAATCCCACGATCTAAAATTTGGCCTCCGATAAAAAAGTTCAAGGGTGTACGATGTTTAAGTTGGCCGCTCTTATCCAATAACAACTCAACGTCCTTTTCAGAGTTGACGACTTCAATTAGCAATTCTTCATTAACTAATGCTTGTTTAACTGCCATTAACACTGTTGGAAAAGCTGGAATGGAAGCTTTTTTTCTAAAGAGCGTTCTAAATCAGTATAAGCTTGTAAAATTAATGCCTCAAACAATTCCGGCTTTTCTGTCATCGCAATTGTTAATTGCTTTGCTAAATTTTTGACGATGTCTGCCTGCCATTGATGAGCAGCTTTTGTTGTCATTGTATGCATTAAAAAAGCATATTTTTCGGGGTAGTGTTGCTGTTCTTGTTGTTGAAGATTACGTAATTTCCCACCGACGATAAAGTTAATTAACGCCGAACGAATACCTTGATAACGTTCTCCAGTTAATAAAAAGTCAATTTTCACACGACGTTTATCACTTTTTTTGAAAATCTCTATTTCAGCTGTAGTTATTTCATGATATAGATAGCTGGCAAGATGATTTTTCTCTTTTGCTTTTTCAAAATATAGTTCTCCACCCACATATTTATCGTGCGTGGGTAAAATCGTTGTAAACGCAGGACGTTTTGGTTGATAACCATTAAATCCCGCGGTTACCTCATCATCCGGTTGTAAATAAAGTGAGTAAGGTGTTGCGGTCACTTGTAAATAAAATAATTGTGAAATTTTCCCGCGTATCTCATCTATTTGATTAGCGATAACTCGTAATTCTACTCTGTTTTTTTCACGATTTTGTTCGTATGAAACTGAGGCATAATCGGCTTCATCATCAATTACTAAAATACGTTTTTTCGACAATTCTGGGTAGTGTTCAAACAAAAGTGTATCTAGTCGTTGAAGATTGTTTTTCTCTTTCTTCACAACTAACGCTAATTTTTTAGCTAATTCGTATTTAACAAGTTGTTGTGGCATAGCTGTTATATCATAAATCGCTAACTTATCATGTGTAATACTTTCTTCAAACTCTGACTCTAAACGCTGTTTGGTTTGTCTCGCTAAAGCATTTGAGTTTTTTGTTAAAAGAATAACTACATCGATACCATTATCGTAAGCTAGACCCATTACTCCTATAAACGCTCGCGTTTTCCCTGACTGTACTTCACCTAGTAACATCCCAGGTTTTTTAAATGTTGTTGGTTTCTCTAATAGTTGTTTTATTGTTTGTTTCATTAAATTTTCTTCTACAGAATGATAACTATTTCGTTGTTTTAGAGCTGTGAAGAATAACGCTGTTTTTATTTTATTTGTTAGTTGCATCTTATACTCTCCTATTTAATCAATACCTTTACTTTATCATATTAAAGCTATTTACCAAACGATTATTTAGTTTTTAATTTAAAAACGATTGCTTCTTTATATATCTGATCTCAAAAGCATCGTGATATCCAAGAGGAAATATACTGCCTTAAAATTTATATTATTAGCTTTAGTTAATTTAAAAAATTGGCATAAAAAAGATCCTCGTTTCCGAGAACCTCAATGACTAAAAGTCATATTCACTATTGTTATGTATATTAAGTATTTTTTATTGATTATACGAATTAAATGCTGCAAAACCAATAAAAACGAAAAACAAGATGTACATGATTGCAAACGCTAAACCAATTAGAAACGAAATCCAGCCTGCACGGTTCCAAGTTTCTTGAACAGCCTTAAACGTTTCAATACTTTGGTAATTATTATTTTTCCAAGCCCATTCGTTGCCTTTAGCACCACAAACAAAAATCCAAATAATATTAAAAAATGGCACTAAACATAAAAGTGGTAGATATGACTTGTTACCAAAGCCCCAATTGATGTTAAAGCAAAAGGCACCCCAGTTCCATCCTTTAATTTCTTGTGGTACGACTCCATTTTGAACGTATTCACGCGAATACTCTTGCTCATTATTATCCATTGTCATCCCCCTTAAAATTTTTTCAGGTCTATCACTCTAGACTACTTTGAAGATAGTTGTGATACCTTAGTTTTATAGTACCATAAAATTAAGGCAATAAGTTATAGCAAAATAAGATGATTGATTACACAATTTGATTAAATAGCACTCTATTTATGATGTTGCTGTGTTTTCACTGATATGTTTTTTGAAAAAATAACAAGGAAACTATAACTGATTGATACTCTCGTGATTAAAAAAGGAGAATAACAGAAGGATTACTCTTAAAATATTAACAGAAAGAGTGGTACTCGCTTTCTTGAAGGTTTGGTACTCACTGTCGCTCCGTCCCATACTGTCTTTGTAAGCTCATGTCTTCGCAACAATGTCAGCACCCATACTACTCTCGTAAAGCGAATGAATTCGCTACGACAGTAGTAAAAAAGAGTGTCTGAGATACGCTCTCAGACACTCTTTACTTTCATAATATAGGTAATCGTGTGATTAGTTTAATATCTCATTGATTTTAGCTAATAAATCAGCTGTTTCAACTTCAAAACTTTCGCCTGTTGCACGTACTTTAACTTCAACGATACCTTCTGCTGCACGTTTACCAACTGTAATACGTACTGGTAATCCTATTAATTCACTATCAGCAAATTTAACGCCTGGGCGTTCTTTACGATCGTCAATTAATGATGTCAGGTTGTTTTCAGCTAATAATTTTTCAATTTCAGTTGTTAAAGCTGCTTGGTCCTCGTCTGCTGGTTTAATTGGGATTAAATGCACATGGTAGGGTGCTAACAATTTGTTCCAAACGAGTCCTTTATCATCGGCAGTTTGCTCAATGATTGCTGCTACCAGACGTGAAATTCCTAAACCATAACAGCCCATGATAAATGGTTGTTGACGTCCATTTTCATCAAGGTAGGTTGCTTTCATTGCTTCTGAATAAAGTGATCCTAATTTAAAGATATGTCCAACTTCAATTCCTTTAGCGAAACTTAGTGTGCCAACGCCATCTGGAGTAAGGTCACCTTCTTGTACCATTCGTAAATCAGCAAATGTTTCAACATTAAAATCAGTGCCATGATTGATGTTAATAAAGTGGTAACCTGTTTCATTAGCTCCTACTGAAGCATTAACGATATCTTGAACGGCAGAATCTGCATAAATTTTCATATCAGCTGGTACATTTACTGGCCCTAGTGAACCGTATTCAGCGCCCATTACCTCTAATGCAGCTGTTTCAGATGCCATTTCAATAACAGTAAGATCCAATAAGTTTTTCAATTTCACATCGTTGAACTCATGGTCGCCACGTAATAACACCATAACGATTTCTTCGTCTGCTTGTACGAGTAATGATTTGATTGTTTTTTCAATTGGAATAGATAAACCTTCCACAAGATCAGCAATTGAAGTCATTCCCGGTGTTGCTACTTTTTCTTTCGCTAATTTTTCTTCAGTTGAAGGGTTAGCTTTATAGTAAACTTCTGCCATTTCAACGTTAGCTGCATAATCGCTATTTTTATCATAAACTATAGTATCTTCACCAACATCAGCAATAACTTGGAATTCACGTGAACCAGTACCACCAATTGCACCTGAATCAGCAATTACAGAACGCCATTCTAAGCCACAACGGTCCAAAATACGACCATAAGCTGTTGCCATATCATCAAAAGTTGTATCTAATGAATCTGTCTCAGCATGGAAAGAATAAGCATCTTTCATTAAAAATTCACGGCCGCGTAATAAACCGAAGCGTGGGCGACGTTCATCACGGAATTTAGTTTGGATTTGGAAAACAGTTAATGGTAATTTTTTATACGAGTTAATATCATCACGTAATAAATCAGTTACCATCTCTTCATGTGTAGGTCCTAAGGCAAAATCACGATTATGACGGTCTTTCATTGTCATTAAATCAGCACCGTATTTATCCCAACGGCCTGACTCTTTCCAAATTTCTGCTGGTTGTAATACTGGCATTAAAATCTCAGTTGCACCAATTTCTGCTAATTCTTCGCGTACAATCGCTTCGATTTTATTTTTAACTGTTTGAGCCAATGGTAAATATGAATAAATACCTCGTGCGCTTTGACGCACATAACCCGCACGGATTAGGAATTGATGACTTTTAATTTCAGCATCACTTGGCACTTCTTTTAGTGTTGGGATGAAAATTTTAGATTGTTTCATATGTGATTCTCCTTAAGTTTTTTATTTGAAAAAGAAACGGGTAATGTCATTCCAGGTCACTAAGACCATCAATAACATTAATAGAGCAAAACCGATAACGGTCACCATACCTTCTTTTTTAGAATCTAATGGTTTACGACGAATAGCCTCGACAATTAAGAAGAGCAAACGTCCCCCATCTAATGCTGGTATTGGAAGAAGGTTAATAATTCCTAGATTGATACTTAATACCGCACCCCATTGTAATAACATAATTGCGCCGTTATTTACAACTGCTGCTGTACTTTGGTAAATATAAACAGGGCCGCCTAGTTTATCCAATGAAAATCCTCCAGTAATTAAATTACCTAAAGATACAAAAATTTGTTTAAACCAGAAAACAGTTTGATCCACACCGTAAGATAATTTTGCTCCAATAGAGCTATCCTTAGGTGCCATAACACCGATTTGGCCAACTTTTTCTTCACCTTGTGTTACTTTTTTTGGTGTAACCACTATTTTTTCGATTTCGCCATTACGTTCAATTGCAAAATTAAGTTTTTTATCGGGATTTGCACGAACAATTGTTGTCATATCTGTCCATGTTGCAATTTTTTTACCATCAATTTCCTTGATTAAATCATTTTCTTTGATGCCTGCAGTTGCTGCAGCAGAACCTGATTGAACATCTCCCATACGTGCATCATTTGATGGCACGCCACCTGATGCAAACGCAAAGATAATGAATAAGAAAAAGGCTAAAATAAAGTTAAATACTGGTCCAGCAGCAATTGTCATGAAACGATGGATCCAAGATTTTGAGCGGAATTGACGGTCATAAGGAGCGATTGCTCGCTTATCGTTTCCATCAACAATTTCACAATCTCTTGCAACTGTATAAGTAATTAATTCCTCTGTTTCATCGCCTAGTACAATTCCTTTAATAAACAAACTTGTTTCCAATTCAGCTGATGCTACTTCGAATGGTTCAATGTTAGGGTATTTTTCAAGATTTGATGTGACGATTTGTTTAACTTCACCTGCATCATTGAACAATAACCCCACACGATAACCTGCATTAAGGACAATCGGTTCATCATCCTGTCCAGCCATTTGAACGTAACCACCTAAGGGTAGTAGACGTATCGTATAGAGAGTCTCTTTCTTTTTATATGAGAATATTTTAGGTCCAAAACCAATCGCAAATTCGCGAACCAAGATGCCTGCATTTTTAGCAAACAAGAAATGGCCGAGTTCGTGGAAGAAAACAAGTAAACCAAAAACAACTATAAACGCAATTATATTTTCCATTTGTCACTCCTTCTGATTATAACCACGACGTGACACGCTGACGTGTCTCTGTTTCGATAGCTAAAATCGTTTCTAATTCAGGGTTTTTGATGATTGAATGGGCGAGCATCGCTTTTTCAACCAAATTTTCAATATCTAAAAAACTAATTTTTTTTGTTAAGAACGCTTCTACTGCAACTTCATTAGCTGCATTGAGAACAGTTGGCATTGAACCGCCTGCTTTACCTGCTTCATAAGACAGGTATAACGCACGAAATCTTTTCATATCAACAGCCTCGAATGATAATTGTCCAATTTTATTTAAATCAAACGGTTCATCATAACTAATGGGTAGACGATTCGGGTACGTTAAGGCATATTGAATCGGTAATCTCATATCAGGCGCACCCATCTGTGCAATCATACTACCATCCACGTATTTGACACATGAATGTATAATAGATTCACGATGAATGGTTACATTGATTTTATCATACGGTAATCCAAATAACCAATGTGCTTCGATAACCTCTAACCCTTTATTAAACAAGGTTGCCGAGTCTATCGTTATTTTTGGTCCCATCGCCCAATTAGGATGGTTTAATGCATCTGCTAATGTAACATTGGCTAACTGTTCACGTGTTTTATCACGAAAACTGCCACCCGAAGCTGTCAATAATATTGAATCTACTGCACGTTTCGAATTCCCCTGAAGCGATTGAAAAATGGCGGAGTGCTCACTATCAACCGGTAGCAATGTTACATTATGTTTTTTAACGGCATCCATCACAAGATGGCCTGCTGTGACAAGTGTTTCTTTATTGGCTAAAGCGATTGTTTTATGTGATTCAATGGCTCGCAAAGTGGGTAATAGTCCCCTACTCCCTAAAATGGCATTCACCAACATTGTACTTTTATGAAATGTCGCCACTTCAATCAAGCCAGCCATCCCATGATAAAAGGTGACAGTCGGAAATTGGTGTGCTAACTGACGCGCTATATCTTTTGTTGCAACACTAACAATTTCAGGTGAAAATTCGCGGATTATTTGAGCTCCTTTTTGAATATTCGATCCAAAAGCTAGTGCTACAATTTGGAAAGCGGCAGGATGTTGTCGCACAACCGCTAAGGTTTGTACTCCTACAGAGCCAGTTGCACCTAGCAAACTAATTTTCATCTCATCACCTCTTTTTTTACATAAATTGTAAAATAATCATCATTGGAAAGACAAACAACCAGCTATCAAAACGGTCATATAGCCCACCATGGCCTGGTAAGATTTTCCCTGAATCCTTGACGCCACAATAACGTTTGACACTAGATTCAACCAAATCACCACATTGACCTACAATAGATAATACAATTGTACCTATAATAATATGGAGAAGTGAGAGATCGATTGGGAAAATAAGGGTATAAATAACAGCGACAATAGTAGCAATCACTGTTCCACCGATAGAACCTTCAATTGTTTTATTGGGAGATATTGTTGGTGCTAATTTAGTTTTACCGAACTTGCGCCCTACAAAGTAAGCAAAACTATCTGTTAAAATAACAACTAAAATCCCAAACATTAAGAGATTAAAACTGTCACTTCTAACAGTGATAAACGAACGGAAACCTGCGGCAATATATAAAGAAAGAATAATACCAAGAGCCGCCTGTGCTACATTCACTTTATCAGCTGATAATACACTTGCTGTAAGGTTCATCATTACAATAACAGAGACAATTAAGATAAAACTAATGTTATACTCTGCAAGTCTGTCTAAAATCGATGTTGGGAGTAAAATCACCCATCCTAAAATAAACAGTAAAATACTATCGATAGCAAATAATGAACGTTTTTGCATACGAATAACTTCACCAATAGCAATTGTTGTTATTAAATACATCATTGCTTGAAAAGGCGTTCCGCCGATTACAAGGAAAGGTACAAAAACAGCTAATGCTAATATGGCTGTTATGATACGAGTTTTCATCTTTGTTCACACTCCAAGTTTTTTACTTCAAAATACCACCAAAACGACGGGTTCTATTTTGATACGTTGCGATTGCTTCGCATAAATCTTGATGACTAAAATCTGGCCAATGTTTTTCAACAAAATAGAATTCACTATAGGCAATTTGCCACAACATAAAATTACTCACTCGCATCTCACCGCTAGTACGGATAAGTAAATCGGGATCTGGAAAAGTATGCGTCATTAAGTGTTTTGCAATTAATTCTTCTGTTAAATCATCTGGCGTTAATTCCTGAGCTAATAGTTCACGCATTGCAGCTTGTGTTGCCGATACTATTTCAGCACGACCACCATAGTTAAGTGCAAAATTCAAAACCAAGCCTGTGTTATTTTTCGTTTTATCCATTGCATCTGTGATGACCTTTTGTGTATGTTTTGGTAAAACATCATGATATCCCATTACATGCACACGAACATTTTCTTTCATCAGATCCGGCATGAATGTTTCAAAAAAATCCACAGGTAATTTCATTAAAAATTGAACTTCTTCATCGGGTCGTTTCCAATTTTCTGTTGAAAAAGCGTATAAAGTTAATACTTCAACACCTAACTTACTGGCAGAGGTCGTAATTTTTTTCACGGTATTCATGCCCTCTTTATGCCCAGCAATTCGAGGTAAAAAACGTTTGTTAGCCCAACGGCCGTTACCATCCATAATGATTGCGATATGTTTCGGAATATTTTCTTTTGATAGTTGCGACTCGATATCGTCGCTGCCATTGTTATTATTAAATAATTTATTAAACATAGTTTATCCCCCACAAGGTTTTATTTCAAAAACCTGACTTATTGTACTCGTTTATCATACCAAAAATACACGTATGATGCATGATTTAGTGGTGAAACTCATCTAATTATTACTATATTATCATAATCAGAGTTGTTTTCTAATGAAATAACCGATCATTCACCCAAAAAAAGACAGGTGGATGACCGGTTATAATGGAATTTTTAGACAGACATAATCTCGTCTTCTTTATCTTTTGTAATGCTATCAATTTTTTTGATGCTAGCATCTGTGTATTTTTGAACTTCATCAGATAATTGACGTAATTCATCTTCAGTAATATCGCCAGCTTTTTCAGCTTTTTTCAAGTCATCATTTGCATCACGACGAACGTTACGCACTGATACTTTAGCGTTTTCAGCTTCAGATTTAACTTGTTTAGCTAATACTTTACGACGTTCTTCTGTCAATGCAGGAATAGTTAAACGAATCACTTCGCCATCATTTGAAGGTGTTAAACCTAAGTCTGATGCAAAAATAGCACGTTCAACATCTGATAAAGTACCTTTATCGAATGGTGCAATCATTAAAACGCGTGCTTCTGGCACAGAGATTGCAGCTAATTGGTTTAATGGTGTTTGTGCACCCCAGTATTCTACTGTAATACGATCTAAAATTGATGTATTAGCACGTCCCGCACGGATATTAGCAAGTTCGCGGCTTAAAGCGCCTTCTGCTCCTACCATACGTTCTTTAGCTGAGTTTAAAATTTCTTTTGTCATTTTAATATTTCCCCCTTACAGTCGTTCCAATTTTTTCGCCCATTGCTGCGCGTTTAATATTACCTTCTTCATTTAATGAGAAAACAACAAGTGGAATATCATTATCCATGCTTAATGAAGAAGCCGTTGTATCCATTACTTCTAAACCAGAAGAAATGATTTCAAGGTATGATAATTCTTCAAATTTAGTTGCTGTTGCGTCAGTTTTAGGATCAGCAGTATAAACACCATCAACATTGTTTTTACCCATTAAAATAACATCTGCTTCAATTTCAGCTGCACGTAATGCTGCCGTAGTATCTGTAGAGAAATAAGGGTTACCTGTTCCAGCTGCGAAGATAACAACGCGGCCTTTTTCAAGGTGACGAATAGCACGACGACGAATATACGGTTCTGCTACTTGACGCATTTCAATAGATGATTGTACACGTGTTGGTACACCCACATTTTCAAGTGAATCTTGTAAAGAAAGTGAGTTCATAACTGTAGCAAGCATGCCCATGTAATCGGCATTTGCACGATCCATACCCATTTCACTTCCAATTTTACCTCGCCAAATATTTCCGCCACCACAAACAATTGCAACTTCAATACCTAGTTCTACTACTTCTTTCACTTGTTTAGCAATTGAGTTCACGACTGTTGGATTGATACCAAAACCTTCTTCTCCTGCTAATGCCTCACCGCTTAACTTAAATACGATTCGTTTATATTTAGGTGTATTCATTATTAACCTCCACTCAATTTTACAATCGATTATTGATATTCTTTAAAAAAAGGGGAGCAAATGCTCCCCCATAGACTATTTAATTGTTATACCGTCGCTAGGTAGCTCCAGTAATCAATAGTCTGGTTATCTACGTGACACGTAATTAGTTGTTGATTTGGTTCATAACTTCTTCTGCAAAGTTTTCTTCGCGTTTCTCGATACCTTCGCCGACTTCAAAACGAGCAAATTCAAGAACTTTTGCGCCTTTTTCTTCAACAAATTTACCAACAGTTACGTCAGGGTTTTTAACAAATGGTTGGTCAACAAGGCTAATGTCAGACAAGAATTTGTTTAAACGACCAGTGATCATTTTTTCAACGATGTTAGCTGGTTTACCTTCGTTTAATGCTTGTTGAGTTAACACTTCTTTTTCATGTGCTAATTCTTCAGGAGCAACTTCATCACGAGTGATGTATTTAGGGTTAACTGCAGCGATGTGCATTGCAACGTCTTTAGCAGTTGCTTCATCAGTAGTACCTTCAATAACTGTTAAAGCACCGATACGTCCACCCATGTGTAAGTAAGCGCCAAAAGCAGAAGTTTCATTTTTTTCCATGATTACAAAACGGCGTAATGATAATTTTTCACCAATTTTGTTCATTGCAGTAGTGATGTATGTTTCAACAGTTTCGCCTGCGTTGATTTCAGAAGCAAGAGCAGCTTCAAGATCAGCTGGTTTAGAAGCTAATAAGTGCTCGCTTAATTCTTTAACAACAGTTTGGAAACCTTCGTTTTTAGCAACGAAGTCAGTTTCAGCATTTACTTCTAAAAGAACAGCAAAGTTACCATCAGTTAATACATTTGTAATACCTTCAGCAGCAATACGGTCTGCTTTTTTAGCAGCGTTAGAGATACCTTTTTCACGTAGGTAATCGATTGCAGCATCGATATCACCGTTTGTTTCAACTAAAGCTTTTTTACAGTCCATCATACCTGCACCTGTTTTTTCACGTAATTCTTTTACTTGAGCAGCACTAATTTGAGCCATTTTATGTTTCCTCCTAGGACTAAATGTCATTTTATTTTTGTCTTTAAAAAAAGGTGATAAACAAATCAATCTGCTTATCACCTTTTGTTTTTCCGAACGTTTTAGAAATTAGCCTTCAACAGTTTCAGTTGCAACTGCTTCTTCAACTACTTCTTCTTGTCCTTGTTTAGTTTCGATGATAGCGTCAGCCATACGACCTGTTAATAATTTAACAGCACGGATTGCATCGTCGTTTGCAGGGATAACGTAATCAATTTCGTCAGGATCACAGTTAGTATCTACAATACCTACGATTGGAATATTAAGTTTACGAGCTTCTTGAACTGCGATACGTTCTTTACGAGGATCAACGATGAATAATGCATCAGGAATATCTTGCATTTCTTTGATTCCGCCTAAGAAGCGTTCTAATTTCTCTTGCTCTTTCTTAAGTAATACAACTTCTTTTTTAGGTAATACTTCAAAAGTACCGTCTTCTGCCATTTTTTCGATGTCTTTAAGACGACGAACACGTTTTTTGATAGTACCAAAGTTAGTTAATGTTCCACCTAACCAACGGTGGTTAACGTAAAATTGACCTGAACGAATTGCTTCGTCTTTAACTGATTCTTGTGCTTGTTTTTTAGTTCCTACGAAAAGAACGCGTCCACCGTCTTCAGCGATTGATTTTACAAAGTTGAATGCTTCGTCAACTTTTTTCACTGTTTTTTGTAAGTCGATGATGTAGATACCGTTACGTTCTGTAAAGATAAATTTCTTCATTTTTGGGTTCCAACGACGAGTCTGGTGACCGAAGTGAACGCCTGCTTCTAATAATTGTTTCATTGAAATAACTGCCATGATGTTATTCCCTCCTGTGGTTTTATTTTTTTTTGCGATAAAATCGCCCTCTATAAGCATCATTTATACTAGGGACCATTTCCTTTGGTACCTCCCAGCATATCCGCATATATGTGGATTTTAACAACACTGATAATTATATCACGACATTTTTAATAATGCAACACTTAAAATCCTATCAAAACGCTTTTTATACACAAAAAGCTGTTTACTATAATTTTTTCATAAAAATAACTGAAAAATGCATCTGAATCTCACATTTGTCAAAAAAGGCACCCTTATGTAGGTGCCTCTTCTTCCATAATATTTATTAAACAGTTGCTACTGCTTTTTGGCGTAAAATTAATGGTAAAATTCCACCATTACGGTAGTAGATAACATCAATCAAACTGTCAAAACGAGCGATGACTTGGAATTTCTTCACTGTTTCTCCAAGTGTTGCTGTCACAGTCACTAATTGGCGAACGGTCGCATTATCATCAATTTCAATATCAAATGTTTCTTCACCTGTTAGACCTAATGATTCAGCTGTATCGCCTGGTTGATATTGCATGGGTAGAATTCCCATCAATACAAGGTTAGAGCGGTGAATACGCTCAAAGCTCTCAGCAATAACAGCCTGTACACCTAATAGTTTTGGACCTTTTGCTGCCCAGTCACGACTTGAACCCATACCATAGTCTTTACCTGCTAAGACAACTAATGGCGTCTGTGTCTCTTTGTAGGCCATCGCTGCCTCGTAAATAGACGTTACCTTTGTTTCAGGCCAATAGGTTGTGTAACCACCTTCTGTCCCCACAGCGATTTTATTGCGAATACGAATATTTGCAAAGGTGCCTCGCATCATCACATCATGGTGGCCACGTCGCGAACCGTATGAGTTAAATGAACGAATTGGTACATCTTGCTCACGTAAGTATTGTCCTGCAGGTGTATCTTTACCAATCGCACCGGCGGGTGAAATATGATCGGTTGTAACCGAGTCACCAAAATAAGCTAACACACGCCCACCTTTAATATCAGTAATCGGTGCAATATCCATTGATAGATCATCAAAGAATGGTGGATTAGCGATATACGTTGAATCGTCATTCCAATCATAAGATGCTTCATCTGTTGTTTCAATTGCATTCCACACGTCGTTATCATCAAATACTTGTGCATATTGTTCAATAAAGAGTTCCGGAGTCACAACTTCTTTAACTAATGCTTCAATTTCATGTTTTTCTGGCCAAATATCTCTTAGAAATACAGGTTGTCCTTCTTTATCCGTACCAAGTGATTCTGTTTCAAAATCAAATGCTGTACGCCCTGCTAATGCAAACGCAACAACAAGTGGTGGTGAAGCTAAATAGTTAGCTTTGACTAAAGGATGGATTCTTCCTTCAAAGTTTCGGTTACCACTTAAAACGGATGATACTAACAAGTCTTCTGCTTGAATCGCAGCTTCAATTTCTGGCAGTAAAGGACCTGAGTTACCGATACATGTTGTACAGCCATAACCGACAAGGTTAAAGCCTAATTCATCCATATAAGGTGTTAAACCAGCATTATCTAGATAAGCCGTTACAACCTTTGAGCCTGGAGCTAAGGATGGTTTAACATAATCTGGTACTTTCAAACCTAATTCAACCGCACGTTTAGCAAGCAAACCTGCGCTTAATAATACGTATGGATTGGAAGTATTTGTACACGATGTAATCGCAGCAATCACAACAGCTCCTGTTGGCATTGTCACTTGACGGCCATCATCAAACTTAACTACAGCTTCGCGTTCACTTTCCTCTTTTGATAAACCGAATCCTTGGTTACCTGAGGGTGCAACGAGTGCTGTTTCGAAAGATTCTTTCATCTCAGTTAACGGAATTAAATCTTGTGGGCGTTTAGGCCCTGCTAGGTTAGGTGCGATTTCACTTAAATCAATTGTCACATTAGAAGAATATGTAATTTCTTCGGTCACATCATGGAATAATGCATTTTCTTTTAAGTAACTCTCAATCACTTTGATTTGACGTTGCTTACGACCTGTTAAGGCTAAGTAGTTCAAAGTTTCATTATCAACTGGGAAAAAGCCACAGGTCGCCCCATATTCAGGTGCCATGTTAGCTACTGTCGCACGATCTGATAATGTTAATGTTGCTAAACCTTCACCTGTAAACTCAACGAATTTACCAACAACACCGTGTTCCCGTAAAACTTGGGTCACTTTTAATGCTAAATCGGTTGCTGTCGCACCTGGTGGTAACGCATTTGTTAATTTGACACCCACGACTTCAGGAATAGGGAAGTACGATGGCTGACCAAGCATCCCTGCTTCGGCTTCAATGCCACCTACACCCCATCCTAATACGCCCAAAGCGTTAACCATTGTTGTATGTGAATCAGTACCCACTAATGTATCAGGATATAGAATGGTTTTACCAGCTTCTTCTTTTTCGAACACCACACGCGCCAAAAATTCAAGGTTAACTTGGTGAACAATACCAGTTGCTGGCGGCACTGCTTGATAATTATCAAATGCTGATTGTGCCCATTTTAAAAATTCATAACGTTCTTGATTACGCTTGAATTCCAATGCCATGTTACGTTGCAAGGCATCTGCTGTTCCGTATGTATCTACTTGTACAGAGTGATCAATTACTAAGTCAACCGGTACTTCCGGGTTAATTGCCTCAGGGTTCCCACCGAGTTTCTGTAATGCGTCACGCATTGCTGCTAAATCAACTACAGCTGGTACACCCGTGAAATCTTGTAGAATAACACGTGCAGGTTTAAACGGTACTTCACCTGGTTGAACAGCTGGTTGCCATTGTGATAATGCCTCAACATGTTCTTCTGTAATAATCAGGCCATCAAATTGACGTAAGACTGATTCCAATAGCACTCGTATGCTGTATGGTAAAGTTGTCACATCATTTAATTGGTCTTTACAGTAGCTGGCAATATCAAAATAAGTGTACACTTCATTATCGACTGTCAGCTCTGACATATAATCATTGTGTTTTAACATAAGAAGCCCCCCGTTATCATATTTGTATACCTTTCACTATAGCCTTTTTAAGGTGATAAGTAAAATAATTTATATTTTAATTCTAACATAAGGAAAACTTATCATTAGAAGTTTAATATTTATTTAACAAAAGTTACTAATGCCTTAATGAGTTATACCCTAGCCTAACAATTTTTATTTTAGTATGTTTCCTTGCCGTATTCTTAGATAACATCGGGATAGTTGCTGGTGTGGTCTCGCATTTATACTTGCGCTTATACTTATACCGGCTAATAAAAATCACGCACTTCCAAATGCATCTAAACCCGTTATCCCTGTAACATGTGGTGTTGTCCTTGTTACAATCATACTTGTGTTCTTCAATTTAACCCCTATTTTTGAGAATTTTACCCGTTATGCCGCTATCTCTTTGCTGTTTTCATTGCTAGCTACTTTGTTAGTGATTGATTTAGTTGATTACTTTAAGAAACGAGCCACTAAAAAAGGGAAACAACTGCGGAATAAATATTTCATAAACATTAACAGTCCTCTGCAGCTGTTTTTTTATTCAAAATTGATAAAATCGAGTTTTTAAACGTAGATCTCTCTCCCCTATTAAGAATCGACAAAAAAGCAACTACCGAAAGGTAGTTGCTTAGATAGAATAATACGATAAAGATTCCAACATAAGGAATGGTACTCAATTGCTTGAAGGATTGGTACTCAATTGCTTGAAGGATTGGTACTCAACTGCTTGAAGGATTGGTACTCGCTGTCGCTGCGTCCCATACTGTACTTGTAAGCTCATTTCTTCGCAACAATGTCAGCACCCATACTACTCTCGCAAGTTCATAACTTCGCCACAATGTCAGCACCCATACTGTTCTCGTAAAGCGGATAAATCCGCTACGATATTAGCAAAGGATTGGTACTCAATTTCTGGCGAAATTTCCGTCCCATACTGTTCTCGTAAAGCGGATAAATCCGCTACGATAACAGCAGTTACTTATACAATTCCTTATAGATGTCTTGATAGTATAAAATGTCACGGACATAGATGTCAGAGTGGTTATAATCAAAGATCGCTTTTTTTAGATGTTTACGATCGATGCTGGCTTTTGTTTTATTCAGATAGTTTGCTGTACTATAAATAGCATCCACGGCATTCATTGGATCAGCGATACCATCACCGTCTCCATCAACACCATAACCGCCATATTTAGCGATTATTTTAACATCTGTCAGGTCTTTCTCCGTGACTTCGTTATTTTTCCCTGGATAGTTCCATCCTACCCAAGTTAATGGTAAAAACTGCATGGGTCCAATTGCTCCAGCATTGGATACCATTGATTTTGAACGCGAGAAGTTCGTTTCAACCCGATGTACTGCTGCTAGTAGCTGCCAATCGATGTTGTACTCTTTTCCAGCGGCTTTATATGTTTCAATATATTGTTTAGGAATGTGACCTTTGATTTTTATTGCTTGTGATTGCCAGAAACTTCCGAAGAGTAACGTAACAAACACAACTGTAAACAAGAGAAATCCAAAAGCGCGCACAACCCTTTTCATAAGTGTCATGAGCAACTCTCCTATCATGATAATTTATCGGTATTAAAAAGTAATTGTTTTAACTCATTAATGTTTATATTTGCTTTTTGTTCATTCGATGGTAGGATTTGATCAACTAATGATAGTTTTGATTGTTGTAAATCACGAATATTTTCTTCAATCGTACCTTTCGAGATAATTCGAACCACATCTACATCTTTTGTTTGACCAATTCGATGCGCACGCGCTGCTGCTTGTTGTTCAACTGCGGGATTCCACCATAAATCATAGAGAATAACGCGGGATGCACCGGTTAAGTTAAGTCCTGTTCCTCCGGCTTTAAGCGAAATTAGAAAGACGGTACGTTCACTATTGTTGAATGCCGTTGCCATTTCCATTCGTTTTGAAGCGTTTGTTTTTCCATCTAATAGGAAATAAGGAATGCCTAATTTTTCAAGTTCTTGTCCAATCAGTGGTAGCATTGAAGCAAATTGTGAAAAGATCAGCATCTGTTTATCTTCAGCGGCAGTTTCAGTCACTATTCGTAACAGTTCATCTAACTTCGCCGAGCCTCCTTGATAATCTTCTAAAATCAATCGTGGGTCATCACAAATTTGGCGTAAACGAGTCAACGCTGCTAATATCTGCATTCGTTGTTGTGGCTCGCTTTTATCTTCTTCAAGCGATACGCGCAAACTATTAATAACTTGCATGTAGATTCGTTTTTGCTCAGAGTTTAAATCAATCGATAAATTCGTTTCATTCAAACTAGGCAAATCTGAGAGAATATCTTGTTTCAGTCGACGTAAAATAAATGGTGCTGTTAATTTTTTCACTTCGGCTGGTGGCAATTTTTTAAATTGTGTTAAGACTGGTAAGTAGCCAGGTAAAATAATCTGGAATAACGCCCATAAATCGTCACTTCTATTTTCAATCGGCGTACCACTTAACGCGACTTTATGTTTCGCTTTAACGTGTTTAGCGGCTTGCGAAATAAGTGAACGTGAATTTTTCAATGATTGAGCTTCATCGAGTACAAAACAACCCAGATGATGTTGACGATATTCTTGTAAATCTTCACGCAACATCGCATAACTTGTAATGTAAATTTGATTCTCTTTCATTTCAGCGATAGCTTCTTGACGTTTTACTTTGTTACCATCGATAATTTGAGCTTTAATTTCAGGAGCAAACTTACTCCACTCATTTTGCCAGTTGTAAACAACTGATGATGGACAAACAATCAACGTTGGTTCAAAGGACTCGTATTTGTCTAATAGACTACAAATATAAGCAATTGTTTGAATTGTTTTACCGAGACCCATTTCATCCGCTAAAATACCATTTAACCCATACTGAGAAAGTAGACTTAACCAACTATAACCTTCAATTTGATGAGGTTGTAGCGTACCGCCCGTTAGTTTTTCACTGACTTTTTCTAAGTCCCAATCACCTGATTGCATCAGGATCATCAAGTCGTGTAATTGGTCAGTAATATGAATTTGTGTTTCGCGGTTTTGCATTAGTGGCAACGCACGATAGATAGATAAACGTAATTGGTTTTGTTGCCAATCTGCTGGTTTAATTCGCATCTTACGCAACAAAGCGTGAAGCGCTAATGCTTCTTCTGATTCTAAAGAGATTAAACGCCCTTCTTCATCTTCATACACTAGCTCACCTTCAAGTATATGTTCAATTAATGATTTAGAATGATCTCCTTCAAAGTCTTTAAATTGCACTGAGAAATTGACATAACCATCTTGTGAATCTTCATTAAAATAAGTCTCTACAGGCATTTCTGTAATGATATTTTCTAACGATTCATCCATGACGATTTCAGCGTGCTCTCTTAACAGAGGCACGATATATTTATAGAATACATATCGCTCACTTGCTTTCGCGCTGACCAATACAGTATTTTTTTTCACGTGTAAGGGGGCTTGTTCAAGAATTCGCATAACAGCATGCTCTGCATACGTATCACGAATAAATAATGCTTCGCCGCTTAATTCTGGCGTCCAACGATCAAAAAAGGGATCGTAACCAAAGTCATTATAATAATGAGTGACTTGTAAACGATGCTCGTTATCGATTACCGCAATTTCAATGACGGTATGAATAGGATGATGTACAACTTCCATCTCTTCGAATTCTGGCAACTGAATTAAGGTGATTTTTTCTAAACTTGTCAAAATATAAGAAAAGAAGTTTGAATAATCTTCTTGCAGAACAAAATGGACCGTTTCTTCCGTTTTTTTCAACCACTTTTTAATGATTGTGAACGGCTTAATCGTATGTTCTGAAAAGTGATAAAATGAGCCATCAAAAAAGACAAGTTGTTCTTGTTCGAACAGTAATAATTGCTCAAATTCTTGAAAATCAAAAGAGATGCCTTCTTCAACAAATTGATGATTCAAAGTGATTGGCACTTTTGTATTCTCATAAAACCCTTGAACAGGATAACTAACATCTTGATAAGTGAAAGAGGCTAACTGCATCGGCATTTGTTTTAGTATCCTTACCATCATTTCACTCGTTAACGTTAATTGTTTCTCTTCAGCATAGGTACGTGACCAATCGTTCGTATCATATATTCGCGCCATTCTTGCTAGCTCACTTAGATCAGTTAAAATTTGTTGGTGTGCCTTCGAAAACAAAATATCTTTAAAATCGATTGTTAGACGAGGGTTAACTATGTAATAGGTATCGTTTTCCCAAGCTTTTAAAAATGCACGAATATCTTTTATCACATAATGTGTTTGACCGACTTTACCAATCTGTAAAGAGATAGCGATTTTACGATCCGCTTCCGATACAAACAGCGGCATCAACATATAAGTCAGCTCATAGGGTGTACGTTCTGTTTTTTCGAAATCGTAATGGTAAGTGTCCTCTGCTAAATCCGAGGCAAAATCATTAATCAGTGAAACAGTGGTATTTTTAGGTCTTGGTTTAATTACTTTTTGCTGTACGAGTTCGTCAATGACTTTATTGATATGCACACATCCTGTTTTAGGGTCAGATTCGTATTCACGGCATTCACAACGATAAGTGGGGTCTTTTTCATTTAAGTGAAACGCAGAAACAATATAGCTCACCCGTGTATCTTTGACTGTGGCCATAATCATGTCATGCTCTTTGTCTTGACGCATATGAGTTATTGATAGCATTTATTTATCATCCCTTAATGGTAATATTCGAAACATTCTATTATACATATGATCGCCAATCTTTAAAGTACCGTCTGTTTTAAAACCGACACGCTCATATAGGGCACCTGCTTTAGGATTGTGCTGATCACAATTAAGACCTATACGCGTTTCACCCGCTTCGGCTGCCACTTCATTGGCATAATTCAGCAATGCAGAACCAATCCCTTTACCGCGAGCCTCAGAGGAGGTAACTAACGCATCGATGTACCATTCGCCAGGAAACGTTTCAACATCCGGGAAAAGCACCTCGTCGGGTGGAAGATTAAATGAAGCATTATACTGCTTAAATGGTTCATCTAAACGTGCGGCATCACTGCCAGAATAACCACATAAAAAGCCTAAGATAGTACCTGCTTGTTCATACACATAAAAGTTTTTATAACTATAACGTGATTCTTCACCTTCAATAATGGGAATTATTTTATTATTAAGTTCTTCATCAGACTTATATTGTGCAAATACTGGCAACTCGATATCTCTTAAAATAACAGAGAGTAAAGGTGCTATTTGTTTTGCATCTTCTTTTTGGGCATTTCTCATCATAACTATGCAAGTCCTTTCCTACATAAGTGTAAAACTCAATTGTATCTCTCTAAAGAATAGCACAAAAAGGGCATTAATTGAAACTAAAATGCGTTGTTGAGCCTTTTGCTGTTTGATTGATAACTAATTTGCTGTGAATGCGTGATTTTAGTTCGGGTACATGTGAAATGATACCTACTAAACGACCATTTGCTTGTGTATCGAGCAACATATCAATCGCTTGTTCAAGTGAATCTGGATCAAGTGTCCCAAACCCTTCATCAATAAAGATTGTCTCTAAAGACATACCGCCACTTAATTCTTGAATACAATCGGCCAAAGCCAAAGCTAACGCAAGTGACGCTTTAAAACTTTCACCACCGGAGAGTGTTTTTACATGCCTTGTTTTAGACGTATAAGCATCAATGACAGATAGTTCAAGACCGCTCTGTGCATTCCCTTTTGTTAATTCTGCTTGACGTTGGAGTTGATAACGACCATCAGTCATCGTGCGTAAACGTGGGTTTGCATATTCTAAAATTAAATCAAGAAATGCCGTCAGCACATAACGCTCAAACGTTAATTTAGAACCATTTTTACCACGGGCCACATTTGCTAAATAACTAACTTGTGAATACACAGACTCTGCTGATACAATCGCAGCCTGTTGCTTACGGTAGCCATTGATCAACTGCTCTTCTTGCCCCGCTTGTTGTTGATACACACGCACACGCTGTTCAATAACGTGACGTTCTTCGTTACAAAGGTTTAAATTATTTTGAATACTAGCAATGTCAGGGTAAGTTTGTCCGTCTAATACACCTACTAACGTTGCTAATTGCTCTTTTAATTGCGCATATTTTTGCTGATAAGCCGTGACTTGTTCTTTCAGTTCCAAGAAAACCTCAGAAGCTAAACAAGCTGCTTCAAAACTTGCTTGATCATTAAAACCTGCAGCTCGTTGTTTTTCAAGGATACTATTTGTCATTTCAGTTAAACGTTCTTGCTCTGTATGAAGTGCCTTTTCAGCTGAATCTAATGCTGCAGTTTGTTTAGTGAGCTGAATTTGGTTCGCTTGCACACGTTCAGATACACTTTGTTCTTCCGCTTCAAAAGCAGAAATAATCTGAGTGGCTTCTTCAACAGCTTTAATCACAGCCTTTAAATCATCTGGCCTTGGTGGTGTATCGGCTTCTAATCGCTGACGGTCACTGGCAATTCCTCTAATTTGGGCAACTGCCGTTTTAAGCGCTACTTCCAACGCTTGTTTTTCTTCGAGGTGACGGTTGTAATTAGCAATCAAACGTTGTTGCTTTGCCTTCGCTTCTTCGTATGTTAGTACATAATTAAGTGCGCTGAGTTCCGCTTGCTCATCTTTCAAAGCTTGAACATGCCATTCGTATTGTTCAGAAGCTGTTGTAGCTGTTACATTCAATTTTTCATAACTTGCCGCAATATGCCCAGCTGTTTGTTTTATTTGAAATTGTTTAGTTCTAATTTGAATTTTTGTTTCTTCTATTTGTGACAAAACACCCTTCATCAACTGCTCAATATCCGCAAGTGCTTTCTCACTATCAATCAAATGAGCCGCTTCTGCTATATGAGGATGAGACTCAGAACCACAAACAGGGCAAGCATCTCCTTCCTGTAGTTGTGACGCAATTTGTGCCACAAGCTGTTGACGTTCCTCTGCAATAATGTTCGAGCGCTCTTGTTGCAAGCGTTCGCTCTTGGCAACTTCTTTTGCAAGTTGTTGTTCAAGATAACCCACTGCCTCTGTGTCGCGTGACGAAGCATCAAGAAGTTCATCCACTTCACTATAAAGCTGCAACCAACGTTGTTGTTCTTCCATCCGTTGTGTTATAAGTAGACGTTGTGTTTCCTGACCTTGTGCACGCTCAACATGTTTTTCTGCTTCTACCACCAATTGATTATCCGTCTCTAATAGGACAACTTGACGATCAAATTTTTCCTTATTGGCTTCTTGAGCTTTGACGATAGTGTTCATTTGCTCCTGCAAACTTTGCAGTTGTTGCCAGGCAGGCAAATAGCGTTGCCATTCTGCTGTTTCTGCTTTTGTTGTGAGGTACTGTTCACGTTTTGCTTCCAATTCTGCTTTTGTTGTTGTTAATTGGTCTGTTGTACTATTTAACAACGTTAATTCTTCTGCAGCGGTTTTAACCAGCTGTTCTTTTTCAAGTATGGCAGCTTTAATTTTTTCTTGTTCACTGATCCATGCCATAATCGGTTGAGCTGCTGTTGCTTGTTCCAATAAATGACTTTGTCTAGACTGTTCCTCTGCCTGTTCTTCTAATGTTGCCAAAGATGTCGTTACTTGCTCACGCTGTTCCCATTGACGAATAAGCGTTTGTGCAATTGCAAGCTCCTGTTGGAGTTTTGTATGGCGCTGTTCAACGCTGTTTTTTTGCATCTCTGTACTTTCTAAAGCTGCTAAAGTTGCTTGATTCAACGTTGCTAAATGAGCCATAATATCGGAATGTTGTTGTAAATTTTCATCTGCTGCAGCCAATTCATGGTAATCATCACGTAACCCTTGCAATTGACGATCGATAACTTTCACAACTTCTTCAGATTCACGCTGTTTTTCAAAGAGTTGTTCCTGAATTTTTTTGTAGATGGCTGTATCCGCTAATTTTTGTAAAATCTCTTCTTTGTCTTTACTGTTGCTCATTAATAATTCACGGAATTCATTTTGAGGAATCATCATTATTTGACGAAATTGCGTAACGGTTAAAGGTATAATCCCTGCCATTGCCTCTTGAACATCGCGTATATTGGCGCCAAGTACTGTTTCAGTATCTGATTCGAGTTTAAATAACGAGGCTTCCCCGCTAATTAAGCGTTGGCCAGAGCCACGTTTTTTATTAAGTAATTGTTGTGGGCGTCGAACAATACGATACCTGACACCATTAGTGTCAAAAGTAAGGCTTACTTCTGTTGGTGTATCTGCATCCGCATAATCGGAGCGTAGTGATTGTGAATCGCGCATATCACCATTGGCTTCGCCATATAAAGCAAAGCTCATCGCATCAAAAAGGGTTGATTTCCCTGCACCTGTTTTCCCTGTAATTAAAAAGATATGTTCGGATGCTAACTCTCGGAAGTCAATCACCTGTTTTTTTGCATAGGGTCCAAATGCCTCTATTATCAATTCAATTGGTTTCATCTATTCACCTCTTCTACTCTCATCAATTACATTTTGCATAAACTCACGATCAACATCAGTAAGTGGTTGTTGCTCAACTGTTTCAAAAAACTGCGAAAACAGGGTTAGGATATCCGCTTGTTTTAAATCTTTGAATTGTTGCCCTTGTTGATGAATAGCCGTTTGTGCTGCCCGCTCTAAATGTAAAAGGTGTGGGAAAACTTCCTTCAAACGACGCATCGGTTCATAAACATCCCCCACATCAGTGAGTGTTATTTGTAAATAATCATCCACAGGTCCAAAAGCAGTCGGTTCAGCTAATAAAGCTGCCATCTCGGCTTTGACTAGACGCATGTCTCGTTGAGGGTGTAAAGGAACTTCACGCATCTGCAACTCTCCCTTTTGCGGGACAGTGATAATGCGAACACTTTTTTGATCCTTTACTTCGGAAAAAGAATATTTCAATAATGAACCAGAATAACTCACCGTCCCTTGAGGTAGGGTGTCTGTGGTTATTTTTCCTAAAGCATGTGGGCGATGTAAATGACCTAGAGCAGTATAATCAAATGCTTTAAATAGTTTTGCACTCACAGCATCAACACCCCCCATTGCTAATGGGCGTTCTGATTCGCTTGGTTCAGCGCCAGTTACGAATAGATGTGCCATTGCAATTTGACGTTTAGAGCGATCCATTAGTGGTTCAATCTGTTCAATAATCCGTCGCATCGCAGCTTCTTGCGTACGAATGGTACTGTCTTCAAAGTAGGCAGCCGCTTCGAGATTTTCAAAAAAAGGAATTAACCAAAATTGCACATCGCCAATGGTAACAGGTTTAAAAATTTGACTGATTTGAGTGGTCAAATAAAAACCATTTTTCTGATACCAACTGCTACCAAAATTTAAACGATTGCTACTATCATGATTTCCACTAATTGCGACAATCGGAATTTTAAGTTCTAAGTTAATCGTTGCTAACGTCTCATTTAAAAGTTCGACTGCTTCCAAAGGTGGAATAGCACGATCGTATAAATCACCTGCAATCATTAAAACATCAGCAGCTTCATCCTTAAGCAATTCAACGAGTTGTTGCAGTTGATAGGCCTGATCCTCAGTCAATGATTGTCCGGAAACGATTTTACCGAGATGCCAATCAGCTGTATGTACAATTTTCATTCTTGTCTCGTCCTTTCTGTATCTCTGTAATAGTCTAATTATACACTAAAAAAAGCTATTGCCCTCCCTTTTCTACACAATAAACAGTGTGAGGCATATCTATTTGTCTATAATGTTTTATAATCGTCTTAATTGGTGTCATCTGATTGCGTAACGCTACTGCCTGCGAGGCCCTATTTGTATCGCGAATAATTGAAAATACTTTATCAGCTCCCAATCTTTTAAAAGCATATTTTTTACACGCTATTGCAGCTTCAGTGGCAAAACCTTGATGCCAATAGTCGGCATTAAATAAGTAACCGACCTCTAATAAATGTTCACCTTCAACTTCTTGCCAGGTCAAACCACATTGTCCGATAAAGCGTCCATTTTCTTTTAAAATAACTGCCCATAATCCAATACCGTGATCACGGTAATTGCGTTGTTGTTTTGCTAACCAGTCTGAAACTTCTGTATCGTTAAACGCTCCTTCGTAGGCAGTCATTACTTTATCATCCTGTAATATTAAACATAAATCAGTGAAATCCTTCGTTGTCATTTCTCTTAAAAAAAGTCTTTCTGTGGTTATCATTTGCTCACATCCTTAACTATAATGATACTAGAAGGTACTATTTCCGTTTGTTTTCCCCCTAGCATTAGACCATTTGTGTAATAAATATTAACTTAAACCCTTTTCAATTAGCTGATAACCCTCTATAATTAATAAAGAAGTCTTTGAAAATCAATCGACAGGAGTGTCCTATCATGTTTTATAATTTTGCAAGATCTATTATTGCTTTTTGTCTCCTTGTAATTAATGGACGTTATACTGTCCAAAACAGAGACAAAGTAATTCCTACACCATTCGTACTTGTTTCACCTCACACATCGTGGCTTGAAATTTTGTACTTAGGTGTAACAATCAAACCGATAAAAATTCATTTTATGGCTAAAGAAGAACTCTTTCATAACAAATTATTTGGTAAAGTTTTACGCGGTTTAAAAGCATTTCCCGTCAATCGTACAAACCCTGGACCAAGCGCACTTAAAGTCCCTGTTAAGTTGTTAAAAGATGGTAATGTTCTTGGTATTTTCCCTTCAGGTACACGTAAAAACACTCACAACCAATTAAAACGTGGGGCTGTTACAATTGCTAAAATGGCCAAGGTACCGATTGTACCTGCTTATTACGATGGTCCTCAAAATGTGAAAGATTGGTTTAAACGCCATAAAGTTACGATTCGTTATGGTGAACCTATCTATATGGATGATGCTAAAACAAAAGAAGCACTTGAAGAAAAATCATTGTTATTAGTCGCTGCCTTTGAGAAACTTCGTTTAGAGGTTGAAGCCTCTAAAAAACAAAAATAGTATAAAAAGAATCATCCGCTATAATGGCAGATGATTCTTTTTTTGCAAAATAAACGTTAAAATTTCCGGCTGCTTCCACCGCCGCCGCTTGAACCGCCGCCTCCAAACGAGCCTCCTCCACCAAAACCGCCGCCAGATCCGCCGCCGAAGCCGCCTCCTGAACCACCACCACGGTTGTTGTTACTGAGTAGTGATAATATCCATAAAATAGTACCGACGTTATTGCCGCCTCCTGAACCGCCTTTTCCACCTCGACCACTAAAAAGTGCGAGTAGGATAACAATTAACAGGATAGCAATACCAATACCGCCACCAAAACCAGAAGAATTATCTTCTGATACACTCGTATCGACATCATAACCAGCAAAAATAGTATCGTTATTAAACTCATATTCTTTATTAACTTTTACTGCTACTTCTGTAAAGATACCTTTTAACGCTTTGTCAAAATCATCACTTTTCAAAGCAGCCATATTGTTATCCAAAATGGCACCTGTTCCGCTATCTGTGAGCGCACCTTCGAGCCCGTATCCTACTTCGATATGGATATTACGATCCCCTTTTGAGAACAGTATCAACACACCATTATCTGTTGCTTTATTTCCTATTTTCCATTTTTCAAATAGTTTAACAGCATAATCGTTAATCTCTTGACCTTGTAGACTGTCAACTGTTGCTACCACAATTTGTGGTTTTTCTTTGGTTGATTCATAATTCTTGTTGACATCAATCATGTATTTAGTCGTATCTGTTGTTAGAATCCCTGCTTCATCAGATACATAAAAAGCCTTTGTTGGTTCAGGATATTTAACAGCTGCATGAACGACTGGTAACGTCACAAATGATGTTAACATTATCAAAAGGATACTTACTAAAAAGAGCGGATGGTTTAATTTCCGCATAACGAGACACCTCCCAGTGACTTTAATTAGTCGAGATCAACGGTTGGTGCTTTGTCTGCTCCAGCTGTCGCTTCGAAGAATTTCATTTTCTCAAAACCAAACATTCCCGCAACAATTGAACCTGGGAAACGTTTTGTTTTGGCATTGTAATCTTTAACGACTTTATTATAACGATCACGTTCAACTGAAATACGGTTTTCTGTACCCGCTAACTCGTCCATTAATTTTGTAACATTTTCATTTGATTTTAAATCAGGATAATTCTCTGTGACTACTAACAAACGTGAAAGTGCGCTATCTAACTGATTACTAGCTTCAACCTTTTCATTTGTTGATTTCGCAGAACCATACTGAGTACGTGCTTCAGCAATTTGACCAAAGACTTCTTTTTCTTGTTTCATACTTCCTTTAACACTGTTTACTAGGTTAGGAATTAAATCAAAACGACGTTGTAATTTAGAATCAACGTTTGCCCATTGTTCTTCGACATCATTTTGTACAGTCACCAAACTATTGTAAGTACTCACAACTGGAATAGCTACAACTGCTAAAATAGCAACAATAATAATACCTATTTTCATCCAACTTTTCACTTTTCATTCCCCATTTCATTTCATCTAAATTAGTTACTATCCGACTAGTTTAATTATACACTAAAGTAAAAGTAGTTATCAATTGGATATCTTTTTATACTACACATTGCTATACTATCTACAATAGTTAAAAAATCATTTTCAGTAAATAACACTTGTAATAGAAGTAATGAAGAAACCGTATGTTTTTCTCATCAACTAGTACAAAAAGTCATAGTCACTTAAATAATGTTGAAGCTAAAAGGGGGTTGATAGAATGATCGCTAATATTATTGGTCCAATAATTGTTTTTCTTTCAATTACTGTAGGTGTTTTTGGACTTTTACTAATTATCATTAGTCTTTTTTCAAAAACAAAACTTTCTAAATATGGGCTAATTTGTATAATTGTCGGTATTTTGATGTATGCTGCGACATTTTTGTTCAACCTACTAGATTCCAGTCATTGCTGAAAAGTAATATGAAAAATAGACTGCTGATTTTCGATTAAATATCAAAAATAGACTGCTGATTTTCGATTAAATATCAAAAATCAACAGTCTAATTAAGTTTAGTTAATATAATAGAAGCACATTAATATTAGGGGGTAATGCTAGATCAGTTGTTTCTTTAACGTACAAAGTCAAACAGTATCAAATTAAGCATGCTGTTCTCATATTTTGTAAATTAAGAAATATAAGACTTCAAATAAATGCTATATTGCCTCTTTTATAAGTCCCCTATTTAATATGAACTCTATCTTATAAAAAGTCCGGATTTCTTTGGGGTACTAACGAGATCAACTATTAATTAACATGCTGAAATTCCGATTAATGTGAAGAATGGGACTGCGAAGAACCCAAGGATCGCTGCTGTAAACATTTGAACACCTCCTTTTTAACTTTTTTATAATTATTAACAAAATTTAATTGATGCTAATCCACCGACTAAAAGTAATGGTGCTGCAAATAAAAGTCCTACTACCATTATGCTCACCTCCTGTTCAACTTATTTTTGAAAATATATTTTTTCTGATTAACATGCTGAAATTCCGATTAACGTGAAGAATGGGACTGCGAAGAACCCAAGGATTGCTGCTGTAAACATTTGAACACCTCCTGCCTGTTTTAAATAATAATTAACGATAATAAGTGCTCCTGAAACATAAAATAGCACTAAGCATCATCTGTCACCTTATTTAATTTGCTGTCTATTTACTCATTAACATGCCGAAACTCCTACTAGTGCAAGAAATGGAATAAACGCCATACCTACTAATGTCAGTACCATCATCATAATCACCTCCTTAAAATCATAATTAAAATTGTGTCTTCACTGTATTACCAGTGAAGATATCATCGTTATTTTTTCAATATTGCAATTATTCAGGCTTCGAAAAACACCTTATAATTTTCAAGTGATTTTCCTTTTTACGCGTTGACCTTAATTTTAATAACCCCTTGTTTAAACAGTGATTTCTTATCATAAATTCACTTTTAGTGTCATTTATGAACCAAAAAAATATCATCAATAAAGACAGTCAATTAATATAGCTTAAAATCACACCTTTAATCAATACAATAAAAAAGAGAATTTCCAATCAATAATCGAAAATAAATCCTCTATTTTATGAGGGAATGTTCACTGATTTCAGATGTTCTTTCTGGTTTAATTACTAATTTTTGTCGCATTTCAACTTTAAGGCTGTTTTCATTTTATTGCTAAAAAGTCACTTTCAACTTATTAACATGTTGAAACGCCAACTAAAGCAAGAAACGGAATAAACGCCATACCTACTAACGTCAGTACCATCATTGATATCACCTCCTTAAAATTTTTGGAGAATATAGCTATTTACTATTCCTGTCAGATAAAACATTATGATAGCTTATTTGAATGTAAAAGAAACTTAACTGTGATTATTTGGAAGCTCTCTTTTGTCACTCGCTATCCTAGTTTTATAATACCTTGTTAATAATGTGATTTCTTATCATAATTTCACTTTTAGTGTCAGTTATAAACCAAAAAAAAAAAAGACACCCCAAATTGAGAATGTCCGTTAATATATTTTGATGTTGCATTTTAATCCTATGATGATATCACTACAGATAATAAAAAAGATGGGTTTCCGATTATTACCAGAAAACCCACCTTATACGTTAAGTGTATTACTAGATGAAGGTATCATTGTTTCACAAAATACTTCATTAGTTTAAAACACTACTTTTTTCTCGTAATTTTGATTTGAGTTGAAAATGCATCGCAATTCGCCAAGGCCAAATCATCGCTACACCAAGGATCCAAAACATCCCTGCTAACTCACCAAAATCAATTGTGTCTGCTAAAAAGTACTTAATAATTAAACGAATTACGAGTAACCCCATTAGTATATAAGGAAACGATTTTGTGCGAACAATGTAAATATCATCGCCACGAATATCGTATTTTGTTGTCCATATTAACACAATCGAGAATACTAAACCTAGCCCAATCGCTTCCAAAATATTTGGTGGCGAAACGCGAAACATCGGGACAACGAACATCAATCCTCCCGTTAGCATGCCTAGTGGTGGTATCCATATTTTTTTAAATGTCGCTGGATCTTTCGACGATTTCATGCGAATAATAATAATGGCAACACCAAACGCAAGTGTAATAATTGCTGAACCCCAAAAAGACATAACCATCCTCCTTTTAAACGTTATTCCACTCGTTATTATATGCTCTATTTATGATAAGGTCAAAGGAAATCATCATAAAAAAGCAACCATTTCTGGCTGCTTAATTACTAATTTTTATACCTGTTATTATATTTTAATCAATCACAGTTTCCGATTTATTTTGTAATTCATACATACTGAAGTAGATACCTCGTTGAGCCACTAGTTCATCATGCGTACCGCGTTCAACAATTTTACCATGATCCAATACAAGAATTTGTTCTGCATCACGAATCGTTGACAGACGATGTGCAATCGCAATCGTTGTACGTCCTTGACGAATTCGAACCAAACCTTCTTGAATAAGTTGTTCTGTTTCAGTATCAATGCTTGCTGTTGCTTCATCGAGCACTAAAATTTTCGGATCAGTCACAATTGTACGTGCAAATGAAAGTAATTGTTTTTGACCTTGTGAGAAGGCTGCACCACGTTCAACAACACGGTGTTCATACCCATTTGGAAATTCATTGATAAAACGGTCAGCTTGAACAAATTCAGCCGCTTCTTCAATTTGAGCTTGTGTTAAGTTCTCATTTTTCAATCGAATGTTATCAGAAATCGTTCCATAATAGAGGAATGAATCCTGTAAAACCAAGCCCATTTTCTCACGTAATTCTGCTGTTGGATACTCTTTAATTGATACACCATCAATCAAAATATCTCCACGTTCGAATTCGTAGAAGCGCATCATTAAGTTGATAATCGAGCTTTTACCACTTCCTGTATGCCCAACTAAAGCAACGGTTTCCCCTGGACGTGCGACGAAAGAGATATTCGATAACACATCTTGTTTACCATCATATGAAAAAGATACGTTTTTAAATTCAACTTCACCTTTTTTGATAACACGATGTGTTGTTTCTGCCTGTTTTGGTGCATATTCGTGATTATCCATCATTTTAAAGATACGTGACGATGCAACAACTGCTTGTTGGAAGAATGCCAAACGTTCCATAATTTGTTGGATTGGGTTAAAGAGTTGTTGGATATAGCTAATGAATACAAATACCACACCGACTGATACAGCACCTGAAAACGATGCCCAACCGAAGTAGAAAAGTATAATAGCAATCCCTAAACCTGAGAGTAATTGAATAGCAGGTCCTAATAATAAACCATTCAATTTAGTGTTTCTAAAGCTTGCTTCAAAGTATGCTTCATTGGTTTCCGAAAATTCGTTACGTAAACGTTTTTCTTGGCTAAATTGTTGAATAATCGGCATTCCCGAAATTGATTCTGCTAGCTTTGCATTCATTTCACTTAGTTGTTCACGAGCTTGTTGATAAAAAGTTGTACTGTATTTTTGGTACAAAAAGATAATCCAAATTGAAATCGGTAGTAGCAATAAACATATCAGCGCTAACTTAACGTTGAGGATAAACATTGTAATGTAGATACCTGTCAACATAAACACAGCCGAAACCGCTGTTGAAAGTACTGATACAAACATATCAGTGATCGCTTCTGTGTCATTGGTTAAACGCGAGACGATACTACCTGAAGGGACTTGATCATAAAAACGCATCCCTTTCTTTTGTAGGTCTTGAAATAAGCCTGTACGTAAATCTTGAACGATATGAAATGCCGTTTTTTGAAAACGTAATTGTTCTACATACCAAACAAGTGAGGTTACGACAAACGTTGCAAATGTAATTCCTGTCCACAATGAGAGCGCAGCAATATCGGTGCTCTTATCTTGGATGAAATTATCAAGAATGTATTTAATTAACAAAGGTGTTGCCAGGTTACCTAATGTGACGATTAACGTTAAAATCAATGTCCATGCAAGGCTTTTTTTGTAAGGTTTTGCATAACTGAGCAACCGTTTCAAAGTTGCTAACTGTTGTTTTCCAGTGAGTTTTTCAAACTTTTCCATTAGCCCTCACCTCCTTCTGACGCTTGTACAAGTTGTTGTTGTTCAAAAATTTGACTGTACCAACCATCGCTTAACATTAATTCTGCATGACGACCTGATTGAGCCAATTCACCATTTTCTAACACCAAAATTTGTTCACTGTGTTGAACTGAACTTAAACGGTGAGCACAAATAATTGTTGTTTTATCAGAACGTGTTTCTTTCAAGGCGCTGACAATCGCCTCTTCAGTTTTAGCATCTACTGCAGACAAGGCATCATCCAAAATGAGTAATTCGGGATTCATTAATAAGGCACGTGCAATCGAAATACGTTGCTTTTGTCCCCCGGATAATGAAACACCACGTTCACCGACTACTGTATCGTAACCTTCAGTAAAGGCCTCGATGTCGTCATGAATCGCTGTTAAACGAGTAACTGCTTCAACTTCTTCTTGTGTGGCTTCTGGACGACCAAAACGAATATTTTCACGAATCGTTGTTGAGAATAAAAATTGATCTTGTGGAACGTACCCAATTGAACGGCGTAGCGAATCAAGCGTGTAATCCTTAATGTCACGTCCACCAATTGTGATAAGTCCTTCATAATGATTCACTTGACGTAAGAGCATTTGAACAAGTGTCGTTTTACCTGCACCTGTGCGCCCAACGATACCTAATGTTTCACCTGCACCGATCTTGAAGTGAATATTGTGCAAGGCTAATTTATCATCCGCGTAACGGACTTCTTCAACGTCCACTGTAATATCACCTGTTGGTGTCACATCAACCGCGCCTTCACGATCAGTGACCTCTGCTTCGTTAGCCATTAAAATAGCGACACGGTCATAAGATGCCGATCCACGTTCAAGTATATTATATAAAAACCCAAAAGCGAGCATTGGCCATACTAACATACCTAAATATGTAATAAATGAAACTAAATCCCCAATCGTTATTTCTGATTGACGAATAAGGTAAGCACCACCAAATAAAGTCAATGCGTAACTTAAAGCAACGATAATATTAATCGCAGGGTCAAACGCTGAATCGAGACGTGCCACGATGACATTTTTTTTACGTACGTCATTTGTTTGTGACTGAAAATGCTTAATTTCAGCTTCTTCTTGACCAAATGTTTTAGTTACTTTTGTACCCCCGATTGTTTCTTGGGCGTAATCATTCATATCAGAGAAAGCACTTTGTGCATCTCTAAAACTGATATGTAATTTTTTACCTAAAAATTGCGAAGATATTGCAATTAAAGGCATTGGCAATAGAGCAATCAATGTTAATTTCCAGTTGATAAGTGTTGCCATTGTGACGATAACCATTCCCCCAGTTAAAACTGAATCGGCTAATGTCAAAATACCAGCACCCGCAACTTGTTGAATACTTTTCAAATCATTTGTTGCATGTGCCATCAAATCACCTGTACGATGTTTTTGAAAGAACGAACCTGACATGTTAGTAAGATGTTTGAACAAACTGTTACGCATTTGTCGTTCAAGTCGTAATGAAGAGCCGAAAATGTAAGCTCGCCAAACATAACGTAACCCATACATAATCCCAGCGGTAACGACGAGTGTTGCAATAATAGTAAGAAAAGATCCCATCGTTAAACTTCGGTCTGCAATGGCATCAACGGTTTTACCGATCAAACGCGCAGGAATTAATGATAACAATGAAACCGTTACCAAAGCAATTACCCCAATAATATACGCTCTTTTTTCTTGTTTGAAGAACCACCATAAATCTTTAAATATTTTCATTTTTCCACCTCTGTTTCCAATTAATTATCTATACAAAACAGCTCATACTGCGCTTGATGTAGTGGCGGACAGCATGGCTTTCCATAAGCAAACATTCATTTAGCTATCATACTATTCACCTATATTAAGGTCAAGAAGACTGTTTATATCCGACTAGTAGCCTCAGGATTGGTCTTTTGATGTTTTCGATGATATAAGCTAATTGATACAAATAAGACACCAATAACTCCTAAAACGATGATATAGACACTGATGTAGAATGCGCTGACAAAGCCGCCTAATGTTAAAGCAAAACCTGCAACTAGCTGAGCAAATTGAAATGATAAACCCGAAAAACTTAAGTAAGATGCTTGTTTATCATCAGGAATTAAGTCAACTTCTCTTGCGCTTAATAATGGCGTTGCAACCAATTCACCAATCGTAACGATGACCATAATCGGTACTAATAACGTGATACTATTTGCCGTTGCCATCACTCCATACCCTGTTACATAGATAAGTAGTCCAAAAAAGACAACATACTTTTCTTTTAAGCCTGCTGTTATACGCGTTAATAAAAAGGTTAAAAAAACAACCATTAACGTATTGATAACTTGTAAAACGCTCAACATTCTAACACCATCAATGGCAATGTTAAAGAGATGAATCATATCAAACTCTTTTGACAGACGCACACCTGTATAAGTTCCCATTGTGAATTCTGCCGCTTGATACAAAGCCATACCAACAACAAACATTAACCAACGGCGATCTTTCGCCACCTTTGCGTATGTTGAAAAAAGATGACGTATAACTTTAGTATCTTTACGATCCATTATCTTGTTTTCATATCGCAAGTTCATTTGTAGAAAAAACGTGACGATAAGCTGCATGATTACCGCTCCTATAAATAGCGGTAACAAATAATTTTTGAAGGCAAATCCACCGATTGATGCACCAATAGCCATCGATAAATTAAAAATCCAATATTCATATTGATAGACTTTCTTACGATTTTCCCTCGTGGTTGAATCCAACACAACAGCTGAGTATGCTGGCGTGTAGAAGTTATAAGCTGCTCCACAAATAAAGTAACCCACAACCAACCAATTAATGTGAGCGAGCAAACCACTGAGATTAAAAACAATTGTTAACAATCCAACAGCATACAGTGTTTGAAACACGAATAAAATTCGCTTTCGTTGATGGTTATCTGCCAAATAGCCACCAATAATTCCTGCTAAAAAAGATACAGCAACATTCAGAATAACAATAATTCCTGCTGTTCCTGTTGGCGTATGTTTTGCCAAGTAAATAATCATAAACGGCATCGTACAAGCGTAGATTAAACTGCTCATAAATGATGTTGTTAAGGTCGTTTTAATATTTTTTGATAATAAAATTTTCATAGAGCACCATCCTGTTGGTTTTTTATCGTGTCATTGGCGTCTCTTATTTTTGCGCACAAAAAAAGACTGCCTGGGTAACAAGCAGCCTTTTCATAAGTGAAAAAGAAAGGTCAACTACTCGTTGTTTTTGTATTAAATTTAAAAGAAGACAGATTATCCCCTTGAACATTGGAAATAAAAGCAAGCGTATTGTGGTAATTCTTCACTTCATTACGTAATACAAAAATTGTTGATCCCATCTTTTCCACCTCCGTTTCTTTTCGTTAAATTTAATATAGCATATCTTTGTAGTATTGCCTAGATTTTTTTGATTATTCTCACAATTTGTCTACATACTAAAAAAACACACCTCCTAAGAGATGTGTTTTCCGAATAGAATTCAATTAAAAGAGAAATTTTCATAATCATAATTTATATTAACTCTATAAACACAGATATATGCTATTATTTTTTCTTTTTCTTCTTTTCTTTTTCTTTAGCAGGTGCAGCCGCTTGTTGTTTGCTCATTGCAGACATCATTTGGTTGACCTTTTTTTGTGATGGTTTTTGACCCATTTGCGCCATCATCATTGTTAACATTTGCTCGTTAACAGGTGGGTTTTCTTGTAGATACTTCATCATATAGCGACGTGCTAAAAAGAAACCGAGTGCTAGACCCGCAGCAAGTGCAACTACAATAAGTGTAATTCCTAACCATAAACTCATTATTTACTTTCCCCCATTTCTTATTTATCTCTATTATTGTACTTGATAATTAACGTTATGACAATAGCTGTCATCAACTCTACTGTGATATTTCTACTTCGAGTTTGCAAAAAAAAGCAGGAGCGGTATCCCGCCCCTCACTTCTTCTTAAATTCGATTATAAAGATTCAACAGCTTTTACAACATTATCAACTGTAAAACCGTATTCCTCGATGATTTTTTCTCCTGGAGCAGAAGCACCGAAAGTATCAATTGCGATAACAGTACCATCTAAACCAACATATTTACCCCAACCGAATGAGCTACCCATTTCAATACCCACACGTTTACGAACAGCGTTTGGTAAAACAGACTCTTTATATTCAGCTGATTGTTTATCAAACAAGTTAAACGATGGAATGCTGACAACAGAAACATCAGTACCTTTAGCAGCCAACGCAGCTTGTGCTTGTACAGCTAAGTTAACTTCTGAACCAGTAGCAATTAAGATAGCATCAGCAACATCTTTAGTAGATGGTGAGATTACATAACCACCTTTACGAACGCCGTCTGCTGCTTTGCTTGCTGAACCTGCAACCACTGGTAAGTTTTGACGAGACAATACCAATGCTGTTGGATGATCTTGTGATTCCAACGCAATAGTCCATGCCGCTTTTACTTCGTTACCATCCGCTGGACGAATAACAACCATGTTCGGAATAGAACGTAAGCTTGCAAGTTGTTCTACTGGCTCATGTGTTGGGCCATCTTCACCTACAGCAACTGAATCATGTGTTAGCACGTAAGTTACAGGTTGGTGTTGAATTGCAGCTAAACGAGCTGCTGCTTTAAGGTAATCTGAGAATACGAAGAACGTACCACCGTAAACGCGTAAACCACCATGTAGCGACATACCGTTTAACGCAGTAGCCATTGCGAATTCACGTACACCAAACCAGATATTACGTTGTTCTGGAGCATCAACTGTAAATTGACCATCTGATTTAATAGTCGTATTATTTGATCCAGCTAAATCGGCAGAACCACCGAAGAAGAATGGAACTTTATCTGCGATTGCATTGATTACTTCACCGCTTGATGCACGAGAAGCTGTTGAAGAGCCTTCATCAAATGATGGAAGATCAGCATCCCAACCTGCAGGTAATTTACCTTCAAAAGAATCAACAAATTGTTGAGCTAATTCTGGGTATTCAGCTTTGTAAGAAGCAAATAATGCATTCCATTCGGTTTCAGCTTTTGCACCACGATCAGCAACGTTTGCTTGGTAGCGAGCATATACTTCTTCAGGCACTGTAAAGTCTGGTAAATCCCAACCATAAGCAGCTTTTGTTTCAGAAATACCTTCTGGACCAAGAGGCGCGCCATGGACAGCACTTGTACCTTGTTTTGGAGAACCAAAACCAATAACTGTTTTAATTTCGATAATTGTTGGCTGAGTAGTATTAGCTTTAGCTTCTGCAATTGCCGCTTCAATTTCAGCTAGATCATTACCATCTTTAACTAATAAATGTTGCCAGTTATAAGAATCAAAACGTTTTTGAACGCTCTCAGAGAATGAACGATCTAAATCACCGTCTAATGAAATATCATTAGAATCATAAAGGACAATTAATTTATCTAATTGCTCATGACCAGCCATTGAAACCGCTTCTGCTGAAACACCTTCCATTAAATCGCCATCACCACATAAAGCGTATGTATAATGGTCAACAACGTTGAATTTATCTTTGTTATACATCCCAGCTAAATGACGTTCTGCCATTGCAAAACCAACAGCCATACCGATACCTTGTCCAAGTGGACCAGTTGTTGCTTCTACGCCATCAGTATGTCCAAATTCAGGGTGTCCTGGAGTTAAACTATCCCATTGACGGAAGTTTTTAAGGTCTTCAATACTTAATTTGAAACCTGATAAATGTAACAAGCTGTATAACAACATTGAACCGTGTCCTGCTGAAAGCACAAAACGATCACGGTTTGACCATGTTGTATTGCTTGGGTTAACGTTTAAGAAACGTGACCATAGTGTGTATGCCATTGGTGCTGCACCTAACGGCAAACCTGGATGTCCTGAATTGGCCTTTTGAATAGCATCCATTGAAAGAGTTCTGATTGAATTCACTGCGAGTTGATCAACTTTATCAAACATTTAAAAACATCCCCTCAAAATATATTAATAATACCCATTACACACTGCTTCACTTTCTGCTAACTTTTTGAGTTATTAAAAACGTGAAACAGCTAAATTGCAATGTAACTAAGCATACAAGAATTATTATAAACCATTTCAGCGCAAATCACTAGAGATAGATATTAAAAAGCTTATAAAACCGCTGTTTATTGCCTATTTTTTATTTTAACTCTGCTTTTAGAACAATAAAATGATAGCGTATTCAGTCTGTCGTTAGTTAACACCTCACAAGCAAATTATTTTCCAATGATTGGGTCGTTTTGGTTCTTTTGTTAAATAAGGTGGAAATTATTCTGAATTGAACGGATACTTTTTCCCGAAATACAGTTATTCTTTTATCATAGGCAGTCATTAGTCATTAAATTGTTATTTAAAAACGCAAAAATTAGTAAATAAGACACATCTTTTCTAACTCAACGCTTTTAATATTAGTGATTTAAGATTATAATTAAAGCACACACACAAAGTTTTTAACTCTTTACAAAATAACAAGAAAAGGGATGATTTGAATGATAGGTTGCAGTAGTTTTACATTAACATCAAAAGATAATAAACATTTGCTTTCTCGAACAATGGACTTTGGAATCGAAATGGCGGAACAAGTTGTTTTTGTTCCACGCAACAAAACATTTGATTTAACTTATACAACGTCAGATTCAACAACATCAAAATTTGCTTTTATCGGTATGGGGCAAATTTTAAATAATTCACCGATTCTTTTTGATGGTATTAATGAAAAAGGTCTTATGGGAGCAACCCTCTATTTTCCAGGTTACGCAACTTATAAAGACACAGCAGCAGACGAAACACTCGCAATTTCTCCTGATAAAGTTATCCCCTACATATTATCGCAAGCAACAACGGTCGAAGATGTCAAAACACAGTTACTAGAATCTATTACACTTATTAATGATACCAACCCCATTATCAGTAAATTGCCACCTCTACATTTTATCTTTTCTGATAAAACAGGAGCAACAATTATTGTTGAACCGATGCCCAATGGTTTAAATATCATTGAAGATTCTATCGGGGTGATGACGAATAGTCCTGACTATTCTTGGCACGAAACAAATTTACGCAACTACATCACAGTGACACCTCACCAACATGAACCGATTACTCTGGCAAATAAAGAACTGTCAGCTTTCAGTCAAGGATCAGGTACATTTGGTTTACCAGGTGACTATACCCCTCCTGCTCGTTTTGTGAGAGTGGCTTACTTAAGAAACTTTTCTAAACAACCCGAAAATGAAATTGAAGCCGTCAGTTTATCTCATCATATTCTGGAATCAGTTAGTATTCCTAATGGAGTGGTGATTGATCCACAAGGTGAACCTGACTACACATGTTACAGTAGCTACATGTGCGCCGAATCATTAAGTTTTTATTTTGCTGTTTATAGCAACCAACGACTTCAAAAAATAACATTGAACGATGAACTTATCGCTTCAACCGAATATAAGGAATTTAAGGTACAGACTGAAGAGGATATCAACTGTCTTAACTAAGGGGTTTTATACAAAAACGCTACAACTAACATCGTGTTAATTGTAGCGTTTTTATTTATTCAATTTAGTTTTAATGCATTAACTTCAAAAGACTAATCATTATTTGCATACATGATTTCATCAGCAGTCTGTTGTTTTTTTACAGGAATGTAAATTTTAGTGCCCGCTTCCAATTTATTCTCATTAATAAGGTCGTTATTCTCACTCATCCATTGCACCATTGATTGTACTTCTTTAGTTGACGAGGCGTAATTTTCAGCAATTGTCCAAAGGTTATCTGATTCTACAATAGTATATTGTTCGTACTTACTTTCATCTATGCCAGCTGTTTTAAAACCTACTATTAGGAAAAAACAAGCACTAATAAGTGTAAAGATAATAACAAAAGAAAAATTAGTCCAAATACGTGATATTAAAGTTTTCATAAATTAAATCCCCCAGTCGAATGTATGTTCGTATTTATATCATATACCGAACATTTGTTCTTGTCAACACAAAAACAGAACAAACGTTTGTATTTGTCAAGAGCAAATGGTATACTAAAGATACAAAAAACCATACAGAGGTGTAATTATGAAACTTTCTAAACGTCAAAGTGAAATATTTGAATTTTTAAAAGACGAAGTAAAATCAAAAGGTTATCCGCCCTCTGTTCGAGAAATCGGTGAAGCAGTTGGCCTTGCATCAAGTTCTACTGTACACGGTCACCTTGAACGCCTTGAACAAAAAGGGCTAATCAAACGCGATCCTTCTAAACCAAGAGCAATCGAAATAATGGATGATTCACCTAAAGTTGGCACTGTGAATGTGCCATTGGTTGGTAAAGTAACAGCTGGTGTTCCTATTACTGCAATAGAAAATGTTGAGGAATACTTCCCGCTTCCTGAATCAATGCTTGTCAATGATGCCACATTATTCATGCTAAAAGTTGACGGTGAAAGTATGATAAATGCAGGTATTTTGGATGGAGATAAATTAATCGTCCGCCAACAAAATACGGCTTACGATAACGATATTGTTATTGCTATGACAGAGGATGACGAAGCAACTTGTAAACGATTCTTTAAGGAAAGTAACCGTATACGACTTCAACCTGAAAACGATTCGATGGAACCCATCTACTTACCAAATGTATCTATTCTTGGTAAAGTTGTAGGTGTATTTAGAGAAATGTAGCCTTTTCTTTCGCTACATCGGTTAATTATCTTAATACAATAATTAATACAATTAAAAAAAGAGTAATAGGCAGCTTGTTGCTTATTTCTCTTTTTTTGGATACTAAATCATTTTTAAAATACCTATAATCATGAATGACATTGCTAATGCTTTAAAATTATTTATGCTATAATTTCATTATTAAAAAAGAAAGAGGTCCTTTGATGAAGCCTTTAGCTGATGCTCTAATCATTATCGATTTACAGAATGGCGTGTGTTACAACGACACAGAAATTTTCAATCTATCTTCATTAGTTACTCTAATAAATAAACGTATGCTTGATTATACGTCTCAAGGGAAAAACATCATCATTGTTCAACATACTGACGAAGATTTGATTCAAGGACAGTCCCCTTGGGAAGTCATCCCCTCGTTGGACAAGGGAAAAGCGACTCATTATATTCAAAAAACACATGCCAATTCTTTTTATAAGACTAATTTAAAAGAATTGCTTGAACAAGAACATATAAACCGTATCGAAATTTGTGGTGCTCAAACCGAATATTGTGTGGATGCAACTGTAAAAAATGCTCATGCACTGGGTTATTTAATCCAAATGTTAAGAGGTGGCACAACAACTTATTCTAATGCTTTTATGAGTGCAGAAAATACGGTGCGTTTTTATGAAAATATATGGGATAATCGCTTTGCCACTTTTATTTAATTACACCAAAAAGGTATAAAACATATTGTTTTATACCTTTTTTTGGTTTTTGAAATACGAACGAAAACCTTCTATATGATAAGGATGCGCTTCATAAGCAACATTTAATCCCTTTTCTACAATAACAGCCGTTGTCACTGGTCCAATCGATAATAATGTCAATTGAGACAACAACTGATGTTCTTCAGCAGTTAATAAGTTAATAAAAGCAATAACAGCCGAAGGACTTGTAAACACAACCGTATCATCTGCCTTAAATTGAAACGGTTCTCTTTTTGCTTCAACGACAGTGTAGACACTTGTATGTTCAACCTCACAAACAGTCGCTAACTTTTCTGCTAATTCATTGGTTGCTCGTGCAGATTGCGGTAACCATATCCGATCTGTATCTTTCAGTTGTTGTGCTATAACCTCAAACAATCCACTTGATATAAAATCAGCAGCTTCAATCACAGGTTTAAGACCATAAGATTCTAATACCTGCGATGTTGCCGGACCGATTGAAATAGCTTTGAACTGTCTATTGGGTCCACTATCTAACACCCGATGAACGGTATTTTGGCTCGTGAATACAACAAAATCAGCAGCCGTTAATGCACGTAATTTTTTTGTGATTTCAGCCTGATTTAGAGGCTCAATTTTAAGAACAGGGAAAAGAACGGCTTCATGACCTGTCTCATTGATCAACTGACACAAAGTTGCTGCTTGATGAGGCATTCGAGTCACAATGATTCGTGCCATGGGCTTCCCTCCTTTTTAAGCTTGATCGATCCAACGACAAACATCTTTCGCATGATACGTCATGATGATATCTGCACCCGCACGTTTCATACCCAAAAGTGTTTCCATTACTATTTTCTCTTCTTCAATCCAACCATTTTGTGCAGCTGCTTTAACCATGGCGTATTCACCACTCACGTTATAAGCGACAATGGGTAAATCATGTGCATTACGAGTATCACGAATAATATCCATATACGCCATTGCTGGTTTTATGATTAGAAAATCCGCCCCTTCAGCGACATCTGATGCTGCTTCACGTTTTGCTTCACGACGATTGGCAGGATCCATTTGATACGATTTACGATCACCAAACTGAGGTGCACCGTCTGCTGCATCACGAAATGGACCATAATAAGCAGAGGCATATTTCACAGCATACGACATAATGGGAATATTTTCGTATCCCGCTTTATCAAGTGCTTGTCTAATTGCATACACAAAACCATCCATCATATTAGACGGAGCGATAATATCTGCACCTGCCTCAGCTTGTGAAACTGCTGTTTGAGAGAGGATTGCTAACGACTCATCATTTAAAATGGTCTCTCCCTCAATCACACCACAGTGGCCATGATCTGTGTATTCACATAGACATGTATCTGCAATTACAATCAAGTCAGGATAACGCGTTTTAATGTAACGTGTGGCCTCTTGAATAATACCATGCGTATGAAAAGCACCCGTTCCGATGGCATCTTTTTCTGCGGGAAGTCCAAAAAGAATCACTGACGGTATACCTAAAGCAACAATTTCAGCGAGCTCTTTATCAATAGTATCGAGTGAATATTGAAAAACGCCTGGCATAGAGGATACTTCTGTCATGACATTCTCACCTTCAACTACAAATAGTGGATAGATAAGATCTGCTTTTTCTAATTTATTTTCTCGAACTAATGAGCGCATTGCGGATGTAGTTCGTAAACGACGGTGACGTGAAAATTGAAACATGTGAATTCCTTCTTTCATTTAATTGTTTACTCTTCAATATTAAGAGCAGCAATCATCGCTGCTGCACCTTGTTCAAATAATTTTTCTTTTGCTGATTGCCCCACTGTTTTGCTCTCTTCGCCTATTACCTGTGAATGAATCACACGTTGTCCATCAACACTTGCTAATAAACTGCGCAATACAATCCCTTGATTTTCTAAAGTGGCGTAACCTCCCACAGGCATATGACAGCTACCTTCCATTTCAGCTAAAAAGGCACGTTCTGTCAAAACAGTCAATGCTGTTTCCGGATCATGAATTGTTGCTAATAGCTTTCGTACATCTTCATCGTCTGAACGACACTCGATAGCTAACGCACCTTGACCCACTGCAGGCAGACAATCTTCAATCGGCAATGGGTACATTTCTGTTTCATTAAATAAGCCCAACCGTTTTAAACCAGCTGCAGCTAAAATAATTGCATCATATTGGCCTTCACGTAATTTACGAAGACGTGAATCAACATTACCACGTAATAATTTAATTTCTAAATCAGGACGTAGCGCTAATAATTGTGCCTGACGTCTTAAGCTACTTGTTCCAACAACTGCATTCTTCTTTAAATCCTTTACAGAACGCCCATCTGAACTTACTAATACGTCCCTTGCATCCTCACGAATAGGGATAGCTCCAATTTTTAATTCTCCTGGCAATTCGGCAGGCATATCTTTCATGCTATGCACAGCAATATCGATATCACTGTTAAGCAAAGCCCATTCTATCTCTTTAATGAAAAGTCCTTTACCGCCAATTTTAGAAAGCGATTCTTCTAATCGAATATCACCTTTTGTGACAATTTCCTTAACCTCAAAAACGACATCTGGATAGTTCGCTTGTAATGCTTTAATAACGTGACCTGTTTGTGTCGTTGCTAACTGTGAACGTCTGGTACCTACGGTAATTACTTTTCGCATAACTCTGCCTCGTTTCTATCATTTGCGGTTTGCAAACCAAAAAGATGTTCAACAAACGCTAATTTATCCAATGCATCCTCTTCAAGTGCCAATTCTTTCGTTTTAATAATAGGTTCTTTGATAATTTGATTAACAATACTTTTCGTTAATTTATGAATCACCTTGAGTTCATGATCGCTTAAATTAGGCAACTTTCTTTCCATATGAGCCATTGCTGTTTCATAGATGGTTAACGTCTTATCACGCAATTCGTGGATGACTGGTGTTGCTTTTAATGTTAAACGCCATTTATGAAAAGATTCTTGTGCCTCAACTACCATTTTACTAACCTCTACCATAGCAGCTTCGCGCTGTTGTTTATTTTGATCAGCTATCCGTTCAATATCATCCATATCATAACGACTAATTTGCGGATGTACATCTAAAATCGGATCCGCATTACGCGGCATACCTAAATCAACAATTGCTAGATAACGTAATTGTTCCTCGAGCAGTTTTTGCGTCAGAATATAATCATCTGAACGCAACGCACTAAACACGACATCCGCAGAAGCTAATACTTGTTGCAACGCTTCTTTCGGAGCTGCTTTGGTTTTATATTTCATCGCTAAGGAAATTGCATTTTCATATGTTCGATTAACAATCGTAATTTGTTCCATCGGAAAATGTGGTTTTAAATAATCAAGAATTAAAACACTCATTTTCCCTGCTCCAAGAATGACGAGTTCTTTTTTATGCATCATATCAAACTGCTGAGATTCAATAAGTTTTACAGCAACTGTGCTTAATGATACTGAACCTTCACCAATTAATGTTTCTGACTGCGCTTGTTTACCGACTGTAATTGCTCGTTTAAATAACTCGTTTAAGACAACACCTGTTGTGTTTACTTCACGCGCACACTCAAAGCTATCTTTCACTTGACCTAAAATTTGTGTTTCTCCTACAATCATCGATGCTAAACTCGTACTCACTTCAAATAAGTGTGCGATTGCCGCATCATTTTCGAGAAAAATCACCTGTTCTGCAACTTCATCGTAAGTCATATTGAATAACGCTGCTAAATATTTACGGACATAATAGCGGCCGCGACTAATTTCATCCACCACTAAATAAAGCTCCGTGCGGTTACATGTTGATAAAATAACATTTTCAAGCACGCTATTTTGTTGATTTAGCGTTATCATAGCCTGTGCTACTGATTCCTCATCAATATGAAATTTTTCGCGATGGGCAACGGATACTGCTTTAAAATTGATGGTTGCTACAAGTACTTCCATTTTCTATCCCTACCTAATCTATGAGTTCTGACTTTTATATGCCTGCACATGTGCAGTTACTTGTTTAATTACTGCTGGATTAGCTTCTGGGAAAACACCATGACCTAAGTTAAAAATATAGCCTGGTGCGGTTGTGCCGTCTGCTAATACGCGATTTAATTCTTGTTCTAAAACAGGCCATGGCGCTGTCAAATAAGCAGGATCCATATTCCCTTGAATTGCTTTGGTGATGCCTTGTTTACGGGCTGCAGCCATGGACATACGCCAATCCATTCCAATGACATCTAATGGCATTTTATTCCACTCTTGTAACAAGTGCGTGGCATGGACACCGTGCATAATTTTAATAGCTGTACTATCTTCTAATGCTGCAAGTATTTTTTTAATCCCCGGAGCGATATAACGATTGTAATCAATCAAACTCACATCGCCAATCCAAGAATCAAATAATTGTACAGCTGATACACCGGCTTCTATCTGTGCTTTCAAATAAACAATCACCATGTCAGCTAGTTTATCCATCAGCAAATGCCATTCATCCTCATGTTGATACATAAAACTTTTTGTTTTAAGATGCGTTTTTGAAGGGCCTCCTTCAATTAAATAGCTCGCTAATGTGTAGGGCGCTCCTGAAAAACCAATCAACGGAACCGTGAGCATTTCTGCTGTCAATAACTTGATGGTATCCAACACATAAGGAATATCTCGCTGTGGATCTAAACTGCCAAGCGCGTCAATATCTTGACGTGTTTTGATTGGCGACTTAATAACAGGTCCAATTCCTGTTTCGATTGTGACATCAACACCGATACCGTGTAAAGGTGTCATGATATCTTTATATAAAACAGCCGCATCAACGCCATAGTTATTAACAGGTAATGCTGTCACATAGGCACATAATTCTGGTTGATGCGTAATTTCAAACAACGAGTATTTCGCTTTAATTTCACGGTATTCTGGTTGTGAACGCCCCGCTTGACGCATAAACCACACGGGTACATGATCCGTTACTTCGCCACGTGCTGCTTGTAAAAACGTCTGATTCGTTATTTTAGTTGGTATCGTCATTAAAAATCCTCCTCTTATACACTTCTGCCACTCAATTATAGCAATAATAAAAGCCTTGTCGTACCTTTTTGACTCTTTTGTGAATTATTTCATATTTTCGACACATTCATTAAGTGATTGCTAAAAAAGCATTGACTAAACTCACCTTTCAAACGAATGATACAATCAACACGTTAACTTTAACAAAACAATCAAACAATGACTTTTATCTGCTTACGCTGCACAGATTGATTCAATAGCACTGCGCTTTATTATTGGAGACACCAAAACGCTAAAGCAGTCTTTATGCAAAAAGAAAACTGAGTATAAATTTGCTTTTAAATAAACGGTACTATGTTTAAACATTAGTTGAAAGTTTGAACTAAGCAATCAATCTATCTGTTACATAATCGGTTTAATGCATTATACAATTAAACAGTTATTAAAATAGGGACTTGAAAGATACAATAACAAAATAAATTTCATAAAATACTTAGTTTTAATTACGCCGATTGTAAAATTAAGCTAGACAATTAAAAAAATCATTTGTGATACACTCAAATTGTATTTCCGACGAAAGAAAACAAGGAGAGTGATCACAAATGACCTATACACATCTTACTACAGATGAACTCGTTTTAATAGAATCATATTATCATCAAACTAAGAAAGTTAAATTTGTTGCAGAGACTTTAAAACGTTCGAGACAAACTATTTATAATGTTTACAACGCTTTAGATGATGGTTTATCTATGCTAGATTACTACCAACGATACAAAAATAATAAAAAAAATTGTGGGAGACTTCCTATCCTTTTACCTGATAATGAAACTGACTATATTCAAAAGAAAGTGGCTCAAGGGTGGACACCAGACGTGATTATTGGTCGTAACGAGTTTCCTATTTCTTGTTCTGTTCGTACTCTTTATAGACTATTTAAGCGTGGCTATTTTAACTTAGCCGCCTTACCAATGAAAGGGAAAAGAAAGCCGAATGGTCACAAAGAAAAGAGAGGTAAACAAGCTTTTAAAAGAACGATTCATCAGCGTGATAAGGAAAATCGTCACTTCAAAAGTGAGTTTGGTCACCTTGAAGGTGACACTATCGTTGGCAGAAATCATAAAAGTGCTGTTATTACCTTAGTTGAAAGACTATCAAAAGTAATTATTACGTTGAAACCTACCGGCAGACAAGCAATAGATATTGAAAACAGTTTAAACAACTGGTTTAAAACAATTCCCACTCATTTATTTAAGTCTATTACGTTTGATTGTGGTAAAGAATTTTCTAATTGGAAATCTGTCAGTAACTCCAATGATATTAATATCTACTTTGCTGATCCAGGTACTCCCTCACAAAGAGGGTTAAATGAGAACTCCAACGGATTATTACGCAAGGACGGACTACCTAAGAGAATGAATTTCAATGAAGTTGATGAAGCGTTCATTCAGTCTGTTGCTTCTAAAAGAAATAACATTCCTAGAAAGTCATTGAACTATAAAACACCATTGGAAGTATTTTTGAGTTATGTTAATAATGATATTTTGTCTAGCTTAATTTGACAAATAAAATTATAAATAATTCACTATTTACCCTAATTTTAAAATCCACACTATTTAACACAGAACCATCTAATCTCAATAGTTTCATATCTTTAGCAGAAGCAGTTTTTATTTAGACAAAAAAAGAAAGCCATTATAAATGGCTTTCTTTTTACTATTATTTCGCGTATTCAACAGCTCTCGTTTCACGAACAACCGTCACTTTAATGTGACCTGGATAGTTCAATTCACTTTCAATTGATTTACGAATTTCTCGTGCAAGACGAATCGATTCTAAATCATCCACATCATCGGGTTTTACGATGACGCGAATTTCTCGACCAGCTTGAATGGCGAAGGCTTTCTCTACGCCTTTGAAGCTTTCAGGAATTGATTCTAAGCGCTCTAAGCGATGAATATAATTCTCTAACGTTTCACTACGTGCTCCTGGACGAGCTGCTGATAAAGCATCTGCGGCCGCCACAAGGATTGAGATAATTGAAGTAGGTTCCGTATCACCATGATGTGATGCAATCGCGTTGATAACTGTTTCATGTTCTTTATATTTGGTTGCCAATTCGACACCAATTTCAACATGACTACCTTCAATTTCATGATCAATGGCTTTCCCAATATCATGGAAAAGACCTGCACGTTTTGCCAAAGTAACATCTTCGCCTAATTCACCAGCTAAGATACCACTTAAGCGAGCAACCTCGATAGAATGATTTAATACATTTTGTCCATAGCTTGTACGATAACGAAGGCGACCTAATATTTTAATTAAGTCGGGATGAACGGCATGTAAGCCAAGTTCAAATGTTGCTTGTTCACCAAGCTCACGAATGTGTTCATCCACCTCTTTACGAGCCTTGTCGATCATTTCTTCAATACGAGCTGGATGTATACGACCATCCTCTACTAGCTTCTCAAGCGCGATGCGAGCAATCTCACGACGTACCGGATCAAAGCCTGATAAAATAACTGCTTCCGGTGTATCATCAATGATTAAATCAATACCAGTTAGCGTTTCAATTGTACGAATGTTACGACCTTCACGACCAATAATTCGACCCTTCATTTCATCATTTGGCAAGTTAACAACGGATACAGTTGTTTCTGATACAAAATCAGCTGCAGAACGTTGTATTGCTAATGATAAAAGATCTTTGGCTTTTTTATCGGACGTTTCTTTCGCATCATCCTCGCTCTCTTTAATCATAACAGCTATATCATGAGATAATTCTTTTTCAGTTAGAGTTAATATTTCTTCTTTCGCTTGGTCTTTCGTCAAAGCCGAAATGCGTTCAAGTTCAAGTTTCTCATCTGCTACCAATTTTTCTACATGAGCTTTTTTCTGTTCAATTAGTTGTTGTTTCTGAGCAATTTTTTCCTCTTTACTCTCTAGCGATTCCTCTTTATTATCAAGAGTCTCCGCCTTACGATCGAGGATTTCTTCACGTTGTAAAAGTCGGCTCTCTTTAGTTTTCAAATCAAAACGACGTTCACGCAGTTCATTCTCAGTTTCAGTTCGATAGCGTTGGTTTTCTTCTTTTGCTTCTAAAAGAGCTTCTTTTTTAAGACTCTCTGCGTCTTTCAACGCATCCGCTTTAATGTGCTCTGCCGTCGTGCGGCTAGCTTCCATATTTCGTTGATTAGAATCATTCGCTATTTTTCTTCCTACAACAATACCAATGATCGAGAAAAGGAATACGAGGATGATAGTAATTACGTAGGTCATACATTCACCTCCATTCTTATTCAAATTCATGTCATATTGTCGGCTGACTTATTGTACAGCACACTACATTAGTGATTCAATATATAAGATAATATCTCTTAAAGTAAAATTATCTTACAATTTACATTATACCGATAAAATGGCGTTTTGTGAAATAAATAATTTGATTTATATGTAGAAAATCGCCTTTTATATGCACATTTTCTAATAATTATCATTACGCTTGTAATAAAACGAGTAGAAACGTTGCTATACAAAGGTTTTCGAGCAATAAAAAAAGATAGACAAAATGTCTATCTTTTCGTTTTTATTTTTTATTTTTCAACATTTTCCGTATCAACAGTCGCTTCTTCTACTACTTCAGCAGATTCTGGTAAGTCATCGCCAATACCATAAGCATTACGAACTTTTCCAGAAATTTCTAAACGAGTGTCAGTATGTTCACGTAAATATTGTTTTGCATTTTCACGACCTTGGCCAATTCGTTCGCCTTCATAAGAATACCATGAACCACTTTTGATAATGATATCTTCTTCAGCTGCCATATCAACCAATTCACCTTCACGTGAAATTCCTTCTCCGTATACAATATCAACTTCTGCAATACGGAAAGGTGGCGCTACTTTATTTTTAACAACTTTAATTCGTGTTTTGTTACCGATAATATCAGTACCTTGTTTTAGTTGTTCAGCACGACGTACTTCTAAACGAACTGACGCATAAAATTTCAATGCACGACCACCTGGTGTAATTTCAGGGTTACCAAACATAACACCGACTTTTTCACGAATTTGGTTAATGAACAGTGCAATTGTTTTCGATTTGTTGATTGAACCTGATAATTTACGTAAAGCTTGTGACATTAAACGCGCTTGAAGACCAACGTGTGAGTCTCCCATTTCGCCTTCAATTTCAGCTTTTGGTACCAAAGCAGCTACTGAATCGACAACAACGATATCAACGGCTCCTGAACGTACTAACGCTTCACATATTTCAAGTGCTTGTTCACCTGTATCAGGTTGAGAAAGTAGTAATTCATCAATATTAACGCCTAATTTTTTAGCATAAGCTGGATCAAGTGCATGCTCTGCATCGATAAACGCCGCTGTTCCGCCTTGTTCTTGAACTTCTGCAATTGCATGTAATGCTACAGTTGTTTTACCTGAACTTTCTGGACCGTATACTTCAACAACACGTCCACGAGGATAACCACCAACACCTAATGCCACATCAAGTGCCAACGAGCCACTTGGAATAGTTTTTATATTGGTATCAGTTTTTTCACCTAATTTCATGATAGAACCTTTACCGAATTGCTTTTCAATTTGTTTTAATGCCTGTTCTAAGGCTGCTTGACGATTATCCAACTTATTTCCTCCTTCGTAACAAAACGAAATTTATTATCTATAGTTATTACTATAAACGTTCTTTAACCTAATTACAAGCAAAAGAACGAACGTATATTCGGTTTTGGTGTAAAAAAGCTGCTACTAAAGCATTTCTAATGTGAAGTTTTTGCTGTTTTTTCTTCCCAATACTTGTATAATTGCCAAAAAGCTTCTTTTACTGCTCTTTCACGATTATATTGGCGGTCCCTTGCAAATAAATGATGTTTTGCAGTTGTGGACGTTTCATCGCTAAACCCAATCCAAACACTACCTGAAGGTTCACCGTCATGAGAACCTGGTCCTGCAACACCTGTGAAACTAACACCGATGTTAGCAGCTGTTTGTTGACGAACATTATTCGCCATCGTTTTTGCAGTGGCTTCACTGACGACACCGTTTTCTGTTAATAGCTCTTCAGGCACACCCAACAGGCTTGTTTTTGTATCGGTTGCATAAGTGACCAAACCACCACGTAAAACGCGCGATGCGCCTGGAACAGAGGCTAATGTCGCTTGGAATAAACCGGCTGTTAAACTCTCTGCGGCTGAAACAGTCAAATTTTGTTCCGTCAACAAACGCACAACTTTTTCTTCAAGGCTTTCACCATCGTAGCCAAAAAAGTAAGCGCCTAAACGACTCAGTACTTTTTCTTCAAGTTCATCGATTAATGGCGTTAATTCAGCTGCATTTTGCGAAGAAGCTGTTATTCTTAACGTTACCTCATGTTTACCTGCATATGTGCCTAGTGTAGGATTTGTTTGTTTTGTAATCAAATCATCTAGCTGATCAGCGAGGCGTGATTCGCCAATACCATAAAAGTGTAAAACACGCGATTCTAGTCGATAATCACCTGCAGCTTTTTCAAGGCGGTTTCGCACTTCATTGGTAAACATCGTTTTCATTTCGGTTGGTACCCCAGGCATTAATATGTATGTGACACCCTCATGTTCCAACATCATTCCTGGTGCAAAGCCAACAACGTTATCGAGTACATCGGCACCTTCAATGACATCGGCCTGCAACAGATTATTAGCTGTCATGGGCCCGTCACCACGGCGTTTAAAGAAATTTAGGATGACCTCTTCAGCCTTGGCGTCACGAACAAGTTCTAATCCAAGAACATCCGCAATCGTTTTTTTTGTTAAATCATCTTGAGTTGGGCCTAATCCACCTGTAATAATAATAAGGTTTGCACGCTTCTGAGCTGTGCGAATAACATCACTGAGTCGTTGTGGGTTATCACCAACAACCGTATGATAATACATATTATGTCCTGTTAATGCGAGCTCTTCGGAGATGAATTGAGCATTTGTATTAGTAATTTGTCCAAGCAATAGTTCTGTTCCTACAGCGATCATTTCAGCATTCATTTAAACATCCTCTTCCCCTATTTTATATCTATCTACACGCTGTATTATACCATTCACAGGTCATCATTTTAACTTATCAGTCTGTTAGTTAACATAATTTTATTATTCAGTACTTATGAATAATAAAAAACCCCAGATATATAATCTGAGGTCTCAAACGACTAATTGTTTCTTTATTTAAATCCGTCACTAAAGACATGACGGTTTTGATAAAAATAATTGATACCTGATAACACTGTGAAAAAGACACAGACATAAAAGATAATTAAATCGACACGTATACCTGTTGCTGCAAAGGGAAAGTTACTTAACATTAATAGCGGTATAGCTACAAGTTGTGTAAATGTTTTAATTTTACCTAACATATTTGCAGCATTGACCTCCCCACCCTCAGCTAACAAGAGACGTAAGCCAGTGATTGCCAATTCGCGTGAAACAATCAAAACAACTGCCCAAGACGGAATAATATCAGCTCCTACCAAGGCAATAAAAGCCGCCATTACCAATAATTTATCTGCTAATGGATCCGCAAATTTACCAAAATTAGTCACTAGGTTGTGTTTACGAGCTAAATAACCATCTAACCAATCTGTAATTGATGCAACAACAAAAACAATAGTTGCAATTAAATGAGCAACAGTAATTGTAGAGTCTAAGACGGTAAAAGTTCCCCAATTAAACGGAATCAAAAATAGTATTAGAAAGACAGGGATTAATAGGATACGTAAAACCGTAAGTTGATTTGGAATATTCATCATTTTTCTCCTTTAAAAAAGGCGTAAGCTGCCCAATATAATAAAAGTCATTGAGTATTTTCAAGACTTTTATTACAATTTGCAGTTACCCCTCACTTTTATTTTTGTGTAATATTTAATGTGATATTTTGTGTAATAGAATCTGAAGCGAAGGTTAATTTTTCACCGTCGATAGTCACCTCTAGAGCTTGTGAATTTCCGACAGTCACATTGACACTTGTTTGACCCGAGAGCTCAACTTCTTGTTTATTACCCGAAGCAAGTAAGCCTGACTCTAATGATTCTCCTGTTGAAGAAGTAATTGAATTCCAGCTATCACCACTTGTAGCATCTAATACCAATTTAAGTTTGGCGCTCTTTGGAGCTTCGATTTCATAAACATTTGATTCTGAGTCTTTATCCGGTGCCGAAATTTTAACATCTCCAGCATCTTGATCTTCTTCTTTAGAATCACTTGATTCAGATTCTTTACTACTTGACTCCACTTTCGATTCGCCTGATTTGTTAGCTTCATCGATTGAGATACTTGTTGCAGGTGATTTATCTACCACTGTATCCGTTGACGTTTGTCCTTTGTTATATAACATCCACCATAACGCACCTACAATAACTACTACAATCACTGCTAACACAATTTTAAAGCCTTTGCCCAATAAAAAAGCAGGAACTTCACGAGGAGCCTTTTTTGGTTTCTCTCTTGTTGCTGTTGTATCGGTTGCATTAACTTCTGTTTTTATTGAAGGTAGTTCATTGCGATAGGTCGCCATTATTTCATCGCCATCAAGTCCAACGACTTCAGCATATGTACGTATGAAAGCTCGCGTATAAAAATCGCCCGGCAACACACTGAAATTCCCTTGTTCAATAGCTTCTAAATATCTTTTTTGTATTTTTGTTTTTTGTTGAAGTTCGTCTAAAGTCATTTTCTTCTCTTTACGACTTTTCTTTAGCAAATTACCTAATTCGCTCATACTTTTCACCTGCCATCGCCTTGTTATTTTATGAATCAATCACCAAAAACGAGCATTTATTACTAGATTTTTTAAGGCAGTTGCAACTTGCCATCTCCAAAATATTAATGTCTCTGCAGGGATCGTATTCTTGTAGTACTTTTTCATCTTATATTAGTTTGATTTTCTAAAGCATCAATCACTTGAATGATTAATCAGCTTGATTCGCTAAAGTAGAAGCAACAATTACTTGTTATTATTCTAAAAGTAAAAAGAAAGTTACTTTCAGACTGAAGATAAACGCCAATCTAGGTATACATACACCCGCTCAGCATTTCTATTCAGTCTGCCGATTTTGTTAAAAATGAGCACTTTATTTTTCAACAGTACCAACCTTCACTTTTTGCTCGTACTGGCTGATTCATCAATTCAAATCCACACAACACTGTCATTTGGTTGGAAATTTTATTATATATACTACCACCATATTATTAAAATTTCATAAAAATATGAGCATATGCAAGATTACCAAAACAAACGTTCGTGTTTTGGTAAAAATACAGTGTGATTTAAGATAAAAACCTCTAATTTAACATAAAAATGCACTAACATCATTTTAGCACGTCACCTTGCACTTGTCACTTCTAATCAGGTATCGTTTTACAACTATTTTTGTGGCTTAATTTTAAATGCCAAACTTGACGTTTTTGCAAGTATTGTCTCTGCAAGACTAGACAAATTATCCAACGTAATTTCAGCTAAAATTGATAGCACATCATCAGGATCCGCCTCTTTAAAATGATAGTCTGCTAACCATTCACTATAGGCCTCGAAATTATCTGATAAAGTAACTAACGTACCAATCAATTCACGCTTAGCACATGTGAAAACGTGGTCATTTAATATATCTGGGTGATGCGCAGTTTTTAAAAGTTGCTTGAGTGCTGCGACAGCTTCATCACCACCGGTTCCCATCAACAACAAATAACTAAAATTATCCTCATACACAAAATGGCTACTAAATGATTCATCGATAATCCCTTTTGCATAAAGTGTATTATAGTTGCTGGAAAGCGGGCTTAACAAAACATCTGTTAATAGTTGTCGTTCCAACACACTTTTAATATAGGTACGCCCAGTCTCTTTTACAGCAGGCCAACGAACACCTACTGCAAACTTGTCTAGCTGAATCGGCATGCTCATTTGTGCATCATTACCTATTTCTTTAAGAGGGTCACTATGATAGCTTAGTTTACTTGTTGGCATTGTATTAATTTCCCACTGTTTTTCAAGCTGTAACATGCTCTTAAAGAGGTTATCAGCATTAAAATTACCGGTAATCACCCAAAGCATTTCTTCTGGACGATACATTTGCGCATGCGTCTTTTGTACCGTTTCAAGATCGATTTTTGCAACATCTTCTTTTGTACCTGTAATATCAGTTGCAATTAATTGATTTGGAAATAACCCTCCCAGACTCATTTGCATCAATGCGGTGTACACATCATCTTCATACATTTCTTGCTCTTGTAGTATTATCGCCTGTTCATGTGCGACATGTTCTGCTGTCCATTGCGGCTGTAGAACCATTTTCGCTAAACGATTAATTAAAGGTTCAATATCATCTGTCGCCAATACAGTGTAGCTCGTTGACGTTGTTGTTGTAAAAGCATTGATATTTGCGTGTTTTTCAACAAAAAATTTACTGATATCCAGTGTTTCGGATTGGAACATCATATGTTCAATAAAATGAGCTACCCCTGTTAGTGGTGTCTCTAATTCTGTGGTTGAGCCAAATGGCACAGTTAACTGTATAAAACTATGATGTGATTCCGGTTTTTCAAGCAGCATCACAGTCATTCCGTTTGCTAATTTTTTCTTAATTGGTGCTTTCAATTGATCGCTCCTTTTTTAAGAGGCAATAACTGCCCTTATATTCCCATTGTTGCATCATCTTTTGAATCATTTTTGGCGTGATTTCTGCAATCATTTGTTGCCATTCTGAAAGCGACAACGTATGAGGTAATAATTGACGAGAAAATGCGATATCATTGACTCCTTCTATTTCATCTAATTCTAACTGTAAATCATGCCATAATGTTTTTTTAGCAAGGTCAATTTCTTCCTGGGTCACGCCTTGCTCTGCCATTGCTTGTTGTTGGCGTTTCATTAACTCTAGAGCCTTTTCAGTTTGTTTACTCTCAACACCAGCTATAGCGTATGCTAATTGTTTTGTAATATTCATGCTGCCGTATATTTCATAAGCCAATTGTGCTTGTTCTCTGACTTCTTCAAACAAACGTGAGTGACTATCAACCGCCCAAATATAATAAGCCAATTGTAAAACTACGCGTTCTTGTTGAGAAGTAATCAGCGGCAATTGGTATGTAATAATCGTTTTTGCTTGCATTACATCATGATGTTTTACAGTTTTTCCTAAATCCGCTAACTCACTCTTCCTAAAAGAATAACGTTGGATTTTTTTTACATTGCCCGTTGGAAATTGATCGAGCTGTTTTTTGATATTGTTCCATTCAACGTCCCCCGTAATCGTAATTAACTGTTCATCTTCCACCATCATTTTCTGATAGGTTTCTTGAAGTGCTTGTAAATTAATTGTAGTAACATCTTCTTTCACACCAATTGCGTGATAACGGTAGACATCGTTTTGATACAATTTTTGCAATACATCCTCCATGGCAATATCTGTAGGATCTTCTTGGATGGAGTCAAACCGTTTAATTAATGTTTCTTGTTCACGAGCAAACAGTTCTTCTAACGCACTTGTTGGAGTGAATATTGGTTTGAATAGCGTGGATTGTAAGAAAGACCATACATCATCTTCATAATTAATATCATCGATTAGTTTCGGATTAGGATAAATTAACGTGCAATGAACAATATGATAATCCCCACTCTTTTCAACGATAGCGTCAAGTGATGCGCCAAATAAATACGATAGTCGTTGTTGAAAAGCGTTTAAAGTTGGATAATCTTCGCTTAATCCAAACCAATTAGCAAAAAGAGAGCGCTTGGTAATGGTGTCACGCTCAATCAGCGCCTTAAAATGCCACGAGACTTCGACTTGTTGAAATTGTGTCGTTGCTTCTAACATAACGGGATAACCGTTGATTGTCTGGATTGTTTCATTATTTTTAATTTTTATCATCCCCTATTCCGATTCTTGAATCGGCCATTCCGTGACATTGACACGACGTGGCTTACTGCCTTCATGTGGTCCAACGATTCCTCGATTTTCCATTTCGTCAACAATACGTGCTGCTCTATTATAACCAACTTTAAATTTTCGTTGTAACATCGATACTGAGGCTGCTTGTTGTTGAACAAACATTTGAACCGCCTCATCAAACAATTCATCATCTGGTTCGGCTTGGTTGGTATCAATCTCATCTGGTATCATTTCTTCTTGGTATTGTGCTTTTTGTTGCTCTATACAGGCATCAACAATCGTTTCTACCTCTTGATCTGATAAAAATGCCCCTTGAATACGCGTTGGTTTTGAGGAATCGGCTGTTTTAAAGAGCATATCTCCCATACCTAATAATTTCTCGCCACCTGACATATCAAGGATTGTACGAGAATCGATTGCTGAAGAGACAGCAAATGAAATACGTGCCGGAATATTCGCTTTAATTACACCTGTAATAACGTCAACTGACGGACGTTGTGTTGCAACAATCATATGAATACCTGATGCACGACCCATTTGCGTAATGCGCATAATTGCACTTTCAACATCATTGGATGCGACCAACATTAAGTCGGCTAATTCATCAACAATGGTTACGATATAAGGTAACGGTGTTTGTTTAACCGATTCCGTTTCGTTGTTTTCAGCGACAATTTGGTTATAACCTTCAATATTACGCGTTCCATAATGAGAAAATAAATCATAACGACGTTCCATTTCTGCCACTACTTTTTGTAGTGCTTGAGCTGCTTTTTTAGGATTTGTGACAACGGGTGTTAAAAGATGTGGTACGCCATTGTACACGCTTAATTCGACCATTTTAGGGTCAATAAGCATCATTTTAACTTCGTGTGGTTTTGCTTTTAATAAAATACTCGTAATAATCGAGTTAATACACACTGATTTACCACTACCTGTTGCACCGGCAACGAGCAAATGCGGCATTTTATTTAGTTTAGCCATTACTGCTTCACCAGATATATCACGCCCTAAAGCGATTTGTAATTTTTCACTCGGAATATTTTGAGGGTTGTCCTCTAATATTTCACGCAATGTCACCATGGCAACATTTTTATTGGGTACCTCGATACCTATCACTGATTTACCTGGAATAGGCGCTTGGATACGAACTTCTTTTGCTGCTAATGCCAAAGCAATATCATCAGTTAAACTCACAACCTTGCTAACTTTCACACCTACAGCTGGTTGAACTTCGTATTCTGTTACAGCCGGTCCTAAATGAACCTCGGTCACTTTAGCATCCACACCAAAACTTTTGAAAGTCGCTTCCAAGATTTTAGCATTTTCATTAATTTGACGTTTTTCATCGCTTTGATCAACAAACTTTGTAGGATTCAATAAAGTTGTACTTGGTAATTCATAGCTTGTATCGATCAAAGGCGCTGTAAACGGCACAACATCAGGCGTGTTTCCAATGACAGGGTCATCATTTTCTGGCACTTCTTTTGCTAGCTCAGTGATTGGTTGTGGTTTTGCAGCATTCCCCAACACTTCTGCACGTAAGTCTGGCATTTGTTTACCTTCATTAAATGATTTTATACGTGGTGGTTCATAGGCAACGTTTTTGGCTGGTTCTGGTTCAATTTCCTCTGATTCTTTTACAGGTTGACGTTCCACGGTTTTTTTAACTTTTGGTTTTTTTTCTTTATATGCTTTAATTTTTTGACTAATTTTAGCAACTAACCAATTTAAAACTTCACGCGGTGAGTGATCGGTCACTAAAAAGACACCTTCAATAAATAATAAAGTTGCCAAAATATAGGTACCTACAGCGGCGAATAAGAAATAAGTTAACGTAACAAGTAAGGCCGTAATATACCCCCCGCCGACAGAAACTAATGAAATCGTTTCTAAGCGATAGTTGTTCACTAGCTGATTACTGACTTGCATAACACTTAAATCACCAAATAATAGCGGTTGAACAATGGCTGTATGATAGATAACCATAATTGCAAACAACATAAAAAACACACCTAAGAAATGTGGTTTTAAAAGCGCTGGCCATTTTCTTTTAACAATAAAGTGAATACCCAATAATCCGATAAGAATTAATAAAACACCTGCAAAAGTACCTGCAAGGACAACACTCATCTCAAATAAAAAGCGACCGACGAAACCAAACTGCCCCATCCCAAAAATCGCTAAAATAATCAATATAATACCTGCTGATTCAAATGGTACTGGCCATTTTTTTAAATCTAGAACTTTCTTTTTTTTCTTTTTTGTCGTTTTCTTACGTTGTGACCGTTGTTGGGCCAAATCTGCCACCCTCTTCTATATAAATAATTGACTGAATAATCATTCCTAATTATACCATAATCTCTTTAAAACAGAACGTATAGACATATTTATGTCCCCCTCCGTCTTTTAGTTGACAATAATATCATTATGTTCGCTAAAGTTATCGCAAATAAACACAAAATATGACTGTTATTTTAGAAGACTGCTTTTTACTTACCTTTTTAAAGCTGATTGGTACTAAATTTAACGTCCCTTTTCAGCTAAATGCAGGCGTGTCCTTTTAAACAGCGCATTATTTAACCTGTTATATTTATACGTTTATTCAAAAAGCATTCATTGGCTTTTACTTTTCCCTCTTCTTAGAATGTGAGCGCCCTGCTTTTTATTGAGGGAAAGCTAGCTTAATCAGCTGTAAATAGCATCTGAAATTAAAGGCTAATCCTTATATAGGTTAGCAATATTCTGGATTCTATTTTTAAGTTCTGTTCGAATATGCAAAGGTTCTAAAAATTGACATTTATCACCAAAACTTAAAATAATGTTGTAATAATAGTCGTTTTCTATCAATGGAAAGTCAACAATGTAATGTTCTTCGCCATCTGATGTAAAGTCTTCGTAGACACAAAAATCAAGCACTCTATCCATGATAGACTTGTGAATTCGGATTGTTGTCCTTATTTGTATACTTGTCCAAGTATCTGTAAAATCTAATAAAGGTTTTTGATAATCTTTTGGCTTAAAGAAACTATTTTCAATTTTTAATTTTGATACACGAGACAGTTTGAAAAGACGAAAGTCCTTTCTTGTATAACAATAGCCATGAAAATACCAATGATTACTTTTCAATATAATCTGATAGGGTTCTGTTTTCCGTTCTGTTTTTATGCCGTGAGCATTTGTATATTCAAATGAGAGGATGTTGTAATTTTGTAACGCTAATTTTATTATGTTTAGATTCTTCTCCACATTCCCATCACTTATCCACTGGTTTAAATCTATTTGGATTTGATTCGTTTGAAATTCAATTTCATTTACTTTGTCAGCAGGAATGAAACTTTTAACTTTTGTGAGGGCATTTGTTAATTCTGCGCTTTTTATTATATTTGAAAAGCCAGAAAGTCCAATTAAAATAGAAGAAATATCTGTAGATGAGAAAGTTTTTTGATCGATTTTATATCTTTTCATTATTTCAAAACCACCACCTACGCCAGATGTTGAATAGACGGGAATACCGGCTAAGTTGATCGCATCTATATCACGATAAATGGTCCGTTTTGAAACTTCAAATATATTAGCTAATTCGTGTGCACTTACTCGTTCTTTATCAAGTAGTATCATTATAATACTAATAAGCCTGCTAATTTTCATCCTGTATTTACCTCATCGTTTTTCTTCATTTTAGATTGTTGCCATACAGTTGTCAACAATCCCCCCGTATACTAATAGAGTACCAAAAATTATAATAAATGGAGGAACTTTATGAAAACTATTTATATTTATGTACTTGATACTCTTGCTGATTGGGAGCTGGGACATATTACTTCGGAGCTAAATTCTAGACGATTTTTTAAACCTGATGCCGATCAACTAGCAATTAAAACAGTGAGTTATTCAAATAAACCCATTCGAACAATGGGTGGTATGACAATCATTCCTGATTGTACTGTTGATGATATTGTCATCAATGAGACAAACATGCTTCTATTACCTGGTGCAGATACTTGGAATAACGCAAAACACACAGCGGTTCTCAGTAAAGTAAGTGAGTTCCTTTCTGTTGGTGCTACAGTGTGCGCTATCTGTGGTGCTACTGCAGCACTTGCTGACTTTGGTATTTTAGATGAGCGTCCCCATACTAGCAATGGTGAAGGTTTTCTTGAAATGGTAAGTTCCAGTTACAATGGACAAAAATTTTATGTGGACCAACCTTCAGTATCAGATAATCATCTTATTACTGCCGGGTCAACAGCCTCATTATTGTGGACAAAACAAATTATTGACGACCTCGATGTTTATAAAAAAAGCACATTAGACGCTTGGTATGCTTACTTTAATACAGGTGACTCCAAATATTTCTTCGAACTTATGGACACTTTATCATCTAATGACAAGAATTAAACACTGTAACTCAAACACTTATTTTATTAGGCAGCATCAACAATAAAAAATCAAAAAATAAAGAGACTACCCTAATTGGTAATCTCTTTATTTTTTGTCTCTAGTATAATAAGCCAAAACTTATGAAATTTCAAAACAAACAAAAATACATTAGACTTGAAATTCAACTTTGAGATAAGAATTTTTTTCTCCAACTACAACAACCGGTGCTTTTTGCTATTTCAAAAAACTCATCAGACACAGATAGCCTCCCTCGTTTTTCTACAATATCTTCAACACCAAATAGGTTGTTTTCGTTCTCGCCTTTCTCCAATTTCTTCAGTTCTGAATGGGCTTATTTTACTTTTATTTTTTGTCTCCAGGATAATAAGCCAAAACTTGTGAAATTTCATAACAAACAAAAATACATTAGACCTGAAATTCAACTTTGAGATACTAATGTTTTTCTCCAACTGCAACAACCGGTGTTTTTTGCTATTTCAAAAAACTCATCAGGCACAGATAGCCTCCCTCGTTTTTCTACAATCGCTTCAACACCAAATAGGTTGTTTTCGTTCTCGCCTTTTCCAATTTCTTCAGTTCTGAATGGGCTTATTTTACTTTTAGTATTTTTCTTGAGAGGCGTTTCAATCCATAAAACAGTGGGATTGCGCTGATCATCAATGGGATGTATACAACTGCTAAGTGCCATTGGAAGAGGTTATCTAACGCAAATATCTTCCCACCAAAAATAAATAATGCTAAGAAGAGGCTAATTGATGTTGCTATCATTAAACCGATTTTCCAATTAAATGGTTGTGATACATAATAAAGTGCAACATAACAAACCATTCCTGTCATCCAAACTGTAATTGTTGATGTTTCATTATAGGTCCAACCGAATTGTTGACCAATTATTAAAATTATCATCGCATAAATGACAACACTGACGCCACTTGCTAAAGCGGGTTCCAAAACATTTTTTAGAAAGCGCCCTTTAATAGGTGCAACATTTGGTCTTAACGCTAAAAAGAATGATGGGATGCCTACTGTTAATGAACTGATTGGGCTTAATTGTATGGGTTGGAATGGATAAGGTGCTGCAATAAAAATAAATAACACTGCCAATATAATAGAGAAAACTGTTTTTGTAAGGTACAGTGACGCTACTCGTTGAATGTTATTGACCACTTTCCGTCCTTCCAAGACAACTCCGACCATTGAATCAAAGTTAGAGTCTAATAATACAAAGTTAGAGATGCCTTTTGCTGCATCACTCCCATTCTCCATCACAATACTACAGTCTGCTTTTTTCAGTGCCAATATGTCATTGACGCCATCGCCTGTCATACCTACTGTTCGTCCATTTGCCTGCAATGCTTCTACCAATGAACGTTTTTGTTCAGGGCTAACACGTCCGTATATACGATGTGTTTTTACTAATTTACGGTAGTCTGTCTCTGCTGGCAATTTACTCATATCAATCATTTGATCTGCTCCTGAAACACCGGCGCGTCTTGCAATTTGTGCAACGGTCTGTGGGTGATCTCCTGAAATGATACAAATCTCAACATCTTGTTTCATAAAATAGGCCAAGGTTTGTGGTGCTTCAGCACGAATCTCATCTTCCAAATAAATAAAGCCAATTAACTCTAAAGAGTTGGGTAATGTTTGATTCGATAACGATGTTGCTGTTTTAGCAACGGCTAATACGCGTAAGCCATTGCTTGTCGCTTTGGCCATTGCTTGCGTTTCTAGTTCAGAAAACGAGTCAAACAAGTATTCAGGTGCACCCATAACAAAACTCTCACCATGTCCGTACTCTACAGCACTCCATTTACGTGCTGAAGAAAATGGAATTATATGTGCTGTTTCCCAGTCCGATTCCTTTTGTTTGAAGTTTGACATGAGGGCTAACCCAGTGGCATTGTCCTCGTTTAAATCATGTGAAACGTGTCCGATAATCGCTTCGAATTCCTCTGTTGTCAGACCATTGACGGCTGTGACATCTGTCACTTTTAATTCGCCACTTGTAAGTGTTCCTGTCTTATCTAGACAAAGAATATCAACACGTGCTAGCGTTTCAATTGAGTCCATTGTTTTAACTAATACACGTCGTTGTGTTAATCGAATAACGCTGATTGCTAAAGCTACAGAAGTTAATAAAATTAAGCCTTCTGGAATCATACCAATCACTGCGGCGGCGGTTCCTAATATTGCTTGATTAACATCCATATTACTGAAACGGCTAGTAATAAAAAGTATTGCTCCTATCGGAATAATCCCAAATGTTAACACTCTGATAATCCGTTTCATCGTATGTACCAGTTCACTGTATACTTTTTTCGATCCTTTTGCTTCCATCGTTAATTTAGAGGTATAACTATTTTTTCCTACATGCGTTGCTTCAATCAAGGCGGTGCCACTGACTACAAAACTACCCGAAAAGACTTTATCTCCTGTATTTTTGAGAATAGCATCCGCCTCGCCTGTCAACTGAGATTCATCGCACTCGATGCCACGCGTCTCTAGCAGAATCCCATCAACCATTACTTGATGCCCACGTTTAATTTCAATGAGATCATTTTTAACGATTTCATCCTGTGCAATTTCATATTTTTGGCTATTACGTATAACTGTCGCTTTTGCTTGGTTCAATAACGTCAATTCATCTATATTTTTTTTGGCTCGTAGTTCTTGATAAATCCCAATGGTTGTATTAACAACAATGACACCTAAAAAAAGTAAATTTTTATAACTGCCAGTATAAATAACAAAGCTGGCAATGATTAGATTAATAAAATTAAACAATGTCAGGCTATTTTCAAGGTATATTTGTTTAAAACTCCGCGTCATTGGTTCTAACGCTTCATTTGTTTCCCCGCGTGCCTTTCGTTCTTCGACTTCAGCGAAGGAAAGGCCTGGATAAGTATTTTTATCTGCCATAAAGCCTCCCATGGTGCATTTTTAAAAGCCTTTCCATCGTGTTAAGCGTTGATTTAACAGGCTATTTGTCACTCATTATAGCTAACCGTTTGGTTGATTGCAAATGATAGTACAAAATAAGCGCTCGACATGTTTAAAGAACGTTAGTACCTATTTTCATACGATAAAAAAACTCACCACAATCAAAAGCGATATTTCTGCTACTTTTGTAGTGGTGAGCTTATATTACAGAAAATTAGTTAGCCAGAATAGCTTTTAATGCTGCTATACAGCCTTCATTTTGTTCAGCTGTTCCGATTGTTACACGCAACCAACCGGGTCTCAAACCAGCTCGTACAATGTAACCTCGTTTTAGTAATTCATCAAAGACTGGCGCTGTTTCACGCTCAATATTAAAGAAAATAAAGTTAGTTTGTGAAGGATAAAAGTCATAATTATTCGCGGAAAGGAACGCTTCCCATTGCGCCATACCCAAACGATTGTTTTTACGACATTCCGCAATAAAAGCCTGATCTGCTAAGGCAACACTTGCTGCTGACTGAGCCACACGTGAAGTATTAAATGGTAGTCTCACAACATTCAATTTATCATTAAGTTTTTTTGATGTGACACCAAAACCAATACGTAATGCTGCTAAACCATAAGCTTTCGAAAATGTGCGCATTACCATTAAGTTTGAATGTTTTTCTATCAATGGCATTGTATCTGGATAATCTTCAGCAATCGCATATTCAGCATAAGCTTCATCAACAATAACCAACACATGATCTGGCACACGACTTAAAACATTAATTAGTTCTTCATGTGAAAAATAAGTTCCGGTCGGGTTATTGGGATTGCAGAGCCATAAAATTTTAGTGTTGTGGTCAACCGCTTCCATCATCGCTTTTAAATCATGAAAACCATCTGCATCAACTGGCACTGATTTAACTTCTACACCCTCAATATCAGCATGTAGTGCGTATTGTGAAAAAGTCGGTGTCGCTTGTACAATGTTATCACCAGCTGTTAGAACAGCACGGCTTACAATTTGGATTACTTCATCTAGTCCAGCACCAATAACAAGTTGTTCGCCATCTACTTTATAAAAATCAGCTAATTCCGCACGTAAATTAACGGCATACCCATCAGGGTAAATCGACGTGTCTGATAACGCTGCGATAGCCGCTGCTTTTGCTGCTTTAGATGAACCTAATGGGTTTTCATTTGATGCCAGCTTCGCAATTGAAGTCAAACCTAGTTCTTTTTGAACTTCTTCAATCGGTTTTCCGGGCTTGTATGCTTGTAAATCGTTCAAGACTGCTTTTATTTTGATAGACATCTGTTTCGCTCCTCTATAACGTTTTAATTTCTTTTCGATCGGTTGTTTTTGATAACTTCCCTTCACGGCTTTGTAACTCCGCTTCCAGTTCAGCAAGGGTGATGTCTTTTTCAGCGAGCAACACCATCACATGGTACATCAAATCTGCGACCTCTAGTAAAATTTCTGGTTTATCATTATTTTTGGCTGCAATCACAACCTCAGTTGCCTCTTCACCAATTTTCTTAAGAATTTTATCCTGACCTTTATCAAAAAGATAGTTTGTATAACTGCCTGTTTTTGGCGTGATTTTACGTTGATTAATTTCAGTCATTAGACGTTCAAGTGCTTCCATGTAATCTCCTCCAAACTATTCTCTTTCGCTCTATTATATACAAAGCGCTTCCCATTCTGCAACCTTAAAACAATATTTAAAAAAGCATAGAATAATGAGGCTTTTCCATGCTCGTCAACTTATTGAAGTTCTTTAAAAAAGCAGGATTTTGCTCCTGTATGGCAAGCGCTCCCACCTTGTTGTTTCACTCGAATTAATAAGGTATCATTGTCACAATCTGTAATGATTTTACACACTTCTTGATAATGACCACTGGTTGCACCTTTATGCCACAATTCGTCGCGGGATCGTGAATAAAACCAAGTATGCCCGCTAGTTAATGTTTTTTGGTACGATTCTTCATTCATATAACCAAGCATAAGCACATCACCTGTTAAGTCTTCTACAATAATAGCGGGAATTAAGCCCTCTTGTTTCGAAAATGCTAATTCAGTCATACACGCACCGCCAATCCATTGTTTGCCAGTTCTTCTTTTACCTGAGCAATATTCACGTCGCCATAATGAAAAATAGAAGCGGCTAATGCGGCATCCACGTTTGTTTCTTTGAACACATCAACAATATGTTGGGATGTGCCACAACCTCCTGAAGCAATAACTGGAATAGAAACAGCTGCAGTGATAGCATTAAGTAGTTGAGTATCGTAACCATCTTTCGTACCGTCTTTATCCATGCTCGTTACCAATAATTCACCTGCACCCAAAGCTTCCACCTCTTTTGCCCAAACAATGGCATCTAATCCTGTCGCAATACGTCCACCTGCGGAATAAACTTCCCATCCCGTCACACAGCGCTTCACATCCATCGCAACCACGATGCATTGCGAACCAAATTTTTGAGCCCCGTCTGTAATTAATGTTGGTTGCTTTATTGCTGCAGAATTTAATGAAATTTTATCTGCACCTGCTTGCAACATGGCTTTCATTTCAGCCACTGATTGAATCCCTCCACCCACTGTTAATGGAATAAACACTTCCGCGGCAGTACGTTCCACTACATCAATCATCGTTGCTCGTTTTTCTACGGTGGCTGTAATGTCTAGAAAAACTAATTCATCAGCACCTTCGGCATTGTATTGTTTTGCTATCGCGACTGGATCACCCACATCTTGTAATTCTACAAAGTTAACCCCTTTAACAACACGACCCGCAGTTACATCTAAACAGGGAATGATTCGTTTAGTTAGCATTATTTTCCACCTCCACTACTTCTGCCATTGTTAGTTTTCCTTCATAAAGCGCCTTGCCGCTGATTACCCCGTATAAACCTAACTGTGAGCAAGCCAACAAATCTGCTTTTGATGAAATCCCTCCTGATGCTATCACATCAAGTCCTGGTACCGTGTTTATTTCTGTGAGCTCCATTAAGTTGGGGCCACTCATCGTTCCATCACGACCAATGTCTGTATAAACAATCCGCGTGACGCCACGACGTACCATTTCTTGAGCTAAATCAAGGTAACTCACTGTGCTGGTTTCTAACCAACCTTCCGTTGCAACTTTACCTGCACGCGCATCAATTCCGACAACAATTTTTTCCGTGCCAAAACGTGTTATTGCTTCTTCGACTAATTCAGGTGCTTGTAAAGCAATCGAACCTAAAATAACGCGTGATACACCTAACTTTAATAGCGCTTGGATTTGTTCAATAGTCCGAATCCCACCACCTAATTGGACAGGAATATTGACTGCCTCAACAATGTTTGCCACAACATCAAGGTTAGCTGAAGCACCTTGTACGGCTCCGTCTAAATCAACGATGTGTAAATACCGCGCCCCTGCGTTCTCGAATGTTCGCGCTTGTGCGACTGGATCAGGATTAACAATGGTTTTTTTATTAAAATCACCTTGGTAAAGCCTCACCGATAAGCCGTCTTTTAAATCGATTGCTGGGAAGATGAACATGCGACCACCACCTCTTTAAATAATTTTAAAACTTGAAACCCTGCATCACCGCTTTTTTCAGGGTGAAACTGTGTTCCAAAGACGTTGTTTTTCTGTACAATTCCAGGTATTTTAACGCCATAATCACTGCTCGCCAAGATATAGTCCGAAGCAGTCACCGCATAGTAAGAGTGAACATAATACACATACGCGTGGTTCACTAGATTAAATAATGAGTCTTGCTGGCTTTCAAGCTGATTCCATCCCATATGTGGCACCTTTAAGTTTGATTCGGGTAATCGTTCAACACGACCAGGGATTAATCCTAGCCCTCGTGTTTCACCGTACTCTGTACTTGAGTCAAATAAGAGTTGCATGCCTACACAGACGCCCAACAAAGGTTTTCCGTTTTGAACCACCTCTTTAATGAGTGTATCTAGACCACGTGTCTCCATATTTGCCATTGCCTGAGCGAAGGCACCCACGCCTGGTAAAATAATACCGTCGCTTTGGCGAATGATGGCGGGATCAGCGGTAATAATATGTTCTAAACCGATATGTGTCAATGCTTTTCCAACACTGCGTGTGTTACCTGTATCGTAGTCCACCACGGCAATCATAATAAACTCCCTTTCGTTGAATTGACACCGTTGATACTTGTATCAATCGTAACCGCTTCACGTAAAGCACGGCCAAAAGCTTTAAAAAGCGCTTCAATTTTATGATGAGTGTTTGTGCCATACAACACTTTAACATGACAGTTCATTTCAGCATTGAACGTCACTGCTTGGAAAAATTCTAATACGAGCTCTGTGTCAAATAAACCTAATTTAGGATTGCTAAAGTTCGCATCAAATACCAAATATGAACGGCCACTTAAATCAATTGATACTTGACCAAGCGCTTCATCCATTGGTACAAACTGAGTACCATAGCGTACAATTTGCGATTTATCACCGAGTGCGTCTTTCAAGCATTGTCCCAACACAATACCAATATCTTCAACTGTATGATGTGCATCTACTTCAATATCACCCTCTGCTTTTACAATTAAACCAAAACGGCCATGTTTTGCAAATAAGTGGAGCATATGATCAAAAAAAGGCACGCCTGTTTGGATATCGATTGTTGTTTCATCATCAAGATTAAGGGCTAAGACAATTTGTGTTTCACCTGTTTTACGACTTAACTCTGCTGTTCGCATATTATTCCTCCTCAAATCGAATTTTTATCGCTCGTGCATGTGCATCTAAACCTTCTTTTTCTGCTAAATAAATAACATCATCCATATCTCTTTTAAGAGCATCTTTTGTATAGGAAATAAACGACGATTTTTTACAAAAATCATCCACATTAAGACCAGAAAAGAAGCGTGCGGTGCCACTTGTCGGTAATACATGATTTGGACCGGCGAGGTAATCACCTAATGGTTCCGAGGCATAGGCACCTAAAAAGATAGAACCAGCATTATGAATGGCTGCTAAATGACTCATGGCATCCGTTACTTGAACTTCTAAGTGTTCAGGAGCTATGACGTTAACTACTTCAAAGGCTTCAGCTAAAGAGTTTACCACGATGGCTGTACCATAGGTTGCAATCGCTTCACGAGCAATCGCTTCTCGCGGCAGATCGCGCAGTTGTTTTTCGACTTCAGCGGCAACTGCTGTCGCTTGTTGCAATGAAGGGGTGACTAGGATGGCTCGAGAACGTTGGTCATGTTCAGCCTGTGACAATAAATCAGCTGCGATAAAACGTGGGTTAGCAAACGCATCTGCAACGACAACTACTTCAGAGGGACCCGCAATCATATCAATGCCTACCTGCCCAAAGACTTGTTTTTTTGCCGTTGCAACATACACATTACCTGGTCCAACGATCTTATCAACTGCTGTAATTGACTCTGTGCCATACGCCAAAGCTGCAATAGCCTGAACCCCGCCTACTTGATAAACTTCTGTCACACCTGCAATCTTTGCAGCTGCCAAAATATAAGGATTGACACCTTTTTCACTCGGTGGTGTTACCATCGTTATCCTTGGAACACCCGCAATTTTAGCTGGCAACACATTCATTAACACGGAGGATGGATAAGCTGCCGTACCGCCAGGCACATAAACGCCAACCGCAGCAATTGGTCGAATCAATTGCCCGCGTATAATACCTGGTTCGTTTGCATCCATATAATTATGACGTTTTTGCTGTTCGTGATAAGAAGTGATGTTTCGTTTTGCATGTGTCATTGCTTGAATAAAAGCAGATTCGACTGATTGGTAGGCGGCATCAATTTCGGCCTCACTCACACGAAAATCGGCTAACGTGACATGATCGTATGTTTCAGTATATGAACGAATGGCCGTATCTCCTTCAATCTTTATCTTCTGAAGCATTTCACTTACTTGTGTTTCGATGGCTTGATGGATTGTTGCTTCACCTTGGTCCCATTCGCTGAGAAGATTTCGAACAGCATCAACTGTCATTTTTTCAATTTTCATACGTCAGCCTCCTGTCTGTTTTCAATGTAAGTGTCTAAACGATCAATCAAATCAAAAATCGGTTGCGTATGTTTTTTCAGTGCTGTACGATTAACGATTAAACGCGCGGATATAGGTGCTAATTTATCAAAAATGACCAAACCATTTTCACGTAATGTTTCACCTGTTTCAACGATATCCACAATAGCATCTGCTAACCCTAATAGTGGTGCGATTTCTACTGATCCTTCTATTTTAATGATTTCGACATCTTGACCTTGCTGGCGAAAATAATGAGCGGCTACATTTGGGTATTTTGTTGCAATGACTTTTCGACGCTGGCTTTCTGGGTCATAGCTTGGAACGGAAGCCAAACAAAAATCACATTTTCCAAATTGTAAATCCAGCATTTCAAAATCATCTTTACCATTTTCTAGCAACACATCTTTACCGACAATACCGATGTCTGCCACACCATGTTCAACATAGGTAAGAACGTCGACGGCTTTGACAAGAATGAAGCGGAAATCACGATTCTGACTTTGAAGGATGAGCTTGCGTCCTTTATCTTTAACCTCTGTACAATCAATACCAAGTGACTCAAGGATACGTATTGTTTCTTTTTCTAAACGGCCCTTAGTGAGTGCAATTGTAATTGGTGTAGTCATGATGTCTCCCCCTTTTCAACAGACTCAGTCGTAACGCCATCTTTTTGACAAATAACAAGCGTCTGAAAGCCATGTTCTATGGCATATTCACGGGATTCAACGACTGTTTCACATACGCTCAATTCATTCAACGGTCCCTGAGCACGTTTCAATGCATCAACAACTGCTGCTTCCTCGTAGTGGATCAATGTGCGAATGGCTTTATTCGTTAGTTCGCTTTGTTGTTGTTTCAGACGTACAATTTCATCGAGATTAACGCCCACTCCAACTGCGGCGCGTTTTTGACCTTCAAAACGTTGGAATAGATCATCATACCGTCCCCCACTTAAAAATTCAGTGGCCGAAGACGTGGCATAACCTCTAAAAATAACACCTGTATAGTATTCAAATGTTTGAACCATCCCTAAATCCACACTTAGTGCCGTGCCATAGCCAAGTAAGGTTAATTGATACACAAGTGCTTCAATACGATCGATCGCTTGATGAATCGAACGACTGGTTGTTAACCCACGAACATGTGTCAGCAACGACGTTTCTCCGAATAAACGTGGCAATTCTAACAAGAACGCTTTCTCTTGTGGGTGTTCCGCTGCAAAAGCTCGAATACCTGATAAGCTTTTACTTGTTAACAATGAAGCAAAGTGCAATCGTTGTTCTTCATCAAGACCTAATTCACTGCAAAGTGACTGATATATTTCTGCATGACCAATTTCAATGATTGTATCGTCTAATCCAACGGCTTGTAAGCTTTGGATAACAGTTGCAACAGCCTCAACTTCTGCTTTTAACGGATCACCACCGATGATTTCAATACCCGTTTGCATTTGCTCGTTATTCTTACCGGTATAATCATCAAATACGCGAAATACCTTGCCGCTGTATGTTAATTTCAACGGCCCTTTCAAACCAATCGTTGAAACCACGCGACCAATCGGCAATGTCATATCAGGACGTAAAGCTAACGTACGACCTCGATCATCAAAAAATTGATAGAGCCTTTGTTCACGTTCTTCGCGCCCTCTTGAAAAAACATCTTTATACTCAAATGTCGGCGTTTCAATCTGACGATATCCCTTCGTATAAAAAAAAGCCATCATCTTATACGCTGTTTCAGTCATTTGACGTGATTCACCAAACAATTTATCGCGTGTCCCATAGGGTAATGCTCGATTCCAACTCATTTAAGCCCTCCTTCATTCCGTTTCGCTTTATCTTGTTATCATAGTAACGCACTAAAGCGTTTTTATCAAGTATTTTTTACCTATAAACAAAAAATTCTGATTTTTCAACAACTGAATGAGTATATATAATTGAAAAAAAAAAGATAGAGCATTAAATACTCTATCTTTCGCTTCTATTATTTCACAACGCGTTTTGCGAAGCTTGGTTTATAATATTTTGTTTGTGTTACTTTTACACGATCGCCTGGTTTAGGTGCATGTACCATCTTACCTTGACCAATATAAACACCGACGTGGTAAGAAGCTTTTTCGCTGCCGTAAAACAATAAATCACCTGGTTGTACTTGCTTCAAGTTAACTTTTTTCGCTTTCACTTTTCCTTGTTGTTGAGAAGTACGTGGAAGCTTAGTTTTAACTGCTTTTTTATACACATACTGAGTTAGGCCTGAACAATCAAAACCTTTTGTTGTTGTTCCACCCATTTTGTATTTAACACCAATCGTTTTCTTTACTTCTGAAACAATTTTTCCTTGTTTCGTCGTTGCTGCAGCTGCTTCATGCATTGGAAAAACACTGCTAAAAAAAGCAACAAGCATTAAAATTGATAATAGACGTTTCATGCAATCTAACCCCCAGATAATTTAAGCGCTTCACATATTACCCCTAATACGTCAGCTACTCAGATATACTTAACTTTTTAAGAATACCATGCTTATATTACAGTTAGATTGCAGTTACTTTAATATCTTAAGTGTTTTTACTTTTGATACCTGCAATAAGATTGAGGATACCTTGTAGAGAAAATATCTCGAAAATCCCCATAATGATTAAAGTAATGCCCCAAGCACGTGCAGGTTTTTCTACAATACGGAGTTGGCTATTGGCAATAAAACCAAGAGTCGCCAATATGATATGATAAAAACCCCATAAAACTACCATTAATATTAATTGATTGAGCAGATTTTCAGCATCCGCTTGCTCTGGGTAACCGTATTCGACAAGGCTCTGCTGCAACTCTGTAATATTTGTTTGACTATACAATAGATAGGCACTGAAAAAAGTGATGAGTCCGACAAAAACATTAACAATTGCGGCAATGAGTACCATGGTTATACTTGCTTTCCTTTTCACTTTGATACACCTCCTTTTCCTCTTTATTTAATAGGTCTCTTCTATTAAAACATACTTCATTAAAAAGCCAAACTAATTACAGATAAAACACGTTTACAAATCGGTCTATTTATGTTTGACGAAAATAAATAGTTCTCATTAACTAGTTACAAAATATTTGCAAAACAATATTATGGACTTATTTAGCTTCTACAGCTTGTAGAAACGGGATTTGACGCTTAAGCAATACAGCGAATTATTGTTCTTTTAAAATAACTAGTAAAAAATGAGCTGGCTATTAATCAAATACGTGGTATAGTTAATATATATAGTAGGAGGTGAAATATATGAACATGCATCCTGTTGATTCAGAAGAAATCATTAGCATTGGATACAGCCAATCGAAACAAGAATTACATGTTGAACTATCTACCTCAACGAATGCCTACCTTAACGTACCTTCTTATATTTTTCAGGGACTTATGTCGGCGGCTTCAAAAGGAGAATATTATAACGTCTATATCGAAAACAGCTTTGAACATCGTCAAGTTACCGAAGCGTAAATTAAATTTACAGTGTATGCTAATCTTGAGTCCAAAAGGATTCAGGGTTTTTATTTTGGTTTGATATTCAAATGAAACATAAAACGAACACCTTTACGCTCAACAGCCTACTCTTTATTCAAATTAATTAAAAATTATTCACACAGCTATCTTTTGATAGTTGTTTTTTTTGAAATAAAAAAGCCACCCGTTTAAAGGATGGCTTCTAAGAAGTAAAATCTAGCTAAGTTTTTATTCAGAAATTATTTTTCGTTATCGATTGGAATAAATGAATCATCCAATATTTTACGTAAAACACCAGCTGAGTTTTCCATTGCTTTTTGTTCTTCTTCATTCAATGGTACTTCAGCAATTTTAACGACACCGTTAGCACCTAATACAGCTGGTGTTCCAACATATACATCGTTTAATCCGTAATTTGAACCATCCATATAAACGCTTAAAGGTAAAACTGCGTTTTCGTTGTTTAAGATAACGCGAGTTATACGTGCTAATGCACTAGCAACACCATATGCTGTTGCGCCTTTACGTTCAATAATATAGTAAGCTGCGTCACGAACTTTAGCTAAAACTGCTTCTTTTTTCTCAGCATCTAATGGGCCAGTCCAGCTTTCAATTGGCAAGTTACCAATACGAATATTTGACCAAGCGATAAATTCTGAATCACCGTGTTCGCCTAAAACATAACCATGAACACTACCTGCTTCAACGTCAATTAATTCAGCGACTGTTTGGCGTAAACGAGCTGTATCTAATGAAGTACCTGATCCGATAACACGTTCTGGTGGGAAACCTGTCCATTTCATTGTTGCATATGACAAGATGTCCACTGGGTTTGCTGCAATAAGGAAGATTCCATTAAAATCAGTTTTCATAATTTCACCTAAAATTGATTTTAGAATACGTAGGTTACGTGATACAAGTTCCAAACGAGTTTCGCCTGGTTTTTGAGCTGTACCAGCTGTAATACAGATAACATCTGCATCGCCACAGTCAGAATAATCTGCTGAATAAACTTTCATTGGTGATAAGAATGGTAAAGCATGTTTCAAATCTAATGCGTCACCTTCTGTACGACGTTTATCTACATCAATAATACCTAATTCATTTCCGATGCCTTGGTTTACTAATGAGAACGCATAGGCAGAACCTACTGCTCCATCTCCTACTAAGATTACTTTTTTGTTGTTTGGAATAATTGCTGTCATTTTAAATTCCCCCTGAGTTGTTTTTGTAATTTACACCCTTATTATATGATTAAGCCTTAAACTATTACAATAGATAATAACACGATTAATGATATAAATACTTTAATATGAACAACATGTGACAGCCCGTGAACGTTGCTACATCAATATTCGTATTCAACTATCATTTGTGACGGGTTTCGCTTTTTTGTCACATTTTCCTGTCACATGCTACAAAAGCAATGGAAGCGTTTCCGCATCTTCATAGTCACACTTTAAAGTGAAATTCAAAAAAAATAGTACGTACTTTTAGCTAAAAACGGTTATACTATAGATGCAAAGGCAAAAGGCTTTAGACAGCTGTTTGCAAATAACTATATATAAAGAGGAGTCGGTTTTTTATGAATGAATGGGCGCAGATTTATAATCCATTAGGTAACATTGCATTATCAGGTATTGTTGCAGCACTACCAATTATCACTTTCCTACTATGTTTAACTGTTTTCAAATTACAAGGTTACATTTCAGGTCTTATTAGTATCATCGTAGCTGCAGTTATTGCAGTCTCTGTTTATGGCTTTCCAGTTCAAAAAGTTTTCGGTGCTACAACATTAGGTGTTTTATCAGCTATATGGCCTGTAGCAAGTATCATTGTTACTGCTATCTTCCTATATAAACTTACTGTTAAAACAGGATACTTCGAAATCATTAAAAGTTCTATCACATCAGTAACAGCCGATCAACGGATTCAAGTCATCATCGTAGCCTTTTCATTCGGTGCTTTCTTAGAAGGTGCTGCTGGCTTTGGTGCACCTGTTGCAATTACAGCTGCTATCCTTGTAGGACTTGGCTTCAAACCGCTTTATGCTGCTGGGCTTTGTCTCCTCGCTAATATCGCTGGTGGTGCTTACGGCGCTATGGGTATTCCCGTACTTTCGCCAGCGCTATTAACAAACTTAGACCCACTTTCAGTATCAGCTTACACATCTGTATTAATGCCAATCATTTCATTTATTATCGTTTTCATCCTCATCTTCACAATTGATGGTATTAAAGGTATTCGTCAAACAATGCCTGCAATTCTTGTCAGTGGTGGTGTGTTCGCAGTTGTTCAATTCGCTATTCTTAATACAATTGGACCTGCACTCGTTGATATTTTCTCTGCACTTGCAAGTTTAATTGCTCTAATCGTACTCTTACGTTTCTGGCAACCAAAAGAAATTTATCGTATTAATAAAGATGAAAAAGTTGAAGCAGAAGAAGATAAAGTTAAATACTCATTTAAACAAATTTCATTTGCTTGGTTACCATTCCTTTTACTAACAATTTTTGTTACTATTTTAAACCTCGGTTTTGTTAAAGCATTATTTGCACCAGATGGCCCTTTAAACAAATTGATTTTCAACATTCAAATTCCAGGGCTACATAATTCAGTCGTACAATCTGCTCCTGTTGTTGAAACACAAACAACAATGGCCGCAATATTCAAGCTTGATTTATTCACAAACACAACGACTGCCATTGCTTTAGCAGCGTTAATCACAATGATTATCTTTAAAGTAAGCTTCAAAACATATAAAGACACAGCGTTAGAAACAATTAAAGAATTATGGCGTCCAATCTTAACTATCTGTAGTGTGTTAGCACTCTCATTCATCTGTACATACTCAGGTATTTCAGCTACAATGGGGATCGCACTTGCAAGTACAGGAAACCTTTTCCCTCTCTTCTCTCCAGTATTAGGTTGGTTAGGCGTATTCTTAACAGGATCAGTTGTAAACAGTGGTTCTCTCTTTGCACCTTTACAAGCCGTTACAGCAACACAAATCGGTATTGACCCTGCATTCCTAGTAGCAATCAATGTACTCGGTGGCGACATGGCTAAGATGATTTCACCACAATCAATCGCAGTTGCAACAGCCGCAGTAGGTTTAGTAGGACGTGAAAGCGAACTATTCAAATTTACAATTAAATTCAGTGTCATCTTCTTGGTAGCAGTTGGCTTGTTCAGCTTAGTATTCTCAATGCTGTTTCTATAAAAGATTGAAAGAATAACAAGCTCATTCTAATTTATCCAAATTGAAATGCTAAAAAAATCACTCATTAGACTAAGGAAATTAAATTGTTATAGACTGGTCATCGAAAGAAAGAGAAACTCGTTTTACTTTCATCCAAATTGAAATGCTAAAAAAATCACTCATTAGACTAAAGAAATTAAATTGTTATAGACTGGTCCATGTCTATACTCCAATTTGATTTTCAGGTCTAGTGATTTTTTTATGTGTTTATGAAATTTTGATAAAGTAAGCTTGGAATTCTGGAGACAGAAAATGCAAGCAACATTAACCTCGTAAAAACACTGATAAATTGGAATCTATAAACCATCCACTACTTTTTGACTAAGGAATTTAAGTTGGATAGACTGATTACTGAAAGAAAAGCAAGCTCGTTCTACTTTATCTCAATTGGAATACAATAAAAAATACGGCGTGTTAGACTAGAAATTTTAATCGTTATAGACTGATCCATGTCTATTTCTGATTTAAATTTCAGGTCTCGCCGTATTTTTTTGTCGTTATGAAATTTTTGTTGAATTGTCTTGAAGTACTAGAGAACAGTATAAGTAGCTTCAAGACAATTACTTTACGAGAAGAGTATGGGTGTTGACCTTGTTGTTAAGAAATGAGCTTACAAAGATATTATGGGACGGAGCCTTCGATAAATGATAGTACCATTCCATTATTAAAGCAGTTGAGTCCCATTCCATTTGTTAATTACTTAGAGTACCATCCCAAACTTTAATTCCTGGTCATTCCATTTTTCATATTTCTATAAATTTAATAAATAATAAAAACGCCTAGACTTTTGTCAGGGCGTTTTTTTAGTTATTGATAATATAAATTTGCATTTTTAGCTTATTATAGCTCTAAAAACATCGAATCCTCATCATAATATTTAACACCATCGAACATTGCATTAGGTTCGGTGCCGTATGTCTCAAAACCAAATGTTTCATAAAAAGCTTTAGCTCGCTCATTCTCAGAGACGACAATTAATGTGAGCATCTTAAGGCCTTCCAAAGTACGGGCATGTGCGATAGTATATTCAATCACTGCTTTCGCAATCCCAGTTCCTCGATAGGCTTTTTCACAATATATACCTGCTAGACTACCTTTATGTTGCTCTTTTTCTTCATCTGCTCTAATAAATGATGCTGTACATACGAGCTGATTCTCTTCGAAACCACCAACAACAAATTGTTCTTCAGAAGGCACTAAACGTTGTTCAAATTCTTTTAACGGTAAGTCACATTCCAACTCATAGGTTGAACCGAAGGCGCTTGCATCTGTTTGAAGACCTTTAAGCCGTAGTTTTCTAAACTCTTCTGCATCTTTTTCTGTTAAAATCCTCATTTTCATACGCTTTTCCTCCTTGAAAAGATCATTCAGTTTATATCTTAAAATAGTATAGGTAGCTGCGTAAAAATATTGCTCCTATTAACATACCTCACGTTTTTTTAGTAACGCTTACTTATTATTTTAACAAAAAATGATTATAAATGTTGATTGTGTGCATCTCGACAGTAATAATATCCTCAAATACTAAAACGTTCACACAATAAAACAGTTATCTAAAGGTAGGTTGGCTATCGAAAGTTTAGAAGCGACTGATTGTACCCAACTCAAAAAATCTAACCGAAAAGAATATACTATCATCCCTAATAGCAAAGGTATCAAAATAATAACATCTCAGTAAAGATTTCATTAATTTGATATATGTCTCTATAATTTAGTGAGTGAGTAAGCAATTATTAGTAGCTATTTCCATCAAAAAAATATCAAAGCCATGCACAAATAAAAGAAGTAAAGTGAGCTCATTTAGAAGGACGTTATTTGAAAAAAAAGCCACAAAAAAATTGTGGCTGCTTTAATGACAATTTAAAATTCATTAATCAATTAAGCTGATTGCTTCTTTAAATTCAAATTCACCCTCCGAATAATCAAATTTAAGAATACAACAGTTTGTAAATTTAATGTTTTTTATCCGCTCTTGTGATACCCATTTTTGGATAAAGCGGTACATCGCTCCCCCATGACTCACACATAAAATAGTATTGTGATTTTCATTTTCCATCACTTCAATTAAAGTACTATTCATTCTCTTTTGAACTTGCTCACTAGATTCTCCACCATAATCTACAAAAAAATAACCATAGGAAGTCTCACCCTCCTTAATTTTCGGATTTAATTGTTCACTTTCTCCTTCAAATAGGCCAAAATTCCATTCCTTAATACCTTTTAAATGAGCTACATTTTTATAGCTACACACTATTTCGGCTGTATCGACAGCTCTTTCTTGTGTTGACGAATAAGCAAAATCAAAGTTTATCTCATGATTAATAAAATAGTCCCTAACAATTTCAGCTTGCTTAATTCCTTCATCTGTTAACGGTGAATCACAAGCTCCTTGTATCTTACCTCTTAAATTAAAAAGTGTTTGACCATGTCTCATCAAATACAATGTTTTCATATTTTTACCTTCCTTTCTTATCCACCCTCTTTATTTTGTATATTAATTATAGTACATTATACTATTTTAAACCATGAGCCTGAGTTTTGAATCGTTGGCTATTATTTGCGGTAATTTCACTTCTTCTAGGTGACTTTTTTTATTGTTAATTTAAGTTTTTACCGACTCACTATTCACTGCTTTTTCAACCGTTATAAATACTGGCCCACTTACTGGTAACACGTTATTTATAGCCTGATTTTTTTGCGATTTTTGTCATTTCAAATCTCATCAAACAGCAAATTTCACCTGATTCCTAAAAAAAATCAGAGCTACAATGTAGCCCTGATTTTCTGTTCTTTATCATTAATCAAACTGTATCATTACCTGTCCTTTTGGATGACCTTTTGCTACTAATTCTAGCATTTTATCAATATCTTCCAAATTGAATTTTGTCGGATTAATCGCTTGAACAATCTTATTTTTACGATATATCAGATATTTATTTTAATTGTTTTATTTCTGATTGAACAAAAAATGAAATGATATTCAATTTTTTCAGCTTTACTTTATGATACTTACTTTTGTAGCCAATCTGCAGGGTATGTCACGTAAACAAAACGCGCGTCACCTTGAACTGAGAATTTAATAGCACTACCTTTAGGTACAAGTATGATTTCACCTGGTCCTGCTGAGATCGTTCGTCCTTCAACTATCACATCTAAACGACCTTCAATAATGTAATCAATCTCATCATATTCTAGTTTCCAGTCAAACGTTGTATCTTTCATCACCATTAGACCACAGCCTAAACGTGGGCTTTCCTCTAACGATACTAAATCTTTACAATAGACAACATCATTGGGGTTACCAGTATCTAAACGATCATCTTCTGATACATCTAATTGGGGTAGTTTTATCGAGATTACACCACTGGGGTCAACGACGCGATTTGATTGAGTGATACCATTTTCCATTAAAAGGTTACGCACAATCGCTTCAATTGCTGAACGGTCAATATTTGTCATTTTAAACACTCCTCTTATTACATAATTGTTGTTATTATATACAGTTTGTCGTGTATTATTTTTTAGCTTGTTTGTTATTTTTTAACATGCGGTTTGCCATAAACATTGCGACAAAGACTGCACATACACCGGCAATAATCTTACCTACCATCATTGGGAAAATCATCTCAGGTGCAACACCCGCTGTAAATCCAAGGTGATCGCCTAAAACAAATGATGCGGATACTGCAAAAGCAACGTTGATAATTTTACCGCGGTTATCCATATCTTTCATCATTTGAAACATCGGAATGCTATTTGCTAATGTCGCTACCATACCCGCTGCAGCAATATCATTGATGCCTAGTAGTTTACCTAATTTCATCAATGGTTTTCTGAAGACTTTTGTTAACACATATACAAAACAGAAAGCTCCGGCAAGTGTTAAAGCAATACCGCCGACAACTTCAATCCCTTCAGTAACAGGTGTTAACCCTTCAATAATGGTGATATTAAGCAATTGCTCTGTCGCACCGAGTGCTAAACCAAGAATCGCAACAATCACAACACCTTTTCCAAAGACAGTAAAGCCTCTAATCATCGCATCTGGTTTAAACCATAGTCCTGCCATAATAATGGCTGCTACAAGAACGATAGGTACTAAGTTATGCAAAATCATCGCAATTGGGAAACCGGCTACTAACCCACCTGCCAATAAACCGATTGGAATCGTAATCAAACCTGAAAGAACACCTGTTGCCAAGTATTGATTATCATTTTTGTTGATAATTCCTAACGCTACTGGAATAGTAAATACAAGCGTCGGTCTCATCATTGCTCCTAAGATAGTCCCTGCAAATAAACCAGCTTCAGGCGTATTCGCCATTTCCACAGCTAATTGATACCCACCCATATCGTTTGCTAACAAGGTTGTTGCAAACATAGCTGGATCAGCACCTAAAAAGCTATAAATGGGTACAACAATTGGGCTTAATAATTTAGCCAAAAGAGTTGCAATTGTTATAATACCGACCATTGAAAGTGTTAAAGCGCCCATCGCCATAATACCCTCTTCAAAGCGTTCGCCTAAACCGAATTTATTGCCAAAACATTTATCAAGTGCTCCTAATATCATAAAGAACACCATGATGTACATAATAATTTCATTAATACTCATCATTTTCCTCCTAATTCGTTATTCAATTCAACTGGATACCAGTTAATTGCCACGATCAACGGAATCAATAATCCCAACAATCATCGCATCTAACGGTACATCTGGATGTGATGCAGCCACACGTGCGGCACTGCCTTCAGTGACAAGAACAAGGTCTCCTAAACCGGCTCCAACAATATCACCCGCGACAAGTGATCGCTGAGTGTGTGTGGTTTCATCGGTACATACAGTCACAATTAAAAAGGTAATACCATTCAATTTTTCATCTTTACGTGTGGACCATAAACTACCGGTTACTTTACCGATTAACATGAGCTATCGTCCCTTTCTTAGTCTGTTACAACCGTCATATCATGTTGACGTATATAATCGGTTGCCAATGCAGTGAGAATTGTATTTTTAGGCAGATGAATGGTTGTTGTTCCTGCAGATAACAGTTCTTTTACATCCACTTCTGCTAAAACTTTTTTTGCTTGAGGTTGTATAGGTGTCTTTTTAGACAGGTGCACTGGAAATTTCGCAGCCTCTATATCTGCAACTGACATAAAAACAACACCATAACGCTCAAGTGTGGCACGTACTTCTTGCATTTTTTGATACAATGCGTAGCGTGTTGCTTTACGTGTATCAGACCAGTTTATCTCATCCAGGATGATTAGTGGTTTCCCAGCAAGTAACTGTTCTAGATAAAGCGTTTCATCTTCTTGGGGCATTAACGCTGCTAAACGCGCCATAGTAGGAAACGTTAACTCCCCGCAAAAAATTATATCCACTGTTGTTGGGTCCCAACATGTTGTAAGTTGATACTTTTTAGACAGCTGCTCTTTTATATCAGCCTTACACTGCATATTCATTATTAAAAGCGTTGGTTTTGTAGATTGTAAGCGACAGAGCAATTCGTCAGTTACTTTTTTTACTAGCTGCTCAAATGCTTGAGCATCCATTACTTTTCACTCTTCTTAATAATTTCACCACGAATACCTTTTTTGAAACCAACAGCATTGGCTTCATCATAATCAATGTGCATCGATGTGGCATAATCAGCACTGACACGAATAACAACATCATCAAAAATCAAAGCACGCGCTCCCTCAATTTTCACTTGGACAATTTCACCTTTGCTGACGTTAAAACGACGCGCATCTTCTTCTGTAATATGAATATGACGTTTCGCTACGATTACACCTGTTTTTAAAATAACACTTTGAGTGCCGTTGATTAACACAATCCCTGGTGTCCCTTCGATGTCTCCACTTTCACGTACAGGCACTCGCAAACCAAGCGATGTCGCATCTGTTGCAGATACTTCTACTTGTGCTGCCGGACGTTCAGGTCCTAAAATAACAACATTTTGGAACGAATTTTTGCCACTCGCAATTGTGATACGTTCCTTACATGCATATTGGCCAGGTTGTGATAAATCTTTAGCTTTTGTTAATTGGTAACCTTCACCAAATAAAGCATCGATTGTAGGGCGATCAAGGTGGATATGACGGCCTGAGGCTTCCACTTCGACTGTATTGACTTCTGGTTTAATCCGTTTGACTATCTCATCAACTAATTGATCGATGTTATTCATCTAAAACCCTCCTATAATTTAAAAATAGAAAGGGTCTGGATTCAGATAACCCTCCAAGCCCTTTCTATTTTAATACTCCTAATGGTTACACTTATTTTGGTAAGATAGCATCAACATCTGTATGTGGACGTGGGATAACGTGTACTGATAATAATTCGCCTACGCGTTCACATGCTGCAGCACCTGCATCTGTTGCCGCTTTAACTGCACCAACATCACCGCGAACCATCACTGTTACTAAACCACCACCGACTTGTTCTTTACCGATTAATTGAACGTTAGCTGCTTTCACCATAGCGTCTGCTGCTTCGATTGCGCCTACTAAACCTTTTGTTTCTACCATTCCTAATGCGTTATTCATAATAAATTCCTCCTAGTATAATTGTTTTTTTATTTATTATAATAATAGCTTTGCCACAACAGTTTTTTTGCTGCTGTCTCAAGTTATTAGTGTAATCGTTCCAATACTTTTTCAATCAGAGTGTTGATTAATTGTTCTTGTGACGTTGCGTCTGTTGAAACGGGTTCACCACGTAAATCTTCTAACTCACGTTTACCATAAGCCACACGGCGAATATTAAAGAGATTCGCAGGTCCAATATTATCAGAAGTTGAACTGCCACCGACTGCGCCACAACCAAGTGTTAAAGCAGGCATTAAGTTGGTTGTTGCACCAATCCCACCTAAAGCACCGGGTGTGTTAACTAACAAACGCGACACGGGTTTATGCAAAGCAAACTCACGAATGACATTCTTATCTTCCGAATGAATAATCATTGTGTGACCTGCCCCTTCTTGATGCAAAATTTCCATACTTAACGCACAAGCTGCTTCCCAAGTTGCCGTTGTGTAAAAGGCTAAAATTGGTGCTAACTTTTCTCGTGAGTAAGGTGCTTTGGGGCCAACATTTGTTTCTTCAGCGATTAAAACACGGGCCGATTGTGGCACTGTTAAGCCTGCTAAATCAGCAATGCGTTGCACCGATTTACCAACAATCAATGGATTCATTGTGCCATTCGCACGCATGATGAATTTTTCTAATTGCTTCGCTTCAGCAACAGATAAGAAATGCGCTCCCTGTTTTTTTAGTTCGGCAATAACAGCTGCTTTACTGACTTCCTCCACAATAATTGATTGTTCAGAAGCACAAATAGTGCCGTTATCAAATGTTTTTGAATCTAAAATATGTTTAACGGCTTGTGGAATATTCGCAGTACGCTCAATAAACGCAGGACCGTTACCTGGTCCAACACCAATTGCTGGTGTTCCTGATGAATATGCCGCTTTAACCATTGCTGATCCACCCGTTGCTAAAATAACAGCTGTATCCGTGTGTTTCATTAATTCAGCTGTCCCTTGCATGGTTGCTTTTGTCATACAGCTGACTAATCCGGCAGGACCGCCTGCTGTAGCAATTGCGGCATTAATAATGTTTATCGTCTCTAAAATGCTTTTTAACGCATTTGGATGAGGCGAAAACACAATACCATTACCTGCTTTAACAGAAATCAGTGTTTTGTACATTACTGTTGAAGTAGGATTTGTTGAAGGAATCAAGCCTGCCACTACACCCAGTGGGACAGCAACTTCCATAATACCTTCTTCGGTGTTTTCACTTAAAATACCAATCGTTTTCATGTGTTTGATTTTCTCAAATACAATTTTAGAACCAAAAGTATTTTTAACCACTTTATCCTGCCAAATACCAAAACCAGTTTCTTCATGAGCCATCTTCGCTAATTTTTCACTGTTTTCATAACACGCATTGGCAATTGCATGGCAAATATCGTTAATTTTTTCTTGTGGGAATGTAGCTAATTGCTGTTGTGCTTTTTTAGAAGCAGCTAATAGATCGCGTACTTCTTGAATTGATGCAAGATCTTTATCTAATATCATTCGTTGTCACCACTTTCTGAATGGTCTAATAAGGCTTTTACTAGCTTCGCTTTATTAGCAAATTTAATATCACCTTTTTTAATCGCCTTCACTTGTTTTTCTAACGCTAATTTTCGCAATTGATCGACCTTCATTTTTTCCAATTGTTGTAATTTAGTCATTGAAGAAGCTGTTGTTTTCTTTTCAGGCACTGTTTCAACCGTTTGTTTCACTTTTTTTTTTTCAATCAGTAAGGCCTGTGTGTCAGCATCCATGCGAGCAATCACATGACTGGATAATAAACAACCCAGTGACTCTGCAACAACACGTCCACTTTCCACTCCAGCGGTAACCGCACCAACATCCCCCATGACTTGGATGGTAGTTAAGCCGCCACTGATTTTTTCGGCATTGACCAATTCAACATCTGCTGCTTTTAATGTGGCATCCGCCGTTGCAATTGCACCGAGATAGCCATACACTTCAATTAAGCCTAGCGCTCTATTTTCCATAAAAATCCCCTACCTTTTAATAATTTAGTGGATTTTCAGCCACTTCAATCACTGCACGTTCAAACGCATCACATGCTGCTGAACAAGCAGATTGTGAACCTGTTAATAGTGCGCCAACAAAGTTTGTTTCTGAAGGCGGTCCATAAAATGCAGCCAAACTAACATCTGCTGCTTTTAATGCAAAATCTAAGGCATAAAGGGCTTCCATCGGTGGTGCAATTAAATAAGCAATCGCTTCACCCTCAGTAATGTTAGCTTCTTTCGCTAAATGACTTCCTGTACGTGCAATACAATAGGCTAAGTAAGGCACAGAATCATCGTCATTTGCGCTAATAAAAGAAGGACCATTTTCAATTGTTGCCAGCGCAACATCCAACCCACTTTTCACTTCAGCGGGACTTGGACCAGCAATAATTCCAATCACTTCACCCGCTAATTTTGTTTGAGCATTCCCAGCACCGCCATAAAAACTACGCGCATAAACGACATCTACAGGTACTGCTTTTGTTGCTTCATCTAATGCAATGTAAGTGACATCATCACAATCAGCAGTAATAATTCCTAAACTCCGTTGTGCCGGGTTAAGATTCAATTGTTTTGCCATTGCTTCATCAACGTTTGAAATGATTTTCGCACTCAATACTGTCGTTCCTAATCGATCTGCTTTCATCTACTTTTCCTCCGCTCTTTAGCTTTCTTTTAAGTCGATTCCTGATTTTTGTTTATCGAGCATTTCTTTGATTAATTCAGCAACAAATGCACCGGCTTCAACAGGTGGTGTTCCACCTTTATGAATGTTTGAAATAACGGTACGACGTGCTTCTGGCATTCCCACAGTTGGACGGTAAGCGATATAAGCACTCATTGATTCTGCTGTGACTAACCCAGGACGTTCACCAATTAGTAAACAGACAACGCCGGCATCTGTTAATTCGCCAATTTGATCCATTGCATGTACACGACAATGTTTAACAAAAATGACTTCATTAAATTCAAGGTTAAACATTTTTAAGCCTTGTTTAATAGAAGGTAAAATTTCACGAATGTTAGCTCCAATTGCAGCTGAACTTAACCCATCCCCTACAACGACTTGGATTTTAGCTGCTTTCGTCGTATGACTCGTGATTTTTTGAGCCATTTCCTCAGAGAAAACGCGGCCCAGATCGGGGCGGGTCACATACTCATCTTTATCACGACACAGTGTTTCGGTTGAAACAAATTGCATCTCTTCTACAAGCGCTTCATCTACATATGAGAACACGGCATCTTGAGCAGCGGCATGATCGGCACGGAAACGTAACACCGATTGTGTTTTATAACGTGTACCTGCACGACCTAAACCTAAACGTGCGGGTGTAAATTGTTTCATTTTCATATAACCCGCTTTATCACGCGGATTCTCTACCATAAATTGTTCTTTAATGACTACTTCTGTAATATCAGGAATCATCCCATCTTCCACAACGGAAACAGCATTATTTGGTGTTTCGCTTTTTGGATTTTCTGGTGTTTTTTCCGTTTTCGCTCCTGTCATTTCAGTTAAGATATCTTCAATCATTACTTTTAAGTCTTTTTCGTTCAAAATACTCACCCTTTCGTTATTATTTGAGGAAGATTGATGCGTCACCGGCACGGCTTGTTAATTTACCATTTTCACTCAAGCCCATTTTTTCCATCCATTGATCAAATTCACTGATTGGTTTTAAGCCAAAGGTATCGCGTAATGTTGCCGTTTCATGATAGCCTGTTGTTTGATAGTTCAACATGACATCATCCCCATGTGGAATACCCATAATGTAGGTACAGCCTGCAGCTGTTAATAAAACAGACAAGTTTTCGATGTCATTTTGGTCCGTTTTCATATGATTGGTGTAACACACATCAACACCCATCGAAATACCTGTTAATTTACCCATAAAATGATCTTCAAGTCCGGCACGAATCACTTGTTTTGAGTCATATAAATACTCGGGTCCGATGAAGCCAACCACTGTATTAACTAAAAACGGATCGTATTTTTTAGCGAAGCCATAACAACGTGCTTCCATTGTTAATTGATCACAACCATAATGGGCATCTGATGATAACTCAGAACCTTGACCTGTTTCAAAGTACATCACGTTTGGTCCAGCAGCCATTCCAGTTTCTAATGCCATTTGGTTCGCATCGCTAATCGTTCCCCCATCAAAACCAAACGCTGTATTCCCTTTTTCAGAGCCAGCAATTGATTGGAATACTAAACCAGTAGGTGCGCCTTGTTTCATTGCTTCCATTTGTGTTTTAACATGAGCAAGCACACACGTTTGTGTTGGAATATCCCATTCAGAACGGAATTCTTCAAAACGATGTAACACACGTTTCACACTTTCAGTTGAATCATCTACAGGATTTAAACCGATTACTGCATCACCAATCCCATAAGATAAACCTTCCATTAACGATGCCATAATACCATCTGGATCATCTGTTGGATGATTGGGTTGTAAACGTGCTGAGAAAGTTCCTGCACGACCAATTGTAGTATTGGCCGTTTTTTCGATATGAATTTTTTTAGCTGCAACAACTAAATCGAGATTCGACATTAATTTTGTGACTGCCGCAATCATTTCTGCAGTTAAACCACGTGAAATATGTTTAATGTTAAAGTCTGTTGTGTTTGTATCAAGCAACCATTCGCGGAATTCTTCAACCGTCCAATTTTTAATACTTTCATAAATACGGAGATTGACTTGGTCAACAATAATACGTGTCACTTCATCTTTTTCATACGGTACTGCAGGGTTATTAAATAAATCCTTTAATTGCAACTGTGCCAGCACAACTTTTGCTGCTACACGTTCTTCTGCTGAGTTTGCCGCGACACCAGCTAAGCGGTCACCCGATTTTTCTTCATTGGCTTTCGCCATTACTTCCATTACTGATTGAAAAGCATACACTTTTCCAAATAAACTTGTTTTTAAAATCATTTTATTTCCTCCTTTAATTTTGTTGCTTGAAGTCACTTATTAATTGCCTCATTTTCCTAAGTGATGCATGTGCTTCTCTTCAGTCTGCCTTAATTGAAGACGAGTGTTTTAACGATAACAGGTAACACTTTTCCTTCTGCTACCGGTAAACCAATGTCAATATAGTCGCCATTTTCTACCTTGACACTGTCAAGACAAACAAAGGGATGCGCTTGTGGTAATTCAGCAAACAATGCTTGACCTAACGCTTTTGCCATATCTTGAGCAACAACAATCACAACTGGATAGTTCTTCTCAATAAGGGGCTGTAAACCTGTGACAATTGCCTTCGCTAGGGATTGGATACGTGTAAAGCTTGGGCTGGGTTCACCTTCAAATCCTAAAGCTATCATTTGAAACTCTTCATTTACCTTGTACCAACCGAGTTTTTCAGTGATACTCTTCGCCAACGGTTCACTTTCTAAACGGTTGTCTGCATCAGTTAGTTTTAATACTGGTAAATTTCGTAGCGGCAAACTCGCACCTGTATACGAAATCGTACTGCCGCTGATTTCTGCGGTATGCGAACCTGCACCAACAACGGTGGCTCGAATCGTTTCAACTGAAGGAATAATTGCCATTGCTTGAAACGCTGATGATTGAGCAATTGCCCAACCTAATAACTGCCCCATATCACCAAATTCAAACGGATCACTTCCCAGCTCAACAGCGATACAGTCGGCAACCCCGCCAGAGAATGATACATAATCACTTGCCACATTACTTGTTAAGCCATGGTGCGTAATTGATTGTTCATAATAAGGGCTTTTTTCAGCTGCACCAATGCTTTGAGCCAATATACATGCCATTTCTTGTGCTAATGGTGTTAACTTTTTAACGCTGGCTGTTTGACCCACTTTGATATCCCAACCTGCAGAAGCAATAACCCGTTTGATTTTCTCTGTAATAAAAGTGATTTCACGGGTGTCTGGATTGATTTTAACTAAGCGCCCTCCGATATCAAAACAAGCGGTATCGATCAGTTCTCCATCAGTAAACACAGCTAGATTAGTCGTACCACCACCAATATCGAGGTTGACCACCGATTTGCGCGTTTTTTCTGAATACGTATGTGCACCTGCACCTTTAGCTGCAATAATACTTTCTAAATCTGGTCCCGCTGTTGCCACTACAAAATCTCCTGAAAAACCACTTAATGCCTCTAGAACTAAGGCTGAATTTTCTTTTCGCGCGGTTTCACCTGTGATGATAACGGCACCCATTTGGATGTGTTCTTTTTTAATACCTGCTTTTTGGTATTGTTGAGAAACAAATGTTTTAATTGCTTCTGCATCAATCACTTCTTCTGAAAGAAGCGGCGTGAATATAATATCACTGCGATAAATCACGCGTTTATCAGAAATAGTAATTCGCGGCACACTGAAGGCGGATGCGAGGTTTTCAATCGTTAATTCCGACAATACGAGTTGTGTGGTTGACGTTCCTAAATCGATCCCGACAGTTAACATCTTTTCTAACATAACTTTGCCTCCTCTAAAAAAAGATGCTTGAAGAAAGCACATACAACCTATAGTCGCATGTTACTGTTCTCCAAGCATCTTTGCCTGAATCACTTAAACGTCACTGTTCAAGTGTGTTTTTAAAGAGAATATGGGTCGTTGTCCCTTTTTCTCCTGATGAGATTGATAATTTACCTTTTAATTTTTCGCTGACATAACTTTTAATAATCATTAAACCTAAACTTGTTTGACCCGCGGTTTTGGTATTATAGCCACAGCCAAAATCAGTAATTGTTAAATCAACAATTTGATTGTGTTTTTTCACGGTAATTATCACACGCCCCATACTGCCTTGCGGATACGCATATTCGTAAACGTTTTGGAGTATTTCATTGATAACAAGTGATAAACTCACCATCTGATTACCATTTAAGTAGATGTTATCCGTCATTATTATCTCAAGTGTTAGCGGTTGAATATTAGTAAATAACCGTTCAATATTATGAGAGATCGATGTTAGAATGGGTTTTAGCTCTAACGCATCCTCCACTTGCATTGATAACATTTCATGTGTTTGAGCAATCACCAACATACGATTAATGCTCTCTTGCAGTGCAATTTTAGCCTCTTCGCTTGTCACTCGTCTTGCTTGTATTCTTAGCAATGAAACAACAGACTGTAAAATATTTTTAACGCGATGATGTATTTCCAAAATAGCAACTGACTTCGAAATAATTTCTGCTTCTTTGTTTTTGATATCTGTGACATCCCGAATAATCATCATCAATTGATCATCGTGCTTCGTCCATATCTTTTTAATGGACAAGTGGTAATTATCATATTTAATGACTGTCTCTGTTTCATGTTTTTGACGTTCTAATTGATACAGTAAAAAATCATAAGTAGTGCTATCCAGCGCTAAATTATCATAATGTAACCCCTGAATTCTACCGATATACCCAATCTGTTGATAAAAAAGATGAGCTGCTCTATTTGCTTTAATGAGAATCCCTTGATTATCAAACACAAGTAGTTCTTCGTTGATTTCATCTGCTAAGATGGCATCTTCTAAATGGAAGAAGGGTTCAACTTGAAGACTCGTTCTTTTATGGGGTTCTCGTGCTGCTTCCTCAACAATCAAAACACCTATTGTACGGCAATCATTCCGAATAGGATACACTGTTTGTTTGATTAAACGCTGTTCTTGACTATTTGCATATAGCCCCATCGAATTTAAACTTGTTGTCATCGTACGATAAACACCGGGTTCATTTTTTTTATTCGCTTCCAAACCCACAACATTACCTTGATAAAGAGATGGTAAACAAACGGGTCGTTTATGATAAACAACCACTGCTTCGCGAGTCACCTGATCAAAAATATCAATAAAAACATCTACTTCTTCATATCGAGATGATGTTTCAAGTTCTTCTGAAACACGGACGAGTTCTGCAATATCTGCCGAGCTTAAATCCAAATGTTTTTCACAAAGACGTCTCAGTTCTGCTTTACTCATCGGTCATCACGATCAACTCAGCGATTTCACTCATGCGACACCGTTTATTCATGCTCAATTCACGGATTGTTTTATAAGCGTCATCCTCTGTCATATGGTCGCGCAACATCAAGCACCCCTTTGCTTTTTCAATAATTTTACGCTCATCAAGTTTTAAGGATAATTTTTCAATTTTTTTGATAAGATTTGTGGTTTCTTGTCCTTTTGCGATAGCCATTTCAACCGTGGGAATTAATGATTTTTCATGCAGAGGTTTCACGAGATACCCGATTGCACCTGCTTTTTTTGCTCGTTCTGTATGTTCAACACCACTAAATGCCGATAAAAAGATAATACCTTGTGCTAACTGGTCAGCGAGAATTTTTTTACCTGCTTTTAAACCATCTAAAATTGGCATTTGTATATCCATAATGATTAAATCGGGGCGATGTTTTTACATGCTTCAATTGCTTCGAAACCATCTGAAGCTTCAGCCACTACGTCGTAACCCGCTTCTTCCAATACATCACGAATATCCATTCTTGTAATAGGTTCATCATCGACTACTACAATGCGTCCATTCATCACGTCACGTCCATTTCTATCTCGTATTGTGTTGCTATGTTCTGGTGATTTTTGTGCCTGTAAATCCGAGTATCGTTTGTAAACCAACTAACACTTCACTGATAGCTGCTTCAACAGATGATACATCGCCTGTTAAAACAACAGAACCACTAAAACGGTCGATAAAACCAATCTCGACGGCTCCTGCTTTTGTCGCAATATCAACAGCTATTATTGCTGCCTCACTAGGCGTAATCGTTAAAATACCAATCGCACCATAACTTTCATCGGCTAAACCAAGTTTTGTATAGATTTCGCGGTTAGGGCTCGCAATAATATGTGCCAAAGTGACTTGTTTACCAGGAACATATTCTTGAATCATACGTTGTTTTTCTTGTTCAGACATTGTTTCACCTCTTTACTAAAATTAAAAAAGCTCCTAAACAAACAAAATATCGGTTGATATCTCGTAGGTTAGGAGCTCCATTGCTCTAATTAGCGACACATCCTTGTGTCTTATACCATTATTATAGTGATTGTTAAAATTGATGTCAAGATGATGCCGAGTGCTGAAAAATTTTTTAAAGGACATGTCGTAAAATCGACACAACTTCATCATTTGTCGGTACACGTGGATTAGTTGCTGTACAACCATCAACGAGTGCAGCTGTTGCTATTTCAACTTCTAGCGCTGTGATTGTGTCTACTGTAACACCACATTGTTTTAATGTGGCTGGCATTTCAAGTGTTTGTCGTAATTTTTCAATCGCTCGCATCAAGTTTTTAACTGCCACGCGTCTATTCGTGATGGACAATCCCAACAATTTTGCCAAATGTGCGTAACGTTCTGCTGCAAGATTAGCGGGTACACCCTGTACCTCGTCAATATGACTGTTATAGCGAATAATGGCTGGCATTAATACGGTATTTAAACGACCATGAGCGATATGTAATTTGGCCCCCGCTGCATGTGCAATCCCGTGGTTAATTCCGAGTGATGCCATATTAAATGCCATTCCGGCCATGCACGAAGCCATATGCATTTTCTCACGCGCTTCCATGTCAGCACCATTTTTATAAGCACGCGGTAAGTATTCAAAAACAAGCTGTACTACTTTTTCAGCTAAAGCGTCACTCACATCGTTCGCGTTGGTCGAAACATAGGCTTCTAAAGCATGTGTTAACACATCCATTCCTGTATCCGCTGTAATATGAGGTGGCACTGATTTCACAAGGTTTGTTTCGAGAATCGCAATATCTGGTAAAATTGCGTTTGTGACAAGTGGATATTTAACGCCTTTATCAGCACTGGTAATAATCGAAAAATTCGTGACTTCAGAGCCAGTTCCGCTCGTTGTTGGAATAACAATGAACTGTGTGCCTTTTAGATTGCGTAAGGTTTCACCGAAATATTTCATCGCTTTCGCCGCATCGATTGCTGAACCGCCCCCCACTGCTAAAATAATATCAGCAGCAAATTCTGCCATTGTATCAATGCCTTTAACCACTGTTTCAATCGGTGGATCTGGTGTTATTTCACTAAAAACAAGATGTTCGACTGATTGTTGCAAACGGCTTGTGACTTGTTCGATCATACCTGATGATACGATAAATGGATCAGTGACAATAAACACTTTTTTGTTTGCGATTGTTGCCAAATGTCCCAATGCATCTTCCCCTGTGTATACCGTTGTTTTAATGCTAATTTCTTTCATTTTCTATTCCTCCTTAAATAAGACCGTAAAAAAGAAGCTCGAAAGAACTGCCAGAATGACAGCCTTTAAGCTTCTTTGCTTTGCACACATACAACAATGTATGTGTCTATTTATTTGGTGTAGCTGTTAGTGTACATTAAATAAGGCATTCACAAAACGACCTTGTTTTGATCCACTTACGCCATTGGAAGTGACATGCCCATTGCTTTTAAGTTGCACTTCAGTGTGCTGGCATCGGTACACATTCACTTGCTACTGCGTTGTTAAAACAATGGGCGTCTTCAATTTCGAAAAACAGCCTGTTTTACCACGAAACAGTCCGCAATAGCAGAATACAATCAAAGACCTGACTTAAAGCACAATGTACTTATCACAGTGGCGGGACCGCGTTGGATTTACACCAAACTTCCATTTTTGTATTCTAAATACTATTTGTGTAGGAATTACCAAGTTAGTTCATTCTAACTGATTCCAGTCTAGCATGCGCATCTTGAAAATTCAAGCTTTAAAAATTATGAAAAACCTTATCTGAATTTTGATAAAAGACATCTGTTTGGCCTTGACGCGTATTGACCGCACGAGCTACTGCATAAAAATAATCTGAGAGGCGATTAAGGAAACGTAAGGCCGCCCCATTTATTTCTTCTTCTTGTAATAGTGCGACAACATGACGTTCGGCACGACGGGTCGTTGTTCGAGCCACATGTAATAACGCAGCATCTCGTGTGCCTCCTGGTATGATAAAATGTTCAATCATTGGGGGTTCATCCGCATAAACATCGATGCGCCCTTCAAGCCAAATAACATCCTTTTCACTTAAGCGATACGCACGATGACCCGCTGGTGTTGCCAAGTCTGTGCCACAATCAAATAACAGTTGTTGAATCGTTTCGATATCGTAACAAATATCAGCATGCAGCGGATTAAGTTGTATTAACGTATAACCCAACCATGCGTTTAATTCATCAATCGTTCCGTAAGATGCCACACGTTCCGAAGATTTAGCAACACTTGTACCCCCGACCAGTTTTGTTTGACCCGCATCACCTGTTTTTGTATAAAGTTTCATTTAATTTCTTCCTCCTCTAGATAAGCTAATAACTCCTTAACACCCATTTCATCCACAGCTGATAAGCAAAAAACTTGGCGTGCCCCTGCTTCACGCAAGCGTTGTTTCGTTTGTTGTATCACTGCATCGGATTCAGCAATATCAGTTTTTGACACAATCCCAATGACTGGTTTTGGAAAGATACTACCAAATCCGGGTGAATAAACTTGTGTTTTATCTGTGGCACTTTGCATTAAAGCGATAACATCAGCTTCTGCTGCAGTAACTGATAATGCACTGTAATACTGGCGATGTAAAATATATTCCCCTGGCGTGTCAATAATATCAAGGTAAAAAGCCACTGCCTGTGTTTTATCATACTGTAAAGCGAGCCCTAACATTCTTTGTGATAATGTCGTTTTCCCGCAACCTACTGGGCCCATAAAGATAACTTTTTTCAACTTAAACCCACCTTCTTCCAGATTTATTTTCAAAAAAAAGACCCAAACTTTCCGATGGTAAACATCGGAAAATCTGGGCCTCTTTGCCAATCACGTCGTGTACGTCTTTGTACACCGATATTAAAATGATAGCTTAATCATACTGTTTATTTTTTTATTTGTCAATTTTGATTTTTGTCATTTATAAGTGAAAAAACAGTTGTTACACACCTCAATGGGATTGCAACAACTGCTATCAGTCTTTTTATAAATTTTCACCATTGCTGGCAATGACTTCTTTATACCAGTTAAAACTTTTTTTCTTCGAGCGTGCCATTGTGCCACTACCATCATCATGTTTATCTACATAGATAAAACCATAACGTTTTTTGTACTCACCTGTTGTAAAGGATACACAATCGATACATCCCCACGGTGTATAACCCATTAAATCCACACCATCTAAAGTGACAGCTTTTGTCATTTCTTCGATATGTGCCTTTAAGTAAGCAATGCGATAATCGTCGTTAATTGTCCCATCAGCTTCAGGCGTATCAATTGCACCAAATCCATTTTCCACAATGAATAATGGTAATTGATAACGTTCATGTAGTAAGTTCAAAGCATAACGCAAACCAACCGGATCAATTTGCCAGCCCCAATCTGATACTTTAACATGCGGATTGGGAACACTCCCTTCAAAACCAGCCGTTGCGGTGCCTTCACCTTTAACACCTGCACGTACAGTATTGGTCATGTAATAACTTAGACCGACATAATCGACCGTTCCAGCACGTAAAGCGGCACTATCTTCTGCTGTAATCTCAATATTGAAACCTTTACGCTCCCACTCTTTATAAGCGTAACTTGGGTATTCACCTCGAACATGTACATCCCCAAACAGGTAACGATCATGCATTGATTCAACTGATAACATCATATCATCAGGGTGACATGAATACGGATATAGCGGCACAACTGCAATCATACAACCGATTTGCATGTCTTTGTTAATTTCATGACCTATTGTCACAACTTTTGCACTTGCTACTAATTGATGATGCACGACTTGATACATCGTTTCCTCCGGGTTTTCCGCATCATTAAAAATAACACCTGAGTTTGTGTAACCGAATAACGGTGCTTTAAAACTCTTTTGATTGTTAATTTCATTGAATGTCATCCAGTATTTAACTTTTTTCTGATAACGACGCATGACCACCTCTGAATAATGGACAAAAAAATCAATGACTTGACGGTTTTTCCAACCGCCGTATGCTGTCACTAAATGATTTGGCATTTCAAAATGTGATAATGTTACAACGGGTTCGATACCATATTTAAGCAATTCATCAAATAAGTCATCATAAAATTGTAAACCTGCTTCATTCGCTTCTGTTTCATCCCCTTTCGGGAAAATGCGAGACCATGCGATTGAGGTTCTGAAACACTTGAAGCCCATCTCAGCAAAGAGCGCAATATCTTCCTTATAGGTATGATAAAAATCGACCGCTTCGTGATTTGGATAACGATATTTATATTCGATTTCTGTTGTAATGATACGGTCAACACCATGTGCACCACCAGTTAAGACATCTGCAATACTTGGGCCTTTACCTCCCACATTCCATGCGCCTTCAACTTGATGGGCCGCAACAGCGCCACCCCATAAAAAATCATCATTTAACTTAGTCATGTCAATATCCTCCTCATTTTTGGTTTAGGTTTATTTTGCTTCTTCTTTAAAGCCAACAACGTAAGTTAATACTAAGCCAAGTACAAACGCAACGACGATTGAAATTAACAAGCCGATAAATTCTGTTGCATGACCACTCTTGAAAAAGGCCGGTAATGTTGCGATACCGGGCATGTTGTATGCCCAAGATACTGAACGGAAAGCACCAGCAATTGCACCACCGACAGCTCCGGCAATACAACCCATGATAAAGGGTGTTTTCAAACGTAATGTAACACCGTAAATCGCTGGTTCTGTGATACCAAAGAAACCTGTGATAGCTGCAGGTAATGCAACACCTCGCATTGCGCTATCGCGTGATTTGAAGAATACACCGAGTGCAGCGCCTGCTTGCGCAAACACAGCTGAGGCTTGTAATGCGGTGAACGTATCGTAGCCTAGAGATGCGTAGTTCCCTACTGTCACTGGTGTAATACCCCAGTGAACGCCGAAGATAACAAGCACTTCCCAGAACCCACCTACGATGGCTCCCGCGATAATTGGGCTAAGACCGTATAAGAAGTTATATACATCACCAATTGCGCCACCGATTGTACTACCAACTGGTCCAAATACTAATAAAGTCATTGGTACAATAATTACTAAGCTTAATAATGGCGTGAATAAGTTACGAATAACTGATGGTAAAATACGTTCAAAGAAACGTTGGACATACGATAAAATCCAAATTGCTAAAATAATTGGAATAACCGATGAAGTATAACTTAACATTTTGATAGGTAAGCCTAAGAAATCAAGCGGTTGTGATAGAACAGGAATGCCTAATACATCATTAATTAATTTCATTGTATCAGGGTTATTTGTTGCTTGTGTAATCATTGATTGCACTTTTGGATCTGCTGAAGCATTGTTTAAAAAATCATTGGCTGCAAACATTTTCATGAAATCAGGGTTAACAAGTGCACATGCCGTTACAACTGCCACATAAATGTTAGCACCAAATTTTTTCGCTGCTGTAATCGCAATCAACACGGGTAAGAATGTAAAACCAGTCCATGAAACGAAGTTTAAAATACGGTAAGTCCCACCAGCAGTATCTAACCAACCTAAAGCTACCATTACACCTAACAACCCTTGTAAAATACCACAAGCTGCTAAAGTATATAAGAACGGTGCAAAAATACTTGAGATAACATCGATAATACGACTGAATACACCGACTTTATTTTTGTTGTTTGAATTCGATGCTTTACTATCGTCTACTTTAATGTCTTGCATGATCAATTCGTAAACATCTTTGACGTGATTACCAATCACGACTTGGAATTGCCCGCCTGCTTCCATTGTAGTGATAACGCCTTCAATTTTATTCACTTCGTCTTTATTCACTATTTTGTCGTCGTTTAAAATGAAACGTAAACGCGTAGCACAGTGTGTCAGGCTGTTGATGTTTTCATCGCCACCCACTGCTTTGATAATTTCTTTTGCTGACTTTGTATAATTGATAGCCATTTCTTATCCTCCTATGATGTAAGCCTTTACTTTTTGTTAACAAGTATATCTTATCAAAATATTTGCGAAAATAAAGCGTATTCATTGATTAAAACACTCGTATTTCATTGGGAAATTTGTTACATAAAAAAAACACCTTGTATTTTTTACAGCAAAAAAATAACCATCTCATCCTTATTAGGATCAAATGGTTGGGTTGTTACTGTTAGGTTATTTTATCGGCAAACGTCGAGCGATTTCTTCGATAATATAAATGACAGGTACTTGACTCGCTGTATTGTAATCACCTGCAATGCGCTCATTCGACATATAATAAGAGATTGTTTCGACCGACATTCGGCTAATCGTTGCGTTCTCTTGGTTTGTTATACTTACAATTTGGCAGCCGTGTTGCTTTAATTTATCTAATAATAAGACTGTTTCTTCGGTTTCGCCTGAAACAGATAAAGCAATAACAACTGTTTTATGGTCCAATTCTTCCATTACTGGATAAAAAGGATCTTCGATGTAATGGCTAAATTTGCCATTCATTGAAAAATAACGTGCCCCATATTTTCCAATCGCACCTGACGTCCCAATACCAACGAACACAATTCGATTAGAATCACGTACTAATGATACGATGCGATTAACTTTACCATCAAAGACAGGGTTATCGATGTATTTAAAATAATTCATAATTTCCGAAATTGAATTTGATTCGCGACGTTTTTCTGTCTCTTTAGCCAAGCTCATTTTAAAACGAAAGCGAAATTCTGTATAACCTTCACAGCCCGTTTTTTTACAAAAACGCATCACAGTTGAAGTGGAAACATGTACCGCATCTGCTAGTTCACGAACAGTCATGTATAAAATTTCACGTGGGTGCTTTTGGATATATTCATAGAGAGCAAGTTCTAATGAGTTAAACTTTTGAATAATTTCATATGTAAACATAAAACCACTCCTTTACTTCGGTTGGTCGTGCTTTGAGCCTCTTGTACGGATAATGCCTTCTGCAATATAGTAAGCAATAATAATCCCCGCCAAAACAAGACTCAGTGTATAGCCAATTTGTTTTTGGAAGATTAGTAGCCCTAAGATAATCAATGTAAAGAAAATATTTCTTACTCGTTTTTTAGTCATAATGCCTCCTTAATTTTTAACGTTCGCCAGCCCACTCCGCATAAAATTGTTCAAGGTACGTTTCCAAAAACAAATGCCGTTGCTCTGCGAGTTTTTTTCCAGTTAGTGTATTCATTGTATCCTTTAAAGTCAGTAATTTCTCATAAAAATGCATAATTGCTGTATCTTCGTCATTTCGGTATTCTGCCAGTGTCATGTTTAGACGTGGTTGCGCATTCGGAAGATGCATCGGGCGACCTTTACTACCACTATATACCATCGTACGCGCAATCCCAATCGCACCAAGCGCATCAATACGATCAGCATCTTGCACCACTTTACCCTCGAGCGATAAAACTTTATCCGCATTACTACCACCTTTAAAAGACATATCTGCAATGATCTGCATAATTTGCCGAACAACGTTCTCTTCTAACTGTTGCTCAAACAACCAATCTAAAAGTTCAGTTTGCGCTATTTTTTCGTCAGCTACCAACTTGTCATCCACTGTATCATGAAGCAATGCAGCCATTTCACAAATAAACAGATCTGCCTGCTCTTCTTTTGCAAGCGTTAAAGTTAACTTTCGCACACGATGAATATGCCACCAATCATGACCTGTGGTATCTGCAGCTAACAATTGTTTTACATGTTGTTCGGTTGCTAACAAGCAGCTTTCTTTTATTGCGTTTGTTGGCATCATGCGCACCCTCTTTCAAAATGTCATCGTTTTCATTCCACTCTTACATTATAAGGCAAGCTTGTGAAAATAGAAACTGCTTCAACGCTAAAAAATATGACTTGTGTCCCCTACACGTTCATGCCATAATAAAACTATTAACTTGATAACTATCAAGAACCAGAAAGGATGTTGCATGATGGGAGTTTTAACTACATTATACGCCGTTGTAAATCAATTAGAGATGAGGGCGAAGATTTCCTAACAGTGCTTCTCCCTCAATTATGAGGAGAGATTATTTATGTACACACTAGAACAACTCGGATGGCACACGTTTTTCGAAGATACACTCACTGAGCAAGAACGCTCACGATTGGCACGCATAACTGTGACCGGACAAAATACTTACCAAGCATTAACGCTCGAAGGTAAAATAAACCTTAAATTAACTGGGAGCTTTTCACGTACGATCACAACAAAATTTGAGCTACCGGCTGTCGGTGATTGGGTGGTGACCGATGAAACAAAACAGGTGATCCATCGACGCTTACCGCGCCAAACAAACTTTGTGCGTAATATTCCCGGTGAGAAAGACGAACGTCAAGTAGTTGCCGCTAATATTGAAGAAGTTTGGTTGGTGATGAGCCTTAACAAGGATTTCAACTTGAAACGACTGAACCGCTATGTGACAACAGCTTGGGACAGTGGTGCTATCCCTGTGATTGTTTTAACAAAAAGTGATTTAGTGACAGACCTCGAAGATTACCTTGCCCAAGTTGAAAGTGAACATATGGGCATCGAAATTATTGCTTGCAGTGCTTTAAATGGGGCTGGTTTTGATCGTTTAAACAAGCGCCTTGTTGAGCACCGAACAATCGCGCTTGTGGGTTCATCGGGTGCAGGTAAATCAACGTTGCTCAATTATTTAGCAGGTGAAGAAATTCAAACAACGAGCGGTATTCGTGACGACGATAGTCGTGGCCGCCATACAACCACCTCGCGCTTTTTATTACCGGTCGGTGACGCTTGGATTATTGATACACCTGGTATGCGCGAACTACAGCTTTGGGCTGATTCAGAAAGCTTAGATACTACTTTTACCGATATCAAGGAACTGACTGCAAACTGTCGTTTCAATAACTGTACGCATAACAATGAACCGGGATGTGCAGTCACAGCGGCATTGACAGACGGAACTCTTTCGACACAACGTTGGGCTGAATATACGAAACTGCAAAAAGAACTGGCTTACCTTGAACGAAAAGCTAACCCCGTCAGTCAACGTCAGTACATGAAAGCGATAATTAAGAAGTATAAGAAAAAATAAAATGTTTTAAAATTATAATTATTTTCCACACTCAAAAACCACCCTTTTGGGTGGTTTTTTTGGTTCTCTATTAAACTGTTCAACTTTCTGTTTGTTTACACACCAACTAGCAGATAACATAAAAATAAGGCTTCATTTGATTTAAGAGATAATCCGGTTTGTTCATAAAACCGTTGAATGCGATATAACAATGTATTCCGATGAATAAATAATTTTTGGGCAGTATGAGCAATGTTCCCTTCATTTTTCCATAATTCCTTAATTAAAGAAACAGTATCAGGTTGTGCAATTAACACCTCTTTTAATTGTTGTAAGATAACGCTATCTGCCGTCATTTGACTCGCATGTTCTTTAAATAACAACTTAGGAATGTTCACAACACTATCTCCTGTTAAATGTTGTAAATGAACTTGAAATAAACGCTTTTCTTCTATAAAATAAGCGGGTAATTGTGGTGAAACATCATAATATGAACCGATCACACAACTTGAATGGGCATAAAAATCACTATCTAAGACCGTCAGTATTGACGCCAGACTTTCATCTGTTAGAGCATCCGTTGTTTTTTCTTCTACCAATACGCCACTCGTTTCAGTTAATAGAAAACGAGTGCGACGCCCTTCAAATAATGCATCGAATAAATTTAACCACTCCCCCATTTGTTGAGTGTTATCTGCAAAACGGACATCAAAATAGATACAACGTACGGGTGCAGATACCGAGGGAAGGATCGCAGTTTCTCCCGTTAAAAAGGCATGCCAAGGTGACCGTTTAATTGAAGGCTTTGAAACGATTTCTTGTTGGTAGAGCGAGGTCAACAATGCTATTTCACTAGCCGTTAAATCGGTCTCAGGAATGCTAAGATATTGCGTTTCATGAGGGATATTAATATGAGCCGGTAAAGGGTTTGAACCCGTTTTAGCCGTCGGATAGATGGTTAGTAATTTTGTAGGTGTCATGTGAATTCCTCCTTTTAATGTAAGCCTTTACATATTTGGTTAGTTTGCTACTTTTTTTGTGCGATGTGTCTATACGCTATTGTTTATTGGCATTATATACTAGTAATAGATAAAACAAACAAAGGGGTTTTTAAAATGGTACAAATGGCATTGCGTAATATTTATAAAAAGTATGACAACTCAGACGGTTTCGCAGTAACAGATTTTAACCTTGAAATTGCTGATCAAGAATTCATTGTTTTCGTTGGACCTTCAGGCTGTGGTAAATCAACAACCCTTCGTATGGTTGCTGGACTTGAAGACATAAGTGATGGTGAACTTTACATCGGCGATAAATTGATGAATGAAGTGGCACCTAAAGACCGTGACATCGGGATGGTATTCCAAAACTATGCGCTTTATCCACATATGAGTATTTATGATAATATGGCATTTGGTTTGAAATTACGTAAATACAGTAAAGCTGAAATCAAGCAACGAGTAACAGATGCTGCAGATATCTTAGGATTAACGGAATATTTGGAACGTAAACCCGCTGCATTATCAGGTGGACAACGCCAACGTGTTGCTTTAGGACGTGCGATTGTGCGTGATGCAAAAGTCTTTTTAATGGATGAACCACTATCTAACTTAGATGCTAAATTACGTGTAGCGATGCGTGCTGAAATCGCAAAACTACATAACCGTTTAAAAACAACAACAATTTATGTAACACATGATCAAACAGAAGCAATGACGATGGCAGATAGAATTGTTATTATGAAAGACGGATTTGTTCAACAAATCGGCTCTCCAAAGGAAGTTTATAACCACCCTAACAACGTTTTTGTAGCCGGCTTTATTGGCTCACCAGCAATGAACTTCTTCAATGTTGAATTGAAAAATGGTTACATTAGCACTGAAGGCGGCGACATGAACTTCCACGTGCCTGAAGGTAAATACAAAGTGTTAAAAGCACAAGGCTATGAAGGTAAAAAACTTGTTTTTGGTATTCGACCAGAAGATATTCATAACGAACCCTTAGTGTTAGAAACATTAGCAGAAAGTACAATGGACGTTGAAGTAGTCGTTTCAGAATTATTAGGCGCTGAAACAATGTTATATACTAAGATTGAAGACACAGAATTTGTATCTAAGGTGCCCGCACGCGACGATTATGAAGCCGGAGATATTATTAAATTAGCCTTCAACCTCAGCAAAGCACACTTCTTCGACACTGAAACTGAATTAGTAATTAAGTAGTGAAAGTGGAAACACCTCGTCGATTCTCTAAAAAATTGGAAAAATAAAAAACATTCATTAGACTAGAAATTTTAGTTAGGATAGACTGATTACCGAAAGAAAGCTAAGCTCATTTTACTTTATCGAAATTAGAATGGATTAAAAATCGAACGTGTTAGACTAGAAATTTCAGTTGAGGTAGGCTGATTCATGCCTACTAAAGCACTTAAATTTCAGGTCTCGTTATATTATTGAATCCCGTTATGAAATTTTGATACAGTAAGCTTAGTTTTTCTGGAGGAATGTCTATTTAAAACTTAAATGTCAGGTCTAATGTTTTTTTGTGCGTTTATGAAATTACTGACATTGTTGCGAAGCTAAAAGCTTACAAAGACAGTATGGGTGCTGACGTTGTGCGAAGCTATGAGCTTACAAAGACAGTATGGGACGGAGCGACAGCGAGTACCACTCCTTTGCTAATATCGTAGCGAATTCATTCGCTTTACGAGAGTACCACTCCTTCTGTTGATGTACTAATTTCCCATTTCACTCCTCATGTTTTTTCAACTACTCTTCATTACCAAATTGTTGGCGATAATCTCTTGGTGAAATACCGGATACATTTTTAAAGTTTTTATAAAAATAGCCTGTGCTGGTGTATCCAATTTTTTCACTAATTTCATTGATGTTATAATCCGAATGTAACAATAAATCTTTTGCTTTTGTGATGCGATAATGATTTAAATATTGTGAGAAACTCTTTTTTGTTTCTTTTTTAAAGAGTTGTCCTAAATACATCGCATTTAAATGCAATTGTTCAGCTACCTCTTTTAATGTTAAATCTGTGCGGTAACGCTCCATAATAATTTGTAAAACATGTTGTATATTAGGACTAAATTGTTTCACGTCAATTTCACGTTCCACTTGTTTAATACTTGTCTCAATTATTTTTTGCAGTTTTTGAAATGTTTTTATCGTAGAAATTTCTAGCAGCGCCTCTTGGTAAGCCACTTGATCTGCTTGGTTGAATCTTCGATAAATATCAGCCAGTGTCAAGAAGCTAATGTGTGTCACATAACTAGGTGTCATTTCTTGTTCATACATTAACGTGAAGATCGCTTGAACCTCTGCTTCTATCGTTGTCATTTTTCCCAGTGTCAGTGCATGATGTAACTTATCCAACGAAATTTCTTGTGGCACTTCTGATTCATCAAGGCTAGCGAGTAGTCGTTTTAGTTGTTGAACACCTGATAATTCGTAAAAACTACAGAGCGTTAATACTTGCTGCGCTTGCTCATAACTGTGTGCTACTTCTGTGTATGGTACTTCTGTTTTCCCTAGTCCTAATTTAAAATCAGCTTCCTTGAGTAATTCACGTAATTGCCGTAAAAAATCACGCAACTCATACTTCAATCCGCGAAAAACAATCATGAAAATATCTTCTTGGAAGAAAAAATACGGCTGTTTATTTTTCTTTACTAAATCCATTAAGAAACCATGGTGCTTTTCCAATCCTTTAAAAATCAATGCCGTATAGCGTTCATTTTCAATCGTGTAGCCATATGTCGCCATCTCTGTCACGAAGTTTTCCGTTACATTCGGCAGGTTCAGCCATTCTTGAATCAGTGTTTGAAACTGTTGCGGTTGCCCACTATTACTTGTTTCAATCATACTTATTTTTTCTACGATACTTTCAACATTCTTTAAAAGCTCGCTCTTATCGACAGGTTTTACTAAATAATTTTCGGCACCCAGTACCAAACCTTCTTTAACATAACTGAATTCTTGATAACCTGACATGATAATAAAATGGAAACGATAACCATCATTTTGCGCTTGTTGAACAAATTCAATCCCTGACATGGCTGGCATTGTTACATCAGTTATCACAATATCAACGGGATGTTCACGTATAAAATCAAGTGCTTCTTGTCCATTTTTAGCAGTACCGCTAATTTCAATGCCCATATTTTCCCAGTTGATAATTTTTTTCAAACCATTGAGTATCATATACTCATCGTCTACTAACAACAATTTATACATCAGTTATTTCCTCCTCAAAGGTTAGTCGTACAATCACTCCGCCTGACAAATTGTGATACAACACCATAGTGGCATTGTCTCCAAAAACTAATTTCAAACGATCGCTGACATTCATTAAACCAATAGATGTTTGGTGCCGTTCCTTGCTTACATCCTCTACTAATAAACGATTAACTTCCGTTAAACGCTCGTCCGACATTCCTTTACCGTTATCAATCACATCAATCACGACAGACGTGTTTTTACGATACACTTTCACGCTAATTGCATTATCAATCCGTGAGAAATCAATGCCATGTACAAAATAATTTTCAATAAGCGGTTGTACAATATATTTCGGTACCATCACATCATCTATTTCAGAATCCACTGTAAAGTGATAAGCAATCCGATCAGGATAACGCATTTGATAGAGGAAAACATATTTTTCACAAAATTCTAATTCTCTTTGTAGCGTCACCGTTTTTTCTTGCATCGTATTATTCCGAAGTAAACTCGCAAATGAGTATACAACTTCAGCTAACTCATCAACCCCTTCACTCACTGCGTACATGCGGATATATTCCAACGTATTATACAAAAAATGTGGGTTAATCTGTGACTGTAATGCCCTCATGTGCGCATCTTTTTGCTCTATTTCTAGCAAATAAATATCTTTCACCTGCTGATTAATATCATCCAACATCAGGTTGATGCCGACGGCAATTTCTTTCAACTCACGTTGCTTATTCTCTTCATTTATCCGAACCGATAGATTACTGTCAGTCACATGATTCATCGTCACTAATATATCCTCGACTTGACGACTATAAGCGCCAAATGTACGGAATAAAATAATCAATAAAATACCATCTAATAATAAACTTCCCATTAAAATCCAACTGTAGTTTTTAAAAGCTGCCTCGTAGATAATATTTTTGGGTGTTAAAACAACGACTTTTAAATTCGCACCACTTGCATTTTGTGTCATAAAATAGTTATCGTCTAACACATTCTCTTTCAAGGAAATGATACTTTTTAAATCTTTACGTGCATCAAGTGGTTTCGTGACTTTATTGCCAGTATAGCTATACATTAACTGGTCAGTTTGTGAATAAATCAGAATCTGTTGTTGCCGAGCGCCGCTCATTGAGGTGATAATATTTTTAATCATCGCCTCATCCGCAATCAACGAAAAAGTCCCCGTACTATTAATGCTTTCTGTTTGGGTAATCGGTTTGCTAATAACTAATTGATTTTTAGGCTGAGGTAACGCCTTAATTTTTTCACCAGCTTTTTTAGATTGATTTGAATAATAAGTCTCATCAAAATCATTTAACGAGACTTGGATACCACCAATACCTATTTGAAGCTGGTACAATTGCTTCACCATTTGTGGCCAATAACGTTGTTCTGTCCCTTCTCTTTTAAGAGTAGCTCGCAAATATTCTGCATGCCCAAGGTTAAAATACTCATAAAGATTTTCAATGCTTTTACTATCATTTAATAAATTATCAACAATTAAGTCTGTCTGTTGTTCAAGATTATTAACTGTATCCGTTAAAAAATTCGCCGTTTGTTCATTATCTTTTTGGGCATCTTCTACATATGTTTGGAAAATTGTATACCCTACAATTAACGTAAAAAGAGTGATGATTATAATCATCACCACTGCATAGATACGTAATAAAGTATTCATCAAGTTTGTTTGTTTCATATTATTCATCGTCCGCTGCAAGTTTATCCTCAATAATTGATACCCACTGTTTTGCTGTAAATATGCAGATGATTTGAATTAATGCCATCGTTGCAAACATGATTAATCCTGGGAATTTGTACGTAATAAATAATACAATCCCAATTCCAAAAATCAATTTAACAAGCATGAAAAAATTCGAATAAAATGTGATAAACGCTAATTTAATCAAATTCGCTAGCCCCATATCAAAGCGACTGTGTAGCACTAAACTGTAACTGTAAGTAACAAACAGACAGAAGAGTACAAAAACAAGTAAAAAATCTATTACGAGGAATAAGATACCTTGAACTTGCACTGATAAATAAAGGTTATAGCCAATAAATAAACTAAGTCCCGCATAAATTCCAAATAAAGCATTCCCACGTTTCCAGTTTTGTTTATAGGTTAACCAGGCATTCTTCCAAGTTATTTTTTTATAATCCCATTCATGTTCTGTGAAAAGTTGATTGATTGTTAAAAAGGCCGGGCCGATTCCAACAACAATTAACCCCATCACTGTCAATAATATGAAGTATAAATTCAACTTAATTATCACATAACACCGTATAAAGACATTTTCTAACATTTCACCAATCATTGTTATTCCCCTTTTCTCATATCCACTCTGCTGCTTAATTTTAGCATAGATATATTCGTTCGTAATACATATTCAGCAAATAAACTAAATGACAGGAAACTTGCGCATCCTGTCATTCGATTTAGCTACGAATACGCTTATTTAGCTTCTGCCATAAAAGCATCGTATTGTTTTTGCATTTCTTTTTGAACTTTAGAGAAGCCAGCTGTTTCCAGTTTTTTGTTCATTTCTGGTACTGCAACTGTTGGATCTAATGTTCCTGTGTTTAAGCCATCAAGGTATTGGCTCATCACGTTGTTTAAGTTACTGATTTCGTTTTTAACTGTTTCTGTGTTAAAGACAAAACCAAGAATTGGCGATTCAATTGCATCTTCAATCGATTTATCACGCGCTTCGATTTGTTTGTCTGTAATTGTTTCATCTGCATATAAAATCTTGTTGTTTGCAGTGTTCCATGCAGCCATGTGCATGTTTGGTTGGTAACCTTCTAATAATTTAGAACGATCATCTCCAACTTTTTCCCACGCTTCGCCTTCAACACCTAATACAAGGCCATTAAGCAATTCTGGATCTGAATTTAACAAACCTAAGAATTCAACTGATTTGTCGATGTTTTTAGAACCACTTGAAACAACAAAACTTGCCATTTGAGCAGCTTGAGTTGTTTTCAATGGTACAGAAATAGCTTTAGAAACAAGCTCTTGACCAGCTGCTTGCGTTAATATTGTATCACCATAATCAAAGGGTCCTTGTGTTTCTTGACGAGCGAACCAAGTTGATGAATCCAACGGATACTCTGTGTTACTTGTAGACGCATCTTTTGCAATGTAACCCGCTTTGTAGAAATCATGTAACGTTTGGTAAGCTGTCATCATCCCTTTTTCTTCAAATGGGTTGATGATTTTTTTAGTATCACCATTTAGATCAACACCAAACGGTAAACCATTACCTAAAGCAAAATCAAAACCTGCTTCAGCACGGAAACCTTGTCCGACTGCGATTGGCATTACTTTAGGTTCTTTTTCTTTAATCGTTTCTAATAATGGTTCAACATCAGCATATGTTTTTACTTTGCTAATATCTAAGTTATATTTATCAACGAATTTTTTATTAAATGTTAACATTTGTTGTGAAAAGATGTTTGCGTTTACAGGGAATGCGTACATTTTGCCATCAATCGTGTTACCTTTGATGTATGACTCATCGAGCATTTTGTAAGCAGCTTCTGCTTTTTCAGGTAATAACTTAGTCAAGTCAGCGTATGCACCTTTTTGAGCATTAGTTACATAGTTTTTAGCAAGCGCAATATCATAATTTTCTCCAGAAGATACAATTACAGACATTTTTTGCTCGTAATCACCCCAACCAATGTACTGAATGTTTACTTTCGCACCAATTTTATCTTCAATGCGTTTGTTAGCAATTTCCATTAATTGATCGTAATTTTTTGGTTTATCACCAATTTGGTACATTAACAATGTTGGTGTATCCCCTTTATCAGTTGTTTTTGCTTTTTTATCCCCCGATAAACTACCACAACCTGCTAATGCTCCTACTGCTAAAACTGTCACTAATGATGTTGCAACGACTTTACTCCACTTTTTCATCATTATACCCCCAATTTTTTTATTCTTTCACGCCACCAATTGTTAAGCCACTTACAAAGTATTTTTGGAAGAATGGATAGCTTAAAGCAATCGGCAACGTTGAAATTACTACCATTGCCATACGTGTTGCTTCTTTTGGTATCGCTTGAGCACCACTACTCAATGCTGTACTCATACTCGCATTTTGTGTCATGTACTCAATGTTAGCTTGAATCTTCATTAAAAGGTATTGCAATGGAACTAAATTGTCGCTTTGAATGTATAACAAAGCATTGAACCAATCGTTCCAAAATCCTAGTGCTGCAAACAAACTAATGGTTGCAATCCCAGGCACTGCTAAAGGTAAAACAATTTGACCGAAAATACGCAACTCGCTCGCACCATCAATACGTGCAGATTCAATGATTGCATCTGGCACCGTTCGTTTAAAGAACGTACGCATTACAATGATATTGAACGGGCTGATAGCCATCGGTAAAATCAATGCCCAAATTGTATCTTTTAAACCCAACATCGATGTCATAACAATGTAGTTTGGTACCATTCCGGCACTGAAAAGCATTGTGATTAAACAAGCGATTGTAAAGAATTTACGTAAGATAAAGTCTGGACGTGAGATTGCATAGGCATAAGTTGATGTGAACGTTGTATTAATCAACGTCCCTACAACTGTTACCATCACAGTCACAAATAATGATTGGAGCAATTGCTCTTTAAGATCCGCTAAATAGCGGTAACCATCTAAACTCCACTCGGATGGCCATAATGAATAACCATTCGTTACGAGAGAGTTTTCACTTGTCAGTGAGATGATTATTACGAAAAGAAAGGGAAATACGCATGATAAGGCAAACAACGCTAGAAACACATTAAAGAATATATCAGCTTTTTTTCCGAAGGAACGTACTCCCACTTTTTGTATTTTTTTCTTACGCATAGGTTCGTCTCTCCTTCTTTTTAGAATAATGCTGATGAATCATCTAGCTTACGCACGACTGCATTCGCAGCGATTAATAGAACACACCCAACAACTGATTGATACAATCCAGCTGCAGCAGCCATTCCAATATCTCCTGTGTTTGCTAAACCGTTGTAAACATATGTGTCTAGTACAGAAGTTACTTCGTAAAGCACCCCTGAGTTACGTGTTACCTGGTAAAACAGTCCAAAATCCGCTTTGAAAATATTACCCACTGAAAGAATTGATAAGATTGTAATTAACGGAATCAGTTGTGGTAAAGTAACGTGGCGAATTTGTTGCCACTTAGTTGCACCATCAACCATTGCTGCTTCGTAGTATGTTGGGTTAATACCCATAATCGCTGCGAAGTAGATGATACTGCTGTAACCAACGGATTTCCATACACCGAGTACAATTAAGATAAACGGCCAATATTTCGGTTCGTTATACCAGTTAATTGCTTCACCACCGAATGATGTAATCATTGAGTTAAGGAGTCCTTTGTCCGGGCTTAAGAAAGCGTATACAAAATAACCAATAATTACCCATGATAAAAAGTAAGGCAGTAACATTGATGTTTGATAAATCTTAATCATCTTACGTGAGCGAATTTCACTCAATACAACTGCAAAGAGGATCGCACATACCAAACCAATCAGGATAAACGCAATGTTATACAATAATGTATTTCTTGTAATTAGATAGGCATCTGACGAAGAAAACAAGAACTTAAAGTTATCAAATCCGATCCATGGGCTATTTTTCAAACTGGCAAGGAAGCCGTCTGGCGAATAGCGGAAATCTTTGAAGGCAACAATGTTTCCTAATACAGGAATATAGAAGAAGAAGATCATCCATATAAAACCTGGTAATGCCATAAATATTAATGCACGATGTTTATAACACTTTTTTAGCTTTTTTTTCATTTTTCCACCTCCCCCATAAATGAAGCGCTTACTTCTATAACTATCATAATAATTTACGCACTGAAAAGTAAGTCACAAAGTATAGGTATATCATTACAAATTATAGGTATGATGACATAATTAAAAAAACACGCTGAAAAAGGGTAACACACATTTGTGATTTTTACAGCACAAACACGTATTATACCGCTTCCAGCATGTGTTTAAAACTAATGATTAGTTGTTAATGAAAATGGTTTTTCTGCGTTACTATACTCACGATCTACTGGTGCTAAAGCCATCGTAAACTTGAGGTTTCCACCTGCCATTAAGCTTTCATGTTGAATAGCTAAGGCTGTATGGGGTGTCTCGTTTAATGCGACTTCACTCACAAAGTTCGTGTGTGCCTGGTTGCCAGCCGCCTCAACAACAAGCGTTTTGCCATTAGCTAAGTGAACAGTTGCTTTATCAAACAATGGGATCCCTAACACATATTCGCCAGAACCTGGACATACCGGATAGAATCCTAAGCTCGAAAAGATATACCAACCTGACATGCTGCCATTATCCTCGTCGCCTGGGAAACCATCCCAGCCCGCATTAAAGAGTTCTGTCATTAATTGTTTCACAACTACTTGTGTAGAAGCTGGTTTACCCACATAGTTGAATAAATAAGGCAGATGGAAACTTGGTTGATTTGATAATGCCACTTGTCCAAAATCAACGGCTGCCATTTCACTCATCTCATGTATTTCAAAACCATAGCCCTCTACACCATAAGTCGGTGGCGTGTTACACAACGTGGTCAACTTATCAAAGAAGGCACGTTCGCCCCCATAAGCAGCGATTAACGCTGCAAAGTCATGGTACGTCGCAAAACCATTTTGCCATGTTGAGCCCTCAGCATAATCTAAGCCCCAACGGTCATGTTTAAAGTCATGACGGAAATTACCTTCTTTGTCTTTTGCTCGCATAAAACCAGTGTTCGCATCAAAGATGTTAAGGAAATTGCGTGATTGTTTTTGATACGTTGCTTGTATATCCCCTTTGCCTAATACACGCGCCACTTGGCTAATACAGAAATCACTGTAGGCATAATCTAAGGTATGATTCACGCTTTCATGATAATCGAGTGGCACATAACCGTATTTCAAGTAATCGAGCGTACCACGACGGCCGTAGTTTCCAGAGGCACTTTTTGTTGTTGCTCCTGCTAACATACCTTCTAAAAATTCTGGCATTAAATCAGTGGCAAGACCTTTGACAGCAGCATCGGCAATCACAGCATCAATCAGTGTACCTGGCATCATCCCACGTTCATCTGGCGATAACCATTTCGGTAAAAAGCCCGCTTCACGGTAGGATTGTAGGTAACCTTGTAACATCTCTTCATATTCCTCATGTGCAATTAAAGAATACAAAGGATACACCGTTTTGTAAGTATCCCAAAAACCATTGTTTGTATACAAATAACCTGGCTGTACTTTTTTCGCAAGTGTGTTGTAATGTTGGGGTTGGTTTGCTTCATCTAATTCGTAAAATTTTTGTGGGAATAAGCACGTACGGTACAAGCACGCATAAAACGTTTTGATTTGCTCTTTATTACGATTTTCAATTTCAATTTTATTTAAATAACTCAACCATTTATCAGCGGCGGCTTGCTTGATCGTATCAAATGAATCATTTTCAATGCGTGAGAGATTTAAATCCGCTTGGTCTTGTGATAAAAAGCTCGTTGCTAAATGTGTTGTAAGTGTTTCTGCTGCTGGGAAACGAATGTCAAAAATCGGATCCGTTCCAGCATACGTTGTACTCGGCACCAAGGCATCATCTGTGTAATACCCTGTCGTTGCCGCATCAATCGCTTGGTCAAAACGAAGTGTAAAGTACATTTTAAAGTCTTTATCCTCACTACCTGAAGCATTTGTAATATAACCTCGTACTGTTTTGTTTGCAACATCTACTGCTATTTCACTCGGCCCTTGCGAACGGATGAATAATCCTGGTTGTGAATTTTTGAGGTAACGACTTTGTAAGACACCACCGTATGTCGTTGGGCTAAATTCTGTTGTAATTTGATAACGTTCTTGTTTCACTTTAAGATAAAACGGTGAAAATACCGCTTCTTCTGTACGATAGCTGCTTTGATGATGGAATAAATCACTCTTTACGACGTGACCTACCGTTGGTGCTAATAAAAGTTGTGAAAAATCACCCATCCACGGGCTGGGTTGATGCGTTAAACGAATGCCTTGGAATGTGCGATCATGCGGGTTAAAATACCAGCTACCGCGTTGATCTGCTGTTTGTACCACAAAATGGTTCATCCCGAAAGGGACGCCTGTATAAGGTAAGCAGTTCCCGTGTGAAAACGTGTGTTGATTGTTCGTCCCTTGTCTTGTATCTATTTGCAATAAATCCTCTATGTGTAACATCCCTTATCCTCCGCTCTCTATCTGACTGCTTTTTCGTACAATCAGTTCGACCGGCACGATGTGCTTCTCCTTCACTTGAGTTGGCTGACTAATTTCTGCCAACAGCGTTTGACTGGCAATCGTACCCATCTCTTCAAATTTTTGTGAAATCGTTGTTAAACTAGGTTCCAATAGGCTCGCTGCTTGAATGTTATCAAAACCAACGACTGCAAAATCAGCTGGTACCTGGTAACCCATTTGTTTCATTGTATTGATTAATTGAATAGCGATAATATCATTTTCCGCAATGACCCCTGTGATGCCTTGATCAAGCAATTGACGCGTCACCTGTTCTAAGTAAATACTCACTTCTTCCGTTCCCGTTTTTTTGAGGTGGATGGGCTGTGTGGCCCCCGCTGCATGTAACGCCTTCATGTAACCGAAGTAACGCTCGCGTACAGATGACACTTCACCCAGATGTTCAGTGCTTACAAATGCGACTTGCTGATGCCCTTGTGCAATTAAATGTTGTGTCGCTTCAAAACCACCTTGTTGGTTATCCGCAACGACTGCACTAAATGGTAAACTCTCAAATTCTTTATCTAATAAAACGGTTGGTAATGCATTGAGATGTAAGCCGTAAAGCAACTCCAAATCCGAACTGTTATTCGTTGGATAATAAATGATGCCGGCATATTGCGCCACAATCTCTGCAACATCAGTAGAAGAAAGATACTGGTGTGGCTGTACTTGTAAACGATAAGACGTTTCTTCTAAACAGCGCAACATCCCTTGCGTATAATCTCCTAAACCTGCATTGTGTGGAAAAGGCATAATAAAGAGAATATCCGTTTTTGCGACGGTTTTTTCTTCTGTTAAGCCATCTTTGGCACAAACAAAACTTCCTTTGCCACGCAAACGATAAATCATCCCCTCATTTTCTAATTCGACCAATGCGCGCTTTGATGTGATACGACTTACCCCATAACGCTCGGAAAGCTCCAATTCAGTCGGTAATTTATCTTCTGGCAAATAAGTTCCCGCTGTAATGTCTGCTTTTAAATCATTTAATATTTGTTGATACAATGGTTGCTTCATTACTCGTTTCTCCTCTCACCCAATCGCATTTGATATACTATTATTTCATTTTATCATACCATTGGTATATTATTAACACTTTCCCTCAAAAGACACTGCCAGAATCGCCAATTAAGTTTATTAAAAATTAACAATGAAAGCGCTAGACAAATTAAATGATATACCATATAATTAAAAATGTAAATAATGATATATCAAATAAAAGGAGTGTTTTTTAATGACTTACACAACAGTACCCACATCAGTACAACAATTTATGGATGATATGACAAAACGCGCAGAAGCAGAAAACCCACGTTGGGCGGAGATTTTCAATAAATGTTTTGCCAACACATTACTTACAACAGTTAAACGCTTTGACGATGGTTCGACGTTTCTTTTAACAGGTGATATTCCTGCCATGTGGCTACGTGACTCAACAGCTCAAGTTCGCCCTTACTTAGCAATCGCTAAAGAAGATGACGATTTGCAAGCAATGATTGCAGGCTTAGTAAAACGTCAATTCCGTTACATTAACCTTGATCCTTATGCGAATGCCTTTAATGAAGAAGCTAACAACGCAGGACATCAAACGGATCACACCGAAATGAACCCCTGGATTTGGGAACGTAAATATGAAATTGATTCATTATGTTACCCGATTCAGCTCGCTTACCTTCTCTATAAAGAAACAGGCCGTCGTGATCAATTTGACGCTTCATTTGAAAGCGGTATCACTGAAATTTTGAAGGTGTGGGAAACTGAACAAAATCATGATCAATCGCCTTACACGTTCGAACGTGACACAACGCGTGTTGAAGATACATTAACACATGACGGTCGCGGCACTCCCGTTGGACCAACAGGCATGACATGGTCTGGCTTCCGTCCAAGTGATGATGTGTGTAAATACGGTTACTTAGTGCCTTCAAATATGTTTGCCGTGGTTGTATTGAGTTACTTAGAAGAAATTTACACTGATTTATTGCCGCAACCCGACGTTGTTGCCCGTGTGACAAAACTTAAAAATGAAATTGATGCGGGGATTAAAGAATATGCTCAAGTTGCAAATGCAGCGGGTGAAACAGTCTTTGCTTTTGAAGTTGATGGATTAGGTAACCATTCCATTCATGACGATTCAAATGTACCAAGCCTGATGGCAGCACCTTACTTAGGTTATTGTGCACAAGATGACCCCATTTACTTGGCAACACGTAAAACATTATTAAGCAGTGAAAACCCTTACTATTACGAAGGTAAAAATGCCAAAGGTATCGGTAGTTCTCATACGCCTGAAAACTATATTTGGCCGATTGCACTTGCAATTGAAGGCTTAACTACCTCCGATAAAGCAGATAAAAAACGTATTTTAGATATGTTAGTTGATAACGATGGTGGCACAAACTTAATGCATGAAGGTTTCGACGTCAACGATGCAAACAATTACACTCGTGAGTGGTTCTCATGGGCAAACATGATGTTCTGTGAATTATTAATGGATTATTACGATATTAAAATCACTGCCTAAGCGCACTGAAAAAGGAGACGAACAATGACAACTAAAAAAGTTTATATTATTTCGCACAGCCACTGGGATCGCGAGTGGTACATGGCCTACGAACAACATCATATGCGTTTAGTCGCTTTGATGGATGACTTACTCCACCTCTTTAAGACAAATCCTGATTTCCACAGTTTTCATTTGGATGGTCAAACGATTGCGATTGACGATTATTTAGAAGTCCGCCCTGAAAAACGTGAAGAAGTCCAAGCAGCGATTACAGCAGGTAAGTTAAAAATCGGTCCGTTTTATATCTTACAAGATGATTTCTTAATCAGTAGCGAATCTAATACCCGCAACATGTTGGTTGGCCTAGAAGAAAGTCGTAAATGGGGCGATCCTGTGATGCTTGGTTATTTCCCTGATACGTTTGGTAACATGGGACAAGCGCCTCAGATGATGAAAGAAGGCGGCATTGAAGCTGCTGCTTTCGGACGTGGTGTTAAACCCACTGGCTTTAACAACGTAGTCATTAACGATGAGAAATATACGTCACAATTCTCTGAAATGTGGTGGGAAGGTGCTGATAAATCGAAAATTTTCAGTCTCCTCTTTGCTAACTGGTACAGCAATGGTAATGAAATCCCCGTGGAAAAAGAAGCAGCTCAAGCTTTCTGGAAAGAAAAATTAGCTGATGCGGAACAATTCACTTCAACCGATCATATCTTAATGATGAATGGTGTCGATCACCAACCGGTACAAATGGATGTAACGGATGCCATCAAGGTTGCCAATGATTTATACGATGATTATGAATTCATCCACAGCAGCTTTGACGAATACTTAGAAGCTGTGATGAACGATGTGCCCGCTGATTTAAGCACCGTTTCAGGTGAGTTAACAAGCCAAGAAACAGATGGTTGGTACACACTGGCAAACACTGCCTCTGCTCGTATTTACCTCAAACAAAAAAATACGGATGTTCAACGCCAACTAGAAAATATCACAGAACCATTAGCAACGATGGCATTTGATGTGACTGGTGAATACCCACACGATCAATTGCGTTATGCTTGGAAATTATTAATGCAAAACCACCCACATGATAGTATTTGTGGCTGTAGTGTGGATGAAGTCCACCGAGAAATGATCACACGTTACGATAAAGCGTTAGAAGTTGGAAAATTCTTGGCAAGCGAAGCGGTTGAAAGTTTAACAGCATCCATCGATACCAGCCTCTTCCCAACTGATAGCAAACCCTTTGTGGTCTTTAACACAGCAGGTAGTGCTAAAACGGGAACAATTGAAACTGAAATCGAATGGAAACGCCTACCATTTTCTCAAGGTGTGCCAGAAGAACTTTATGCGCAATTAAAGAATGAGACCTTGCCTGAATTGACAGTGATAGATGCAAAAGGACAAGCTGTTGCAGCTGAAATTTTATCGCATGAGGTTCGCTTCAACTACGACTTGCCTAAAGACGCGTTCCGCGTACCTTTCATGGCAATTTATGTCAAAGTTCGAGTTGTTGTGACGGATATGCCTGCTGTTTCTTGGGAAAGTTTAGCGTTAACAGTGGGTCAAAATACAACTTCTACTTTACCAACGATTGTATCAGAAGCCGACAATCGCTTAGAAAATGAATTCCTTCACGTTAAAGTTGAAAGCAATGGTCAATTAACTGTAACTGATAAGACAACAAGCATTACCTATCCAAACGTATTAACTTACGAAAATGTCGGTGATATTGCCAATGAATATATCTTTAAACAGCCTGAAGGCGACCAAGCGATTTATGCACATGACTTCCCTGCTACAACGACAGTCGCTATCAACACAACAAAAATCGGTGAAATTACGTTAACACAAACATTGATGATTCCCGTTTCAGCTGACGAAACATTGGCAGAGGAAATGAAAGCTGTTGTTGAAATGCGTCAACGTAAAGCACAACGTAGCAAAGAACTAGCACCGTTTACATTAACAACGAAAATTCGTCTTGAACAAGGCAGTCGTCAATTGAAGTTCTCTACACACTTTGATAACCAAATGAAAGATCATCGTTTGCGCGTGTTGTTCCCAACAAATATTACAACAGATAAACACTACGCTGAGAGTATTTTTGAAGTTGTTGAACGTCCAAACGGCGTGAGTGCTTCGTGGGAAAACCCAATGAATCCACAACATCAACATTCATTTGTTAACGTACAAGATGCCACACATGGTATGACTGTTTCAAACTATGGCTTAAATGAATATGAAATTCTAGCGGACAACACAACAATCGCTTTAACCTTACATCGTTCAGTCGGTGAGCTGGGTGACTGGGGTTACTTCCCAACACCTGAAGCACAATGTATGGGTGAACAAACCGTTGCTTTTGCCTTGGCGTTCCATGGTGCCGATGACCAAAATCGTACGTTCCATGACGGTCAAAACTTCCAAATTCCATTTACAGTTGCTCAAACATCTGTACACAATGGTCGTTGGGCGCCTAAAGCTGCTTATTTAACGATTGATAGTTCTGCCTACGCATTGACTGCTTTAAAACGTAAAGAACATCAAACAGAAATCGTGACACGTGGTTTCAACCTCTCAAATACAGCAGCCGCTCCACTTGAAATTAAAATTTCAGGTTACACACCGTCACGTTGTACCTTGATTGAAACACCGCACGAAAAACCATTATCTGCTATACTTGAACCAGCTGAAATCAACAGCTTGCTTTGGACAAAATCAGCGTCGGTGAACGACTAAAGGAGAGAATGTTATGTTACTTGGAGCAATTGAAGCTGGCGGCACTAAATTTGTCTGTGCCGTCTCAGATTTAGAGTTAAACATTGTCGAACGTATTTCACTACCCACGACAACACCTGAAGAAACACTTAATGCTGTGTATACTTTTTTTGATAACTACACGTTAAATGCACTTGCCATCGGATCATTTGGCCCGATTGATGTGAATAAAAAATCACCAACTTACGGTTATATCACATCAACACCCAAAACAGCTTGGAAAAAATTTAATTTGTTAGGTGCTCTAAAAGAACGTTATAACCTTCCTATCGCCTTTACAACCGATGTTAATGCTGCTGCCTATGGCGAGCTAAAACACGGTGCTGCCAAAGGAAAAGAGAGTTGTATTTATTTAACAGTGGGAACCGGTATTGGTGGCGGTGTTGTGATTAACAACAAAGTGATTGAAGGCTTTAGCCACCCTGAAATGGGCCATTTAGTTGTTAAACGTCATCCCGACGATCATTTTGATGGGGTATGTCCGTATCATGGCGATTGTTTAGAAGGCCTCGCAGCAGGCCCTGCCATTGAAGGACGTTTCCAACAAAAAGCATTTGAACTACCAAATGATCATCCAGCATGGGATATCGAAGCCTTTTATCTTGCTCAAGCAGCAGTCAACTATACCTTAACACTCTCACCGGAAATCATTATTTTTGGTGGAGGTGTCAGCAAGCAAGAACAGTTATACCCTAATATGCGTCAGTATTTTGCTGAATTGATGAATGGTTATTATGCAACACCTCCGTTAGAAGATTATCTCGTTTATTGTGACTTAGGTGACAACGCCGGGATTACAGGTACACTCTTATTAGCAAAAGAAGCCATTAAATAGTAAAAAAAGAAGCAACTCCGTTAATACGCCGGGAGTTGCTTTTTTGTATTTTATTTAGCAGCCCTCAATTAAAGCAATTTCAAAATTGTTGAAACTGATTGACCACAATTAATCACTAGCATTCCAATCAAAAACTAGCATTGCAACAACGTATCCATAAGGAAACGTTCGAGTAACAGGAAAAAGAACGCCAAGAACAACTGTTAATTGAAAAAGAACAACAGAAAGCTACTCGAATAGCATGCTTCAACTCAAGTACCCTCGTTTAAAAGAATTACATTATAAATATGATATGACTAGATCAACTATATCGCTTAAAATATCTTAACCAATTTCAATCTAAAAAAGCTTTTTATTCCGATCAAATTAGTGGATAGCGCGATGATTTTTCACTGGAATTGAATGCGCTTTTAACAAATAATAAGACACATAATTTGTTCTCATATAAAGATATATAAACAAAACAACCGCTCTCCTCTAAAAGAGCGGTCGCTTTCATTATTCTTCAAATTAATCCCAATACCCTTGATGCACTGCGGCGACTTCATCTTCAATTTCTGTAAAAGGTCCTAGAACAACGATATCTTTTTGCCCTCTCGCTAAAACCTCACGACAGGGTAAATCAAATGTCGGATTTTGTTCCGCATCACCTGTTAACTCTAACAATCTTTTTTCAGTCATTGAGTATACAATCGTACCTACATTACTCCAATAAATCGCACAGGGTTTAGCTGTTGTGTACAAAGTACAGCTCGCTAAAAAAACTTACCGTATTGTTGTGATGCACGTTGCACTAATGTTGGTTCGGCATGTCCAGTACAAATTGTTTGTGTTATTTCAATATTTTCTTGTTCTAAACTAATGTAATGTTAACATTTACGTAAACTTTCCATCAACCATTTTTTAAACAAGGTACTATCGATATCAACACAAACTTTAGCATTCGGGGTTTTCCCCATACTCCCTGCTAGATCGACAACCGTTGCACCGGCAGTATACTCACCTTGCGTTTCAATCGCAACATAGGCATCAACCGTTTGGTATATTTCCGGTACGAGTAAATAAGCGATGGCACACGCATCATACATCGCCGAACCGTTCACTGCTTGTACATTACGATAACGCTGTAAAATATGGTAAATCATTTCACCTGTCGCATTCATTTGTCTAATTTCTTCGCTATCACTAGCATAAACAAGTGCTTTTAGTCCAACATCTAACGGCGCCATTACAATTGGCAGACCACTTTCGAACACAATACGTGCGGCTTCTGGGTCGACGACAATGTTAAATTCAGCTAAAATACCTTTATTTCCTCGGCCAAGTGCACCGCCCATCAACACGATTTCAGCTATTTTACTCGATACTTCTGGATGTGTACGTAATAATAAGGCGATATTAGTTAAAGGTCCAATCGCAACAATGGTCAACGGCTCCTCCGCTTTACTCAATAGCTGATACATTGCTGTGACGGCATCCTCTTTCATTAATAAATGATCGGCTTGTTTTGGAAAGTCATAACCGTCCATCCCTGTTTCACCATGCACTTCGCTCGCATCAACAGGCGCTCGTAAAAGTGGCTGTTTTGCACCTTTTGCTACCGGTATTTCCTTTTTAAAAAGCGCCAATAATTTCAAGGCATTATTTGTCACTTTACTCAAACTAACATTGCCTGCAACTGTTGTAATGAGCTTAACATCTAAGGCGTCAGATGCTGTTGCAATGGCAATCGCGATTGCATCATCAATCCCTGGGTCCGTATCAATAATAATTGGTCGTTTCATCAACATCTCTCCTTTAACTTTATCATAAAAGACTTTACTTATCTGTTACCCTTAGTACAACACCATCATAGCAACTAATGTAACCGCTGTCAAAAACCACTTTACCTTAAACATAAACAAAACAAAAAACAGTTACACACAAGAGATGTTCACTTGTTGTAACTGTTTCTGTTTAATTACCACAGGCCGTATCAACCAAGCGTTTTTGTGCTTGGAATTTACGCCAATCCGCTTCAACAATTTTCTCAGCGCGAATATCAGCTTGCAAGCGCGCTACTGTTTGGAAGTATTGATCCAGAATATAATCCCGATACGTCAAAACATCTGCCATATCTGCCAAGGTAACGCGGAAGTCACCCCAATCAGAAGCTGGTGCAACCATTGTGGGTGCTGAAGGGTACATTACTTGAAAAGCGTCAATATTCCCCCGCAAACTAATAAAACGAGATTTCGAATTATAAGTAATGCGCGCAAATGGATAATAACCATCCAAACTGAGCGTTTTACTCACATGTTTCATCGCAAAAAAGCTGGCCATCCGTTGTCCCTGTAGAAACACATTAATACTTTGATATAAACGTAATTCATCTGTTTCAAACGTATCACTTTGCGGTGGTACTACTGGTTTAATGTTAGTACCTACAGTCCCGATTCGCTGTTTTTCAGGTGTTTTATGCCAACAGTTCATGTAGACTTTACCTGTTACAATACAATCCTCTAATGCGTCATGTGATTGATGTTCAAGACCTAAGTAATCCTTCAACGTTTCTAATTTATGATTCGGTGTATCAAAAAATTTCCGTGCTAATGGCACTGTATCAATTACTTCATAAACAATTGATTCCAACCGTAAATCTTGCGATGTCGCCAGTAAAAATTTCATATCAAACGACGCATTGTGTGCCACAAGTACTTCACCGTTAATATAACTTAAAAATTCAGGCCAAACATCTTCGACTGCAGGTGCTTCTGCTAAAATATCATCCGTTATACCTGTGATACGTACAATCGTATCGGATAATGCTTCAAATGGATTAATATAGCTACTATAGGTCGACACTTGCTCGCCGTTCGCATATTTTACAGCTCCAATTTGAATAATTTGATTACGATCCGCACTTAATCCTGTTGTTTCAAAATCAACCACTACAAAATTAGCAGGGAGCTTTGTTGGTTTTGCATAAGCTTTTGTTTTTGCTGTTGTACGCCCACGTTTTGCGCCAGACGCACGACGATAATTGTATCCACTCATTTTGTCACAGCCTTACTGTCAGATTTATGTCTCATTTTCTATTTTACACGAAAGTGATAACAATATCATCTGCTAAGAAATCAATTTTAGACCTACTGTTGCAGCAATAATAAGTGTGATAAACAGAATACGTCTTACACTTTTAGCATCGCCAAAAAAGAACATGCCGACGATTGCCGAACCAGCTGTACCAATACTTGTCCATACTGCATAAGCTGTTCCCATTGGGATCGTGTTCATCGCATACGATAACAGCGCAAAACTTAAGGCAAAAGCAATAACTAATTCTACCATGTGCTTAATATTCTTTTTATTAACCCAACGGTTAATACTTGCCACACCGACTACTTCAAAACATCCACCAATAATTAATATTATCCAAGCCATTTCAGTAACACATCCTTCCTATTTTTCTGTTGATGTTAATTTCAATCCCACAACACCTGTCATTAATATCACTAATAGTCCTGCTTTTAATACTGTCATTGGTTCTCCGAAAAAAAAGACACTCGATAAAACGGTCCCTAATGTTCCTAATCCAACAAACAATGCATATGATGTACTGACAGCATTGGTCTCGCTAACTTTAATTAAGAGTCCGAATGAAACGGCAATACAAACAACGGTCAATCCCCACTCCAATACGTTGGTAGAATGTTTTAGACCAATGACCCAACCCACTTCTGCTAAACTTGCTAGCACAATTAATAACGTACTTTTACTCATGGCTTAACGCCTCCTCTATCAAAATAAAAAACCTAAGAAAAACGAAAATTCGTTTCTCCCAGGCTTTTGTCCTTCCGTGTCACACCCATAGCGGCTGCGCATTTCTCTCGGACCAGGCCAACAGTAAACTGTCGCGGAACCCTAGAAATGTTTTCGTATTTAATTAGTCATTTAACTATAGCACAGTTTAAAATAACAAACAAACTAAAATTTTATTTTTAACGTTAAACTATCATACGCAGGAACTTCAAAATTTTGTTCTTGTCTTGTTTCTATGGCGTTAACGACTGTTACTTTACTCAAATCTAGCGTGCTTGTATCTAACGGGAAGGTTGTCTTTGTGGGGTTTTGCACACGCACAATCCAACTATCCGCATCATAATATGAGGGGTGACAGGCTGTTACTAACGTATTATCTGGGAATCTGATGATTTCTAACCGTTGTGCCAAATTCAGTAAACGTTCTGATTTTTGAATTTTATTATCGATACGATGCAAGAAAAAATTAAGTGTTTGATGTTGATAATCAATATTTTCTTGTTCATATGCTGCTGCTAATTCTGCAGTGTTTTGTTCATCAAACGCCGCTTCTGCCACATAAAAACCAAATTCAAAACAATGCTCTCCACGTAATTGTGACTCTTCGGTTGGAATAAAGACATGACCTCGTTTTGTTGTATCACCAGATGCACGACCTGGACGATATAATAAATCGGGTTTACCTAATTGGCCGGTTGTCGCTAATAACGTCACACAAATTTGATGGCGTGACACTTCATATTCTTTGATCCCTTTAGTTAAAACGGTAAAGACGTTCTCTTCATCTGACATCGACACACTTTTAACTAGCGGTTCGATATTCACTGGGCGTTCAACATAATTTTTTTCCCAATCGGGCACGTCATGATTTTCGCGTGTTACAAAGCCAAAAGGCAACGACGCAATACTTTGTTCATTCGCAATGTCTGTTTGAAACAACACACGTAAACGATGACTATCCACTTGATTGTTCACACGTAAAGCGCTTTGAATAATTGAGCTGCCTGTTGCTAGTTCTATCGTCAATTCCACAGCAACCTCGCCTGTTTCTTGTGTATCGATACGTTGTTCTAAATTAAGTGGTAACTGATAGGTTGCCGTTAAAATCAAGCGTGAGAAAGTGGGTGATTCTTCCACTCTCGCATGATCAAACCCTAATAACAAAGCTTGTTCGTTTTCTAAAGGTGAGAAATCATAGGTGTCGCCATTATTGCCAATATCCTCTAATTGAATCACGTGCTCGATAATTTTTCCAGAAGCTAAATGTAAATTGAGTTGCTTATTCTCGAAAACAAGCGTGTAGTTTTCATTTCCAATTTGCTTTGCATCAGTGGGTACAATCGTTTGCAGTTCTTTTTCTGCATTTGCAAATTCAATCACTTTATAGCCTAAAGCAGGTAATTCCACAGCAATACGTACTTTTAAAATAAAGTAACCCGGTTCTTGAATAAAGATATTACCGTTAGGTGTTTCTTGCATGATATTATCACGTGCGGCAACAAATTCTTCTGCAATGATAGTCGCATCTCGATGATTCACAAATTGAATGTCTTTTGTTTCAGTAATCACCGTGATTGTTTTATAGCCGTTGAATACTGTCAAGTCTGTGTTAAAGATGATAACTTCTTTATCTGTTAAAGCTAAATCATCTGCAATTTTCTTAACAATTGTATTCTCAATACTATCGGCCATTTCGTTAGCCTCTTTCATTCGGTGCATAATATCTTCTGCCACAGCATCAGATACACAGCCTGCTAAACTATCGTGCGCTTGACCTTCTAACACTTTTTTCCAAATTAACATTAACAATCGTTCTGAAATATTGATGCCACATGCTTTGGAAATGACTAATAACGGTTCAATTCGCTTCAATAATTTCTGTTCCATGTGATAGTTCGCTACTTTAATGTTCATCCGACTTGAACCAATTGTTTTATGCACACGCGCCAATTTTGGCTCACGAAATTCACCTTGATACTGTTCCAATTCTGGTAATGTTTCAACATAGGCTATGAAGTCTTGATATGTGCTCATTTGATAGTCATGTTGACCAATTTCATTTAACCCTGCGATTTTATCACTAAAATCATGAATAATATTTAATTGATCATTCCCTGATGGAATTAAGACTTCCTCCGTTTGACTCCGTTCAGCAATAAAATCAATGGCAGGATCTAAACGTCCCTCAGCAAAAGCACTGCTTGCTTCCAACAACATTCCCGTACCATAACCATGGGGCATGTTAATCGCCGTTACCTCTCGATTTTCTGCTAAGCCGCGCCATTTAAAATAAGGTGACGTAACTTGTGTACCTAAATCAATCCCACGCCAGAAAATCAATGATTTGAAGCCCACTTGATTCAGTAAAGTCGGTATTTGCGCATTGAAACCAAACGTATCTGGTAAATAACCTATCGGTAAATAATCGCCGTATTTTTTACTATCAAAAATCCCAATCATCGCATTGCGTAAAATGGATTCCCCTTGCGTAAAAAAGGCATCTGTTTGTGTATACCATGGGCCGATAAACAATTGTTTATCAGCGACTAATTGGCGGATGGCCTCTAACTTATCAGGGTGTAACGTCATGTAGTCATCTAAAATCGAAATCTGTCCGTCCAGTACAAAGGTTGCTTCAGGATGTGCTAACAACTCTTCAATCACCTCTGTAAACAATTGTTCACTGAGTACTAATGAATCTGCTGAAGTAAAGTACCATTCACGATCCCAATGCGTATGATTGACAATATGTGCTTTCGTCATAATAACCTCCTATTGTTAATTTATGCTTCCCACTCTGCTTCATCAATATCATCAATGACTGTTTCTTCATCTACAATCACTGGGTTTCCACGTAAGAGTATCGTTAATCCTGCTACTACAAATGTACCGACTGCGATAGAAAGAACGTAGATTGGCCACATTTCAACTGTGAACCAGCCATAAAAACCGCTGATTGGCGCTTTATTAACCGAACCTAAACCAACTGCTAATGCACTACCAATTGCGGAACCGATCACAGTGACTGGCATAACTTTTAGTGGTGATTCAACTGCAAATGGAATTGCACCCTCACTGATACCCACAAAGCCCATTACTAATGAAGATTTACCCGCTTCGCGCAATTCTGTGTTATATTTACGTTTCGCTAAAATTGTCGCTAAACCTAAACCAAGTGGTGGAATAATAATCGCAACTTGTGCCGCTGTGTTCGGTGCATAGATCCCTGTTGTTAACAATGCCATTGCTGTTGTGACTGCTGCTTTGTTAACAGGTCCACCTAGGTCAAACCCAACCATACCACCGATAATCGCTGCCATTAAAATTTGGTTTGTACCTGAAAGACCATTTAACCAGTTTTCTAAGCCTGTATTTAAACTTGCAAACGGGATACCTACAACGTAGTTAATTAAAAGAACGGTAATCAATGTACCAAATACGGGTACGATAAAGACGGGAACAACGGATGCCGCTGCTTTTGGTAATTTTACATATTTCTTTAACAATAAACAGGTATAACCTGCAATTAAACCGGCTGCTAAAGCACCTAGGAAACCAGCACCAATATCTTTTACTAACATCCCAGCAACTAAACCTGGGGCAATTGCTAACTTATCGGAAATTGAGTACCCAATAAAAGCTGCGATTACAGGGAACATTAACCCTAATGCCATGCCCCCAAAACCATCTAAGCTATGTAACAAACGAATTAAGTTGTTAGCACTTTCAGCATGCTTCGCATCCCAAATATCTGCAATGCCATAAATAGAACCACCCACGCGTGATATTGCCATTATAACTGCCCCTGCAATAACCAATGGAATCATATACGAAATCCCTGTTAGTACGTGTTTTTTTAGTTCACTCCCAATTGTTTTCATCATTATCTTCATCCTCATTTCCCTATTTTAGTGGTATTAGTTATCAACTAAATTTAAAGCATCTTGAATCACTTTTTGACCATCTTTAATTGGTGCATTCACAGGTACTTCTAAAATGTGTTTTCCAGCAAAACGTTCTTTGTCACGAACTTTGGTATCCACTGCAAAGATAACAACTTCGGCAATTCCTGCATCTTTTTCAGTGAGCGCATTCTCAATCCCCAATGCCCCTTGCGTTTCGACCTTAATAAGGACATCCATTTGTTTTGCTGCTTTCTTGAGCGCTTGAGCGGCCATAAATGTATGAGCCACCCCTGTTGCACATGCTGTAATTGCGATTACTTTTCTTTTCATATTATTCATCCCCTTTACTTAATATTGTAAGTACTGCTTCAGGTGTTGTTGCTTCTTTCAATGCTGCGACGATATCATCATCCATTAATTTTGTGGCAATTTCGGATAATAAACGTAAATGACCATCGGTTTTATCCGCATCACTGATTGCCAATAATATCAGTAAGTTAACGGGTTGATCATCCAATGATTCCCATTCAATATCCTGTGACGTCCTCGCGAATACAATCGTGGATTCCGTTACTGTGGTACTTTTACCATGAGGAATAGCAATCGCATTGCCAATCCCAGTTGTGGCATGTATTTCACGTTCTAGTACAGACGCTAAAAACACTTCCGCATCTGCTACAAAACCAGCATGTGCTAATTTTTGACTGATCTCACCGATGACTTCTTCTTTTTTTGTGCCTTGTAAATCAAATAAAACATTTTGTTTTTTTAGAATTTCTTCAACTTTCATACGTATCACCCTTCATTAATAATTGATATAGTGTGTCGTTTGTTCGTGCTGCTGTTAATTGTTGGAGGTTATGTTCGTTATCTAATAAATTGAAAAAGGCTTCATACACACGCTCAAAGTCCAATGTTTGATCATTTTGTAAAGCGATGAAAAAGACTTTATCAACCATGATGTCACCCCATAAAAGAGGTTCAACTAATGTCATCACAACAATGTTTGATTTTTGAATGAAACGTGGGTCAGCATGCGGGGTTGCTAATGCATTGAACGACGTATACGAAAGGACTTCGCGTTGAATCGCACTCTCAATAACACCCTCTGTCGCATAGCCCTTTGCAATTAAATCAGTACCAATCGCCTGAATCACATCTTCCATTGTTTTAAAGTCAGCTTGTGCATAACAATTTTCTTCGCGTAATAATGATAAAAAAGGATTAATCCCTGCAGGCGTTGCATGTTTTAACTGCACCAAACTCTGTTCCATTATTTTAATATCTTCGCGTGTCATCATCGGTGAAACAACAATGGTCGGCATATCCATGAACTCCAGATAAATGGTACTGATGACAACATCTGATGTAATATCCTTGTCCATTTCCTCTTGTAATGAATAAATTGCTTTAATATCAATATCTGGAAAATACTTCCGAATCCGTGCAGCTAGTAACTGTGCTGAACCTAATCCTGTGCTGCAAACAAGTACTGCTGATATGCCTTTTTTAGCACTTGGTAACCGTTCATAAAACGCTTCAAAATGCAGCGCAATATAAGCTGTTTCATCATCGTCAATCATCACAAAATACTCTTTTTCGATAATCGCCTTAAACCTAGCGGCTTCTTCAAACGCGTGTGTAAAGTTGAATTTAATACTTTCAACATAAGGGTTCTTAATACTAAAACCATACGTTAACCGATTGATAGCAGATTGAATATGTGTCATCAAACCTTCAATTAATTGTCCATCGTAACTTGAATGCGTGAAATGTTGTTTGATAATGCCACGTAAACGTTTGATAGTGTCTGTTGTATCCGTTTGTTTATTCGGTGTGAGTAAGTGATCAGAAGCTGCCGCTAAGTGAATCGTTATGTATGATATTTCTGATTCGGGAATAATGATAGCCAATTCATCCTCAATCATTTTTGCTAAATAATGTGCCTTTTCGATACTATCGGTATCATCGCTAGACAAGAAATGTTTAGCTTCATCATGGATGTATTCACCTTGTTTAATTCGTTCGACTGCAATAGCTAGATGAATCACAATCGATTGAAAAGCATAATCAGTAAACTTAAACTGTTTACTTTCACTAAAGGCTTTTACAATTTTAATTATTTTCTTTAAACTATCCTCTGAAAATAAACTTTGAACTTCTTCAGGTATAATTTCAAATGCTTGTCGTGCTTTTTCTGCATCTTTTGATAGGTGCCAATTTTCTCCCCAAAAGTTATGTATTAACAATGAAGTTAAACGACGTTTTTCATCTTCTGTGACAGTCAGCCTGATCCCATATCCTTTACGACGCTCTAGTATAAAACGTTCTTGTCTAAGCAAACGCTCCACGATAATTAAATCGCTTTCGATCGTCCCTCGACTGATATAAAGTTCTTCTGCTAAATCAGTCATTGTAATATAGCCTTCTGCTTTAATTAGCTGGATAAAAATAAAAGTGATGCGTTCTTCTTTTGTCGAGGGAACCATTTTAGTTTGATAGTCCATCACATTGATAACGCTGCGAATCTCTTTTAAATCACCGTCAATAAAGACGCCAATCTTAGGTTTCCGAACGACTGAAAGCCTATAGTCTTGTAGAAAATCATCAATCACTTTCAGTGAATTGGAAACTGTCTTTTCAGACAAATTCATAAACTCAGCAATGTGTTTCACTGTCGTGACGTCTTTTTTCAATAGATATTGTAAGATGCGTTTTTCCCGACTGTCTGTATCCATTGACAACGCTTTCATTTTGTTCCCCTCCCTTAATTACATAATAGTATAGAATAGATTTTTTCCATACAGCTAAAGTTACCGTTTTTAATACGGTAATTTTGTCAAATGCCTTATTTGATGCCATCAAAAAAACATAAAGACACTACTTATCGCTATTATAAGCGTAACAGTGCTTTATGTCCTATCTTATTTTGATATAAATAGCTAGTCCTTAGTCTTCGTCCATTTCATGACTAACGCCGCTTCATTTGTGTCTTCATCGTGTTTCTCTGCTGTGATAACAAAGTCTTCACGTTGGTAAAAAGCGATTGCCTTTGTATTCTTTTGGTACACTTCTAACAATAATTCTGAACTGTGAGCCTTAGCTGAGTCCAGTAATAACTTACCGATTCCATTTGATTGGCTGGCGCTATCAACGAAAATACCCGCAATAAAAGTTGCCATCGTCCCAATAAAACCTTCTATCTTATGTGTTTGCTTATTTTCAGCTACCATAATAGTGGCTTGTGGTAACAGCTCTTTTACGTTTTCAAAATTACTTTCCCAATAACTTTTAGCAATATAATGATGTGCTTCACAATTTGTTTTAAGCCAAATCAGCATCAGCTCATCTAAATCACTTGGTTTAAAAGGTCTAATCATTTCTTGCCCTCAATTCTCTTTAAGTCAAGTTATACTTCTAATTTAGAGTCTTTATATACATTAATCGCGCAACGGCTTATTATAGCCTTTTTCATCAAACGGTTGTAATTTTTCGAACCATTCTTTTTTTAGTTGCTTTAACTCAAACTTCATATCAATGACATCATCTGTCTTTTTCTCCCATAATACTTCGTAACTGAATGCCGTTTCACCTTGTTCATTCCAATCCGTTTGCAAATCGGTATGACGGTAAAAATTGTTGCAAAGATTCAACTTGTAAAAATGCCAACGATTCTTTGTATTTGGGACTGTATCAAGAAAAATTTTACCATTATGATTATTCTTTATTTGAATGACACCGTAATAGGTTGTCATTTCTTTGTATTCGCGTTGTAACGCTTTTTTCCGTTCATTATCCATTAAATTTCCTCCTTTAATTTTAAGAACAACGCCAGTATGTCCGTCCATCTGCTGTCCGATCTAAAAAGCCATATTCTATTAAATAGCGGCGCAATATCACATAGTCAAAGTAAATATCTTTTAGAAGGGCTGTCGTTTCTTTATCTGTGTAGTGTTTGTTGTGCTGAAATTCTTCAATCACACGATGCAAAAGTGTGATGATAACTTTTTGTTGTTTTGGCCAACGTCGCAACTCTAAACGGTCATTGCTAAAATCAAAATAGCGTTTGACTGTTGCCGTATACTCTTCCTCTGTTATAGCAAAACGCGCATCAACATCAACATCCATTGCTCGTTCAGGCACCGCTAACAGCGACACTTCAGTTTGCTCAAAACACATTTCATACGTTGCCAAATACAATTTTGCTTGCTTTGCTTTCTCACGAAATGTAAAACGTTGGTGACGAATCGTTGCGGGTGATACACCCATTTCAGTAGCAATCGCCTTATCTTTTGCTCCACTGCTAAAAACAACTAATAAGTCGCGCTGTTTTTCCGTTAACGTATTGTATTTACTATCCAATTGGATTAATTGTAGATGATTTGGACCGTGCAGTGTTTTAAGATGTGCTGCCATCAATTCTGGGGATTCCTTTTGCATCAAAGGAAATACACAATCACAATAATTACAATGCAATTGTTGATTTTGCTCATGGTACCCCTGTTTAAGCTCATTAAGGCTTAATTCCAATAAATTCATACCCTCAACTCCTCACACTATTATTATATAACGTTTACTAAAATTGTCAACACGTTTATATTGTTTATTATTTTAGCAAACAAAAACACCACAGTAAATACCCTGATGTTTTTGTCTTATAAATTATCGCTATAGCCTGCTATACGCTCTTCAATTGTACCTGTATGTAGTTCGAGTAAATGGTTATCATAATCATAGAGATAAAATGATTGTGCCTCCGTTTGTATCCTTAATAAAACTTTTGTACTATTTAAAGTTTGTTAAAGACCTAAATAAATGGTTAAATAACAATAATAGTATACCAAATACACCTAATGAGGACAATTAGAGGCAAACTTTGAGCTAAAACAAAAAAACAACAATTATCGGGGATGATAATCGTTGTTTTAAAGTATTTAAGGAATGTTACTCTCGTAGAGCGAATACACTCAATACGATGTCAGCACCCATACTACTCTCGTACACGCACAACTTCGTTAGGATGGTAGCAAAGGAATGGTACTCAATTGCTTATGGATTGGTACTCAATTGCTAACGCAATTTCCGTCCCATACTACTCTCGTAAAGTGAATAAATTCACTACGATGTCAGCACCCATACTACTTTCGTAAAGTGAATAAATTCACTACGATAATAGTACTCAATTCTTAACTAGCTGCCTTGTTTCGTCGCAGCAATCACCAGCTCGCGAATGCTGACTTCTTGTGGTAAGTCGTACATAAACTTCACAGAGTTAGCCACGTGTTTAGGATCAAGCGAAATGCCACCCATTGTTTCTTTCCATTCATTGTAACCTTCTTTGATGTCGTTATCTGTTGTGTGTTGTAACAACTCGGTTTCAGCTGCCCCAGGAGCCACAAGCATCACACGTACATTTGTAGCACTGACTTCTTCACGAATCGTTTCAGTCAAAGCATGCACACCATATTTAGTCGCTGAATAGGCTGCGTGATTACCAAATGTTTTTTTACCTGCGATGGATGAGACGTTAATAATTGAGCCTTCATTACGCGCCATCATATCTGCTAATACAATTTTGGTCCCATTTAAAACACCTTGTACATTGACATTAAGCATCGTTTGCCATTCAGCAGGATCTTGTGTCCAAATATTACCTAATAACATTAACCCCGCATTATTAACGAGTAAATCAACTTTACCGTAGATAGATTCAGCTTCATGAATCGCTGCTTCAAATGCTTTGTAATCCGTCACATCTACTTCTTTAACGAGTGTATTTGGAAGATTTAATGCTAACATGGGGGCTGTACGCCTAGCTAATAATAACAAAGGATGTCCTGCCGCACTAAAATGGAGCGCCATTTCTTTTCCAAAACCACTGCTGGCACCTGTAATTACGATTAATTTTTTCATGACCGTTCCTTCTCTCTTTTATATGATACTATTAGTATAGAACAAACTAGCAATAATACTAGTACGCACATTTAGGTCAGTCAGTTACCTTGAGGTAAGTAAGGAGCTATTTATCATGTATTTAAATGAATTTGATGCCACTATGAAGCACATTCAAGGCAAATGGAAAATTGTGATTATGTATGAATTATATGAAAGAAAAGTTGTACGGTTTAATGAATTACAACGGTACATTGCTTCAATATCACCTAAAACCTTAACGAATCAATTGAAAGAAATGGAAAAAGACGGCCTCATTAAACGTGTCGTTTATCCTGTTGTTCCCCCACATGTCGAGTATTCATTGACACCCAAAGGCGACTCACTGATTCCGGTTTTAAATGTCATTTGTAATTGGGGATTAAGCGTTATTCCTAGCGATCAATTGCAACGCACCTTATGCGATGAATAACACCGAGCATTCAACTTGGTGATTAAAAAAAGCTGTGTTATACTTTCACTGTTTCAGAAAGACAAACTAAAAAAGAAAGCGTGGCGTTGTTAGTATGATACAACCATTTGATTTTTATAACCCTACCCATATCGTGTTTGGACCTGAGCGTTTAAATGAATTGGATTCATTAATCCCACAGGAAGCACGTGTTTTAATTTTATTCGGTGGCGAGTCTGCTCGTCGTTTTGGAACAATTGATAAAGTCCGTGAAGGATTAGGCAAACGTACTGTTTTGGAATTTGCTGGCGTTGAAGCTAACCCTACCTATGAAACACTGATGAAAGCTGTCGCTGTTGTGAAAGACGAAAAAATCGATTTCTTATTAGCTGTCGGTGGTGGTTCTGTTATTGATGGGACTAAATTTGTTGCTGCTGCAGCGGAATTTGATGGCGATCCTATTGATATGTTTGGTGGCGGTATTGGTAAACAATTACCCATCCATTCAGCATTACCATTCGGTAGCGTTTTAACGCTTCCTGCCACTGCCTCAGAAATGAACGCAGGTAGTGTCATTACTTTCGTTGAAAAAGGGGCTAAATTAGGTTTTGGGAGTGCACATACCTTCCCTAAATTCTCTTTCTTAGATCCAACTTTGACCTATACTTTACCAAAACGTCAATTAGCCAATGGGATTGTTGATGCCTTTGTTCATATCTTTGAGCAATACATGACTTACGATGCTGGCGCTCTTGTCACTGATCGTTTTTCTGAAGGTTTATTACAAACATTAATTGAAATTGGACCTCGTGTTGTGAATGATTCAGAACCCGACTACAATGATCGTGCCAACTTTATGTGGGCAGCAACAAACGCATTAAATGGCGTTTTACGTCCAGGCGTGCCACAAGATTGGGCAACACATATGATTGGACATGAAATTACCAACCTCTTCCATATTGACCATGCACGTACATTAGCTGCTATTTTACCAGCAATGCTAACTGTCCGCAAAACACAAAAACAATCAAAATTATTACAATACGGCGAGCGTGTTTGGGGTATCACAACAGGAACTGACGACGAACGAATCACTGCTGCTATCGACAAAACAGCTGCTTTCCTTGAGTCATTAGAAGTTCCTACATCGCTTAGCGCGTATGACCTAACTGCTAAAGATGTTGATGCCCTTGTGGCAAACTTGATTGCACATGATCAAGTGAAATTATCAGAACATGGTGATTTAACACCTGAGATTAGTCGTGAAATATTGTTAGCAAGCCTTTAATTAAACAGCTCACTCTATTTTTATCTCATCAAAAAAAGCGATTCAGCACTGTGCTGGATCGCTTTTTCTTTGGTGAAATATAACTTATCTAGCCAAACAAAGCTTGCTTAGCGATTTGATCGACCATTTCATTGTATTCTACACCTGTATGCGCTGCAACTTTATGGAAAGTAATCTTAATATTATTGATTGAACTGACATATTCGCGATAACCTTTTGTTAGAGTATTATTTGTTTTCCATTCGCCTTTAGCCCAGTGCTCAATGCCGGTATAATCATAATAAATACCGACATCTTTGCCTAATTCTGACGCGTATTCAATCGCCCGTTTTGCACCATAAACTTCCCCTGCAACGTTACGCATCGGTGAAAATTCATTTTTAAATTTGCGACCTTCTTGATGGATGACTTTATCATTATCAATAATCACCATACCGTATGAAAATTCTTCCGTGTTTTTGTTGTAACTACCATCGACGTATGCCACTAATTCACCTGGATTATAAGCCACAATGTGTGCTGGTTGTGCACTATTAATCCCTTGAACAAAGTCTTCAGCCTCTTTTTTTGTGGGGAAACTTTTGTATATCGCTCCAGAGTATCCTTTAGTTAACGCTTGGCATTCCGCCCATGTATTAACAATTCCCACTCGATGGCCTTTCTTGATTGCATAAAATTTTTGTTTTGCCATTCTATCGCCTCACTCTCTCTTTTCTATCTTACCTTAAAATTATCCACTTTGCCATCTTGCAATTACCTCTCAGAAGAACTATTATAGAGAGAGTATTCTCAATTAGAAATCTCACTAAAAAACCACTCACCTGTAATTAATACCTTTATTAACCATGTTATTACAGTGTTTTCAATTTATAAACATACGGTTTTTCTACCACGCTTCTCCGAGATATTCTCAATTAGAACAAATTCAACTGAAATGGGGATAGTCTACATATGATTAAAAATTTTATAGGGTATTATCGACCCTATCGTAAGTTATTTATTTTAGATTTTACCTGTGCTGTTTTTGCTGCACTGTTAGAATTAGCTTTTCCACTTGCAGTCAATCGTGTGATTGATACATTGTTGCCTTCGCAAAATTGGACAATGATTGTCACAGCAGTTGTCGCATTGTTTGCCTTTTATATCATTAATAGTTTCATGCAATACATTGTAACTTTTTGGGGGCATATTTTGGGATTAAATATCGAATCAGATATGCGTCGTGACTTGTATGAACACTTGCAAACACAATCATTTGATTATTATGATAATCAACGCACAGGTAAATTAATGTCACGTATGACGAATGATTTATTTGAAATTGGTGAAGTCGCACATCATGGTCCTGAAGATGTGTTCATTGCGATCATGACAATTATTGGTACTTTCCTTATTATGATGCGTATTCACGTTGAATTAGCGATTGCCACTGTTATTTTAGTACCGCTTATTGCCTTCTTGATTGTTTATTTCAACAAGCGTATGACAGGTGTAAACTCAAAGATTTTCAAGTCACTCGCCAATTTTAACGCCGGTCTTGAAAATGCAATTGGTGGTATTCGTGTAGTAAAAGCTTTTGCTAATGAAGATTATGAGCGAAAACGTTTTGGTGTCATCAATGATGGCTATAAATATGCTAAAACAGCATTTTATCGCACCATGGCAAAAAGTTCTTCCATTAACTACCTTTTAATTCGTCTAATGACACTCTTCACACTCTTCATGGGTTCTTATTACAGCATTAACGGAGCAATGACTAACGGTGAATTTGTTGCATTTATCTTGCTCGCTAATGTATTGGTACGCCCCATTGAAAAAATCAACGCCGTGATTGAAAGTTACCCTAAAGGGATAGCGGGTTTCAAACGTTTTACAGAAACAATGAACCAAGCGCCAACGATTGTTGATGCTGAAGATGCGATTGAAGCACCTGCGTTAACTGGCAATATTGTTTACGATCATGTAACGTTTGGTTATGAAGGCTCGAAAACAGTGCTGAATAATATCGACTTAACGATTAAAAATGGTGAGACAATTGCATTTGTTGGCCCTTCTGGCGCAGGTAAAACAACACTTTGTAGTTTATTGCCACGCTTTTACGATGTGAAAGAGGGAGCCATTCGTGTGGATGATATCGATATTCGTAAGATGACACTCCATTCTTTACGTAAAAACATTGGGATTGTGCAACAAGATGTGTACCTTTTTTCTGGTACGGTTCGTGAAAATATTGCTTATGGACGTTTGGATGCAACGGATGATGAAATCTGGCATGTTGCTCGTCTCGCGAATCTTGAAGAAGTCATTAACAATATGACAGATGGCATTGATACGATTATTGGTGAACGCGGTGTTAAATTATCAGGCGGTCAAAAACAACGCCTTGCTATCGCCCGTATGTTCCTTAAAAACCCACCTATTTTAATTTTAGATGAAGCAACGTCTGCTTTGGATACAGAAACCGAACGTATCATTCAAACATCATTGGACAAATTAACAGAAGGTCGTACAACACTTATTATTGCTCATCGTTTAGCAACAATTCGTAATGCCGATCGCATTATTGTTATTAACGAAAGCGGGATTGCAGAACAAGGCACGCATGAACAATTAATTGCTAATGCTGGCCCGTATAAAGCGCTACATGATGCACAATTCCGTGATTAAACTTCTACTGATAATACTGTTCTTACTCACCTTGGGCTACCCAAGGTGTTTTTTCATATAAAAAATCTACTCAGCCTCACATCAAAATACAAATGATTTTAATGTTTGTTCTCAGTAGATTTTAATAACAGTAATGAGCTTAGCTGTTAATTGATTTTCGACAACACCACTTTGCCACCCCTATCGGCGATGATGCAGTGGGTATTAAGCTGTTCGTAAACTCCTCACGTTAGTCGTTTAAAGTCACTAACCCTAAATCATATTTCCATTTTAAAACACGCGCTGCAGCTGTTTCAATTGTTGCCTCAGATAATTCACCTGCCTTCACCTTAGCAAGTATAAACGGAATTTGTTGCGCATAAGATGAAGATAACACCAGATCGTTTCCTGCTTCGATTGCTTTAAAACCAGCCTCTGTTTGACTTGTGAAATCAGCTAAACCTGCCATATCCATATCATCAGTCATGATAACACCTTTAAAACCTAACTGTTGACGCAATAAATCATGTACGGGTTTTGAAATAGAGGCAGGTTGTTCTTTATCAATCGCATTGATAATATTATGGGATACCAAAACACTATCAGCACCTGCTTTAATTCCGGCGATAAACGGTAAAAAATCTGTTTTTTCTAGCTCTGTCAGTGGACGTATATCCCTGACAATTTCTACATGTGAATCCCGATTGTTGCCGTATCCTGGAAAATGTTTCAACGTTGAACCGATATTCTGCTTGTGCATTTCTTTAACAGAGCGCTCAACGTATTCCACCGTTCCTTCACGTGGTAACCCAATTGTACGATCATAAATAAACGAGGCACTATCCGTGGAAACATCTGCAACAGGCGCAAGGCCTGTTTGAATACCATAATACTTGAATATTTCTGCCTTATTGATGATGTCATCTTTGATCGCTTGCCATCCTCCTGAGCGGTATAGATCTTGTGGTGAAGGGAATGCCGTGTTCACTAAATCATTTCCACGTGATAGTCGGCTGACTGTGCCTCCTTCTTCATCTGAAGCAATTAATAATGGCACCTTACTTTTAGCTTGGTAACTTGCAATTTTTTGTTTGAGTGACTCGCGTGTTTCGCCGTCCATATCGCGACTGAATAACACATAACCACCGAGATGAAATTTGGTAATATCCTCGATTTGATGGGTTTCCGGAACACGTACAAGAAATAGTTGACCGACTTTTTCTTCTAATGTCATTTTTCCAACCATTTTGGTGATTTTTTTAGAAACAGCCGCTTCTTTTTCAGCAGCAAGTGTTTTTGCATCTTTCTTGATTGGTTTTTCTGTTGTATTTGTTGGTTTAGGTGTTTCGGTCGGTGCCGTTACTTTACTCTGACACGCGACACATACAGTTGCTAACGTAAGACATATGCCAAAAAATAGTCTTTTTTTAAATTGCATCGTTATCACAGCTCTCTTCCCTCTTAATAAAATTATAACATTTAGCTATTTGTGGTGCCACTGCCTTTTATATCGTAAAACACAAAAAAAGCCCATATAAATGGGCAATAATAGACGTTTAAAAGAATAAAAATCGTTTGGGTTTGATCGACTTAAAATCACCTGAAACGACTGCTGCATTGTCGAGTAATAATTGACTGTTAGCAATAATGGCTCTATGCCAAATAGTGTTGTTATTCAAAATTTAGTGAGAAAAGTCTTTTTTGCTAGCTGCTTATTTTTAGTCATTGCTAATATCGTAGCGGATTCATCCGCTTTACGAGAGTAGTATGGGACGCAGCGACAGCGAGTACCATCCCTTTCAACTATTTGGTGACTTTTCATCCTCCTCGCTACGCTGTGGGGTATTCAGATGCCACTTTTCCCGCCAGAATCATCCTCACAAACGTCATAACGCTGTAAGTTTACTATTGAAGCCCAGTAGAATTCGATTGCGAAAATTTATAAAGTTACGGTAACCAAAACTAACACGTTTAATTATTTTAATTTTATTGTTGCTGACAGTGTTGTGAAATTATTCGCTTACGAAGGCAGTATGGGACGGAGCTTTCGGAAGAAAGTAAGTACCATTCATCTGAATTTTTGCAGTCGTATTTCAGGGAAATACTTTTTCAATGTTCTTAGACTGCGTTTCATTTGTGTAGAAATCAATTTGTTTGCACCCAAAATAAGTGTTTGATACGCTGAAATATTTTTATGTTGTAGTGCAACGAGTAAGTTTTGTGCTAATTGATAGGTTGCTTTAAATTCAACATCAAGTGTCATGAAATAATCGATGATGCCCATAGAGCTTTTAGGACCTTTAAATAAACGTTGGTAGCGGTAGTCTGAATCACGCAACTCTGCTTTGTTTTTAAGTAGTAATTTCCAATACTTTTTAGTTTACGATAAATCTTCTTATCTTCTGGGCGTGTAGTATCATAGCGGTTCATGAGCTTGATACGTATTTGATTGAGCTAGCGCATCACTAATTGAACTAAATGGAAACGATCAATAATGACAATTACGGTTGAGATAACGTCTTTAATTAGAGGCGTAAAAGGTGCATTCATATCTACCACGACAGTTTTTACAGAAACTCTCGCTTCATAGGAATACTTTTAAAAATAGTTCTTCAAATGATGCAACCCTTCGAGTAGGCAAGATATCTATACTTTCATGTTTCCTTGCATCAGTGAAAATTCAACAACATAAATTATAGAGCCCAACTAATCAATGAGCAAAAAAAGCATGTCCGAATCGACAATCGATTCAGGCATGCTTTTTCTTTTTATTTTAAAGTGTTAACGTTCTATATAATCATCTAAAAAGAAATAGGGATCATTGTTCGTCTCCCTTATTGCGTCCCTTGTTTCCGCATAACCACAATAAATAGCTACAGTGAGAAATACACTCATCAATACTGTAATCAATTGAATAAATAGTAGAAAACGTGTCTGTTTAATGGTTCGAGTGAGTGTGAAAATAACGATACCTAAATTAACGAAGAACAAAATGATCACGAATAAGACAAAAAAACCACTGTCTCTCATGCTCGCTGATAATTCGTCATACTCATCCACATAATAACCTGCAATATAACTAAGGACAATGCTTGCTAATAACGAACCAATAGCAATCAGTGTCAAACCAATACTACTCATTAATTTCATTATCTTCACCCCATATCTAGTATCAGTTAATTATAACTGAATAATCACTTCAGCTGACTATCAAAAGATGTTAGAGGCCAACACTTTTTTAAGATTGACAAATACGTTTTCGCACTTATTTTTGGTCGTGTTTCTCTAACATTTGTTCGCAAATTTCATGCGACAGAAGGATACTTTCAGCTGTAAGGGGTGATTCTCCTATTTCAATTGAATGAATAAAGTCCTTAATTAAAGATTCGAACCCTCGCTTATAAAGCGTTGACTCCCAATCAGTGAATTGCGTTGTTGTCATTTGATTACCGCTGTATGTTTTATAATCCACCAAATCATTTAGACGAACGGTGCCTTCTGGTGCTTGGACTTCCATTATTTCCGAGTTGACACCTGCTTCAAAGTTTACCGTTACCACACAGGTCGTTGTCGCTGTTTCTATCGTAACCAACGCACGCGCAAACCCACCGTCTTTAGTGGTAATATGAGAATTAATCGTAACGATAGCATCATCTAATAAATAAAGTGCTGTGTCTAATGAATGAATGAAAATATCATAAATGGTAAAACGTAACGGTGCCCCTGGTTTGTTGCAACGATTTTTTTCCACACGAATCATTCGCTTATTAGGTATCGTTTTCAATTGTTGTACCATTGGTGCATAACGTCGATTAAAGCCCGCTGTTAGAATCAGCCCTTTTTCAGCTGCTAAAGCAAATAAGGCATTCACTTCCGCCAAATTTTCACTGATTGGTTTATCAACGAACACATGTAAACCGCTATTTAAAGCCGCTTCGACCATTGCCGAATGCGTATGGGTAGCCGTGTGAATAAATACAGCTTCAATACCACTTTCAAATAAATCTTGGTAGTTTGTGTATAAATTCGTGATGCCATATTTTTTGCCGAGTTGTTCCAGCTTTTGCGGATCACGCGTGCTTAAAAACCATTCCACCTCATCTTGCATTGCCATTGTGACAGGCATGTATGCTTTTTGAGCAATGCCCCCTAATCCAATTACACCTATTTTTTTCATCGTTATCCCTACCTTCACTTCGATTACTTTAAGTATACCGCTTTATGTGAAATATCAAAATGATTTCCCTATCAAATACAGAAAAATAACGTTTTTTATCGTTCTCATGTATACTAAAGTGGTAAATCAAAGAAATGAGGTGGCTCACTTGCCATTACGAATTGAAATCATTGCACCTTACGCTTCGATGGTGCCACAAATTGAAGAAGCCTTGCCTTTGTTTGACTCACATCATATTACCTATCACGTCGGTAATCTTGAAGAAGGTGTGACGATTGCACAATCGCTTCATCCAGATGACACCGATATTATCATTAGCCGTGGTGGGACTGCACAACTAATTCGCGACGCTGTTACGATTCCTGTGATTGACCTCCAAATTTCTGGCTATGATATGATTCGTTCTCTGACCTTGGCAAAAAAACAGATGGCTCATACCGCGATTGTTGGCTTTTCTAACATCACATCTAATGCCCAATCTATTATGAGTTTATTTGAATGGCATTATCAATTGAATACGGTCACTCATCAAGATGACGTATTACCGTTGTTGTTTGATCTAAAAGAAAAAGGTATTAAACAAGTCATTGGTGACGTTGTCACCGTGACCGCTGCCACAAAAATCGGCTTACAAAGCATTTTGATTACAAGTGGCACCGAATCGTTGATCAATGCCATTACTGAAGCCACTCACTTGGCGAATCATTTCAATAAGAGTCGTGAAATTAAAGATGTTTTTGAAGCGCTTTTCAGTGAATCCTATCCCAATTACCTCTTAATGGATAGTAACGAAACGATTGTTTTCCAACAATACAAAGATTATCAGGAGATGCCGCTCAGCGACTCATCACTTCGTTCGTTAATCCACGTTTTGCAACAACGGGATAAAATTAAAACGATTTTCAAAGAACGCCGTACGGTTGAAGTCTTGGCACAACGTAAAAAAATCAATCAAAAAATATACTACCTGCTGGTTTTTTCAAAAGATGAATCAGAGCACCAACGTGCTACAGGTATTCGTTTAATCAGTTCGCCACCGTTATACCATGAACTCCCAGCGCATAAAACGTTAAAAGGCACGGCTCAACAATTTTTAAAACGCCGTCAACCACTGACACTTGTGGGTGAAAATGGTGTTGGTAAAAAAACCTTTGCTCGTGTGTTGTTTTTTTCAGAAGAATCAGATGGCAATTTATTAGAAGTTGATACACGTTACGCCACTAATTTTGATGTGTCGTTAGAAAATGTGCATACGTTGATTTTAAAAAATATTAAAAGCAGTCATATCACAGTTGCACTTAATGAACTGATAACGCGCGCTTTGTCTAAAAACATTCAACTGATCTTGACTGCCGAAGAAATGGGTGTCATCCATTCGTTGCAAATTGAAACAGGCGTCCTTTACCTCGACGGAATCGATGGCACCGCTGATAACATTGTAGAATTAACCCATTTTTATATGACGTATTATCATGAAAAGTATCATTTTAAACCTGTAAAAATTGCCGATGCCGTTTTACAGATGATGCAAACAGCAACCTATCCGCATCATTTGATAACGTTACGAAAAACAATTAAATTAATGATGAGTAATGAAACAAAGTATGTCATTGGTTTAGATACCTATCAAAAAGCAAGTGCTAAAAAGCGACCAATCGCCACTGGACTTGACTTAACAGGTTCTTTTAAAGACATTGAACGCCAGATTTTAGAGTACGTTTTAACGGACGAAGATGGTAATCAAACAAAAGCAGCCGAGCGCTTAAATATTAATCGTGCAACACTTTGGCGTAAATTAAAGGATTAATACAACTGTTGCAATATTAAACGCTTTTCATTTTTATTTAAAAAACACGATTGGATACTGTTGCTTTTATTAACAACTCCTTTTAGTATTATGTGTAAGCGCTTAACAAATTTATTAGGAGGTTTCACAAATGGAAATAAAACGCACACTTGATAAAATCCCTGGCGGTATGATGGTTGTCCCATTATTATTAGGGGCTTTGATTAATACATTCTTTCCCGGTGCTTTACGTATCGGTGGCTTCACACAAGCACTCTTCGTCGATAGCGCTAGCGCTTTAATCGCTCTTTTCTTACTCATCGCTGGTACTCAAATTACATTCAAAACAGCGGGTGAATCCGTTAAGAAAGGGTTAACCTTACTCATTTTCAAATGGGTGCTCGGCGCCGCATTTGGTTTACTCGCAATTAAATTGGCAGGGGCAAATGGGCTCTTCCTGGGCATGGCACCTTTAGCAATTATTGCAGCAATGACTAACTCAAACGGAGGTCTTTACATCGCTTTAGCTGGACAATATGGTAAAGAAGCAGATAAAGCAGCTTATCCTTTCCTTGCTTTGAGTGATGGTCCCTTCCTAACAATGGTCGCTCTTTCAATCTTTGGAACAATGGGCTTCGTTGAAGGTATGTTTTCTCCAATGGCTTTCGTTGCCGTTTTGTTACCATTGATTGTTGGTATCATTATTGGTAACCTCGATCCCAAAATGGGTAAATTTTTACATAATGGGAGTGACAAATTAGTTCCTTTCTTCGCTTTCGCTTTAGGGATGGGTATCGACTTCAATGCCATTATTCAAGGTGGTTTAAGCGGCGTATTGCTCGGTGTCTTAACTGTTCTCTTTACAGGTGGTATTGGGTTTGTCCTTTTCAAGAAAATTGGTTGGAACCCGATTGTTGGGGCTTCTGAAGGCTCAACTGCTGGAAACGCAGTCGGCACACCTTTAGTAATTGCAGCAGCAAATGCCTCATTCGAACCGATTGCTCAAATCGCAACTGTTCAAATTGCTGCCAGCGTTGTCACTACAGCAATCTTATTACCAATTTTCATCGGCTTCTTATCCAAACGTGTCAATATCGCTGCGTACAATGCTGAGAAACCGACAACAAAAACAACACTCGATACTAACGTCTAGAAAGGACTGTTTTTTATGACTCAAGCCATTGAATTTGCCATCGTTGCAGATGACTTAACAGGTGCCAACGATAGTGGCGTCCAATTTGCAGCCAAAGGTTTAAAAACTGGCGTACTACTTAATCCCCACTCGTTTGATACACTCGCTTACGATGTGATTGTCACGGATACGGATTCGCGTGCTCTTGATCCCCAAGAGGCCTATGATAGCGTATTTTCCCAAGTGACCCACTTAAAAAAAATGGGTGTCGAACGTATTTTCAAAAAAATCGATTCCACGTTACGTGGTAATATAGGCGCTGAGATGGATGCCTTGTATGATGTGACATTACCTGATTTCCTTTGTATCGCGATTGCCTATCCAACCAATAAACGCACGGTTAAAGATGGAAAGCTCTTCCTTGATGGTCTTCCCGTCGGTGAAACAGAAATTGCGCGTGATCCTAAAAACGCCGTCATTGAATCAGAAATAGCAGCGATTATTTCCTTACAATCACGACGTGAATCAGCAGTTATCACGGCTAAAATGATTAAAGATGGCGCTGATTGGCTACAAACTCATTTATTACTCTTGAAAAAAACAGGGGTCCGTTACCTCATCTTTGATGCAGAAACTGAAGTCGAATTAATGGCTCTATTAGAAACAATGAAGACTTTACCATTTAGCACACAATGGGTGGGATCCGCAGGGATTGCGAGCTATATGCCTACCTTTTATGATGTGGACTTACATGATCAAGTGCCTGCTGTTAAACTGGTCACTCATAAGCCGATTTTAACAATCGTTGGCAGTGTGAATCGTCATTCACGTGCTCAGCTCGATCATTTGTTAGAAAACAGCACCACTTATCCCGTTGCTTTTCATTCTGCTAGTGCCGTTGATACGCCCGCTAAAAAACATTTGGAAAAACAACGTGTGATAACCGAAGCAACCACTGCACTTATCGCTCATCAAGATGTGGTGCTATATTCGACAGCAACGACTGAAGCGATTCAGTTGGCACGAGATATTGGTCAACATAATCGCTTTTCCGCAAATGCTGTCAGTGAAGAAATTGTCAAAACAATGGGCGAAATTTGTGATGCCCTCTTACAAACAGATACCATCGGTGGATTGGTCATGACAGGCGGCGATACCGCTAAAAAAATCTGTACCATCAGTGATATTCATGGTTTTGAACTGCTGGAAGAATTACAAATAGGTGTGCCTATTGCGCGTCTTATGAGTGATTCACCACTTTATGCCATTACTAAAGCAGGTGGCTTTGGCAGTACCGATGTTTTCTTACAAGCCATCACTAAACTTAAAGGAGCGACACAATAATGAAACCTATAATCGGAATTACAATGGGCGATGCCGCAGGTGTTGGGCCCGAAATTATTATTAAAGCACTCAGTGATACCACAATTTATGATACTTGCCGTCCACTTGTGATTGGTGATGCCAGTATCATGTCACGCGAATTAACGAATCTTAATAGCAATCTAACGCTCCATTGCATTACAACTCCAAATGAGGCTTTATTCACAAAGGATACGATTGATCTCATTGATTTAAACTTGCTCACTGCTAATTTAGCTTATGGCGAGGTCTCAGCTGCAGCTGGAAATGCCGCATTCCGTTATTTAGAAAAAGCGATAGACCTTGCAAAAAACAATGAAATTTCAGCTATTTGTACCGCACCTCTTAACAAAGAAGCGCTTCACAAAGGTGGACATCTCTACCCTGGACACACTGAAATTTTAGCAGATTTAACACAAACAACTGATTTTTCAATGATGCTTGCCACACCTGATATGAAAGTCATCCATTTAACCACACATATGGGATTGATCGAAGCCATCCAAAGCATTACCCCTGAGCGGACCTATTCAGTGATAAAGTTAGGCTACAATACCCTTCTAAAATCAGGTTTGGCTTCACCTAAAATTGCTGTTTGTGGGATTAACCCTCATGCCGGGGAAAATGGCTTGTTCGGAAATGATGAAGAAGGTAAACAATTATTACCAGGTATCGAACGTGCGCAAGCCGAAGGCATTGATGTGATTGGCCCTCTACCAGCTGATACACTGTTTTATCGTGCGGGACGTGGCGACTTTGATTTAGTTGTTGCCTGTTACCACGATCAAGGCCATACTCCTGTTAAAGTATTAGGGATTGAATCAGGCGTTAATATCACAGTCGGACTCAACTACGGTGTGATTCGTACCTCAGTTGATCACGGCACTGCCTTTGATATTGCAGGTGAAAATAAAGCCAACGGTGAAAGCATGATTGCTGCTATTCAATCAGCCATCGAATTATCTCCGATTGTCTAAAAAAATCTAATAAAATGACGGTTCATGTAGGCAGTTATCTTTGGGTAGCTGTCTATTTTGTATCGTCGCGTTTCATTTACGCCTCCTCTCACAGTTTAATTTTGACTATGTGCTCCCTTCGATGTCTATTGAGCCTGGATGGAGAAACGTTTGAAGTTAGTATTTCAACTTCTTATTAAGAAAGAGGCGATACTTATGATGTCCTGCTGGCAAACCATTTCGGAAAAGTACGTCTGAAGTTTTTAGCGATTGTCATTCAATTTACAGCGCTCGTGCTACTCTAAAAAAACAGCAAAAAAACCATCTAAAAATTCGAGCGGATTAGATGGTGTGTCATTCACTATTTTATTCTAGCTAACGTCTTTATAACGGTTCTACCTAAGCGCGATATGATAAACACCCTAGTTGTTACAAACATTGCAAAAGATTTATGACCTGAATTTAAGCACTAAAAAATTATTATTTCTAATCACTGTTTATTATCAGCTGTTGGTAATGATGTACTTACATTAACCAATCCCTCTAAAAAAAGCCTTTAATAGATCGTTAGTTATTATATAAAAATAGCATTGATTAAAAGACACATCCTCCAATTAAAGCCCACTATACTGACTCAAAAACAAATTAACATCACCGTTATTCTCTTGGATTTTATCCCTTGTTTTATCAAAATCACTGTATAATATCACTGTTAAACAGAGTATCAGCGTCACTAAAATAGTTTGGCTAACCACTAATAAGCGTTTTCTTTTCGAAAAATCCCCTAATAATAAAGCCAACAATACAACATTTATAATAATCAACACAAATTCTGCTAAAAAAAAGCAAATGCTAAACTTTAACGGTTGCGCATATGTTTCGTATTCATCCAAATAATAGCCTGCTATGTATGTCATACATGCACTTGCACCCACTAACAAAACGCTAAGCACACTTAACGCTATACTTACGATTCGTTGCATGTTGCCTCACCTCCACTATCTTACTAAAATTATACAGTAATAAACTAAAAGCACCGTCTTAAAAAGACTAAATTAAAACAGAAAACAGTGGTATTTGACTATTTTGTGTCCTTACTAACCCAATCACAATACATCAGTTGAAGTGAGTTATCTAATTAATGGTTGTAAAACATACAAATATTGGTCGTTTAACGACAAAATTCATATAAAATAAAGCGATAAAAAAGTTGACAAAGTAAACTAAAAAAACTATGCTTAAATTAGTTGAATTTGTAAACTGTTTCAGGAAAGGTAGGTACCCTTTGTGACTATCAATGAAATTAGAATGTTCAATCGCTATTACACGAGTATTTTAGGTGTGTTTGATCAGCAGACATTTGGTTTACCTTACTCAATGATTGACCTGAGAATATTAGGAACAATAGGTAGACATGACGGAATTACTGCGAACACGCTGATAAAGTCGCTTAATATCAAAAAGAGTTACCTCAGCCGTATTGTGAGTAAGTTAGAAAAAGACGGTTACATCATCAAACAAAAAAATCAACATGACAGCCGTAGCTTTAATTTATACCTTACTAAAGATGGCACACAGTTAAATGATTTCATTGAAAAAAAATCAGACGAACAAATAGCAACGTTATTAGCGTCGCTAGATGAAACTGATTTGAAAGAATTAACAACCGCAATGGCAACAATCAAAAACATTTTAGGTCCTATTGTACCTGATAACTTGGAGGAAGATTAAATGATTTCATTTGAAAATGATTACTTAGAAGGCGCTCACGAAAAAGTATTAACACGATTAATCGAAACAAATATGATTCAAGATTCAGGCTATGGAACTGATAGTTTTTCTCAGCAAGCCAAAGAGAAAATCAAAGCAGCTATTCAAAACCCGGATGCATCAATTCGCTTTTTGGTGGGTGGGACACAAACCAACCAAGTAGTCATCAACTCAGTTCTGCACCAATATGAAGGCGTTCTCGCAGCTGATACAGGCCACATCAGTACTCACGAAGCTGGCGCTATTGAATTTAGCGGTCATAAAGTATTAGAATTGCCTTCTGTCGATGGCAAAATAAACGCAACGGACGTCGATAACTACATCAGCACGTTTTATGCCGATGCCAATCACCAACACATGGTATTTCCAGGAATGGTTTATATTTCTTATCCAACCGAATACGGGACGCTCTATAGTCATGAAGAACTTGAAAGTCTTTCTCATGTTTGTAAAAAATACGATATTCCGCTCTTTATTGACGGTGCGCGTTTAGGATATGGACTAGCTAGTAAAGCTGCAGATGTCACAATTGCTGATATCGCAAAACTATCTGACGTTTTTTATATCGGTGGTACAAAAATCGGTGCACTTTGTGGTGAAGCTGTCGTCTTTACTAAAAATAATGAACCGAAAAACTTTACTAATTTAATTAAGCAACACGGGGCGTTATTAGCTAAAGGACGCTTGGTCGGTATTCAATTCTTAGAATTATTTACAGACAACCTTTACTTCACTATTAGTGAGCATGCCTTAAACATGGCCTTGAAATTAAAAATTGGTTTTATCGAAAAAGGTTACCAACTTTATTTAGACTCACCAACAAATCAACAATTTTTCGTCCTCAGTAATGAAAAAATTGCTGAATTACAAACGAAAGTAAAATTTGCTTGTTGGGAAAAAGTCGATGATAACCATCAAGTTGTGCGCTTTGCAACATCTTGGGCAACAACCGAAGAGAATATCGATACATTGTTAGCTTTGATTTAAAGTCATACCGAAGAATAACACGTTATCCTACATAAATGAGAGAACCTTTTAAGGTTAACTCTATCTTATATCATAAAAAAAGCGACCTCCAAAAGTTAGGTTTTAGTCTAACTTCTAGGGGTCGCTTTATTGCCATCTATGAGGTGTTTATTTAATGCCGTGTTTTTGTAAATAGTCATGCGCCACATCAGCTGCAGACTTATTTTTAACATTAACTTCATAATTCATTTTACTCATATCTTCTTCAGAAATTTTACCCGCTAATTTATTTAAAATACCTTCTAATTCAGGGTATTTTTCCAGCGTTTCTTCTGTCATTAATGGTGCCCCTTGATATGGTGGGAATAATTTTTTATCATCTTTTAAAATCACCAAGTCATACTGCGTTAATTCACTATCAGTTGAATACGCATCTACCACATTAACATCACCATTGTTGATTGCTTGGTAACGCAAAGCGGGTTCCAATGACTTCACATCAAATTTCAAACCGTATTTACTTTCCAATCCTTTATAACCATCTTTACGATCGATAAACTCAAGCGTAAAACCACCTTTTAATTGTGACTGAATGGCACGTAAATCAGAAATGTTTTTAAGATTATTATCTTTAGCAAATTGACGTTTGACGGCAACTGCATATGTATTTTGGAATTCCATTGGTTCTAAGAAAGCCATATTATGCTCTTTCTTCAAGGCTGCTTTAGCCTTTTCAAACACTTCTTTTTTATCATTCGATGTATTAGTATTATTTTTTACAAACGTTTCTAATACCGTACCTGAAAATTCAGGATAGACATCCACATCGCCACTTTTTAATGCATTAAATAAGAAACTTGTTTTACCAAAATTCGGTTTTAATTGAACATTAATATCACTATTTTCTTCAATCAATTCTTTGTACATATTGATGATAATATCAGGTTCTGCACCTAATTTACCTGCAATCGTGATTTGTTTTTCTTTGCTATCGGCATGTGTGTATACAAATGTACCAGCCACAACAAGGATTAACACACTAAATGCGATAAAGATTTTTTTGATACTCGCTTTTTCTAACAAGTGAATAAAATAGTTGAATACCACTGCTAAAACGGCTGCAGAAATAGCACCTATTAAAATAAGAGGGATATTGTTACGATCAATACCTAGTAAGATAAATGAACCTAATCCACCCGCACCGATCAAGGCCGCTAATGTAGCCGTACCAATGATTAATACAGTCGCTGTACGGATACCTGAAATGATGAATGGCATCGCCAACGGAATTTCAAACTTCACTAATTTTGTCCATTTAGACATCCCAAATGCCTCAGCTGCTTCTTCAAGTGAAGAATCGATTTCTGTTAAACCTGTGTAGGTATTTTGTAAAATTGGGAAAATAGCATAAATAACCAACGCAATAATAGCAGGTGCCGTTCCAATTCCTATTAATGGAATCAGTAAACCAAGTAATGCTAATGATGGAATTGTTTGGAAAATCCCTGAAATTTGTAATAGAACTTCTGCTAAACGCTTATGTTTTGTAACAATAATAGCTAGTGGAATCGCAATCAATATTGCAATTAATAATGATAACAACGAAATTTGAATATGTTCAATAAAAGCTTGTAATAGCTCCCCTTTTCGCTCGGATAAGGTTGTCATAAAATAACTCATCGGCTACAGCTCCTTTTCTTCTATAAGTCGAAGGATACTTTTTTCGCTAATATATCCTAAGGATAGATCATCTTCAATTACTTGTAGACTGGAATGCGCGATAAGTAACTGTAACACATCGTATAATGGTGTATTCAATGAAACAGAACGACCTGTATTAATACCTTCTTCTTCAATTAAATTTTTCTGTTGAAGCAACTTAACAGTCCCTTTTTCTAACCATTTTGAACCTTGAGTTGTTTCATTTTTAAAGAATTGTGCAACAAAATCATTTTTAGGCAAGGCTTTTATTTTTTCAGGTGTATCTATTTGAACTATTTTCCCCTCATTCATGATACAGATACGATCACCTAATAATAAAGCTTCTGACATATCATGTGTAACAAATACAATCATGCTATTAATTTCTTGATGCAATTCTTTAATCAACAATTGTAGCTGGTTACGAGAAATCGGATCGAGTGCACTAAATGGTTCATCCATCAAAATAACATCTGGTTCTGTTGCAATCGCGCGTAATATACCAATCCGTTGTTGCTCTCCACCAGAAAGTTCATCCGGTTTACGATGTAAATAAATATCAGGATCAAGTTTTACTTTTTTCAACAACTCAATCGTACGCTTGCGGCGCTTTTCTTTATTCCATTTTTTTAGCTCAGGAATTAATTCAATGTTTTCCGCAACGGTTAAATTGGGGAACAAGGCAATCTGTTGTAATACGTAACCAATGTTAAGTCGTAAAGACTGGATGTCATAATCAATAATACGTTTATCTTTAAAATAAATATCACCATCTGTTGGCTCAATAAGACGGTTAATCATCTTCAATGTTGTTGTTTTACCACTACCACTGGGGCCCACTAATACAAAAAACTCGTCGGCAGCAATCGTCAAACTAAAATCTTCTATGACTGTCTGGTCACCATAAATTTTCGAAACTTTCTTGAACTTAATCATTTTCTCACGCCTTCCCCTATCAGTTAATTTAAACTTATCTTATTTAAAAATAGCTTTGATTATCGGCCGTTTTTTTATTTTGTAACACAAACTACTATAATCTTAATTTCTTCACAAAGCAAGCAAAAAGCAAACATACGTTCTCTTACCTATTTCATTTTTTTAAAGCCAGTTGATAACTTTTTTGTATCAATACTTTAAGTTCAGCAGTCGGTACCGATCCATCTAAACAAATCGTATACCAATGTTTTTTATTCATATGGTAACCAGGAAAATAATTGGGTTGATTAATCAACGATAGCACTTCTTCTGGTAATCCCCTTAAATCAATACTTTCAAGCGCTTTTTCACCCTTTAACTCCAATTTTTCCGGCAAAACTGTCAGCAGCGCTGCGTAACATTTCTGATTATCTGCTCGCCGATAAATAGCATTTTTAGGGAAACCCTCCCATAAAAACTCTAATTCATCACCATAAACATCACGAATATAAGCCATTATTTCCTTACTTTGCGGATTCACAAAAACAACTTTCTCATAACATTCCTTCGCAATTCTTTCTAAAAGATCATCAAAAGCTTCTCGTACTTCTCCAATAAAAGTACCCGCGGTATTAGTAACTAAATGTAAGATATAACTTTCACCTGTTGCTAAATCAATCATATCAGTAGAAACTTCGCCATTTTCAGAGATAGTGACTGTCATTTCAAATAACTCTTGTAACACAAATTCTTTATAATAATAACCCTTTGTTGTTTTCTCGAAACCAAAAGTCAGCAATTTATCACGATTAAGTTGTTTATCTGTAAAGAAATTGTTCATTACACTGTTCAACCTCTCTTTAGATGTTTTTTTCGTATTTCTAGTATAACAAACTCAGCAATAGAAACAGCTAATGTGGCTCGAGACTTCACTATTTGACATTTAGTCTAATTAGACTATAATATAATTAAATAAATGAAACATTAGAAAGGAAGTTAAAAATGAAACACGTTTTTTTATTGATTGGCCAATCAAATATGGCTGGACGCGGTTTTATCAACGATGTCCCTAAAATTACAAACGAACGTATTCACATGTTACGCAACGGACGTTGGCAAATGATGGCTGAACCACTTAATTACGATCGCAGTGTTGCTGGCGTTGGTCTCGCAGGTTCATTTTCTGAAGCTTGGCTCTCAAAAAACGCCGAGGATACCATTGGCTTAATTCCCTGTGCTGAAGGTGGCAGTTCTATCGATGAATGGGCACCCGATGGTATACTCTTCCGTCATGCAGTCGCTCAAACCCGCTTTGCAATGGAGAACAGCACATTAAGTGGCATTTTATGGCATCAAGGTGAAAGCGACAGTGTTGTTGGACGCACTGCCGATTATTACGCTAAACTAGCGACTGTCTTAGATACCTTTAGAACCGCTTTAGATGCACCAACACTTCCTTTAATCATTGGTGGTTTACCAGATTTCCTCGGTAAAACAGCTTTTGGTTTAATGTGTACTGAATATCCATTAATTAATGCTGATTTACAAAAATACGCGGATAGACATGAAAACACTTATTTTGTAACAGCTGATGAACTCACTGCTAATCCTGATGGTATCCATATCGATGCGTTATCACAACGCCGTTTTGGTTTGCGCTATTTCGCTGCCTTTGAACAAAAAACTAACCAGCTTACACCTTTAAAAGATGAAACAACACCATTAAATACTTTTGCTGAACGACCACTCACTCAAGGAGAAAAAATGTACCTTGCTAGTGAGGCGATGGCGATGGGAACGATTAATTACGAAACCTTTACATCACGTTTAGCTGAGATTTATCCACGTTAATCACAAAAGGAGTGAAAACAGTGATACCACTACTTATACTTGGTTTGTTAAAACAATTTCCCGGTGCTCACGGCTATGAGCTCCTTGCTTTAATGGAAGAACGACACTATAAATACATTGTTAACTTTACCAAAGGTTCCTTCTATTACAACTTACAACAATTAGAAGACAAGCAATGTATTCGCCAAAAAAAGGTGTCGCAAACTGAAAAGGGTCGCGAAGCACATCACTATGAAATAACACCCCTCGGGCAAAAAAACTTTGAGGACTTAATGCATAAATTTGGGACTAAAACGGATTATATTAATTTAAGTTTTTATGGTGCCATGTTATTTTCTGACGACTTTCCACCCAAACAATTTAATGCCTTAGTTAAAAGCCAAATTGCTGAAACAAACAAAAAAATCGCTTTATTAGATTTATCGATTGACCATCATGAGTTATTACCATCTTTTAAAAAAATGTTGGAGAACTCACGCGCGCACCATCGTGTTAATTTAGAATGGTTTGACACTTTATTGAAGCCTAAAACTGACAATCAATAAGAAAAATTAGCTGATATTTTCAATTTCCCCCTATCAATGTGTTGTGATGACTTATTTTTACAGGGATTTTGAAAATGTCGCTTTTTTTGCACAAAAATAGGCGTCAGTGAAATCTCACCAACACCTTAAATGATAGTCCTGTTTTATGCTAAACCGCCGTTTGTGAAGATGACTTGCCCATTCACCCATCGTGCAGGTCCTGCTAAGAATGCAACTGTTTCGGCAATATCTTCGGGTTGTCCTAGTCGTTCCAAAGGTGTTGCTTTCGACAGATTATTTATCGTTGCTTCGTCTTTACCGTTTAAAAATAGAGGTGTCGCCGTTGGTCCGGGTGCCACCGTATTAACCGTAATATCCTTCCCTCTCAATTCACGTGCAAGTATCATCGTCATACTTTCAACAGCGGCTTTACTTGCTACATAGCCCCCATACGTTGGGAATTGTGTCCGTGTAACGCTTGTTGAGAAATTGATAATGGCGCCCCCTGAACGTACACGACGAGCGGCTTGTTGTGCAACCACAAACGTCCCACGAATATTTGTGCGGAACATACGGTCTAAATCATCTAAATTTAAATCAACGATCGTACTCAATAGCATCATTCCAGCTGTATTAATCACAACATCAATGCCACCAAACGCCACTTCGACTTCATCAAAAACCTGCGCCATTACTTTTTCATCCGCTACATCACCCCCAACAACGAGCGCTTGCCCACCTGCAACAATGATATCAGCCACCAGTGTTTCTGCTTTTTCTTTATTACTTGCATAATGCACAGCCACTGCGAAATTATCAGCAACTAAGCGTTTCACAACTTCACGACCAATCCCGCCTGATCCACCTGTTACTAAAGCTACTCTTGAATGTGTTGTTTGTTTTGTCATTGTTATACGCTCCTTTGGCTTAATTTAAAATAAATTACAATTATGTAAATTTGTAACTTATCTGATAAAAAGTATTATACACCTATATATTACAAAAACAAGGATTTGTAATTAATTGATTTAAAAAGGGCTTTTTGCTGAGCTTTGATTGTGTGTTATCATGAAGTTATTGTTATATTAAATCATTGTTGGGGGACTTTTATGTTTACATTATTTATAATGATGATGGAACGCGTTGGCTTAATTATTCTACTCGCTTTTTTATTGGTCAATGTCTCTTTCTTCAAAAAAATTCTTTTAAATCGGCAACTTTTATCTGCCAAAATAAAATTAATCGCTATATTTGCAACATTCGCGATTATTTCTAACTTCACAGGCATTGTCATCACCGATAATCAACTCTTACCTGGTGATTTTTCGACTGTACTCAATGCGGATACGTCTATTGCTAATACACGAACTTTAGCCATTGGCGTCGCAGGTATTATTGGAGGTCCCTTCGTTGGCGTGGGTGTCGGTATTATTGCCGGTATCCATCGTGTGATGCAAGCTGGTGGAACCTCCTTGTTTTATATCGTCTCTTCTATACTTGTTGGATGTCTTGCGGGGTATATCGGTCGTAACTATATCCGTCTCAATAAAATGCCCTCCACCAAAAAGGCTTTTTTATTAGGGACATTGATGGAAAGTATCCAGATGGTTTTTATTCTCTTTTTCAGCCCAACCCTAGAACAAGGGTGGTTGCTAGTGAGATTTATTGCTGTTCCAATGATTCTTCTTAATGCCATCGGCACTTTAATATTCATTACAATCATCAGCTCCACTCAAAAACAAGAAGAACAATTACGAGCGGTTCAAACGCATGATGTGTTAGATCTTGCTGCTAAAACCCTCCCCTATTTCCGTGAAGGGCTGACCCAGGAATCCTGCGGGGCTGTTGCTAAAATAATTCAGAAATATACAAAAGTGGCTGCCATTAGTATGACCGATAATCATCAGATTTTGGCGCATGTTGGGGTTGGTAGCGATCACCATATCCCTGAGCTAGATGTTATGACCTCGCTCTCATTAGATGTACTACAAACAGGCCATTTAACCATTGCTCGTTCTAAATCAGCCATCGGATGTAGCAATCCAAACTGCCGATTACATGCCGCTATTGTCATTCCTTTAAAGAGCAACGATCAAATAGCTGGCACTCTAAAAATGTATTTTACCGATGTCAATGATCTTACGCATGTTGAAGAAAATATGGCAGAAGGACTTGCCACTATTTTTTCTAGTCAACTCGAACTGGGAGAAATTGAAGCTCAATCTAAATTACTAAAAGATGCCGAAATAAAATCGTTACAAGCACAGGTCAATCCTCATTTTTTCTTCAATGCCATGAACACAATTGCGGCGTTAATGCGTCGTGATGTCACACAATCACGCCAATTATTATTACAATTAAGCCAATATTTCCGTTCGAATTTACAGGGCGCTCGCCAAACGACCATTACGTTAGAACAAGAACTCGCTCATATTAACGCGTATCTTGCATTAGAACAAGCGCGTTTCCCTTACCGTTATACTGTTTCCTATGATATTGAAGAAGGACTTGAATCATTAGCGGTGCCGCCTTTTTGCTTACAAGTTCTTGTTGAAAATGCGATTCGTCATGCGTTTCATTCACGTAAAACAGACAACCTCATTCGTGTGACGATGACACGCCAAGGACAAACTGTGCGTTTATGTGTGCGCGACAATGGTTTCGGAATTAATCCTGAAAAATACGCTTTACTCGGGCAAGAACCTGTGCCTTCCGTTGAAGGAACTGGTACTGCTTTAGAAAACCTTAACAAACGTTTAGCAGGACTTTTTGGACCTGACAGTACCCTCCATTTTACAACCACTGCCGAAGGGACACGCGTCACCTTCAAATTGCCATTTGAAAGGAACAGTGATACTTTATGAATGTTTTAATCGTTGATGATGAACCACTCGCTCGTGAAGAATTACGCTTTATCGTAGCTGAAGATGACCGTGTCACTTTTGTTGATACAGCTGAATCAGTCGATGAAGCGCTCGAAAAAATGTTAGATGTTAAACCCACAGTGATATTTTTAGATATCCATTTAACAAATGAATCCGGCTTTGACCTTGCAAAAAAAATACAACGTCTTCAAAATCCACCAAAAATCATCTTTGCCACAGCCTATGATAATCATGCCTTAGAAGCGTTTCAAGTGGATGCGATTGGTTACATCTTAAAACCATTTGATGACCAACGTATTTACGCTGCATTAACGAAAGTGTATCAACAATTACAGACTTCTTCCGACACAACTACACAGGAACTGGAAAACCTACGTATTGCGCTTCCTTTAAGCGATCGTATTGTAATGATTGATCCTACACAAATATTATTTGCTTCTGTTGAAAACAGTCAACTAACAATTGTGTTGCCAAAACAAAATTATCAATTGAACGAATCACTCAATTGGCTTGAACAGCGTTTAGATACCCATCAATTTATGCGTACACACCGAAGTTTTATCGTTAATTTAAATAAGATCACTGAAATACAACCGTGGTTTAATCATACGTATCAACTGACACTCACCAACAATGCCAAAATCCCTGTTAGTCGCTCGTTTGTGCCCTCTCTAAAAAAACGAGTGCAATTGTAACTAGAAAAGACCTGACTTCCTTATAACAAAGGGAAATCAGGTCTTTTTTTAGTGATTAATTATCGCTACAACTCTTTCTACTACAAACTAAACGGATTGAATGATACTAATGACAACGAGAACAAACGCAGCTACAAATAAGAAGCAGAAAAAATACGCTTTACGTTGAACACTGTCGAGTAAAGCAGCTAAAAAACCCACTAATAAGAGGATCTGAATCCACATCGGATAGCTTAAGCCTTGGTTGCTATTTGTAAAAGCAAAAAACATGTTTATGTAGATTAACACCGCGGCCATTACACCTGTGTAAGATAACATTTTATCCACAATCGGTCACTCCTTTATTTAAAAATCATTATTTTTAATATACCATAAAATCGTTACTTAAAAAGCTGTTTCAACAAATCAATGTATTTCAGCAAGCGCTCAGGGCAACTCAAGCGATTATTTGGCATCCCGAAATGAAAGCGGATTCAAAATTGTTTTTATAGCCTATACTAGGTTTATAAACAAATACACACACTACTCAAAGGAGCGATTTCATATGAAAAATTCAAAAGCAGTTCCGTTCTTACAACAGGCTTTTATCTTCGCAATAGTCATGCTTGTTGCTAATATTATAAAAGGATTTTTACCAATGCCAATGCCTGCCTCAGCTATTGGACTTATCTTATTATTCATAGCACTCTCTACAAAAATAGTTAAAGTCGAACAAGTCGAAGGTTTAGGTAATAAACTCATCTCAATCATCAGTTTTCTATTTGTGCCTGCGGCAATTTCAGTCATCAACTCATTAGGCATTTTAAGTACCTCTGGTTTACAAATTATGCTCATTATTATTGTAGCAACCGTGATTCTATTAGCTATCACTGGTTGGTCTACACAAGTTTTCCTTAAAAAAAGAGCAAAAACACATCGTTTACGTTTGAATTCAGAAGGGAGTAAATAACTATGACTGCTTATTTTGGAATCACACTCACTTTGATTGCCTTTGGTATTGGGACATTCTTATTTAAAAAAACAAATAAATTCTTTCTTTTTACTCCTCTATTCGTTGCAATGATTCTCGGTATACTTTTCTTGAAAATCGGTGGTTTTGATTACGCCACAGACTATAAACCTGGTGGTGATGTGATTAACTTTTTCTTAGAACCTGCCACAATCGCCTTTGCAATCCCGCTTTATAAACAACGCACTGTCTTAAAACGTTATTGGTTAGCGATTATTGGTGCGATTGTCATAGGGTCATTTGCTTCTATCTTTGTGGTCTATGGTGTTTCTAGTCTTATCAATGTTGATCATCCAATTATGTTATCTCTTTTACCTGAAGCTGCGACAACTGCAATTGCTTTACCCTTATCTGCCTCTATCGGTGGTATCGCCTCTGTTACATCATTCGCCGTTATTTTCAATGCAGTGATTGTGTATGCAGTTGGACGCTTCCTCCTTGAGAAATTTAACATCTCTAATCCAATTGCACGCGGACTCGCTTTAGGAACAGGTGGGCATGCATTAGGCGTAGCCGTTGCTTTAGAAATGGGTGAAGTTGAAGGTGCAATGGCCAGTATCGCTATGGTTGTTGTTGGAGTAATCACCGTCATCGTTGTCCCAGTATTTGTAGCCTTTTTATAACAATTATAAAAAACCCACATCCTAATCAGATGTGGGTTTTATGTTTTAGGCTATGCTGTTTGTTTGGCCAATTTCCGTCAATTATAGTAACCATAACTACTATTAAAGAGAAATGCCACCCACATTGCCACCATACTCGGATTGCCTGCAATAATCCATAATATGATTGACAAGATATTCACAACAATCCATAATAACCACTGTTCTTTATAACGTAAGGTCATCAAAATTTGAGCAACCACACTTATTGCCGTTGTAATACTATCTAAATACGGTTGATTGCTACCAAAATAATCTAGCATCAAACCAAAGAGGTACCAAAAAATAACGACCACAGTCACGGTGAAAAATGTTTGTTTTTTAGATAAACTACGCGCTTCAACAACAGCTGTTTCAGTCGTATTTGTGCTTGTTTCTGACACAGCAACGTTCATTTTTTTACGCCAGACAATGATACCCACAATTTGCATAATAAAGTAAAAACTATTTAATAATACTTCGCCATATAACACAAACTGAAGGCTGATAATTAAATATAAACTTACCTGAATAACACCAAAGAAATAATTACTAATTTTCCCTTTAGCAACAAAGGTTACGCATAATACGCCACTAATACCCGCAATCATACTGATTAAATTTTCTGGATTGAAATAAAAAACAATAAGTTGTAATAATAATAGGCCACCAATATAACTTTTTTCAAACGTTGTCCAGCCACCTAAAAGTTCTTTTCTCACTGTTGTCATCATCTTTGTTCCTCCTCGTTTTGCTTTCCTTTAATCGATCCAAATACCTGATTTATTATGCACATGGTTCTGAACATGTTTTTTAGCAGCCTCGTATCGGGCATAAAAACCTTGTGAATCTGTCTCTAAATTTCCTTTTTGGTCAAGCATCACCACCTTTTCTAATAGTTGATGCGCCTCTAATTCAGCCATAAATAGTTGATGTAAGTGCCAACGACTCGTTTCGTCTGCATATGACATATCACGAAAATCATCATTCACATAAGGCGTAATAGGCGGGATAACAAAAATGATTTCCCATTGTTGTTGTGCGATGAGTAAATCAAAACTAGGTGCCAATTGTGCATACTCTTGTGGGCTACAATAATATTTTGTGTAAACCTTGGTTACCAAAACATCAGTATCCGCAAACATTAGCCCTCTATTCATGGGACTAATAATCGCATTTTTATTATTTTCAAATTGACCTGCACCCATATAATTAAAATCATTGATAGCAAGTTCCTCATCACGCACATTGTATTTTTCTTCATACCGTCGTGCATATTCATCTGTATAGGGGCTATCAAAATAACGGCCTAGATCTTTTACTAACGTGCTTTTCCCACCACTCGCTGTCCCTAAAACGAGTATGTTCATTGAGAAAACGCGGCGAAATGGCAGCATGATATAACGCCAATATTTATAAGGATTTTCACGGATTAAAGTAGCTGAAATAGGCAGCTCCTGACGATTAATAAATCTAATAAAATCGTTTGTCCGCACTTCTAGCTCTGTTATGTACTCTTTTTCTCCCACATACCACGTTAATTTTTCAGCTGAAGAAACCATTGTTGCTTTCACAATTGATTGCACAGCCTCTAACCATTCTGTCCAGCCATTTGGAAATAACGGCATCCCTGTTTCATCTAATTCTGTAACCACTACCTTCTCGTCTTCTGCAAAAAGCTCACGCATATAACGAAACCGACGGCGTAAATCCAAACCCACTGCCTCACCTCTATCACCCGGCTCACCACAAACAACAACAATACACGCATCATTTTCGCGCTTAGCTTGCATGATTGTATTAAAATGGCCCAAATGACAAGGTGCAAAACACCCAAAAACAATTCCAATATTTTTTTCTGATAAACGTGCTGTGACTAAATTACTCATAATGAACCTCCATCGATTTTTATTAAAGGTATTTTTAACCTTTATTAAATTAAAGTTTTTTATACCTTTATTAGTGTAAAAACAAGTTTTAAGCCTTCACTTAAAACTTTTAATGCTCTATTTAAGGTACGGGATATCCAACGCATAAAATTTTGAAGGTCTCCCCACCCCAGTTGGACGTTCATCTACCTCTTTTAAGAACTTCAATAAATCTTTTTTGAAATTCGAGTGATCTAACGTTTGATACGGCACACCTAAAAACTTCGCATATACCTTCCGCGCTTCTGCAATTGTGAAACTCTCACCTAATAATGTCAAAAGACGTGGTTGATAATACATTTTTCCGATAATACGTTTGATTGCTGTGCTAATAATTTTCTCATGATCAAATGCTAAATTACCTGTACTCGCCGCACTCGTCGTTTCAGCAACTAGATCTAAATCGATATGTTCCATCTGATGATGTAGCAATGCAGAACCTTCTGTTAGCGTGATATCAAACCAGGCCGCCTCACTGGCATCATCCCCTGCTTTTAAAGCCTCTTGATTGAGGAAGGCAATGTAACTGACTGTAATCACCCAATCACGTGGATCTCTATTTGGCGTGCTAAATGTGTATAACTGTTCGATATTTGATTCTTTTAGTTGGACACCTGTTTCTTCAAACGTTTCACGCAAACAGCCTTTATCTGTTGACTCATTAGGATTGACAAAGCCTCCTGGCAAAGCCCAACAACCTTTATATGGATGTGCTTTTCGTTTGATTAATAGAATTTTCAGAGCATCTTCTTCACGATTGTATGCCAACATGACATTATCAATCGTCACTGAAGGACGCTCATATTTTTTATGTTCTTTCGTACGATACCACTCAAGGAATTCCTGTTCAGACGCCTCTGTTTCGTAATATATTTGTTCTTCTTGCTCTGTGCGTTTTGTCATTTTTTCACCTCGTTAATAAAAGTATTTAAAACCTTTATTAGCCTAATAATAGCATACCTCTTTTTAACTAGCAACCTTTTTTATATAAAACGCTTCCATGTTATAATAATACTGTGAAAATATCAGAAACGAGGAACACACCATGAACTATGAATTAATCACAGACTACAAACACAACGCTATCTATCGTAAAAGTTTTTTTGAACTCGTTCAAACAACATTTGAACTAGATTTTAAACAATGGGATGACGCTGGTGGTTGGAATGATAACTATCGCTGTCTTTCTTATCGTTTAGGTTCACAAATTGTTGCCAACGTTTCAATCAATGAATTGACTGTTATTGTTGAGGGAAACGCTCATTCAGCTTTACAAATCGGTACAGTTGTCACGCATCCTGATCATCGCAACAAAGGCTTGTCACGTCAATTAATCGAGTATGCGCTAACCACGTATGAAAAAGATTATGACTTTATCTATCTCTTTGCGAATGATACAGTGCTGTCTTTTTATCCTAAATTCGGCTTCAAACAATGGCACGAATCAACGTTTGTTTTAGATGTATCAACGTACAAAAAAAGTAACAACACAAATTCTTGGCGTAAATTAACACGTGAAGTACCTGCTGATTTAGAAATCATGACTCGCTTAGCAGAGCAACGAAAACCCTTATCGAATCAAGTTGAAGTGACAGGTCGTGAGCATTTAAGTCACTTTTATTACATCCTTGGTTTTGGTGACGCACTCTATTATCATAGCGAATGTGATGCCCTACTGATCTTTGAAATAGATGGATCAGAATTACATCTCTTCGATATCATTGCAGCTCAACCAATCAATCTTAATGATATCTTAAGTAGTCTATTAACACCTGAAATTACAACCGTTAACTTTTACTTTACACCTGCTGGCCTTCCTCATGTACAATCGGCACGTATGGAAAACCCTGAAGATACACTTTTTGTGCGTTCAAAAATTGAGGAACCAAACACACCGTTTGTTTTCCCATTAACTTCACATGCCTAAAGATATTATTTTGATAACATCTAATAAAACAGTTTAAAAGCCCTACTGATTTTTTACAATCAAGCAGGGCTCTTTTTGTATGAAATAGCTTGAATCAACATTTCAAGCCGTTCATCATTATGTAGTAAAGTCACTAAGACTTCGAGGATATTTTCCATATCTGCAATCAAACCCTAACAAGCAAACATTCCCGCTTCAAAATCATACGTTACTTTAGCAGATTTTTCCCGGGCATGCTACTTTAAGATAAGACTGTGCTACCTTTTCCCACAAATACCCTGTTGGTTCAATTACATTTTTTTGAAAAGCTGATATTTATTATCCGCTTCGAGTATGATTGACGCTTTATTTTCAACGTCATTTAAAAATTTAAATGCATCTCCCTCAGGGGCTTTATTTTAAAATATTATAAACATCACGCGATAACACTGAAATCTTTTCATATCCAGTATAGTTTTTAGTCATTACTGAGATGACGTAAGGTTCCTTCGCATAAACAATGCCTACATCATGAGCCAAGTCATATAAATCACCAATTTTATGCCCTACCGGCACTGGTAAGTACTTCGGAATCCGCTGATTATCATAATTTGTTGATTGCAGATAACGCGGTGCCTTACCACCTTGTCGATAAATCGCTTCAATCAGTTTAGCATTATCTTTTGCACTTACTTTCCCCCACGAGGTCCATTGGCGACCAACTACCTTACTAATTTCTTTCTTCATTGCAGGGCTGTATTGGTTACCGCCATAATAGCCTAAGAAATTGGCACCTTGGTTATCTGATTTTTGTATCGTCCATTTTAAAATTGTATCAATCGGGAAATATTTACCCCAAGGCTCATACTGTAATACGCCAGCACCCCACGGTTGATAGGATAACGGCATATTATTAATGGCACGTTTGTTTTCATAACGACTGCTATATTTTATTTTGCCACTATTAATCATCTTTTGTGTGTAATAAATCGCAGGTAATTTCCCTGTACTTGCCGCCGTAAAATTAGTGTTACCATGCATCGTTGCTGTTTTTCCGTCCGATAAACGACGGACATAAATGCCATAATTTGGTGAACGGTATTTGCTATTTAAGAGCGTTTGCACTTTTTCCATTTTCTTATCATCTTCTTTAATACTACTTTTTGGCAGCCATCCAAGGCCGTTAACCTTATAAAAAACACCTTTTGGCGTTATAGCTGATTCTGTTATTTTAACAGCACGCCCTTTGTTTTTGGCAGTAGTTACCACATATCGTGAGCCTTTATACAGATAAGGTTTTGTATACAACGCAGCCGTACTGCTGGTGATATTCCCCGCAATCGACACTTTTTTATAGCTTTCTTTTGCCAATGCTTTAAAACCATTTGCATTGACCCATACCATTTGTTTATTCGCTAACGTTATTTGATAATAGGTTGCACCACCGGATTGCGCTTGTTTTTTCACGACATAATCATTGTCAATATACCCCTGTGTTTTCGACAATATGCGGCTATTTTTACTAAGGTAAGGTGCCGTAAATACATTATAATTACCACTCGTTAATTTCAAATTTTTATTCAACGTTTTGTAAATTGGTCGATCAAGCTTAGTAAAACCCTTTGTATTGATCCATCCTGCTTTACCCTTCCCGTACACAATATAATAATAACGGTTATTGCCTGAAATGGCCTCTTGCTTAACTGTATAATCATTACCAACATAAGCCGTACTGTTATCGATTGTCTGATAACCTTCATATCCATACGGCTTCGAATAAATCTGGTATGCTTTTTTCTGCAATCGGACATCAACATCTACTTTAACGTAATTTTCCGTTATACTTTTTGTTGTGGTTGAATTTGCTTGAACAGCTATTGGCTGATTTACACCCCCCATAAGGAACCCTACCACAAGTAGCCCTACCATCAAATTTCGCTTCATAAAAGTCCCCACCTTTTAAAATAGTTGTCTTTCTCTTATTCACTTATAATATACCACGATTTGTCATTTTTCTTACGCCCATCAATCAAATAACATTAAATTACAATTTCAAACATTTGACATTTATTAGTCACCATCTTATGCTTAGTGACGAAGGAGTGGTTTTTTTGAAAAATGCCTTACTAACGAACGAACAAATTTTAGCTACAACAGAAAATTTATTGCGTCAAAATGGCGTTACAAAAACAGCAGTCACTGATGTTGCAAAAGCTTTAAATGTCAGCCATGCCACAATTTATAATTATTTTCCCAATAAAAAAACGCTGCTCGCGAAAGCAACGGAAAACTGGTTACAAGTGGAGATAATTAATCACCTTAAAGATATACCCAGTACAGCTGATACTCTTTCAGTGGAACAGCATCTTTATCGCTATATTGATATGCTAATTAAGCTAAAACGCAAATCAGCAACGAAAGACAGCGCTCTATTTGCTATTTATGCAAAAGTCACTGTCTCCGAAACAAAAGTTTTAGCACATCACATTCACCAAATTCATCAACACTTAACACTTATCTGTCAACGACACCTCACCCTTGCTGATGAGCCATGCCATAATTTAGCACGCTTTATCTTCTCTGCAACAAGTAAATTTCATCACCCGGCACATGCGAATGAGTGGCTTGAGACGGCACAAAGTGATGCTGATTTTGCCAATGTCTGGGCGCATATTCAACCGCTTCTAAACAGTTATCACACACGTTAAGTATTATTTTGCGAATAGTGCTAATCTAGCATCTTCTAAATGAGCAGAGTAAATCTGCTCGTTTTGTAAAAGCGTTATTAATTCTGCAGGTTTCCCATATACGAGTCCACCATATGATTGTATCCCCTGTTTATTGATATAGTTTTGTACAGCCTTTAACTGCTTAGTGTGATCATACCCTTGTGTATTGTTACCTGCAGTGATTGCTAAAATATCGGGATTGTCCAATATGTATTGAACTTGTGATTTAAACATTTTTTCTAATAAAGCAGGCTTTTTCGAACGGTCATCATTAATGATATTCGGATATTTTTTTGTGGACACAGGTTGATCCGTGTAATAGCTTACCGTATTATCCACTTTCAAACCAATCGGTAAAATGACACGATTCTTATCTTGCTCATTTTTCGTTTGATTACGAATACCAAGCCAAGCAATATCAATTTCACTGTTTTGTGGTTTCATAAGAGCCAGAGACTCTTTAATTGTTTGATCCTCTTTAAAAGTAACATAAGCAGAAACAATGCTGCTATCAGGTAATTTTTTAAGCTCAGCTATATTTTCTTGAATCATTGATTTCCGTTCATTAGCTGATGAAAGCTCATAAGTCGCTACGGCTGGTTGTGCTTTTTCGGCAAATGAATAAGGTAAACGAGTTAAATCGTGAAATCCTTCTAACTCAGCTGTATTTTTACCTTTATTTATTTTTAGTGTTTCTATTGTTGCTGTATCATTAGAATAGCTAAACTTAGAAGCAAAATCGATTGCAAGATCATACTTTCCAAGCCCTGTTTTTACGACATCCACTTTGTTGACAAAATAACCCGGTATAAATAAATCTGCGTAGACGGTGAAATCAAACATCACTTTATCATCAGGAACCCCCTCTACCTTGAGCGGCACGAGAGCAGTCGGATTATAATATTTTTGATCATACATCGCTTGTATGCCAGGTATAATTAAATAGAAAAGTAGAAGCCCTACACAGACAACAGCACCGATAGGAATCAATGTCATACGCATAATTTTTCGACTCGTTTGTTTTTTTAGACGAGCGACATCGATAGCTTTTTCACCTAAAATCTCCTTATCCCAGTCTTCATCATTCTCCAATAAATAATCATTTATTAATTCGTTTTTTTCAATTTCAGCTTCGATGTATTCCTTCTCTGCAGGTGTGACCTCACCTTTACGATAGCTTTCAAATAATTCTTTAAAATTTTTCATAAGGCTCCAACTCCTTTCGTAATTTTTGACGCGCTCTAAAAAGAGATACCTTTACCGTACTGTAGGGTATTTCCAAATAAGCAGCCACCTCGTTTAATTGATAATCACAAAAATAATGCAATATAATCATTTCTTTATGAGGTGAGCGTAATGCCAACACACAACGATAAAGATTCTGATAACGTTCCTTTTCAATAAACTGATCAAGATTATCCCCCTGCACTACCTGTCCTAACAACGGTACTTTCGACTGATAACGCTTCTTTTTACGATACTCGTCGATATAAAGATTTTTACAAATACGAAACAGCCAATATTTGTATTGTTCTTGGTACTTTTGTTTACCATATAATGCGCAATAAAACGTTTCGCTTACTAAGTCCTCGGCCATTTGTTTATGCTGACTCAATGAATAGGCATACAAATATAATTCTCGATAGTACGTTTGATAATATTTTTCCAACTCGCGTTGTGGCACTACTTCACCCCCTATTCAATAGATATACGAATAATAGTTTCAATGGTTACAAAAAAACAAAAGATTTTAGCTCTTTAAAAACCATCCTTCAAAATCAAAGGATGGCTTAGTCTACTTTTTTAGTTATATTTAGTGTTGGACTTTCTTGCTTAAGGATAAACGGTACTTTTTCTGTTTGATAATCTATCCGTGCTGTTATGTTCCCCTCTACTCGGGTCATTGCTTTATAGGCGACCTGTCTAATCATTTCCAGCTGTTTATGATTGTTTTTAAACGTAATTCCTTTTTGCCGTTTCAAAGCCGCGTCAAAATCAGCACGATACTGTAAAATACCTGTCCATTTCATACCCAGCAAATGAATATGATTCCACTCTGGAAAAGATGTATTATGGTAAAAGACTTCTTTTGTCTCTAAAGCAATAAATTCCTGACACCAACGTTTGTTATTGATAATAAAACGCATCGCCGGCACATTATTTTGTAACATGATGTCCTTAAACGCTTGTTGATGCTCAGGTTCAACAGCTAGATGTTCAACAATTTGTAATCCTGCCTTCACAAACAATTGCTCATTAGTAAGCCAAAAACCGAGCGGCACCAGCATTTCTTCACGCCTGATAGTGACATTCTCATTAAAAGGTAATTTTTCAAAAGCCTGCTTATCTTTGGCCTCCATTAAGCATAACAACGTCCATTTTGTTTTTGTTGACTGTTTAAAAAAGACCGTTGCAGTATACCAACGATAAGTAATAGCGCTGTTTAATAGGAGCGTTTTTTCAAAAGCCTCTTTGTACTGCTTTTGTTCAACTTTTGTTTCAAAGTAAAGGGTGTCGATGATATAGAACATAGCCCTCATTCCTCTGTTTTAAAGTATAGTCGTCTCACCCTCATTATAGGATAAAACAAAATAGAGAGCAAACCTGATATAGATCAGACGCCCTCTATTGTTTTGAAATTACTTGCTGAAAGTAGTAAACACTACTTCAATACCTTGAATTAACAGGTAAAATGCAATAATGAACGGTACTGTTAATGCTGATGTAATTGGAGTAAAAAGTAATGAAATCCCAATAAAAAGACACATAACATTAAAAATAATCGATAACCAATAGATAAATTTATTAGCTTTAATAAACCCTACGTTTAAAATCTGTGCAATTGAATCGACAATAAACCACAATGCAAATAAAAGCCCAATCGCGATAATACCCGATAATATATTGGTAATCAAGGCAACACCAATTAAAATATTAAGCACGCCTGCAATAATTAATAACGTGGCATTAAAACCGGTAAATTTCTTTACTTTTGTATAACGAATAAAATTAAAAATACCTCTAGTAATTGCTAAGATACCTAACCAAATAACAATCACCGTAATTGTTATACCTGGACTAGCAAACAATGCAATTGCCGCTATAATGTAGAGTAGTCCAATTAACAAGTCTTTCCAATCAAAACCCTTTGTATCTGTTGACATAGTATCCTCTCCTTATGGTGATGATACTACTCCTTTAAGATAGACTTTGCAACGGTGTTTTTACTATAAAATTTGATAAATAAAATGAAAAGTTTCATTTTATTATAGAACGTTGAATATTTTCAAAAACATGAAATTTTACAATTAAAATTAGGATATTTTTCGATTTGTGTTATTCTGTCAAGTATTACTAGAACTCATTAAATAATGAAACAAACTTTTTTCAACTTCATTATCTAGGATTAGATTCATTTCTACCACAGGTTTACCATCTCTCATTGTAACTTGTTGAACAGTGTTATTGTCGACTTTTGCTGTACCTAAATAATAAGAATCAGAGCCTTCACCATCACTTTTTTTGACAAATACATGAATTGGCATCCTTGTTTCATTTGATTGGACAATTTTGATGACTTCTTTTGAAGTTAATGATCGATTACTTCTGGTATACCACTTGAGCACTTTAGCATTTAAAAAATCATCCTCATAAGCAACACTTGCATCCAATGATTCATCTTTTTCGTAAGTGAAAAAAATCGGACAATTACCATATTTAGGTTTATAGCCATATAAAGTTGCAGACTCATCTTTATCCCAATTGAGTAAACGACAGGCATCTTTACGAGAATATTTTTCTCCAATTGTTAATGTATCTTAATACCCTAGCAAATATTGTCTTTTCAACAGTGATCTATTACGTTAAAATAAATGCTATAAATAAAAATTTAAGATGCCGTTGAAAATCATGAATTATGAATTATGAATTACATTCACATAGGTATGCTTTATCAATTCTAACTACAGATAGTCAATTTATCGAAACATGGAATGAGATATTACATATAGTATCTTCAATTTCTGATGAAGTTATTATTAATGCATTTGAATTATCTAATTCCGAAAACCGAAAGCAAAAAAGTCTATCAATAACACTTAATGCCCTTCTAAAAGAAGAGTTTGAAAAATGGGGATGGCAATCAGAAAGTCCAATTTTTCAAATATCCGAATATCAAGGTGAAAATTGGAGACTTGATTTTGCAAAAGATAACATTTCTATAGAAGTTGCTTTCAATCATTCAGGAACAATCGCATGGAATCTATAAAAACCTGTACTCGCAAGCGAATTAAATCACGAACAAAAAGCTATCCAAACTAAAATTGGTATAATTATTTGTGTCACTAACGCAATGAAAAAAGCTGGTGGTTTTGATAATGCAATTGGTTCATTCGAAAAGTTCATTGATTATTTAAAGCCTTTGAATAACCAACTAAGTGTACCTCTAGTAATACTTGGTTTAGATGCCCCGTCAGATTATAAAGTTGATGGAACAAACAAAGGAAGAATTATTTATTATTAAAAGACTCTTGACTGAGTCTTTTTTAATTTTTAGTTTGATCTTTCACGTTAAATATAGTATAATAAACAAGTATAACCGAAAGGATGTTCGCATATGAAGAATAAAAATATAAATGTACTAGAATTATTTGCTGGTGTTGGTGGATTCCGAATCGGCTTAGAAAAGGCAAATAAACAAGTTTTTAAAACACTATGGGCTAACCAATGGGAACCTTCAAAAAAAGCACAAGATGCTTTTACTTGCTACAGTAATCATTTCCCTAAAAGTACTAACTTAAATGAAGATATCTCAACTATCTCAGATGATAGATTTAAAGAAATGAATGCTGATATGATTGTTGGGGGATTTCCTTGTCAAGATTATTCTGTTGCTAGAAGTTTATCTGGTGGTATGGGTATTCAAGGTAAAAAAGGCGTTCTTTTTTGGGAAATTATGAGAGCGACTGAAGTAATCAAACCAAAATTTTTGCTACTCGAAAATGTTGATCGTTTATTAAAATCACCAGTAGCACAACGTGGACGTGACTTTGCAATTATGCTGTCAGCTTTTAACAAGTTAGGTTATTCTGTCGAATGGCGAGTTATCAATGCTGCTGAATACGGTCAAGCACAGCGTAGACGTCGTGTTTTCATTTTTGCATACCGCAATGATATTACTTTTGCAGATCAGTTTAAATCGTTTACAGATGAAGAATTAATATATCAATCGGGTATTTTTGCAAAAGAGTTCCCCATTGAAAACGAACCTTATAAAAAAAGACATGTTGAGGGTACACTCTCAAATGATATCGTTGAAGTTTCCGAGTCATTTTCTTCTAGTGTTTTTAATACAGGTATTATGCGAAACGGAAAATTCACTTCTATTGATACTATCGCAATTAGTGAAACACCAACAACACTTGGTGAAATACTCCAACCTGCAGAAACTGTTGATGAAAAGTATTATTTGAATGAAACAGAAATTGAAAAATTCACTTACCTTCGAGGAGCAAAGAAAATCGAACGAACTGCTGCAAGTGGACATAAATATATCTTCTCTGAGGGTGGCATGTCTGAAACTGATGATTTACAAAAACCTGGACGTACAATGCTAACAAGTGAAGGTTCTAAAAATCGTAGCACACACCTTATTAAGGTTGATGATAGATACCGTATACTAACACCAATCGAATGTGAAGCTTTAAACGGTTTTCCTGCAAATTGGACAGATTCAATGTCTGAACGCATGCGCTACTTCTGTATGGGTAACGCTTTAGTTACTGGTATTATTGAACGTATTGGAAAACAAATAGTCAAGTTAAATGAATGAAATCAGTAGTGTATACTAATCCTCAACTAGTATACACTTTTTCTTGTCTATCTTTTCTTTACGAGTATGCTAAATAGTGATTATACACTCGATTAAGGAGCTGAACAACATGTTTAAATATGGACCTGAGATTACTGAGCAGCAATTACTTGAACACTCACTGTTACTTGAAGGCAAGCTGATCAATCAAATTGGAAATCAAGACGAAGTTAATATCTGGTTAGGTAATACTAAAAACAAAGGAGCTCTAGGTAACGCTATTCAGGCTTGTTACTTTGGTGTACCCGCAAACTCTATTAAAGGCGCAGACTTCAATTTTCATAATATTGAATTGAAAGTAACACCTGTTAAGAAAGTAAAACCCTCTAAACGTAATAATATGATAACTTTAGCAGCTAAAGAACGTTTAGTTCTAACCATTATTAACTATATGGAGGATTGGAAATATCCATTTGAAACAAGTCCACTTATTAAGAAATCAAATGAAATGTTACTTATTTTTTATCTCCATGAATTAGACACTGAAATTCGTGATATGAAAATTTTAAAGTCTCAAAAATTCACTATTCCGTTAGAAGATTGGCCTACAATTAGAGAAGATTATGAGATCATCACAAATAAAATTAAAGCTGGCTTAGCTCATGAACTTTCTGAGAGTGATACAATCTATCTATCTGCTTGTACAAAAGGTGCAGGTAAAGGAAAAGATTTTAGACAACAGCCTTTTTCTGAAATTAAAGCAAAACAACGTGCATTTTCATTCAAAAATAGCTACATGACAAACTATTTCAACTCTATTTATGACCCTAGCTATATTGAATCACTTTCTATACATAAGTCGGAATCATTAACTCAATACATAGATAATAAATTTATGCCTTTTGAGAACATGAATATTGAACAGGTTACTAAACAACTTAACTATCTCCCAAGTACTACCATTGATACAGATAAAGGTTTCTTACCTAGACTTTCTGCAAAAATATTAGATGTGAAAGATACAAATTTAAATAACTTAGAACAATTTCAGAAAGCCAATATCAAATTTAAAACGATTCGCTTAAGAAAAGATAAGGCAAATAATCAAGATATGTCTTTCCCTAATATTGATTTTGAAGAAATACTAAATGTGCCATTTGAGGATTCTAGCTGGAATGAGCTATTTGCTGAAACTAAATATCTCTTTGTATTATTTGAAGAAACTGCTGAAGGTACTTTTTTCAGAAAGTCTTTACTATGGAATATGTCACATAAAGATTTAGTGAATCTTGAGAAGCTATATAATCACCTCAAACAAATGTTGCTTGATAAAACGATTGAAATTAATATTATTGAAAAAAACGGTAGAGAATATTGGCAAGATAATACACCCAAGAAAGCTTTTATTCCAAATATTCATATACGAACAAAGGGTACTAAACAACACTCAACTACCATCTTACCTGATGGACGGCTAATTAAGAAAAAATGTTTGTTCTTAAATAAAGAGTATATTCATTCGCTATTCAATTAAAAAAATCGTCTTACAACTTATACCTTAAAAAAAAGCAGCCATCACTGGCTGCTTTTTCGTACTTTAGAATTTAATGCTCGTTTCATTTCTATTTAACAAATGCTGAGAATACTTCTTCAATTCCATGTAACAAGAAGTAAAATGCAATGATTAATGGTACTGTCAATGCTGATACGATTGGGTTAAATAACAATGATATACCGATTACGAGGCATAAAACATTAAAAATAAGTGATAACCAATACATACCTTTATTACGTGCTTTAAAGAATCCTGCATTTAAAATATGAGCAATTGAATCAACGATTACCCAGAAAGCAAACACGACTCCGATGACAACGATACCTGAATTCAAGTTGAATAACAACACAAATCCGATAAGGATATCAAGTACACCTGCAATGATTAAAATCGTTGCATTAAATCCAGTAACTTTTTTAACTTTAGTGTATCTAATAAAATTATTAACACCTTTTATAATTGCTAGTATACCTAACCAAATAACAAGTACTCCGAGTGCTGCACCTGGTCTGTTGAACAATGCGATAGCTGCGACGATATAAAGTATTCCAATTAACAAGTCTTTCCAATCAAATCCTTTTGTTGCTGTTGACATAAAATCATCTCCTTATATTAGAAATGATACTCTTTTACATTAAAATTCGCAATGGTCAAATGAGCTAGTACGGCTATATAATGCTGTTTCTTACTTACTATTTTCTTCAAAAAAGGATTTTCAAAAAGATGATTTACCTTAAAGCTTTATCTTCTTAAAAGATACATATCCAATTGTGATACCCAACAAATTTGTTATTATATCTGCAACATCGAAAAAACCTAATTTAAAAATATACTGACTGCTCTCAACTACAACAATAAAAAGAACTGAGAAAAGGACTGCTTTTTTCGAACTTACTTTAAATAAAGAGAGTATGATTCCGAGGGGGATAAAAAAGATAATATTTGCAAACACCTCAAAAGCTTGCCCATCCAAAATATCAACTATAAAAGCGAGTGGATTAAAAGAATATCCTTGAACGCCAATACTTTTGAAAAACAGCAGGAAAATCAACAGCGGAAAATAGAGTGTCATACTTACATAAAAAAAGACTTTAGATAGCTTTTTTTGATAAATTTGATAACAAAGCAATGTGATATATAAGGCTGTCAGTATTAAAAATAGCAAGGAAAAAACTTCGCTTTCAATTACCCACATATACTCTTGTGGTACATAGGATAATAATCGATCAAATAGTAGATGACCGTATAGCCATAACATAATAAAAAACAAACCAATAAATACGGTAATGAATACTAACAATAAACGTTTATTCAATAAGCCAACCTCCTATCATTATTTCAAAACTAATAGTAAGCATAGCATTATAAAATTCGAAAGTCACTCTCTAATTCGATTAGTCAAAATAAAAAAAGTATAACGTTTAATCGCGCTATACTTCATTTTATATTGTAACTGCAGTTCACAAAAATTTAAAAACAACTATCTTAATTTCCTTGTTTGTCATTTATTAATCGTCTCGTTATTTATGACTTTGTTCGTGTTTTTCTAAAAACAAACAGGTCCAACATAAAGAAAATAAAAATAAGAATATAGAAACTAATACTAAGCATTGAGGTCAGTGACGCTTGCGTAATGATAACACTTAAACCAACAATTGTAATGATGATTTTTAATAGTAACGATATTTTTTTCATAAGAACCTCCTTATCAATTTTATATCTCTCTTTCATTATAAACGGTTTGCATTTAAAATGTGTAGGCTTATTTAATTTACTAATAATCATCACCTATTGTTGCGTATTTCATTAAAAAAACTACTTATCCATAAATTTAATTTTTCGTGGATAAAAAAGCAGACAAAAAAACCAACTGATTATTTAAATAACCAATTGGTAAATTAAATATTCCTTGGCAATATGTCATCCATATCTTCAACGGCAATATCTAATAGAGTCAAAAGCTATGAAGTTGTTATACAAATTCCTCATTAATGCTGTTAAATGCATTGCTGTCGGCACTTTTGTATGGCTTCCAACCTTATGACAATTTAATGATAACATGTTAGACTTCTGTTTATTTGTTATTATTTTCCAAAAATAAACAGAAGTTAATTAAAAAAAGAAATTTAAACTTTGTTTAATTAATTATTTTCTATATTACTGAAAAAACATTGTGATATTTACGTTCGATTATCTCCAATTTACCTGCTAAATCGTATAACCAATCTAAGGTCACTTTTCCCGGATAATGGATCATTATCCCCTCGCTTTTGCTCGGTAATACATAATTTGTTATGACAATATCCGTTGACTTATCATCTAAATCTGCTATGACCAACACTTTAATTCTATCCCCAAAAAACATCTTCACTACATTCCTTAAGCCGTTTTTTTCTTCTAATGTAGCAAATGCATATATTGCAACAGTCGGTTGTGACATTGTATACTTCACCATACCTAATTCAGAATTTAAAGTATAGACAAGTTGAATAAGGAAAAATTGTTTATTTTCCTTAGATGTAAAATATATTTTATCGTTATCAGCGATTGTATTGATGACATTGAAAAATTCATGGTATTGCTGAACATGGTATTTATACACATCATCGTTGTGATCAATCAAAAAATACAACACGTTTCTAGAATAAAGTAAAATTAAAGCTAGTTTTTTCGAAATTTTTTCCCTCTTTTCACTAGTAATCGTCGATTTAGGAAAATAATCGAGTATAGTATCAATAAAATGTTCATATTTACGCTTTTTTTCTATTTGTGAAGTTGACAAATTTTGATATATACCATTCAAGAACGAGTGATGAATGATTTGATTCATTAACTGTTCATTTAATTCTAAGTTGAATTCGCCAATCACTAGCCTGTTTAATTCACGAAACATATTAGAATCAGTCTTCAAATCCATTTTTTTATACGTTCGATTATTGTCTGTATGCCCATTTTTTATGCGATACAAAGATGTTAACATAAAATAGTACATTTTCCTTAATTCATATTCATCTAAAGGAATAACATTTTCATATTGTGCTAAAACGTTTGCTTTAAATACTGAATATAATTGCGAATCGGAAGTTTCAGGTTCAAATATATTAGAATAATTTAATTCTAACAACATATAATGGCAAAACAACCTAATTTCTGTTTCATTACCTTCCAATATTAATTTGTTTTTTTCAACCGATATTTCAAAAGAAAAATTACGACTATTTATATAACAATTCCATCTACTTACAATTTTTCTAACTTTAGATTCAGACACAAACATGTCATGAGAAATATCAGTTATTGTCACTTCACCTGTCAATATATTAAATAAGAGTTGTACTGACATTGACTCAGTTAATAATTTACAATAAATAAAATTGAAATTGATTCCTCTTTCTTTGTTAAAAAAAAAGCCTTTATTCTTTTCGAATTCTATTATATAGAAATAATTATTAATTTCCAAAATGTCCTTCAATAAAGTATTTTTAGAACAGTCTAATATTTCTATTGCATCCTCGATCTGAATGTATTTTTTCTTATTATAAAGCAGCTCTATTAATATCAATTTTCGTGCAAGGTGATTTTCTAATATATTTTTCACTATTCTCTCCCTTTATGCTATTAAATCATTTTTTTATAAACATCTTTAGGTGTATTTGCCTTTTTATGTGACATTAATCTGATTTTATTTGGTTGGTCTTACTTATTTTTTTCAGTTTGATAGAAAAAAATTCAATTAAACACTTTAGTATGATTTATATGAAAATAACTTTTACTCATTTTTACATAGAACAATTATCACCGTTATAATTGTAATTAGAACCATTTAACGAGTCTACGCTAAAGTGTGATTTTTGATAAAAAAACTATCTTAATGGTACTTATAGTCATTTCGAATTTCCTAACTTTTAACATATAATACTTAAAAAAAAGCTGCACAAAGTGCAGCAGCATAAATCAGAACTTATTTCACTGATTTTTGAATAACAACACTATTAAGAAAGAGTCCTTTAATAAATTAAACTGGCAAATTTGTCAGTTTTCACACGATATAAAATCATTCGAATTTTTTTATGTTATGAAACTAGAAAGCATTTTTTTATCCTCTTGCATGTATAGTATTATATCTACTTTTTGCAAATGAAAATAGAGCCATATACTATATTTCCAAGCTTTTTTTGCAAAACATATCTTATTATCAATGTTCCAACCATTTTAATGGTTCTGTACTTTCAAACTGTTCTTTTTTATAACCAAATACACCATGATATTTATATTTGAATTTTTTCAATTCTTCATCCAAACTAAATAACCACTCTAACGTAACATTTTCCGGGAAGTAAATCGTTTTATCTTCATATGATGTGGGCAATAAATAATTTGTAATAATCAAATCTGCTTCTTCTGTTTTCCCTTCCAAATTATCAGTGATTAAGATACCTATTCTCTCACCAAAAAACATTTGAATTAAACTTTTTAACGCTTTTTTAACGTCAGCTGTTCCAAAGGAATAGATTGCAATACAAGGTCTCGTTAAAGTATATTTAGCAATACATATTTCAGCATTTAAAGTGTAAACTAGTTTAATAAAAAAAGCTCTTCTAATTTCTTCTGACTTAAAGATATTACCTTCTTGTTCTGCTAAATCGTTAATAATCATAAAAAAATTACGATACTGTTTAAAATGTACGTTGTAAACATTAATATTATGATCAACTAAAAAATACTTAATTTGTGGTGAATGAAGTAATATTAGTAGTAAACTTTCTTTGATTTTCCGTGTCGTTTCCTCAGTCAAAATGAGGTTTGGAATACAATCGATAATATTCTGAACAAAACGCTCATATTTTTCTTTTACCTCCAACTTAATTGGAGCCAATTCTTGATTATACTCTTTAAAATACGAATGATGAATAATTTGGTTAACTAGCTTAGTATCAACTTCCACATTAAATACCTGTGTTATTTTAGTTTCTAAATTACGATATAAGGTTGAGCTAAAGCTTACCTTAAATGGATGATAGTCCTCAAAAACATTGTCATAGTGACCATTTTTAATACGATATAGAGCTGTAATCATAAAATAATAGGCTTTTGTTAATTCATAATCCCCGATGTTACACTTACTACTGTACTGTTTTTTTATATTTTCCTTATATAATCGATATAACAGCGAATCAGAGGTCGTTTGATCATAAATATCCGTATAATTTAATCCAAAGAACATATAGTGGCAAAAAAGTCTTATATCTGTCTCATTTCCAGCAAGTATTAATTTATTCTTATCAATGATTATTTTGAAAGAAAAGTTTCGGCCTTTTAAATACTCATTCCATTTACCAATTAATTTTCTAACTTTAGACTCAGATATAAAAATATCGTAAGCGATGTCTGTTATCGTCGGTTCTTCAATTATAATTTGTTTTAATAATTGAACAGAGGTAGATTCAGTTAATAGATAACCATATAGATAATTGAAATTCACACCTTTATTTTTATTAAAAGAAAGGCCTTTTGTTTTCTCATACTCAATCACATAAAATTTTTTATTAATTTCCATTATATCTTTTGATAAAGTGTTTTTTGAGCAACACAATAACTCAGCAGCTTCATCGAGTTGAAGGTATTTTTTCTTATTATAAAGTTCCTCAATCAAAAGTAACTTTCGAGCTAGATGATTTTCTAGTACATTTTTCATTTATCGCTCCCCTTAAAACATCAGATTAAGTTCCTATTTTTAAAATCAAACATTCTGCCATCGCTAATGCTTTGAATATTTTCTTTTAATATCAAAATATTAAGAGCACTAATCAACTAGGAAATTGACTTTTACATTCAAAAATTGTTTATAGATTAATTTAGTTATTTCCATAAGCAAGTTAAAATAGTCATTATATTCTGCGCAACAAGAAGCAAGAACCATTTCTTATTCTTGCTAGTATAACTTAGTCACCCACTACTTGAAAGCGTTACAAAAACCATGTTTGTGAAAAAAGGTTACTATAAGATTCACCATTTCATACTATTATATGTCTTGAAACGTCAGTTCTTAAGTACCATCATTTGATTGTCAAAACTAATGCTGCTTGTGCACTTCCTTGTTTTTCTTTGCTTTTAGCATCATAAATATCAACTTCTGCTGTTGCTTTATACTCACCTGTTTCGAGAGTTACATCAAGCGGCACATTGTAAATTTCGTAACCTGGTTGGATTGCACCTGATTCATAGACCACTTGATTCGTGTTATCCACTCTGATTTTCACATTGATTGGATAAGCATTTGTTTCATCATTACGCACATGTAATGTCCCTTTTTCTTTAGCACCTTTTGGAAAAACAGCTTCTGGATAGACGCTTAGAGTAAAATTAGACGCATCAACCTTCGCTGCGGCTGCTTTTTTCTTTTCTGCTTTTGTCGCATCTTTTCCTGCCGGCAAGAAGTCTCCCGCTTCAATTTCAACACCTTTATCACGGGTCATAATTTTACACATCGTAATGCCACCTGCCAATAATAAAAATATGACAATCAGAATTATCATTTTCAACTTTTTTCGTCTGTTGGTTTCACTAGGCGTTTTATCATCATTTTTTACTATCATTTTTTCTCCTTACTGTGTTTTAGCCTTGTTAGCAAGTAAACTTGCTAACAGATACTTTGTTTCGTTATCTATAAAAATATTTTCCAAGATTATATTCCGTAAACATACTATCTTTTACAAATAAAGATAACCTATCAAAGGCCATAGATTATCTTACGGCCTTTGATAGGATAGTTTTTAGATTGTTTTTTTGCCCAATTAAAGTTTCTGAAGTCGCTGATTTCTCTGTATTATAGTCATAGCAAAAATAACAATCAGTATCCCCAAGAGAGAACCGAAAAATGATAGGACAACTCCTGTTTTTGGAAGAACAGTATCTGTGTGTTTTAAAATTGTTTTCACAGTTTGAACTTTATCATTTGTATTAGACTGATTTTTTCCACTATCACCAGTCTGACTATTCTCATTGTGACCAGGGTGAACGGCGCCAACATCAGGTTGAGTGCTATTTTCTTTGTCACCATTACCAATTACACCGTTTATTCTGATAGACTGATTAATGCTTGCCTCTACTGGGATGGTTAATGCAAACATACTTATGATCAATGAAATCATCAGTGGTATTTTCCAAAATTTCATGAGTTGCCACCATCTCCTTTCGACTATTCATTGTTTATTACTTTGTCTCACCAGGTCCTACCTGTCCGTTTGTACCAATACTTTCAAATTTTAATTTCATATCATATGCAACTTTGATTTTTTGATCCTTACTTCCTGTTGATTTTCCTGTAAAACCATATGTGAATGATGTCGTTTTACCCTTAACTGCATCCAAGTCTGCTAACTTAGTATTTATTGTTCCATTAACTTTTGAATTTTCAATCAATGGTACTACTGTGCTGCCTACTTTCATATTTAGGACATTTAATGCTGCATTATGTCCGTCACCTTTAGGTACAAACTCAGTTAAAGTAACACGCACACCACGACCTGAATTGTTCGTTACTTTATAATTAGTTGGTGATTCAACGACAGTCGCATCATCTGCTTTTGTATTAAATACAACAGCTGTCGGTAATGTTACATTGATCCATTTATCACTGCCCTCTGGAATAACTTCACCGGGGTTCGTATTATCAATTTCACCTAATTGACCTTTTGTTTCGATTGAAGCTTGAGTTCCCCCACTAATAGTTTGAGTGCCATCCTTGTTAATAGTTGTTTCTCCGTTTCCAGCTGCAAAGACTGGTGTCCCTGCTCCAATAACCATTGTTCCTGCCAATAATGCTGCACTTAACTTCACTGCTTTTTTCATCATTCATTCCTCTTTTCTTTTTTTTAGATTAAAATCATCAGTGTTCTATATATATAACTCCGAACAACTAAATTAAGTTTAACAATCAAAAGTTGCATTATATAATCAATTTTTGGTTTTTTCCTAGTCTTGAAATTTTTTAAAAAAAAAGCATACTAGGTAATACTATCATTCAAAACTAGTCAAATACCTATAACAAAAGAGCAACATAGTATCGGTACTAATACCGGAAATTATACAAAAAAGAACTATTTAATATGTTGACGTTGATTTCTTTTAAATAAAAAGACATTGATTATTATTAAAAAAACCAACCATGTACAACTAACATAAGGCGGTGATTGTGATACTTTTCCTATTGAGAGATTATTGAAGAATAAGGTGAAATCACCCATAAAAGTATAGTTGTTGATCACTTGAAGAACTGGATTAATACCTGCTACCATTGGCAAAAAAGTAGTCATCAAAGTAATCGGTAATGCCGTTATTTGCGCTTGTGTTTGTGTTTTTGATGCAATAGCTATCATTAAATTCAATAAAATAACCACTAACATTGTCATTAGTCCTAACAGCATATAAGGACCTATATTACCTTTTAAATATTTAGCAGTCCCTGTTAATTGCGGCACTGTAACTAAGGCGAAAAGGCCTATAATAACTGGGAAAAACAGCGTTGCAGAGATATATTCAAAACTATTTATACCTGCAAGCATCAATGCTCTCAAATTGTTTTTTTCTTTCTCTTCAGCGATAAAATTAACGACCATATTACCTGCAGAAAAAGCAAAACTCATCGCTAAACACATCAGTAAAATTGCTAAACGTTGCTCTTCAGGAATTACCATCCATTTACCGTAAAAAATACTCATCATAAAAGGCATAGCTATCAATATCAGCATGTTTTTATTACTCCATATTATGTTGGTACGTAACCAAATAAGTGCTTTAATTCTCATCATCTTATTTATCTCCAGTCAGTCGAATAAAAATTTGTGATAATGTCGGTTCACAGGAGTGTATTGAAAAAGTGTCATCTAAACAGTATTTATCAAGGCTTTCTTTTTTAAAGCGCACCGTCGTTTGTTTACCGACATCATTTGTAATAATAACAAGACTTTCTTGCGTGTATTTTGCTATAAGCTCTTTAGGATTACCTGATTCAATCAGGATACCCTTGTTGAGTAATACTATTTCATTACATAATAATGTTGCTTCTTCCATATCATGTGTTGTTAAAAAAATAGTCGTTCCCTGCTTTTGTAGCTCTAATAGTAGTTGATGGATTTTTTTTGATGTATAAGGATCTAAGCCACTCGTTGGCTCATCTAAAAATAAAATGTGTGGACGATTAATCATCGCCCGTGCTAATAACATTCGTTGTCGCATACCAGTAGAGAGTTCTGAAGCTAATTTATTTTGGTGCTGTAATAAACCAACATTCTGTAATAAATTTGTGATTTCAATCGCTAAAACACCATGAAGTTTAGCGTAAATTAATAAGTTTTTATACACTGTCATTTTTTCATAAAAACCACTGGTATCACTGACAATTCCCATATTAGAAAATTCATTTCTTCCAAGTTCAGAAACCGCTTTGCCTAACAAATATGCCTCTCCTGAATCTTGTGCCAGTTGCCCAGTCAAAATATTAATTGTTGTTGTTTTACCTGAACCTGAGGGGCCTAAAAAGCCGAAAATTTCTCCTTTTAAAATACTAAAACTGATATTTTCTAATGCCGTTTTTCCAGAGAATTTCTTATTGACTTTTTTCATAGACACAATTTCATAAGTCATCCACTTGCCCCCTCCTTTTTATTCATGTCGCAAAGCGATAATCGGATCTAATTTGGCTGCTTTTTTAGCTGGGAAAGTCCCTGCAATAAATGCTACCAGCATAATTGATAATGAAATGATACTCGCAGTCATTAGACTAATATCAACTAATTTCAATCCTGATAACTCTTCTAAAAAACCGCTAGATGCAATGGAGTTGATGCCACTACCTAATAATTGCGCGCTCACAATTCCCAATAATGAACCTAAGAAACCAATTAAAATTGCTTCAAAGCTAAACAGAATAAAAATCTTTCGTTTACTCATTCCTAAAGCTTTCATTAAACCGATTTCCCGTGTTCGTTCTTGTACTGACATATAGAGTGTATTGATAATACCGAAACAAGCTGCAAAAAGCGATAACATACCAAATAAAGTTAATACACCCGTAACTGCATTAATTACTGTATAAATAATCCCAACTGAATCCTCCACTGTTTGTGACATAAAGCCTAATTTATCCAGATCTTTTTTGACTGTTTTCATCGTTTGAGCATCCGTACTTGGTTTTACTTCCACAGTTAAAAATTGATAACTATTTTTAATTTTCGCCGGAACGCCCTTATTATTAATAGCCAAAATCTGATCTGCTAACTGTTTATTGACACGCGATTGTCCACCTTGAATGAGGCTTTTTGTTAATACGCCGACAACCTTTGCTTCAATTATTTTTTCAGATTCATCAACTTGAGAAGTAATGGCCAATTTTATTTTTTTGCCCACGGCTTTCTTATTTGATTTTAAGCCTAATGTTTTCACATATTCTGGTGCTATAATTATTTGATTTTCTTTTGCTGACATATCTACCATGTTTCCTGCTTGCATTGTATTTGAAATACCATTAATTGCAGTCGATACTGGCAAAAGATATTTTTTTCCATCCCCACTTTTTGCATATTCAATGATTGGGGTTTGGATTGGAGTTACTTCAATGATATTTGTTACCTTCTTTATTTTATTGATGTCTTTTTCTGTTAGTGTCGCAGCTTGAGACGTACCATCTTTATATTCAACTGGCTCACTGTTATCAATATTTAATCCATTATCTGTTTTACGTGCAATGGTTAGATTATTCTCACCACCGATATTGCCTAGTTGATCATCCAGGTATTTATTAACACCCACATTAATACCGATTGTTAAAGAGATTGTAAACGTCCCAATTAAAATCGCAATAATTGTTAAAATGGTACGGGTTTTATGTTGTAGGATATTTTTCATTGCTGATATAAGCAGATCTTTAATTGTCATTGCTGTACTCCTTTATAATTTCACCATCTTGTAAATAAAATTGGCGATCGAATTTTTTTGCAAAATCATCATCGTGTGTTACAACTACTAAGGTTATTCCTTTAGCTTTATTTATATCAAACAATAATGTTTGAATTTTATCGCTTGTCTTGCTATCTAAGTTACCTGTGGGTTCATCAGCAAATATAACACCCGGATTATTAACCAGTGCGCGGGCGATACACACACGCTGCTTTTGCCCACCTGATAAATCTGCTGCACGACTTAATGCTTTTTCTTTTAAATCTACGGCTTCTAGAGCTTCCAGAACTTTGATTTTACGTTGTTTTGCTGATAGTTTATAAGATTCACTAGCAATCTGTAATGGTAACAGCACATTGTTTAGTACGGTATCTTTTGGTTTCATAAAAAACTGTTGGAAAACAAAACCGAATTGTTCATTACGAATTTGATTCACTTTTTTTCTTTTAATGCTTCGATTTCCATACTATTTAGCACAATGGATCCTGAGGTTGGAATATCAAGCAACGCAAGTATGTGCATCAGCGTTGATTTACCAGAACCACTTTTCCCAACAATTGCAACAGATTCCCCTTGTTGAATCGTTAAATTGATTCCTTTTAATACTTTATATTGCTGATTTTTACCATAAGATTTATTAATGTTCTTAAGTTCAATAAAATTCATCATTATCACTCCTTCTATGTTCACAAACAACTCTAAAACACTATTCGTGTGCTTTTTTAGAAATAGACAATTACTACTGTTATTTGACAATTTTTAAAACAACACATGAATAAAGATGTGTAACAGTTAACTATAGGAACCATTGTGAGGTTTCGTACAAATAGCTGTTACACATACTTTTGAGATTGCTGACATACCTCAGTACTTTTTAAGTACCTCTATTTTGTTTTATTCTCCGTGACTTTTTATTAGCAAAGTGATAATAGTCCAACGCCACCGATACCTGCAAGTATAGCTAATCCTGTAAACATAGATTCCACCTCCTTTGAGTGCTTCTTTAGCATAATAAAACACTAGATTATTGACCTACTTCAGTACTTTCTAAGTACCTAATTCACATTTTTTTCTTCATTGTGGCTTTTTTATTAGCAAAGTGATAATAATCCAACGCCACCGATACCCGCAAGTATAGCTAATCCTGTAACCATAGATTCCACCTCCCTTCAATCTAACTTATTGCTTACTTGGTGCTGTCTCTTAACTCGAACAATTCGCTTTCGAGTTCATTCAATTGTTTAGTAATTGTGAGCGCATCTTTTTCAAGATCTGTTACAACCATCGACACATCATTTCTAACCCAAAATTGACTGGTTTTTGCATTTAATAAATAGGATTGGTCCCACGATTTCCTTAATAATGTATAGTTGTCTGCGGTTGCAATGAGTGGTAAAATCGGAATTTTATATTTTTTAGAGAAAAACAGCATATCCTTTTTAAATACTTTACTTGGTCCATTAGGCCCGTCAGAAAAATTAAAAATAGAGTAACCTTCGGTTAAATAATGATGAATCTGTTTTGCACGCGCAAAAGCATTCGTATCATTTTCATCTTGACGTATAATTTCAATATTTAAATGTTCAAACAATGGGATACAAATAAAATTTTGTGGATTATTAGACATAATGACTGCTAGCTTTGGTGGTTTGGTCACGAGTAGAAAATGTAACATTGCGCCGATTCCTTGGTGCCAAGACACGATGATAAATTGTTTAATAAACACATCATCTGACAGTTCGACATGATTTGTGATTTTATCGTAGTTTTTTAAATACGTTTCTTTAATCGCATTTCCTAATAAGGTATATTTTTTTATTTGCATGTTTCTTTTGAATTTTTTAAACATGATGGAACCCCCTCTATCGTTTACGTGTTATTGCTCCATTGTTGTTAAAAAACAAACCAATGCTTAGGCTTCTTTTGAATTCACATGTGGCGATTGTAAGATTAAAATTGTCATTTCTTCCTCAAAATGAAGCTGGTGCTGCTCAATCGTGATATTTTCTAAAATATAAGGTGTATATTCTTTTAAGTAGACAACTAACGCATAATCAAGTCTAGCGGCATCGATATTTTTAACTGCCAAATCAAATGCCCCCCTACCACCTGTGAACCCATTAAATATTGTTGAATTAGGTCCGGTAATGCCATAAGCAACAGATAGCCAACCAGACATACTATTCAACACTGAACTTGGAAATTTCATCGGGCTAATATAGGTTGGTGAGCTATCATAGGCTTCTTTCATTAACTGATAGGTGTTTTCAATATGACTGTAAGGTGCGTCTACATACACCGCCCACCTTGAGCCTAACGGTGCATCCACATCAATGTTCGCTAGTTGAAGTAATTTTCCACTTTCATACACAGCGATTTGGATTGCCTCTGGTAACCGCAAACTTTTTTTCCCTAGACGGTGATTTAAAGGTGCATCCACTGCTGGTAGACTGAGCTTTACTAGCGTGACTGTCTTTTCATCCACTATATGTGTCTCACTTCTAGTGGGATCAACACTATACTTGTGTTTTATATATTCGTTAATAATGAGGCCCTCCCTCTTTACTGATATTTTTTGAAAATGAGCGCTGCATTTGTTCCACCAAAACCTGCAGAAAGATTTAAAGCATAATCAACTGTTAACTGACGGGCCTTATTGGGAATACAATCAATTGCACATTCAGGATCAGCTTCAATAAAGTTAACCGTTGGTGGCACAACATTGTTTTGTGTTGCTAAGCAACAGACTGCGGCTTCAATTGCACTAGAAGCCCCCATCGTATGACCAATCATCGATTTAATAGAACTTGCACTCGGTGCTTTATTATCGAATAAGTCATTAAGAACACGCGCTTCAATAGAATCGTTTTTTTGCGTTCCTGTGCCATGTAATGAAATGTAGTCAATCATACTCCCCGCTATCTTTGCATCTTTCAGGGCGTTTTCAATCGCTATTTTTAAACCGCTACCTTCAGGGTGTGGAATATTAATATGATGGGCATCACTCGATAATCCGATGCCGGTTAATTCAGAAATGATGATAGCATTACGCGCTTTTGCATGTTCTAATTCTTCTAACTGCAAGATTGCTGCACCTTCAGATACGAGCATACCGTCTCGATCTTTTGAAAAAGGGCGACATACATTTTTTGATAAAGCATTTAAACGTTTAAATCCTAATAATGAAACGGCGGAGAATGGCTCAACTCCCCCTGCTAAAACGGTATTTGATCGACCGCTCATAATATCATCATAAGCGTGACTTAATGCATAATTACCAGCTGAACATGCATTTCCCACCAGATACTGAGGAATAGCTTTTGTTGTCATCAAGGCGAGTGTATCCAAAATGAGACGTTGTTTTTCATTACGTTCACGCAATTGTTGTGGGACACGACAGCCATTAAAATAATGATCGACTGATTCATCTAGACTTGCTTCACCCATCGTTGTACCTACATACAAAGCTGCGATTTCATCAATGTTAGTATTGCTTTGATTAAGACATTGTTGCATAGCATCATATAACAATTGACTCCCACGTCCGATTGTTGCTAAGTTCTCTTCTTGATAATGGTTACTTATTTGAAAATCTTTGATCTGGCCTCCCATAAAACTATTCGCATATGTAAAGACAGCGTTCTCTACCTGTGAAGTTCCTACTTTACCAGCTAAACAGTTTTCCCAAAACGAATGTGATCGTCCGATTGGTGTCACCAAACCAATACCAGTAATAACAACACGTTTACTCATTAGACTTAACCGTGCTTTGTACTGCTGTAATAATATCTTTTACAGTTATAAAATCCGTCATGTCTTCTGCAGGAATATCGATTTGATATTTTTTTTCAAGCTCTGTTACAACGTCTAATAAATCAAGTGAATCAATAGCTAAATCGTTTCCAAGTTCAGCATCCTCATGAACCTCTGTCATTGCTACTTTAGATACATCACTAATAATTTGTTTAATTTCATTTTCCATTCTATTCGCTCCTTCTTTGTAACATAATGTCACTTTTTGTTTACTAGACCTATGATAAACTGTTTACTAAGGTAATACTTTTTTAAATTTGAGAAATATCACCGTGTTTTTTTCAAAAAAAAGAGTGATTTTGTTAATAAACAATTTGAGAAACAATTGCTTTGAATTTATAATAGTCCTCCACAAAAAAATTGTGACTACTCCAAAAAATGATAATTAGAAAAGCCTTCCCCTAAATCCGCTTCTATATGAAGCAAAAGAAACGCAAAAAAACAGTCGCAAATACACGACTGTTTTTAGTAAACATTTGTTTGTCTTTTATTGAAGCTTTATTTTATGTCATATGACGTACTCATACTTTTCAAATTACGAATTAACTCTTTTACCTTTTTATAAAAACTTTGCCCAATTACTGTTAACTAATACACCTTGGTAATCAGCATGAAGCAAGCCTAAACATTTACGCGGCTTCAATGATGGTTTATTTTGCCTCACTTAAAGAGGCACACTAAATTTTAATACTAATTGTTGTTTGATTTTTTTTACAGAATCTTTCCTTATTTCACCAAAGTAACTTCCAGTAAACTGTAAATTCATTTGTTTTTGTTTTTTTATGACTCCCATAGCTGAAACTGGCGTATCTTTATTCAAAGAGGAAATTTGCTGATTATTATCCACAACTAAATTCAAACGAGCGGCTTCACTATAATTAACAGGGTCACGTTCTGTTGAAGTTAACAGTTTAATACCATCAGTGACTACTTCTTTAAATGCGCTTAATTCTAGCTCGACTGAATGGGTCTGTGAGTTATTAATAATTTTATAGCGATTAGATTCAATTTTTTTATTTACTGTTTTATCTTCCGTATTGCTAAAAAGCATCTCAATTGGTAGCGTTACGTTAATTTCTTTATCTAAATTGTTAACAACCACATTTTTAGTCACAGTAATTAATTCACCATTATGGTCTTTTATACCATAAACAACTTGATATGTCCCTGCGACAGTCGTATCAACCTCAACACCATTTAAACCCCAAGTCATCTTCTTATCAAAAGCAAGCACCTCTCCATCAGCATTTGTTGCCTGAATAAAACCGGCTTCAGGATCGTATTTATCTCCTCTATTCAACTCAATATCCTTGGCCTCAATACTCGTTTGATCCTCCACCACATTAATAAACTTCATTTCAGATACAATTCCAGCTTGCACTGCATTCCTAAGTGCAATATTTAATTGATACCGTCCAATTTTGCTTGTATCAATCTGTATTTTTTCAAACTCTGAGATTATATTACCATTGATGTAATAATAACCTAAACGCACAATATCTGCTGCATCAAGTCGCTCACCATCTTTATTTCGTACATTTGTTAATGGTGAATTCGGGTCAAATGTATCCCCCACATATAATTTAACATCTTGCGTTTCCACCGTTGTTTGATCCCTTATTACAACAACATTATAATCGGCAGTTACCGTCTGTTTATCACCATAAGAGTAGGTGATTGTTTGCTTATATGTCCCTGGCTCTGTCATTTTAACTTCTTCGCCACCAAAACTCAAGTTCGCATCATTTGGCAAAATTAACGCACCCAGTGCATCTGTCCCGGATACGAAATTATCCTTTGGATTATATGTCTGTGTGTGATACAACCTTGAATTTTTCGCTTTCAATGTCGGTGTTTTATACTTCATATATCTGTAAACAATTGTAGCATCTTCATTATATTTTCCTTTAGCATTTGTTGGTAGTTTATCTTCCAAGAGACTATAACCTGGAATTGATTGCTTGTATTCAGGGGTAGATACGTCATAACTATCACCTTTATAACCTTGCAATTTTTTTGTTTGTGCTCCGGAAATTAATTTGTTATTTTCATCACGGTACTCAACTTTAAGATCAATTTTTTTACGTTCCCACACATACGTACCAGCATTACGTGAAACATATCCCATGAATTCTGCGGGTGTATATGTCCTCCCTTTCTCATTTTCTGAAATCCAACTGCCGCTGTAATTATCAGTATCCGTAATAGGTTCTAAGGCTGCATCTACTCTGAATGATGTTCCTGTTGGAATCGTTATTTTTTTCAATTGTGTCGCTCCAGCAAACATGTTACTGCTAGTAACTGTTCTTGAACTGCGTTTCCAACCACTGAAATCGACCTCCTTCAAGCTTCTAGCCCCTTCAAACATCCCCGAGAAATTCGTGACATTTGATACATTAAGGTTAGCTAGATTAGCGGAAGTTAAAGCACCAGCAAACCTAAATGCCCAACTAAAGGATGTGTTCTTACTCGTGTCCCAGCCCCTTAAATCGATTTTTTCCAATGACATATTATTATAAAACATCGTTGCCATTGATGTGACATTTGATACATTAACATTGCTCATTTTTTCAAAGGACTTTAAGTACAACGCGCCACTCCACATAGCATTCATATTACTAGGCATAACGACCGTACTATTAAAAATGATTTTTTCAGCTTTGAAGTTTTTCCAAGGAGCAGCATCTACAGAGCCAGCTGATCCACCGCTAATAAATGTCATGGTATTTGTGCTTGTATCACGCGAGTACCTTGTCCCACCCCAATTACCATAAGCAATAGCCGTTGGAGACACCACTTTTTGAACTGGTTGTTTTGAAGTCGTCGCTTTTGTCGAACTATTTGATAGTGATTGCTCGCTCACTGTAATTGCTTGTTCTGACTCTTTTTTTATTTCAGTGTTTTCACTTGATAACGTATTACTTTTTTCTTCATCCTCTTTTTTTATTTCAGTGTTTTCACTTGATGACGTATTACTTTTTTCTTCATTCTCTTTTTTTATTTCAGTGTTTTCACTTGATGACGTATTACTTTTTTCTTCATTCTCTTTTTTTTCTGTCGAACTTTTTTCCATTGTGTTGTCTGTCTGACTGACACTTGATGCATTTGTTATGAATGGTACAGATAGATTACTTATTAAAAGCCCCACTATCAGAATAAAGCTTATTTTTTTCACTTTGACTCCTCCTTGATATTACTATGTCGCTTTTCGATCATTTAGTTGCGTTTTATTTGCCATCCCTCCTCAATAAATAAAAAATCGTGGTAACTTTAAAAACGGTTACTAATCTAATTTTATTGAATGTGTCGTCTAAAATAATAAGAGTGATATGTTTTTTATACCGCTGATTTTAAGTCCCCACTTTTTTTTATAAAAATATACTCTTTTGGGTGAATTTAAACTTATCCCTCTCTCGATTTTATCAGAGGTATTTTTAGATAGATAATCTTATTTTGCGTTTACAAACTCTATATATCCAAAAAAAAAGAATCTCCAAAAATATTGGAAATTCTTTTTCGTATATTATTTCTAGTACGTTAAACACAGACAACATTTTGTAATGGATTGGCGAACATAAAAACGTTAATATAAAACTTAATATCTTAACATAAGGAATTGTAATTCTTAAGACATTTACATATGGAATTAACATAAAGAACGCTACTCTTAAGACATTTACATATGGAATTAACATAAAGAACGCTACTCTTAAGACATTTACATATGGAATTAACATACAGAACGCTACTCTTAAGACATTTACATATGGAATTAACATACAGAACCGTACTCTTAAGACATTTACATATGGAATTAACATACAGAACCGTACTCTTAAGACATTTACATATGGAATTAACATACAGAACCGTACTCTTAAGACATATGGATTGGTACTCGCTTGCGCTCCGTCCCATACTGTTCTCGTAAAGCGGATAAAACCGCTACGATAACAGCACCCATACTACTCTCGTAAAGCGGATAAAACCGCTACGATAACAGCACCCATACTACTCTCGTAAAGCGGATAAAACCGCTACGATAACAGCACCATACTACTCTCGTAAAGCGGATGAATCCGCTACGATAGTAGCACCCATACTTTCAACGTCCACTACTTTAGTGACGACTCCTTCATAAAAACTTTTCTCATGTGAGACTAAAACAACGGTGCCTTGGTAATTTTTCACTGCGGTTGTGAGCGCATTTTTTGTCGCTTTATCTAAATGGTTAGTCGGCTCATCTAAAATAAGAATGTGGCTATTCACAAGGGTCATCGCACACAATTTAACTTTTGTTTGTTCCCCACCACTTAATTGAATGAGCGGCTTTTCGACGTGTTCTGCATTTAAGCCACTTTTTGATAACTTGCTGCGCACTTCTTTATTAGTTAGGTTTGGTAATTTCTCTTTGATAAAACTAAACGGTGTATCATTACTATCGTCCCATTCTAACTCTTGAGAAAAGTAATTCACTTTTCCACTCGTTGGCATTTGAGCATTCCCGCCTAATGATGAAATTAACCCTAAAATTGTTTTTAACAACGTTGATTTCCCTAGACCATTAAATCCTTTAATCAGGACTTTTTCACCTGTCGTAATACTTAAATTGATAGGTGGTAATAATGGTGCTTCATAACCAATTTCAAGTTTTTGGAGACTAATTGTCATATCCGAATTCGTATTAACATAAGGGAACACATATTCACCTATCGCATTGGTACTCGGTGGTGTTAAACGTTCAATACGATTCAATTGCTTTTCACGACTTTTAGCAATTGTCGAACGAGATCCCGCTTTATATTTTTGGATGTATTTTTCCATCTTTTCAATTTTTTCTTGTTGTTGATAATAATTTTTTAAATACACTTCATTTGCTTCGGCTTTAAGTTTTAAAGCTTTATGGAGATTTCCTGGATACTTTTTGATACGCCCAAATTCAATATCACAAATACAGTTTGTTATGCCATCAAGAAAAGCTTCATCATGGGAAATAACAACAAAACTTCCTGTAAAAGGATTTAAGAAATTAGTGAACCATTCAATATGTGTATCATCTAAATAGTTCGTCGGTTCATCTAATAACAAGACATCTGGTTGTTCAAGTAATAATTTCGCCAACATGACTTTCGATTTTTGTCCCCCACTTAGCTGGTTCAACTGACGGTCTAATCCCATTACATTAATACCTAAACCACTAGCGATTGTTTCTATTTTACTGTCAATTTGGTAAAACTCACGTTGTTCCAATTCTTCTTGTTTGTCCCCAATTTTAGCTAATAAATCAGGTTCATCAGCAACACGCATGTACATCTCACCAATTTCAGCTTCTAATTGATATAAACGAGCAAAGGCTGTTTGAAGATAAGTAGTAATGGTTTCTTCGTCACTAAATTGCAGATGTTGTTGCAAATAGCCCACTGTTGTTCTTCGTCCCCAGACAATGCGTCCTTCATCTGGCATTATTTCACCCATTAAAATTTTAAGCAATGTTGTTTTTCCAGCGCCATTTTTACCAACTAAACCTAAATGATCGCCAGGGTTTAACTGCAAGTCGCCATTTTCATAAAGCACCTTATCGGGTAATTCATATTTTAAGTTTTCAATCCGTAATAAACTCATTCTTATTTCCTCTTTTCATCATACTATTAAATCAGACAAACAAAAAAAAGCAGGATGCCTCTTCATTCAAAAGAGTACCTCTGCTTCGGGATACGGGCAAAGGCTACATTTAAGCAGCCTAAAACCAATATGAACACTGTTTTTCATCCAGATATTCAATACTGTTCAAAATGTTTATTCACATCTTAAATAACACCGTAAACTGCGGTGACATCGAAGATTAAAAAACATTTAGGCTCCATAGATACAGTGATTCATCTACAGAGCATTAGCGTCTAACCAGTTTATCAACAATAATAACTTTCGTCATTCTTGCCACCGTTCCCTTCATCAACTCATTTTTACCATTATGTCATGCTTTTACTTTTTTCACAAGTCGTGCTGTTTAAAAACGGTAATCAACCTTACCCTCTTTTATTACAATAATGCTCTCACCTTTTGCATTGATGAGTACAACTGTAACATTATTATGTTTTTCGCTAATCATGCGCAGCTCTGGCGTGATTTTATCGGTCATAAATGTTTGTTCTTCACCAGGCTTCTTACTTGCTTGCATTTTTTGCTGCATTTGATCACTGGTTGCACTCACTATCACTTGTGCCCCATTATAATTGGCTGCTAAGTCTCTGTCTGCCAAATAATTAGTGTTAATTTCATTGATTGCTTGACTATCTAGTGGTGCCTCTTTGATTTTTGCTTTTTCATCTGCTTGAGCTTCTATTTCTGCTGCTTTTTCTGCCTTCATTTTATTTAAATCGTTTACTAAATCAGCGACTTCAATTTCTTTATCAGCAATTTCCTTCTCCAAAACATTCGTAGATGTTGAGGCTGTATGGTTATACCAAAACAGAGCAGAACTGCCAATACCGATGACTGCAATCAAAGCTAAAATTAATAGTTGTTGTTTGCCATTTAACATTCTGTACTCACCTACTTTTAATTTAATAAAAAAACACTCTATCTATTATATTGTAACGCTTTTCCACCTTAATTTATAGACATACCCTTGTGAAAACAAACTATTTTGTCACATTTAGTTATCACTTTTTAGTGGTGTGTGTAATGCTGTTGCTTATATAGAAAAAATATGATAAGTTTCAAGATAGAGAATGTTTAAATCCTGATGAATGGATGTGTACGACTATGAAAACAAAACGTTTAGTGAAAATTGAAGAATACATACACACTAAAGGTTCGGCTACACTAGATGAATTATGTGATTACTTCGGTGTTTCTAAAAATACCATTCGCCGTGATATTAATATCATTTTACAGGATGGTTCAATTGAAAAAGTTTATGGTGGTGTTAAATCAGTTGTTAACTATGGCTTAACGCCGTTTGAACATCGTAACATCGTTCATGCAACAGCGAAAGAGCGCATTGCGCAATTGGCAGCTGCACAAATTAAACCGGGCGATTTTATCTTTATTGATTCTGGGACAACTACTCGTAGCATCATTGACTATCTACCGAATGACATTAATATCACTGTCTTAACTAATAACTTGGATATTATGAACGCGTGTGCTTTGCATCCTAATATTGCTTTATTAAGCTTAGGCAGCCACTATAAGAGAGAAACACGTTCTTTTGTCGGCTTACATATGGAAGCTAAATTGAGCCAGTACAATATTTCCAAGGCATTTATGGCGGCTACTGCTGTATCTATACATAGTGGTGTTACAAATAGCGACTTGATGGAACATGAAATCAAAAAGAACCTTGTTCAAATTGCAGATGAAATTTTTTTACTTGTTGATGATTCAAAATTTGAAAAAGCGACGCTATTGACTTATATGCCATTAGCAGATGTTTCTACGGTTGTGACCAATAACCCCATCGACAACACTTATCGTGACTTTTTTGAAGAACAACAGATTAAATTATTAATCGCTGAATAGCTATCAATCATAAAAAAGCAGCCTCCTGACTATTAGATTTTGTCTGGGCTGCTTTTCTCATGTGTTCTATTTTAAACGGTGGGTTTACAAACCTTTTTTACCAATAAACGGTACAAACTTCGCTGTTTTTTGTGCATACACTTGAAAATCAGGACGATCGCGGTATTTCTTCTCAAGTAATGGTACACCTGAAACGAACAACAATAACAGTGTAATAATAATCGGACCTATTATACCGATGAGCGAGCCGACTGATGTAATCGTAAGGATAAAGATACCCCACCAGCTCAATGCTTCACCGAAATAATTTGGGTGACGTGTTGTAGACCATAAACCGGTCGTCAATAATTTACCTTTATTAGCTGGGTTATTTTTGAATGCTGTTAATTGCCAATCACCAATGACTTCATAAGCGAAACCAATCACCCAAATAATAATCCCAAGGTAATTCCACCAAGACATTTCAGCTGGTTCAGCTGTTGTTACTTTAAATAAAGGTAATGCTACGATATATAACAATACCCCTTGTAGTACAAAAACATTCAAATATGCTTTTAATTTTGCAAAATTTGTTCCCCAACGTTTACGCATGTTCACATAACGGTAATCTTCGGGTTTACCAATGTTTCTTTTTGCCAAATGTGCAAATAAACGGACACCCCAAATTGTAACAAGTACCAAAACAATCGTCGCAATTTGTGTTTTTTCCGCCATTAAAAGATAACCTGCCCAGATAACAATAACAAAACCTGGTCCCCAAGCTAAATCAATAATTGAATTATTATGTAGAGCTTGCGCGATGAAAAATAATGCTGTGAAATAAACAAATAGACACAGTGTAACGACTAGATAAACTAACATTAGTTATTCCCCTCCTCTTTCTCTCCTTGAGTTGTTCCAATTGCAACGGCTCCTTCACCTGCGCTCATAGCGACTACTGTTGATATTTCCTCAATGAAGGCCGGTTTAAACCCTAGTTGTTGTTCTGCCAATGCTGCCATCCGTTGTGCTCGTACAGCATCATTCCCATGTACAATAGCATAACGAGTAATAGGCTGCTTACGATGCAGTCGTGCAATTTTTTTCAACAATTGCTTTTCGCTACCTTTGGTACTTAATGCTATACCCTTAATCGTTCCACCTCCGTCAGCTTTTAAGCCAATCATCGGTTTCAGATTAAGTCGCTTCGCAAGTGGTCCTAATCGTCCAGGTAAACGCCCTGATTGGATCATCCCATCAACTGTATCAACACTTACGAAAATTTCAGTGTTCGCAACCAATGGCTCCGCTAACTTTTCAATTTCGCTCAGTGTTTTACCTGCGGCTATCCAATCTGCAATTTGTAAGACAACTAACCCTTGTCCGACTGCATTTTGTTTCGAGTCAATCATCACAATTTTAAAAGTGGGTGTGCTCATTTCTTCTGCGACTTTTTTGATAACTGAAAATGTACCACTTAATTTTTCTGCTACTGTCACAACAATTACTTCCTCATAATAACTTTTCAAGTAAGCAAAACGATTCTCAATGAGGCGCAGACTGGGTTGTGAAGAACTCACACGAGCTGTTAAATCACGCTGATAAAAATAATCCGACGTGATGGTTAATTTGTCCAAATGACTGGTTTCATCAATTAACAAGTTCATCGGCAACACTTGAACTTGCTGTTCTAGAATAAATTCTGCTGGTAAATCCGCAATTGAATCTGTGACAAGTGCAATACGGTGTTTGCGTTCTTGTTTCACTTGATACTGCAATAACATATCATCTACCTTTTGATCAACCACTGTGCCGAATGTTGCGATTTGATGGAAAAAACGTTCAGGTGTATTGGTATGAATATGAATCCGTGCACTGTTTTGACTCGTTGCCACAACAAGTGAATCACCTAAATCTGAAATGGCTGCTTTAACTTCTGTGGCACTTAGATTAACATTACTTAAAAGTGCTTCCGAACAATAACGATAAGTCGGCGCTTCTGCAAAACGATGTGTTTCAACCTCTTGTAAACGCAGCTGTGGCTCTACAGTTAAATTCTCTTCACTCATCATGTCTGGATTCGTTAACGCGTTGCTCATGCCTTCAATAAAGGTATAAAAGCCCAACGCACCTGAATCTACCACTGCATTTAACTTTAAGAGTTTGAGCTGATTCGGCGTATTATTCACACTAACTTCTGCAGCTGCAATGCTTTGAGTGATGATATTTGATAAAGATGACTGCGTTTTTTTTGACATCACAATCGCATTGGCAAAATCTCTCATCACGCTGAGCATCGTTCCTTCTGTCGGATTATTAATTGATTGATAGGCACTCTCGACAGCGCCATGCGCACCTTTTATAAAATCATCAATTGTAATCGCTAATTTTTCAGGCATATGTTGCGCAAAACCATTTAAGTACTGTGCAAAAATAATACCTGAGTTTCCACGTGAACCTATAAGAGCCGCTTCACCGATACGATTACAAATGACAGATACGGTTTCACTCTCCGACGCCTGTACGGCCAAAACTTCACGCATTAATGATGCAAGGTTACTGCCAGTATCACCATCAGCAACTGGAAATACATTGATTGCGTTAAGTTTTTCCGTTTTTTTAATGACATCACGTGCCCCTACTTTAAATGCTAGTAATAATTGTTGCCCTTTTATTTCTAATAATTCAGTCATTTGAATTTGACTCCCCTTTTCATACTGTAACGATTTACCACTGGCGACGTTTTGCTATCCAAAAAACTAAACCAGCTGTCGCAGCATTAATAAATGTCCCCCAAATTAAATCAAGCACTGTGATTACTACAGGCCAATTTTCAAGTGTTGCTAGATTCGTTAAGTCATATGTGCCATAACAAATGAGTCCAAAAAAGCCACCGACTAATATAGCATAAGATAGCTTATTTTTATTCAACGCGGGTACAATAACAAAAAACAATAAACCGGTCATAAACAACACATAAAAAATCGCTGCAGGAATGATACGCGTTTCTCCCATTAAACCACCTAATTGGTCAACATATAACTGACGACTAATGACTGCTAACCACAATAAATCAATAACTAAAAAAATCACTGCGCTTGTTAAAAATAACTTAGCATATCTTTTCATTATAATTTCCCCTTCCTTATTTCGCTTATCAACTGATAACTATTTTATCATGTTCAGCTTTAAAACGGTACTACACAGCTTAAAACAACAAAAAAGGGCACCTCAAAGAGAATGCCCCCATCGTCAAGTTGTAACACCCACGTGGATTTGTTTGAATAATGAATCACTGTATTCTTATTATACCTTATTTAGAGCGTTAGCGAATAATTTTTTGTACGACTTCAATCATTTCTTTAACTCCGGTATGATTTTGTTTGTCTGTTCGATAGATAATACCAATACTGTTCGTCAATTTGAAATTTTCAATATTAAGTTCTTTGATATCCTCTTTTGTACGAACGTTGCGCACAATGTCAGCAGCTAAAATTGACACACCTAGGTTTTCGCTCACTGCTTGAACAAGTGAAGGTGAATTAACGCTCGTCCAAACCGCTTCAGGACTAATATTTCGCATCGCTAAATAGTTATCGAATGTATCACGAACAGCACTCCCTTTTTCACGCAACAATAAACGCTCCTTCAAAACGTCATCAATCGTAACGCTTGCTTGTTTTGCCAACGGGTTATTAACAGAGCATATAAAACATAAATCATACTCTGATAACGTCATTGTTGATATTTCTTTTTCTGAACTAACGCCTTCAACCAAGGCTAAATCCAGCTCATTATTAAGTATTTTACGTTCGATATCTGTTGGGTTATCAACCAAAACAGTCACTTTGTTCTCAGGGTAATTACGTTCATGCATTTTGATAATTTGCGACATCAATGTACTTGCAATTGTAATTGTGGCACCCATTCGTAAGTTCTTTTGCTGTGCCAGTTTATGAGACAAATCTCCGATATCATCAATTAACATCAACACTTTTTCGGCTTTTGTTAAGATTATTTTACCTGATTGATTAATGTAGATTTTACCTGATATACGATCAAATAATTCTAATCCTAGTTCTTTCTCAAACTCTTTAATTGCTCGCGATACAGCAGGTTGGCTAAGTAGCAAGTTATTTGCTGCCACCGTTACACTGCCATCTTTTGCTACTTGTTTAAAAATCATTAAATGCCTTAAATTCATTATTTTTTCCTCCTACAAAGAGATACCGAAAACGATATACACGTGCTGAATTGCACAATTTTTCTATATATAGTATACTCGCTATCTTTTTTCTGTACAAGATATTACAAAAAAATTATTTTGAATTATTTAACGCAGAAACTGCAATCTTCATCCGATTCAAACCCTCAATTAATTTTGCTTGTGAGCAGCCAACATTAAAGCGAATAAAATGATCATTACCGGGGTCATAAGTTGCACCTGGCATAATAGCTACTTTCCCGATATTAATCAATGCCTCTTGCAGCTGTTCGCCACTATACCCGAGAGCACTGACATCTAGCCACGCTAAGTACGTTGCCTCTGGTTTTTTAAAAGTAACTGCGGGAAGATGTTCTGCTAAAAAATCAGCAATCACTTGCATATTAACTGCTACCTGCTCATTAAGGGCATCTACCCAATACGCGCAGTCATTATAGCCCACGACTGTACTAATCATTCCCAGAATACTAGTTGAGGATAAACCGTTTTTATTTTTCAAAGCGATTAAAAAATCAGCACGTACTTTTTCAGAGGGAATCACACAATAAGAGCCAATTAACCCTGGCGTATTGAATGTTTTGCTTGCCGATGTACAAATGGCAATGTTGTCTAAATAACGGTTCAAACGCACTAACGGATAGGCTTGGTGTTCAGGCGCATTAACATCCATATGTATCTCATCTGAAATGATTTTAACTTGGTGTTTTTCACAGAGTTCGACGATTTTCTCTAACTCTTTATTTGTCCAAATACGTCCTGTTGGATTATGTGGACTACATAATAACAATATTTTAGTTGTATCGTATGCTAATTTTTCTGCCAAATCTTCAAAGTCGATGGTATAAATACCCTCAACATAGTGCAATGGATTTTCCACCAGTTGACGGTCATTGGATTCAATCACTTTGAAAAATGCATCATATGCTGGTGTTTGCACAAGGACGCCATCACCTGGATTCGACCACATTTCAATTAGTTTCGCGACTGAAAAAATCACTGCTGGACTGTAAACAATCCAGTCATCAGCAATTTTTGTATCGTAACGGCGTTGATACCATGAGACAATCGCTTCTTTAAAATAGTCATGATTCCAACGAGTATAACCAAAAACTTCATGACTTAATCGGTCTTTCAAAGCAGTCACTATCTCTGATGGTACGTTTAAGTCCATATCAGAGACAGTAAATGGTAGAAGGTCTTCTTGTCCAAAACGGTCTTTTACATAATCCCATTGCGTACAAAATGTTCCCTTACGATCTATAACGTTATTAAAGTCTGGTGTATTATTCATTATGATCACCTTCCATTATCCGTTCAATTTCGTTTTTAACTGTAGCGACTTGCGAGCCAATTACCACTTGTAAAGTTGTAGCATCCAATTTCATTACACCGAGTGCTCCACAGGCTTTTAATTCGGCATCATTAACAAGGGACATGTCGTTTACAACAAGACGTAATCGTGTCACACAGTTATCTAAATCTGCAATGTTTTCCTTGCCACCTAATGCTGCTAAGATACGCGCGGCATCATAACGACCTTTTTTACCGTGTGTCATTTCTTCAGCTGAACGTTCAACATCATCTTCAATAACCTCTTCACGTCCAGGAGTTTTAATGTTGAATTTTTTGATTGCCCAACGGAAGACAAGGTAATAAATAACAAACCAAATGACCCCGACAATTAGCACAAGATACCATTTTGTATAAGTTCCTTGCATCAATCCGAAAATAAGGAAATCAAGTACGCCCCCATCTGTATTACCGATGACAACTCCTAATAATGACATCACCATGAATCCCAGTCCTGTCATAATAACGTGGAAAAGATAAAGTAAGGGTGCGATGAAGAGGAATAAAAATTCAATTGGTTCAGTTATCCCTGTTACAAATGTTGCAAGAACACCTGAAATCAGCAGGCCTTTTACCTTAGAGCGACGAGATGGCAATGCGACATGGTACATTGCTAATGCTGCTGCAGGTAAACCAAACATAAATGTTGGCATTTTACCTTGTGATAGGAACGCTGTTGCCGATGGACTAATCGGTCCACCACCTTGTAGTTGCGCATAAAAAATATTAAGTGCACCTGAAATAGTATTGCCGTTAACAACTTCTGTACCACCTGCTTCTGTAAAACGAATCATTGCAACTAATATATGATGTAAACCAAACGGTAATAATAAACGTTCTCCTGAACCAAACAAGAATGGCCCGAAGATACCTGCTTTTTGAATTAAATCACCGATTGCTTGAATTCCCATCGCAAAAAGTGGCCAAATCATTGGAATTAAGATACCGACAATCCCTAAAACTAATGATGTAATTATAGGAATGAAACGCGGTCCACCAAAGAAGGCAAATGCATCTGGTAACTGAATTGTATAAAAACGCTTATGTAAAAGATAAACAATAATACCGACGATGATACCCCCTAACACACCCATTTCAATTGTTTGGATGCCTAGCACCATGCCTTGCCCTGCTTCACGCATATTATCTAATTTTGCTAAAGTATTCGTTTCTGTTAGATAAAAATTAATTGATAAGTTCATAATAATATAACCTACTAAACCTGAGAATGCAGCGACACCCTTCTCATAACGCGCAAGACCTAATGGAATTGCCATCGCGAATAATAGTGGTAAATAGGTGAATGCAAACCCCCCGATTGTTGACATGAAACGGAAAATGACTTGTAAAAAAGTATGATCTAAAAACGGAAATTTATCGATTGTTGATGGGCTACTAAATGAACTCCCGATTCCGAGCATTAAACCCATGAATGCTAGTAATGCGACAGGTAACATAAATGTTTTACCTAGCCCTTGGAAAAACTCACCGAAACTAAATTTCTTTTTTTTCAAAGTGATAACCTTCTTTCAACTTGTATTTGATAACTTAAAATTAACAGATATACCCCAATAAAGAAAGCGCTTTCGAATTAAAGTAATAACTTACATTTGACGAAAAAAATTTCGTCACAATATACTAACAAAGTGACAAAGGATTGGTACATCAACATAAGGAGTGGTACTCTAAGTAATTAACATAAGGATTGGTGTGGTACATCAACATAAGGACTAGTACATCAACATAAGGACTAGTACATCAACATGAGGAGTGGTACTCGCTGTCGCTCCGTCCCATACTACTCTCGTAAAACGGATGAATTCGCTACGATATTAGCACCCATACTGTTCTCGTAAAACGGATGAATTCGCTACGATATTGGCAAAAAAAAAGCAACACAAAGTGTGGCTTAATTTATACAGTTCTTGTGAATAAAAAGGAATTGTACTCTTAAGGTGTTGATAGAAGAAGTGGTACATCAACATATGGAGTGGTACTCTTAAGGTATTAACAGAAGGAGTCGTACATCAACATATGGAGTGGTACTCGCTCTCGCTCCGTCCCATACTACTCTCGTAAAGCGAATGAATTCGCTACGATATTAGCAAAGGAGTGGTACATCAACAGAAGGAGTGGTACTCGCTTGCGCTCCGTCCCATACTGTCTTTGTAAGCTCATTTCTTCGCAACAACGTCAGTATTATCTTTCAATGCCGGATGCTTTTAAATAATTTAAAATGAGTAGTTCTAACAAAACGTTAAATGGGATTCTTGAGGACATATCAATTTCACCATAATAACAATTAGTGACTGCTGCTGTCATTGTTAATGTACTTAGTTTCTCCAAACTGCTGTTTTCACAGCCAATCAATGCCAAAACGGGTACTTTATTAGCTTTCAATGCTTTTGCATAGGCTAAAACATGGGGTGTTTCTCCTGAATATGAAATGATAATGGCTAAATCTTTTTTTGTAAGGTTGCGTGCAACAATATCTAATTCATCCCAATCTCCTCGGGCGGAGCTTGTTTTGCCTGCAAATGTTAATTTACGGCTTGCTTCCATACATGTTGGGAGCGAGGCACCGACTCCAAAAAATTCGATTGCCTGACTTTTGATAAGGTAATTAGTCGCTTGGTTTAATTTTTCTTCTGATAGACGGGCTAATGTTTTTTCAATTTCTGTCTGTATACGTTGAACTTGATGTGTCAGTGATTCAGTGCGAACATCCATAATAGTTTCACTTTCGTTATTTTCAAGTGCTTGAGCCACTGCATATTTGAATTGTTGAAACCCTTCAAAACCTAACTGTTTACAACAACGGCTGATTGTCGCTGTTGAAATAAATAGTCGCTTCGAAATCGAATCAATTGTGCTTTTAACGAACAACTCAGGAGATGCTATCACATCATTTAAAAAGGTTGTTTCCAATTGACTAAGATGCCCTTTGTGCTGTTCTAATTTTTTCACTAGTATATTCATTGCACGTCTCTCCCTACCTATCAAGTATCTGTTACTTATATCATATCATTTTAGACAGTCTATCTTAAATTACTTTTTATCATTCTACAAAAAAATAGTGAAACTATCATCATTTGTTTATTAAAAGCTTATTATCTCTACTCACAAATATTTTTTATTTCTGTATAATAAAAGATGGGAGGCGATTAACTATGAATTTAACGATTGTTCCAATACTAAGTATCATCGTCTGGTATTTCGCTATTAAAGAATTATCGAAATCAGAGCATAAACAAAACATACGCAGGGTAATAATTTTAACAGCTGCCGGCACACTTCTTACGTCTGTGCTAACTGTATCACTTTTTCAACATTTATTTTTATAATTTTAACAGAGCTTTTTCAAAACGAAAAGGCTTTTTTCATCTACGATCTAAAAGAAGTAATGGCGAGTCCTATCAGAATAAGCAGAAAGATTATTTTAAAATTTAATTGTGATAGTTTCTTTCCCATCAAAAAATTAACGCCACAATAAATTATAATTGAAAGATATAATATTTGTAAAAAACAATGCATTTGACTCCTCCTTTGCGCTAACTCCAGTATACCTTAATTAAATCATTATTTTTCTTCCTTGAGTTAACGTTAAAAATCAAACAGTATCATTAAAGGTCGGCCATTCCTTTTTACAAATCTACTTATGCTCAATAAATAATTAACCTTAAAAAAACTTACAAAAAAGCTAATTTCCCATCGATCATTATCGATGAAAAATCAGCTTTTTTGTTCTTCTCCCACTTTAAACTAAGGAAAAGTGTATTCTATTACGATTAATTTTCAAAGCTCACGTTATGATGGACTTTTTGTACATCTTCCAGCTCTTCAAGTGCATCGATTAGTTTTTCAAAAGTAACGATGTCTTCTTCAGATAAAGATACTTCATTTTGAGCAATCATCTCAACTTCAGCAACTGTGAATTCAGTAACACCATCGGCTTTTAAAGCTTCTTGAACACTATGGAAATCCTCTGGTTCTGCATATACAATCACTTGATCTCCTTCCGTCATCACATCGCGGATTTCAAGATCTTGTTCTAATAACATTTCAAAAATCGCATCGGCTTCCTTACCTTCGAAACCAAATACAGCTGTGTTATCAAACATGTAAGCAACTGCTCCAGAAACACCCATGTTTCCACCATTTTTACCAAAAGCAGAACGAACTTCCGCTGCTGTACGGTTGACATTGTTTGTTAACGTATCAACAATAACCATAGCGCCGTTTGGTCCAAAACCTTCGTAGCGTAATTCAGAGTATGTTTCATCACTTGAACCTTTTGCTTTTTCAATTGCGCGGTCCATGACGTGTTTTGGAACGTTATATGTTTTTGCACGTTCCATTACCGATTGTAATTTACGGTTTGTTTTCGGATCAGGATCACCTTGTTTAGCTGCTACATAAATTTCAACACCAAATTTAGCGAAAACCTTACTGCTTGTTGCTTCTTTTGCTGCTTTTTTATCTTTTATATTTGCCCATTTACGACCCATTATTTCACATCTCTTCCATTGTTTTGTCTATTCAATTATAAGCTAAATAACGTCATTTGTTAAGTTTTATTTTAGTCCTTTACTAGTCGCTACATCCTGTAATTTTTGTCCAGTTAGACGATAAGTAGTCCAATCGTTCATTTGTTCTGCGCCCAGTGCCAAATAAAAATCAATACTTGGCTGATTCCAATCCAAACAGCACCATTCCAAACGACCGCAACCACGCTCAACTGTTAATTGTGCTAAATGTTCAATAAAGGCTTTGCCAAAACGCTTACCTCGATACTCTGGTAAAACATAAAGGTCTTCTAAATAAATACCAGCCTTGCCTAAAAATGTCGAAAAATTATGGAAAAATAGCGCAAATCCAACGGCTTCACCCTTATATTACCCGATGATGACTTCTGCGGCTTTTTTATCAAATAACCACTCTGTTAACAACGCTTCAGTTGCAACAACTTCGTTGGCCATTTTTTCATACTCCGCTAAGCCTTTGATAAACGTCAGAACCAAGCCAACATCTTCTCTTTGTGCTGTTCTAAAAATCAGTTCACTGTTACTCATCTTGTCCTAACCCCTTTTGCTTTTTATTCTATCATTTATTTCAAAGATAGCTCTCTCAATAGAATAACAGATAGGATTAATTTTGCCCATATTCACCATCAAAAAACAGCCATTTCAACAACGATTAACTCGTTACTAAAACAACTGTTTCGCTTAAGTTATACTAACGTATTCATCAATTGTTCAGATACACCCTCCTCTAGCGCTACTTCTCTTATCGTTTTCCCAGAAGAAAGTGCACGTTTTGTAATGCTTGCTGCTTCTGCATAACCGACTGTTTCAGAAAGTGACGTCGATAAATACATACTTTGTTCAAGTAGTTCCTTACAACGTGCTTCATTGGCAACAATATCCATCAAACAATTATCAACAAAAGTTGTTATGCTCTTTTCAAGTAAATTGAATGACTCTAATAATTTATAAAAAATAACAGGTTCAAAGGCATTCAACTCTAATTGTCCACCTTCTGCTGCCATCGTTATAGTGACATTATTGCCTATTACTACAAAAGCGCATTGATTCACAATTTCTGGTATCACAGGATTAATCTTCCCTGGCATAATTGATGAGCCATTTTGCTTCACTGGAATAATTAACTCGCCAATCCCAGCTCGGGGGCCTGATGATAACAACCGTATATCATTCGCAATTTTGGATAAACTGACTGCCGCTACTTTTAATGTATCACTGAGTGCAACATACCCTTCAATATTTTGTGTGCCATCTATTAAATCTTCAGCAATTGTTAATGACTCACCACTTAGCGCACATAAAATCGGTAATAATTTAGCACTGAATTGTGGATGTGTTGTAATCCCCGTTCCAATCGCTGTACCACCCATATTAAGTGTACACAATTCTATTTTAACCTGTTTCAAGCGTTTTAGATTACGTTTCATTACCGAGTAATACGCATGAAATTCATCGCCTAAAGTTAACGGTACAGCATCACTTAACTGCGTACGACCAATTTTTTTAATTGTTTTAAACTGATCTGCTTTTTGACTAAATACCTCAATTAAACGTTCAAGGGCTACTTCTAACCCACGCATTTTCTTCAAAAATGTCAGTTTTCCTGCGGTTGGATAAACATCGTTAGTAGACTGACCTTTATTTACATCATCAATAGGGTGAACGATAGAATAGTCACCTTTGACTCCTCCCAGCAATTCAATCGCACGATTAGCCAACACTTCATTCATATTCATGTGACTACTTGTCCCTGCACCACCTTGCAATGGATCTACGATAAAGTGATCATGAAATGCACCCGCGATTACTTCATTGGCTGCATCTACAATTGCTCCAGCAACATTAACTTCTATCATGCCCAGTTCAGCATTTGCTAATGCGGCTGCTTTCTTTATTTCAGCAAGACTGATGATAAAATCAGTCTCCAATAACTCACCTGTAATATTAAAATTGTTTTTAGCTCGGGCAGCATTCACACCATAATACGCTGTTTCTGGAATATTTAACACACCAACGCTGTCACTCTCTTGTCTAAACATCGTCTTCCCCCTCAAACAAAATTGTTTTAACCACTTATCGCACTTATTGTTAGCGCTTACATTAGTTGGTAAATTAACAAGTACTTCCACTATTAATTTTAACATAGAGCTATTAAATTATGTACAAGAAGTGTCCGAAAAACGCAGATAATACATACAAAAAAACAGTAATCCTTAAATGGATTGCTGCTTTTTAGTTTTCATGTCAATTACTTATCAAACCATTCGTTATAATATGAACCCTTTGGATTATACATGAATTTAAAATGATGTTTTTTGGCTAACTTTTCACTTTTTTGTTTATCTTTAAATGAGACAACAAACACTTCAACGTGTTCTTTTTGTCGTATACGTTCTAAACGTTTAATCTGTTGCTGCGCCCAGTCATCTTGTTGTAGTTCAGTATAATTAAAATCTTCCCACATGATAAAATCGACATACGGTGCCGTTGCTTTTTCTAGTGTATCGAAGCCCCAATTTTGTCCGATTAATAATTTTGGTTGCTGTTTTTTCAATGTCTTTAAAACATTAACCATTCCAGCCCGATAAGCTTTTTGCTGTTTTGATGGCACAAAATCATCAATGTTACCAACCGTATCAAAAAAGACACCATCTAAACCTTTTTTTATCACTTGCTGTTGGACTTCTTTTATCAACAACTCTTGATAATGTTTCGAGGTCATGTTCACAAGATAAGAGTCCCATTCTTTAAAATACTTTTTCTTTTTAGCTTTATCATAATAAAAATCTTCTTTTTGCATTTTCTTATAAAACGCTTTATTCCAACGATCTACCTCCATCGCATTCACATAGCCAAATACAAGTGTCCCTTGTTTTTGCATTTTTTTAATGGCTGCTTTATTCATCTCCAAAGGTTCAATTACCATCATATCAATATTTTTGGCCTTCTTCATCATCTGTGGTGTCTCTTTATCAAGATAATAGCGATAAGACGATACGTTTGCTAACTGTTTAGCTTGCGCTGCCGTAGATCCCACAATGACTAAACACAATACTATTATGACCGTGAAAAAAACTTGTTTTTTCATTTTATACTCCCCCTTATAACGCTTTAAAAATCAACTTATTCCCTTACTCTATCATACCCTTTTTCTGTAAGACTTCCTAAATTTAAATGATTTAAGTTGCTTTATTTTAGTTTAGTCGCTAAACTAAACTAATGAAACCAATACAAACGCGTACCCTCGCATTAGGGCAAATGATACACCAACTCTGTTTATTAGAAAAACAACCCTTTGATGTTCCTGAAATTGGCTTAGTCACACCCAGCGAGTTTCACTTAATAGATGCTTTAAATAACCAACCAAAAACTGGAAAGGAATTATGTCAAAATTTACAAATTACTAAAGGCGCTGTTTCACAACTGACTGAACGCCTCATTTCAAAAGGGTGGTTAATACAAACACCTTCACCAACTGACAAACGCAGCGTACTGTATTCATTAACCGAAAGTGGTAAAAAAATTGCAGTCGCTCACTTTGCTATTGCTCAACAGTTTCATCAGCATTTAACGACCCAATTCTCATCAGCTGACATGCAAACAATCGATGCTGGCTTTAAGACTTTGGCAGATTACTTAAAAACTTTATTGGAGGAAAATAGCAATGACTAAAAATAAAATCATGCTCATAGGTGGACACGGTCATGTAGGGCGTATTATTAAAAAAAATTTAGCTCCTCATTTTCCCGAGCAATTAATCATTGCCGGTCGTAATCGTCGGACAATGGAGCAATTTGTTGCTGACTCACAATTACCGCTTCAAGTAGCTGAATTTGATATTACACAGCCGATCGATGACACACTTTTCACTGATGTTAAACTTGTTGTGGTATGTATTGATCAGGTGACAACAGACTTTGTATCTTACTGTAATAATGCTGGCATAGATTATATTGATGTAACTGCCAATACCGCTTTTTATAAGCAGTTAGCTGTCTTACCTCTTACAGAAAAATCAGCTGTTGTATATAGTGTGGGATTGGCACCTGGTTTAACTAACTTAATGTTAGCAAAATTGTATGAAAATGCGCCTTCTTTCCAAAGGGCAGATATAAAAGTACAACTTGGCTTAGCTGATGCACATGGAGATGCTGCGATTGATTGGACTTTAAATCAGCTCAATGAGACATACACATTACGTGGGGAGAAAAACCCACTCAAAACTTTTTCCAAGCGACGTTTACTTGAGCTAGGTAAAACAAAGCAACCTGTTTACCTGTTTAATTTTTCAGACCAGCATACCTTACGTGACCAGTTCCCTAATCGTAGGATTACTACTTATCTTGGCTTTGACTCGAGAGTTGTCACTGGCTTAATGCACCAAATGCAAAAATGGCGCTTATTGCCGCTACTTAATCGACCATTTATTTTTAAGAGTGTCAAAAAAATGATGACCGCGAAAGTCATCGGAAGCGATGCTTTTTATGCACAAGTTGCAACCTATGATAAAAATGATCAGTTGTTACAGCAACTGACTGTCACTGGACATGATGAAGCGCGTGCTACTGGTTTGATTGCTGCTTTCTTGATAAAAAAAGTTTATGCAACAAAAGACCCTGCTGGCTTTGTCCAAATCGATCATTATTGTTCATTTGATGACGTTGTAGAAGCTATTCCTGAACTGACCGTGCTTTAATTTTATTGGTAGAAACAAGACCCCAAGCGTTGTGTGTACTTTTAGTTGTAGCTAGTAGTAAAAAACACCCGTCCTTTTATGAGACGGGTGTTCGTTTTTTATTCAGTGACTGTGACAACCATTGATTTACTCGTATTACCTTTTACATCGCTATTTATTAAATGTAAAATGGGTTGATTCAATGAAACGTTAGTGCTTAGCTTAAAAAATCCGTTATCATCAGAATGTACTTCAATCAATTGCTCTTTTGTTGGTGTCATTAATCTTACAGTCGTATTTGGTTCTGCTTTCCCTGAAATATTAATCGTATTTCTATGGAATGACGTACTTGTTATTTTTATTTGCGCTGGTGGTGTCACATCTGTATTAACAACTGAGATGTCATGATAATACATTTGCGTATAAGTTCTACCTAATAGATTATACACCGTCATTTTAGTTCCAAAAAACACGCTCAACTCACCTGTTTTTGTTGCTTTTACCGCTAAGGATTGAGCAACTTTTCCAGTTGTTTTTTGCGTCTCTTCTTTCATCGCTGTACCAATACCATATCTGTTTTGTGACTCACTCCACTCCAACGGATTGGGGTTAAGCGTATTGAAACTCAATTGATACTCCTCTCCGGAAACTGCTAGAATCTCTTGTTTGAGATAAGCACCGATCCCCGCAGATTGTGTATAAAACCGAATTCCTCCGTTATTCATTTTAGAGATAGCACCACGATAAGTGCTGTAGTTTGAAATGTCAGTTGCGAATTCTATTTCATTATTTTTACTGTTTTTACTTACAGTTGTTGCTTTATAATTCTTGCCATCCCCACTTGTTTGCCAGTTTGAAATACCTGTTTTCGAGTCATTAATTTTCAAATCAGTATTCAAGAGCAAATTTTCTGTAGGTGCTAGTGTGGCTGGTAACGGTTTTATTAACGCAGCTGTTTTTAAAAAGTGACGCACTTTATCTTTATAAGCTTGACCACCTACTGCTAAATTTTGTGCGTGTGCCGCTCCAACTACTTCTAGCTGTTCTTTATAACCAGAAGCTGCTTCATATAATTCATCTTTCGCCTTTGGATGTATAAAACCATCACTTGTTCCGTGAATAAATAATTTTGGCAAGGATGAATGTTCGACCGCTTTAAGTGGTGAAATATCGAATAAATCAACTTTCAAAATAGGTTTCACATGCTTTTCATTCAAATTATCCACCAAACGATCTTCATAGGCATACCAATCAACGAGATTGACGATTGGGATATATTGTAAACGTGAGGTTAAAATACGCATAACATCGTGTGCTTGATCAGAAATCGTAGCATAACCACAGTCTTCGATTATGGCTTCAATATCTAACGTTGGACTAATCACATCCTGAGACATCATCACCGTTGCTGCTCCCATTGATACGCCCATCAACACAAATTTTTGTTGTGGGTTTTTGGCTTGTTCTTGTAAAAGCCAAGCGTTTAAATCATTTTTTTCATATGCGCCAAATGTAATATATGTGCCTTCACTTGCACCACTAGCACGAGAATCCGGTATTAACACATTATAACCTTCGTCACTTAAAAATTGTGCTTCCTTCATAACATTCATTGGATTAGAGCGATAACCATGGTGAACTAGCGCTGTCTTATCTGATTTATTATCGATGTAGAAGGCATGTAACTTAATATTTGAATGTGTTGTTTCATCATATACTGTTAAGTATCGATCACTTTTATTCGTTAACCCTTCAAACCATTTACTCTGTTGGATTTTGCCTAGAAAGCCAAAAAAATCAGCCACTTTAATTGTCGGATTATCACGCTTAGTTGTAATTTCGAATGCGAGTTCCGCAAGAGTATCTGTTAAATAATTAATAGCTTTAGTAGTGGGTTTACCACTACGAGTTAACGTTAATTCACCCTCAATCTCATTTTCTAGATAGTCTTCAATGTTATTTATAAGTGCTTGTTCATTTTTTGGTAATTCTTTTCGTTCTGCTAGTGTTTTAATTTCAAAATTATCAGTCGTTTTCTCACTTGTTGCAGCATTTACATTCGCGGTAAAAACAACGGTATTACCCACAATTAATAAGATTGAAAGTGCTACTAATACTAACTTTTTCATTTCTTCATTCCTCTCATTATGTATCAGGCAATTCTTGCCGTCCTCTTTTTAAATTAACATATGAGAGGGTACTCAACGAGCCACTTTTTTGTTGTTAAAACTGCTCATTTTGCGCTTGTTTTTCAATAAAAATCATGCTGAAACGCTTAGGCATCGTATTACTTGTCAACTATCACCCGTAACTGCCTTTCTTTTATTGGTTAAGAATACACTGGGAATAAAAATAAGTACCAATACCACTGCTGAAATGAGGAATCCTGCTTGGTAGCTTTTTAATTCGGCTATTAATGTTGGCTGTAATCCTTGCATCATTGTAGCAATACTTGTCGCAATTAAAGCTGTTCCAAAACTGGCACCCAAATTCTCAATAATTGTTATCCCAACACCTGCCTCAGGCAACTGCTTACTACTTAGACCCGTGTAAGCATCGCTCATTAGAGGCAAATTAATCCCACCAAAACTGGTTCCACGAATAAAGAGCAAGATAACAATCCAAACCATACTCGTGTTAGCTGTAATAAACACCAACGGGATTGACCCAATAAGTGCAATAGCCAGACTTACCAGCACCACATACTTCGCTCCAATTTTATCAATCAGCTTTCCAATCAACGGGCGTGTCACAAGCATTCCTATCCCTTGTGGCATTAATGCGAGAGCCGCTTGACTGGGCGTAAACTGATGAATAGTAATAAAAAAGAGTGGCAAAATTAACATGGGTCCCATAATGGCAATGTTAGCAAGAAACAAACCACTGCTAGCTGCTAAATAAGTTTTATGTTTAAACAAGCTAAGCGGCAACACCGTTTGATTTTTGCGGATTTTATTATAACTAACATACACAACGATTAAAATGATACCGATGCTGAGCCATAGTATGGTTTGTTTATTATTAAACGACGCTTCATCTGCGGCTTTCGTAATCCCATAAATGAGCGCTATACTCATTAATGCTAGCGTTAAGATGCCAAAAACATCAAGTTTACTTTGCTTGTTGAAAGGCTCAAAAGGCGGAATAAATTTTAACATCAACGGTACTGCGATGAGAACAATAAAAATATTAATGAAAAAAATCCAATGCCACGATGCTCCTTGTACGATAAAACCTCCCAAAACAGGTCCTAGTATAGGCCCTAATATCATCGGTGTACTCACAATTGCCATCACACGACCGAGGTTTTCTTGACCCGCGGTTTTAACTAATAGCGTCATCATCAACGTCGTGATGATACCTGCACTAAACCCTTGTAGTAACCTCAAAATAATAAAACTGTAAACGTTCCAGCTAAAACCGATTAAAAATGATAGGAGCCCAAATGCTATCACTGCGCCAATAAAGATACGTTTCCCATTGAATTGGTTCATCAACCAACCAGAAATGGGGACAGCGATTGCCAAAGCTAAAACATACCCCGTTACAGACCATTGTAAAATTGCTAATGTGGTATTAAAATCCTTTATTAATGTATCCAAAGCGATATTGACCATTGTTGAATCAAGCATCGGTGCAATCGCTCCTAATGCAATTGCCCATGATGCAGCTAACATAGCTTTTGGTAAACGCTCAACTTTTCGGTGATCTTTCATAATGTTGTTCTCCTTCTTATCCCTATATTGTTTCTCTGTCAACAAAATAATAACAACGTTTTGTTTCCTTGTCAACAATAAAAAAGAAAAATTAAAAACAGCCATGCTAATTTGAACATGACTGTCTCCTTTAGAGTTAATTAAGCGTTAGGCCTTGTTTTTTAATTTCGTTATCTAAATGTTCATCATACAAGGCGACAAACTTCAATAATTCATTATAGTTGTCTTCTGTTACCTGTTCGAACACAGCACGATCACGTTCTCCAAAATAAGCATGTTGCGCTTCATGTATTTGATAAACGGCTTCCCCTTGTTCAGTTAGTCTAAAGTAGATTTCTTTACGATTCCCATCTTTTTGATAACTTTCAATCACTTTTTTATCAACTAATTTTTTTGTAAGCCGACTCAGAGCACCACGTGTCATATAAAGTGCTTCTGCTAAAATCGTTACATTTGGATCCTGCTTTTTTTTTATTGCTTCGATACAATGCACTTCAGAAGACTTGTACCCCTTCAGCTGTTCTTCCATTCGTGACTTGTTTAACCACGCCATCTTATTAAATAAGTCACGTACTTGTTCTGAAACTTGAGCTTCTTTAGACATGCTGTATCCTCTCCCATTGTATAATTATGTTTATCATAGCATATTGCAATGGCTTTAGGAAAGCACTTGTTCCCAACGTACTTTGTTACAAAAGAAAACATAATTCTTTTCTCAATTATATTATTAATACCCTTTGTATGTTAAGAATTTAACAAATGCATACACACATAAAACCCACGACCATCCAGTAATGCTTCGTGCAGCTCTATCTGACACTGGTAAATAATCAGGAGCAAAAAAGCCTAGTAGAACAATAATGCCCGTCACTAACAATAAGACTAAATATTTATTCATTGTATCTCTCCTCGTTAGATTCATCTGATGCTTCATTCTAACATGTTATCTCCACGCTTTCCAAACCAATTATTAATTTCTGTATTAAAAATGTTAACTTTAAGCTTTATTGAAAAAAATCGGCTTAATTATCTACTAAATTAACCCAGATCAGAAAGTTTTAGCTGGGTTTTTATCTAAAAAAACAGCCACAAACAACTGCTTTTAATTCTATAATCGTTTCTTAAGCAACAGCTTAAACATAATATGTGACGCTCCTAGCAATAACACTACGATACTGGTCGTATAAATGGCATAGCCGCTATCATTAAGGAACACTGGTACAGATCCTAAAATCACGGCAATTAATAAACTTCCAAGCATCCCTATTACGGCTGACATACTCTGCTTAACCACCTGTGTTTCTGACTCCCAGTCGTAATTAGCAAATTGATAATTTATAAAAAGTCCCCATGTTGCAGAAAAGATAGCAAATATGAGCGGAATAACTAACATCATCAGTCCTTGATACAAAGTTGCTTTAATACCAATAATAAAGAGACTTCCACTTATTAGAGCTACTGGGACAGTTAAAGTGAGATTAACGAGTATTTTACTAAGATAAATATCACGCAGGCGTAAAGGTAAGCTTTTAAGTATCCAAAGATTTTTACCTTCTAATGACAACGATACACTACTTGTGTTGGACATGCCTATCATTGCCGCCAATATAAAAGGAGCTAATTTTGGTAAAAACACGACTAATTCAGGTAAGCCTACCATTATCGCTAATCTTTCACTTCCAACAATTACTACTGCGACTGACATAATAACTGACATGACCAATCCAACAACCATATTAGTCACATAAATAGTAGATGATAAAAAGCGTTTCAGCTCTTTACTATATAGAGCAGTCAGAACGCTGCCACTATTTAAACGATTAACTTCATAATTACTCTTATTATAGGTTGAAGATATTCTGGTGTTAAGCGATTTATATTTAAAAGATAACACTTTTACAAATAATAGGTACCACACTATCGAAATTGCTATAAAGCTTATAAATTGTAACCATTTCTCCTCTACTATTCCGTTGTGGTACAATTCTGCGATTGGATAAATTTTGAAAGATTCGTTGATAAATATCCTCGATAAGTCATTTAATTGATTAATATCAAAGCTCTGATTGAATCCACCCGCAAATAAGGAAGCCGCTAAAATACTAATAAGTAGCACTATCATTAACACCGTTGATATAAGTGAGGCATGTTTTGTTCTTGAAGCAATTGCTGTAATAACTGCTCCGATAATAGTCGCAATTGTTGTAGGTATGAGTGTTACCGTAAACATAGCAATAATCCAAAAACAATAAAACAACCTATTAGGATTGCTAAAAACAGCATATATAACGCCCGCTGGCAACATGATTAAAAGCGATAACAGTGTGTTCCAAATATATAAATACATAAAGCGGCTCGCAATAATAGTCGTTGTTTTTATAGGTAATGACATCAAGGTATCATAATCAAAAAAACCAAATAATTCACCGTTTGCTTTGAAAATAGTAAAAAAAAATGAGAGCAAACTAGCTATCAAAAATGCATAAAGTGGAATTAATTGTGTCATGTTTAAATAACCCAGACCATAGGCGATTGCCCCACTATAAAAACTTGCCATTAATGCGACAATAGCAAGACATATCAAGTATATCAGGCGTTTGCTTTTTTCTTTTTTATGACCTGCCACTTTGAATATATTTAAACGTTGTTGCGAAATAAAACGAACTCTTAGCAACAACCAAATATTCTTATCCATTTTCAAGCACCTCCATAAAGAGGTCTTCTAAAGATTGTTCTTTTACTAGTTGCTCCATTTCGCCATTAATTGCGATTTTACCATGATGAATCATCGCAATTTTATTACATAATTTTTGTGCAACATCTAATACATGAGTTGAGAAAAAAACAGCGCTCCCTCTCGTGCATAGGTCTTTCATAATATTACGTAAAACAATCGCTGCTTTTGGATCTAACCCAACAAAAGGTTCATCAAGAATCAGTAGCTTAGGTTTGTGTATCACTGCACCAATTAAAGCGATTTTTTGTTTCATTCCGTGTGAATATGAAGAAATTAAATCACCTAAATTACCCATTATTTCAAAAGCCTCTGCGTATTTTTTAATTTGTTGTTCCCGCTCACTTGATGATAGACCAAAAACATCTGAAATAAAATTAAGATATTGAATACCCGTTAAATGCTCATATAAATCAGGATTATCAGGAATATAGGCGGTTATAGATTTACAGTCAATTGGATTAGTTTTTATAGATAAACCTTCGATATATATTTCGCCTTGCTCAAAATCTAATACCCCTACTACTGCCTTAATTGTAGTGCTTTTGCCGGCACCATTGTGACCTATAAATGCAAAAATATCACCCGCAGCTACTTCGATATTAATATTTTCAACTGCTTGTTTTCCATTATTATACGTTTTACCAAAATTTTTAATTTCTAATATATTCATCTGCTTTCCCCCTTTTTGAATGACAAGTTACTATTAAACTATTTAGTTAATTATAACCCATTAAGAGAATGATTCCCTGTTATTTACTGTTTTTGTATATATATTAATTACTACTATCAACTTTTAGAAAATACTTACTTTCAAAAAACAACCATAGTAGCTGTCTCAAACTGAATACAATTACAAAAGAGTTCGAACTTTTTTAATACTGCTGTATTCGTAAACAATGGTGGCGTAACAACTATGCTTATTCATCAATTAATGCTGCATTAGATAACCCCGAGCGTCTGCTATTATTTTAATAAAACTAACAATGTCTCCTAAAAAGCACATATGATGTTGGTGAAGTATTTATAGTAACTAGCGTGTTATCAAAAAAAAACTACTCTCATATTAGAGACTAGCTTTTTGAAATGGAATGATTAATTTCTTTTTATACTATTTTAATCCAATGGTTTAATGATTAAATCTTTAAAGAAAGCCTCCGTCCCAATATCTACAAATAAACCTATGTTACCTCTTGCCCCAGCACCAAGCTTCATTTTATCAACAACCAATACAGGTTTCTTCTGATTGTTTAGATAGAAGGTTGCTTTTTCATCAATAACTATTATTTTTAAAGTAATCCACTTATCTAACGCAATATCAGCTGGGCCTTCAAAATCTACTATTCCACGGTTTCTAAAGTAATCAAAAGTGTAGTTTGGGTATGAAAAATATTGCACCCCGCGGTTTTTTCTTACAGGATCAGTTGTTTGTCCATTAGTAGGGCGAACATAAAAAGCTTCAAAATTTGTATCCTCTTCATTGATTCTAAACGCAACACCAATAAAACCTCGTGCAAAATCAGGGGCATCTGGCAAAAGACGACTTAACATCTTCACTTCTATCTCGCCGTTATGAAAAGACGTATTTGAAATTTTCGCATAAGTATTCTCATCAAATGCCATTAATTTATCTTTCTTCACTACTCGTAATACGTTTTCACCATCCAACTCTGTATAATCACACTCAGTATGAATTGCTGTATAAGCTATCGAATTAATAGTCAAAATAAATTCCTCCTGGTTAATTAATTTTTAGTCTTCTATTATTGTAAAATAAGTATAAATCAACTAAATTTCAAGGTTTTAAAACGAACTTTTGTGTGAAGTTTAGTCACTAATTTATCCTTACCAGAAAAACCAGTTCCATATAAATACGCTGATTAAACAAATAATTGCTGAGGTTAATGTAAATACTAACACTATTTTAATTTTATTCACACGGTCTCTTTTTTTATCTCTTTTTTCTCGCGCTGCTTGAATATTTTTTCCTTCAGTAAAAGCAAGGATTTCTGCATAAGTTTGTATATTTTCCATTTTTTTCATTTTCTCAATTTTCAGTGCCGCTACCATAGAAATCACCCAAAACACCAACGAAATACCAACCCCATACCAACCCCATAAATCCATCAAAGGGACAATAGATATCACCGTCATTATCATAAAAACAAATATTACCCCTGTGTGTTTATTAAATTTTGCAACACCGATTGTTTGTCTCATATTTTCCACATCACCTTTAATTAATTCATCTAAACTCACTTCAAAGAGCGTGCTTAATGCTATTAAATTATGAATATCTGGATATGTATGGTCATTCTCCCATTTAGAGATGGTTTGTCGTGTCACATAGATTTTTTCTGCGAGCTCTTCTTGAGAAAGACCGTCACGTTCACGATAAATTTTTAATTGCTTACTAAAATTCATTAGTTACTACCTCCTTTTATATAATGATAATATAAAAACAGTTAGTTTGTCTGTCTATGAGGATATACTTTGCTTATTTCTCCCTGTACACTTTCGTTTACATGAGTGAAAACATTGATTTAACAGCTTTCTGGCAATTATCACTATTTAGTGAAAATTAAAGCGAGTGATGTCAACGTAGTTGTAAGTTGCGATGAATTTGAACGCAGTAAAAATTAAGATGCAATAAACGACCTTCGAAACCGAAGTGTCGCATTTTATCAACTTCTATGTGTAAATAAAAAAGCTACTATCAAATTAATAACAGTAGAAATTGTAATTTTTATGGAGTATAAACTAATATTTTTTATTCCCGTCATCTATTGACAGACTATTCCGAATTCACTATGATGTAGGTACATCTTTAACGAAAGTAAGTTACATTATGTAAAGAAAGAGTCACATTTACTTTATTTTTTTAATAATAGCATTAATATTTAGTAGCATTAACTTTGATACTGTTAGTGCAAGTAATACTGATACCCTAGCTGCCAGTCATCAAATAAGCACTCGTGACAACAGACCAATGGATGACAGTGGTGGAGCACCGATGGCTCCTAAAGGCGGAGGACTTGGTGGTAGAGCACCTATTCCTAAACCTAATTCCTTACCAAATGGATACTACACCAGTATAAAAAATCACCAAATTATCCAAAGGATTTTAAAGCTTCTAACCTTAAAAAAAATACGGTTAAAAATGGACAGCGTTTAGATAGTTTAAGAAAAGTGAAAAGTGGCGAATGGAAAAAAGTTTATTATGATGGTTATTCTAAAAATAAAAAAGTATCTATCCATTATTTTCAGCATACTAAAAGTCAAAAATAATATGCATAGTAACATTAAAAGATAAAGGAAGTGAGCCCTATTTTAAAGATAAACAGTACGAATTACTATTATAATTCTCGAGCATATTTAATGCTTATGATTGGTGCACTAGAGTCTTATAAAAAAGGGGACATTTCAACTGATCAGCTGCATGCCTATGTTTTCACACCTGCAACTGAGACAACGATGGCTGAAATACCCTGTCATAAAACCATCCCTGAACTTATCTCAGAAAACTTATACTACGAAGATGACTATAATCCAGATACAAGGATTCGGATGGCTGATGTCGCAATTGCAAAAGCACATTATCTTCTTGCAACACTTAAAGAATTAGAACTTGAAGATCCTGACAATGAATATGATGGGATTTATTCAAATTGGTGGATTCCAATTGATGAAAATGAACAATCTATATGAATTAAGAATACTTGAAATAGACGAAATAGTATTTACTACAAGTCAGATACTTTATTTTTCAATACAGCTGGGATTTACTTGTTAGCTGTATTAACATTGAAACAGTAAGTGCGAGCAGTACGTATCCCCTAACTGAAAGTCATCAAATAAGCACTCGTGCCAATAGACCAATGGATGGCAGTGGTGGCGCACCGATGGCTCCTAAAGGCGGAGGAATTGGTGGTAGAGCACCTATTCCAAAAACTAAGCCTAAGCCTAAACCGAAGCCAAAACCAAAACCGAAAAAAGAACATCAAGTTGTATCCAGCTATAACAATGCTTTGAAAAAGGGACAGAAAACTAACAGCCATAAAGTAACACATGCCACCAAATTTAAGAATAATATTTCTACAAGTGGAAAATCATATTCTTCAGCAGATTTATACAGAAACAATAAACTAGAGATAAGAAGATAATATGGTAAAAGTGGGAAAGTACAGACTGATATCCATTATTCAAATCATGGATATCCAAAAACACATCCTAAAGTACCACATCGTCATAATTGGAAGTGGATTAACGGAAATTGGGCTCCGGGAAAAGAATATTAAGAGGTGAAATATAAATGGACAAAAAAGAATGGGAAGATTACAGAAACGACATTGTTGATGAACACCAAGAGCTACCATTTTATTTGGATGGTAAAGAATGGTGGATTTCACGTTTATATGGTGAAGAAAAAAGTTATTTGTTGACAGCTCCAAATTCGGACACGCAGTTTTTCGCAACAGCTGAGGAACTCTTTGAAAAAGGTATCGTCAATGGGAAACCTTTTATGGAACAGGTGCCTTATTTTTCCTTGATTTAATAATTTACACATTAACCACAAAAAAGAGCTAAACGTTGATACAACAGTGATTAGCTCTTTTTTTCGGTGTATTTATACCAAAACCAGCATTTTTATTTATATTCTTCTGTTAAAAATTCAATTTGTTTTTCAGTTAATTCAATCATTCCGTTTCCAATCCACGGCGTTCCAATTAGCTTAACTTCAACTGGAGTACTGTACACTCTACTTTGAGCGTTAGAAACGCTTAAGTTAAGCAATTGAGCATACTCCACTGTTCCTTTTTTTGTCATAAAGATAAACTGTTTTTTTACATGATTCATAGTAGGCGTGTTGTTTTCTTCTAAAAAGTTAAAAAAACTCTGATTCTAGCTAAGTGAATGTTCACAGTGATAGCATTTTCAAATGTTTTAGTAAGATATAGTTTAAAATTTCGTAGCTGTTTAAAATCAATCTGCTCAAAAGTTAGTTGAGATAGTTCTAAATACAACAAAAGACACTTCCTTCTAATCTCAAATGAGACAAGTAAGAAAGTGCCTTTATTAAATTGGCATATTACCAAAATTGTTACAAGTAGCAAGTTTTTATGGGATACCAATTATTTGTGAAAAATATTGAATAAGTAGTTGCAGCTATTTTAGTAAGTGTACCTATTTACTCTATTCCCACTCCGTCATAGCTAAGTCTATTTTGAATGAATTTGAATAGTTTAAAGCTTTTTACTTAGAATTAAATAGTGAGTAGTTATTAGAATTTTGTGCGGTTGTTTGCAAAATGTTTGCAAAAATAAAAATTATATGATATTATGTATTTGTAATCGAAACAAAAAAACAATCGGAAGGAGGCTAATATTATGGCTAGAGATTATATGAGTATAAGGCTTTCATATGAAGCTAAATTTTGGTTGGAAAAATTACAAAGTCATGTGCAACAAGTTCTAGATAAATCTATTGATGAAAAAGAAGTAGATGATATGGAAATGATTTTGAAAGAATATCTTGAAAAAATTTCAGATCCACTTGGTGGTGTCTCAATAACAAATATACTTAAAGTATCAGCTTCAAGTATAATAGAGAAAGCATATTATTATACAGAAAACTATTCGCTAGAAAAATGGTTGGAAATTGATGAATTAGTACAAAATAGTAAAATTAATTCAAATTTAGAAGTAGGAACACTTACCCCACGTTTGTATTTAGATAAAGAAGTGATTAACGGTTTAGAACAGTACCGATATGATTTTAAAAAAGAAAATATGGTACGTGTTGTAAAAATGAGTTATGTGATAAAAAATGTATTGTATGCATATCATTTAGAAATATTAGGAAAGTAAAATGATTGAAGATTCTTTTAGAGTCTTCAAATAATTTTCGAACTGAATGTCTCGATTAGCGAGACTAATAAACTTGAAGAGGTGGGAAAATGTCTTATGAAACGCCAGAAGGAAAAGAAATAAAAACTATTGTAATCAGCGTATCACATTTACAAAAAACGTTTGATGATTATGCTAAAGATTTTCCATTTGAATGTCTGTCAGTGTTAGACTTTCTTGAATATGAAATTGTAAATGGTGCTCAAATTGTTGAATTAGAGGAGGAATAACATGAGACAACGAGTACGGGGCTCCCCTCCCCTACTACTAAAAAATGTAACTATGTTGCTGAATTAAAAAATGAGAGGAATGAACTAATCATGAAAAAAAATATCAACGAATTATTATTACTAGAAGGAATTACTTTATCAAGTTTATCAGATGGAGTTCTTAGAAAGTTACAAACTTTGAGATTAGGCAAATCAGAAAGTTTTAATTTAACGCAAGATAATGTATCAGAAATGACTGTAAGCTACACCCTTCCAACTGCAGAGAATGTAATGGATAATATCCTGTCTTCTTGTCGTTTGTTTACAAATAAAGGAACTAGACTTATAGACTTAATTATTTCCAAAGATGGAGATTATCGGTTCTACCCTAACAGTTTTTTTTACTACACCGATAGTGAACTAAATAATAATGTTGCTTTAGAGCCAATAAAAAATGCCTTAGAAGAATTTCAAATTAATACTTCAATTAATCATAGATACTTTGCTCGCATTGCTGATGAATCAAGCATAGAAGAGATTCAAAAATTAATGCCTAAAGAATCTTATTTATGTCACAAACTTAAGAAAGAATTTGCTAAATCTACCGAGTGTAATGTTCGATATTCTTACCTTATAAAAGTCATTGCAGGATTAAATTTAATTGATAATGAGGTGAAATAAGAGGAAATTTTAGGAATAAATCTTGAAATTGAAGAAAAAATACATGCCTAAAATCGCAAATGTTTATCAAGATAAAAAAAATGGAAAATGGTACTTTGTAGCAAGTTTAGGTTTTGATGAAAAAGGCAAACGAGTCCAACATTGGGAACGTGGTTTCCCAACCCAAAAGGAAGCAAAATCTGCCTACGATGATTACATGAATGATTATTCTAAAACCGCTATTAAGAAGAATAGTTCAATGAGTTATCAAGAATTCTATACAACTTATTTTGAAACAGACTATAAACGTTCTGTTAAAAAGCGAACCTATGATAACCGAGTTTCTTCTATGAGAATCCATTTCGCCTATTTTTACAAAATAAAATTAAATGAAATCAGTCCACCTATGATAAAAAAGTGGCAAAATGAATTATCTGAAAAATATTCTAGTGCTTATATTAGAAATATTTATGGATTGTTTCAAATGAGTTTAGATTTAGCTGTGAAGTTAGGTTTGTTACAAAAAAACGTTGCAAAACAGGTAGGAAATGTAAAGAAAAATAAAAAGAAAGTTGATTTTTGGACTCAATCTGAATTTGAAAAAGTGATAGCTACCTTTGATACTTCTGATTACTACCAAAACTATTCATTCATGCTTATCTGGCTACTATTTATGACCGGGTTGCGTTTTGGTGAAGCTCAAGCATTAGAATGGGATAATGACATTGATTTTGAAAATAAAACCTTGCGTGTCAATAAATCTATGTACTATAAAAATGCTGAAGAGTATTACATTACTGAACCTAAAACAACTGCTAGTAATAGGGTAATTGCAATAGATAGTGATACGATAAGATATTTAAAGAATTGGAAAATGGCACAAGAAAATTGTGGTGGTTCAAAATGGATTCTTTCTTACAATGGATTGCCCACAAATAAGAGTGCACCCTATCACATTATTCAAAGGCACTCGGAGCTTGCAGGTGTTCATAGGATAAAAACACATGCTCTTCGTCATAGCCACGCTTCACTATTAATATCATTGGGAGAAAATGCTATTGTAATACGTGACAGGCTAGGTCATGAGGATATTAAAACAACTTTAGGAACATACGGACACCTCTATCCAAATACTAATATAGAAGTTGCTAATAGGCTTGTAAGCCTTATAAATGTCGAGACAAATGAAAAGGCAATAAAAGAAACAAAAAAATTTAGTGGAAACCAATATATCAAGAAAGAAGGAAAATAAAAATGGCAAAATTATTAAGCGTTAGAGATTGGGATTTTAATACGATTGGGACTTTGTTTGAGTTGGATGAGGTAACTCCTGTTTTCGAACAAGAGCATAGAGCAGATGAAAACGGTGAAATTATCAAAGATAGAGAAGGAAAACCAAGAAATTTTGCAACTGATAAAGTCATTGGAATGAACTATTCGGTAACGATATTAGACGGGAAGTTCAAGAAGAAGTCTACTCAAATAAAAATACTTGATCCTAAGCCTTTCATGACTAATGATGATATTATGAAAAAAGACTCTGTTAAAATTAAATTTGTTAACTTAGAATGTAGTATGCAAGGCAATCCTATGTATTATCGTGCTGAAAAAATTGAGCTTGCATAATGAATTCTGACATTATAGCATTTTTAAATGAGCCTTCAATTGGTGTTCTGTATTTAAATGGTTTAAAACCAACTTTTGCACGAGAAAAATTTAATAAAAAAAGTTTTGTATACTCAAGGATAGAGGAAATGAAAGAAACTGGTTTCAATTATGCGTATATGAATGATATTTTGGTTATAGAAGATACAGCAAAGAAACGGCCTATCTATGAATGTATGGTAGAAGATTTACCATTAAGTACACAGGGCGATTTTATAGCATTCTTTCATGCTGAAATAAAAAATCATAAATGGCTAGCAAGCAGTTTGACTTTACCTAATATGGTATACTTGAAACGACATTTAATAACAATCGTATGTAAATAGGAAGTTATTTAAGTATGAGGAAAAACCAAGTAACTATAAAAATCGAAAGATTCGGCGAAGATATACCAGATGAATTTAAAGAAATGAACATGCAAGTTATGTCTGTTTATGCTGATGGAAATGATTTACACGAGACGTTATGTGGAGCTTTCCAACTAGCCTTAAATGAAGTTGCTAAATATAAACATGATAATTTTACTCGTAGGGAAAGTTTTGATTCATTGGAACTTACACAAAGAAAAGTTAAGAGCCTTTGCTTAGATAGACAAAGAAAAGAAGAGAATTTAAAGTCAGATAACTAATGGAATAAAGTTGTTGTTTGCAACATATAAAAATAAGAACCTAGAACCTTATAAATAAAGGTCTATAGGTTCTTATTTTTTACCCTCGTTCATTTGTTTTAAGTGATTATGAGTAATGGTTTTAATCTAGTATACTTCTCACAGTAAGAAGCGCAATAATTAATATCCAATTTTTTTCGACACTATAAATAAGATGTTTATTGTAGTTTGTATTTAAATAAATCTAATTTAAATGAACTCATCATACTTTGGTATCTCAATTCTTCATTTGGACTGGCAGCCCCGAAAAAAGCTGTTGCAATTAGTTCCTTTTCATTTAAAGCTAACATATTTTCAATTAATACAGGAGAAAAATAGACATTTTCACTATACTCTGCTATACAATAAGTTAAGAAAGAAAAAAGTAATCGATCATCTTTACAAAAATTTAAAGATTTGATGAAATTATCATAACATTCATCTTCCTTAAATCTGGAAACTATAATAATAGTTTCAGATTCTTTTGGAATTACAGATAAATAAATAGATGGGATATATGGATTCACTATAATTATAAATATCTGCGGCAGGATTCCCCTCTATATCAACACATATGGCAACAGCAGTTGTTAAAGTAAAAGCAGTTTTAAAAGGTAAAACTTTAACAAAACTTTCTAATTTATCATATTCACGAGTTTCATAAATATTTTTAAATCGATTATAGTCAACTTCCATATCTATTATACTTAATTCGTTTCCTCTATAATTATTTGATAATTGCTTATTTTTTGTGGCTTCAGGTGATTTCTTAAACAAAGACGAATAACTTTTTTTAAGTCTGTATTTTCTATGAGCTTCAAAACAATGTGCTCTAAAAGCGAACCAATAATTTTGTTCATCAGTTCCCTCAAAGGGAACATCCTCTATTATTTTGAAGTATTCTTCGTCATGATACTTACAAAAACCGTCGAAGGTGCTTGCTTGATTTTTTCCAATCTTTCTAAACTCTAGTATAGGAACTAAAGAATGTTCTCGATAATTTATATCTAACATATAAACATGTCCTTCATCGGCAATTAGATTTAAGACACCATTATTTTGTAAAGAATGAGAACTTATATAACCATGATCACAATTATTATCAAATCCAAAGCACGTTTTGAAATCGGTATCTCTAAAATGCTTATGAGATTCTGAATATAGTCTTTTGGCATTATACTCTTTTTTACTATTAGAGCTATTGTTACTTTTAACGTAACAACAAAATTTGTATTTTTCCCCACTTTCACATGGGCAGGGTTCGTAGGGACCAAATACATAAGGTGTAGTTGTATACGGGTTCATAATTATCCTCATTTCATATCAATAATATTTAATTATATTTTACATTGAAGATCTTTTTTTAGCAAATGTAGTATTGAGAATTCATAGAATAAATTCTATTGTTTGCAAATTGTTAGCAGAATATCAAAAAAATAGCCTAGAATCCTTATAAATAAGGTTTCTAAGCTCTTTTCTGTTATTCCCACTCAATTGTTGCTGGTGGTTTAGATGTAATATCATAGGCTACACGGTTAACGTGAGCCACTTCGTTTACGATACGTTGAGAGATAACTTCCAACACTTCGTAAGGAATACGTGCCCAGTCACCTGTCATACCGTCGATAGATGTTACTGCACGAACCACAATCGTATGATCGTAAGTACGTTCGTCGCCCATTACACCAACGCTTAATACGTTTGGTAGAGCTGTAAAGTATTGCCAAATTTCACGGTCAAGACCGGCTTTTGCAATTTCTTCACGTAAAATCGCATCTGATTCACGTACGATTTCAAGTTTATCTTCAGTTACTTCACCAAGAACACGAATACCTAAACCAGGTCCTGGGAATGGTTGACGCCATACTAATTTTTCAGGCATACCCAATTCAATTCCTAAAGCACGCACTTCATCTTTGAACAACGTGTTTAACGGTTCAATCAATTCAAATTGCATATCTTCTGGTAACCCACCAACGTTATGGTGTGATTTAATTGTTTGAGCTGTTGCTGTTCCAGATTCAATAACGTCAGTGTATAACGTTCCTTGTGCTAAGAACTCAACACCATTTAATTTAGTTGCTTCATCATCAAACACGTAGATAAATTCGTTACCGATAATCTTACGTTTTTGTTCAGGATCAGAAACACCTTTTAATTTACTTAAGAAACGCTCTTGCGCATCAACTTTAATAATGTTCATATGGAAGTCGCCGTATAATGTTTCCATTACTTGCGTTCCTTCATCTTTACGTAACAAACCATGGTCAACAAAGATACATGTTAATTGATCGCCAATTGCACGGTGAATTAATACACCAACAACTGATGAATCAACACCACCACTTAAAGCAAGTAAAACTTTTTTGTCGCCTACTTTTTCGCGGATACTTGCAATTTGTGAATCAACAAAGTTTTCCATTGTCCAGTCGCCTTTACAGCCACAGATATCAACTGCAAATTGACGTAACAATTCATTTCCGTGTACAGAATGACGTACCTCTGGATGGAATTGAACTGCGTAAATACGACGAGATTCATCAGCAATTGCAGTGATTGGGCATGATGGGCTTGTTGCTGTAATTTCAAAACCAGCTGGTGCTTCAACAACTTTATCCCCATGACTCATCCAGACAACTTGCTCAGATGGTAATCCTTTGAAAAGCGGTGCATTATCAATCACATTGATTGATGCTTTACCGTATTCACGGTTTGTTGCGCCTTCAACACGGCCACCAAAGTGCGTGCTTAATAATTGCATTCCATAACAAATACCTAAAACAGGGATCCCCATATCGAATATACGCTCATCACAACGGAAAGCATCTTCGTCATACACACTGTTAGGTCCACCAGATAAAATAATACCTGTAGGATTTAAAGCTTTCATCTCTTCTAACGTGATTGTGTGTTCATGTAATTCACTGTAAACGCCAAAATCACGAATACGACGTGTGATTAGTTGATTGTATTGACTACCAAAGTCTAATACGATGATTTTTTCTACGTCTTGCATTGGTTTTATACTTCCCAAAAATGTCACCCCACTCAGATATTTAGCTTAAAAGCTATACTTACTCATCATAAACAAAAACGAGCGGTCGGTCAAGATGATAACATCAAAAATGACCGATTCCGCTCTTATTTTTTCCAAAAGTCATCAAATACTGTAATTGGTAAGTGACGTTTATGTTCGGATTTCAAATACCAGCTTTCAATCTTAGTTTCTGCTTCTGCAGACACTGTTTTTCCTTCGAGGTAATCATCGATTTCATCGTAAGTAACACCTAAGGCTACTTCATCAGATAAAGCCGGACGATCTTCCTCTAAGTCAGCTGTTGGTATTTTAGTATACAGATGTTCTGGTGCACCTAAAGCTTCCAATAATTGGCGACCTTGGCGTTTATTTAAACGGAACAACGGATTAATATCCGTACCACCATCACCATATTTTGTATAAAAACCTGTAATCGCTTCTGCTGCATGATCCGTTCCAATCACGGCACCTGCTCGTGCACCGGCGATACCATATTGTGTCACCATTCGTTCTCTGGCCTTAATATTGCCTTTCACAAAGTCAGTCAGAACAACACCTGCTTCTGCTAATGCTGCTTGAGTCGCATCAACACTAGCTTTAATGTTGACGGTAAACAGTTCATCTGCGCCAATAAAGGCTAAAGCATCTTGGGCATCCGCTTCATCTAATTGCACACCATACGGTAAACGCACGGCAAGTAGATGAACATCGGCTTGGGTTTCTTCACGTAATTCTGAAACAGCTATTTGAGCGATACGTCCTGCTAATGTTGAATCTTGTCCACCACTAACAGCGATAACCAATGTTTTAAGAAATGAATGTTTCACTAGATAGGCTTTTAGAAAATCAACGCTCACACGAATTTCTTCCTCAGCATTAATCGTTGGTTTGACACCCATTTCAGCAATAATTTTCGTTTGTAAACTCATTATGCTCACTCCTTCTTATAAACTTGGACGATCAAAGTGAACGCTTGTTGTTTCTTTTACATGATCACGCACACTCTTGATGTTTTCATTACGATTTTCCCAGCATTTATCGCTTAAATCAACCGGGTATTCTTCTGGATTCGAAATACGACGGTATTCGTCCCATAATACTTTTTTATTTTCTTTTGCGAATTCTTTAATTTCGTGTACTGTCGGTAATTGATACACTAACTCACCGTCAATAAAAATATCCTGTAACAATTCTTGCGCTGTAAAGTTAGATACATCTTTTTGGATATATGAATGAACCGGGTGGAACATTGTTAATGTTTCAATGCCCTCCATTGATTCCTCAGCAAGAGTGATATAATCCCCTTCAGAACGTTTGCTTTGATTATCAATGATACGGAAGACATTTTTACGACCTGGTGTTGTCACTTTCGAGCTGTTGCTTGAAAGCTTGATTGTATCCATATACTGACCGTTTTCATCTTCAATTGCGACCATTTTATACACGCCACCTAAAGAGGGTTGATCATAAGCAGTAATCAATTTCGTGCCCACGCCCCATACATCTATACAGGCATTTTGTGCCATTAAATGCATAATCATGTTCTCATCTAAATCGTTAGATGCAACAATTTTAGCATTTGGATAACCGGCATCGTCTAACATTTCGCGTGCTTTTTTAGATAAGAAACTTAAATCACCACTATCAATACGAATGCCCACAAAATTAATTTTATCACCAAATTCATTGGCTACTTTAATTGCATTTGGAATACCTGAATGTAGCGTATCGTATGTATCAACTAAAAACACACAGTCTTTATGGCTTGTCGCATATTTAGTAAACGCGACATATTCATCTTTGTAGGCTTGGATCATTGCATGTGCATGTGTTCCTGAAACAGGAATATCAAACAATTTACCTGCTCGGACATTACTGGTTGAATCAAAACCACCAATATACGCAGAACGAGTCCCCCAAAGTGCTGCATCAAACTCTTGGGCACGTCGTGTACCAAATTCCATCACTGATGCGTTTGGTCCTGCAACATAACGAATACGCGATGCTTTTGTAGCAATTAATGTTTGATAATTCAAAGCGTTTAGCACTGCTGTTTCAATCAGCTGACACTCTGCTAACCCTGCTTCGACTTGAAAAAGAGGTTCATTATTAAAGACAATTTCACCTTCACGCATGCTGCGAATTTTACCTTTAAATTTAAATTCACTAAGATACGTTAAAAAATCCTCAGGATAATCTGTCGTCTCGCGTAAATAAGCGATATCTGATTCCGTGAATTTTAAATTTTGGATATATGTGATTACCCGTTCAAGACCTGCAAAAACTGCAAAGCCCGCGTTAAAAGGCATACTTCTAAAATATGCTTCAAAAACCGCCTTTTTTTCTGCTATTCCATCGTCCCAATAAACTTTCATCATGTTAATTTGATAAAAATCCGTATGAAGTGAATAGCTATCATCGGGATAATTAGTTGTCATAATTAAACTTCCTCTCGCTTCAATGCTATTTTTTGTACCCCTTTATTATACACATCTTTGCATATGACGTGAACAAACTTTACTTAATACTTCCACAAAAAGCCTTTTATCATTAAAAATAGTCAGATTCACTTTCATTCTCCCCTTTAATTTACGCGTATGACTATATTTTTTTACGCTTTTTTGCTTAATTTTCGAAAAAAAATTTGATTTAATCATTATTATATCCGATAATTAAAATTGTAAGGAATATTACTAAAGGAGGTATATACATATGTGGAAAGAATTTAAAGAATTTGCGCTTAAAGGCAACGTATTAGATTTAGCAGTCGGTGTTGTTATTGGGGGCGCTTTTGGTCTCATCGTCACATCATTAGTTAACGATATCATCATGCCATTAGTTGGAATTATTAGCGGAGGCGTTGATGTCTCTAAACTTTCAATCATGGTCGGAAACGCAAATCTAGCTTATGGTGCGTTTTTGCAATCTATTATTAACTTTTTAATTATCGCCTTCTCAATCTTTATGTTCCTAAAAGTTGCGAATAAATTGATGCGCAAACGTGAAGTGGAAGAAGAAGTTGTGGAAGAAGAAACAAAAACTGAGCTCTACTTAAAAGAAATTGCAGCATTATTAGCAGAAAAAAAAGCTTAAACTAGCACTTTTATTTGTAATTAATGGATTATTTAATCTCAAAGCAGACTTTTTTACTAAAGTTTGCTTTTTTTGCACTTATATACGTACTTTTTGGATAACATTTCATTAAAAATTTTTGCTATAATAGTAAATAAGTATATCTAGGTACAATTTTTTTAGTTAAGATTACTAAACCACTAATTGGGTATATTAAATTATGCTATCGCGTGAACATTTTGATATAGAATAACTTTAGGGAGTGTTGATAAATAATGAAAAAAGTAACATTAGCAACAGGATTAAGTGTACTTGCGCTTTCAGCAGTGATTACACCACAAGCAACAGAAGCAAGTGAAGCAAACACTAACTCTTACACAGTAAAAAAAGGCGATAATTTATACAGAATCGCACAAAAACTTGGTATTTCTGTTGATTCATTGAAGAAAATAAATAATATAGAAGAAAACCTCATTTTTGTTGGTCAAGTTCTTAAAACAACAGCAACTAATCAAGCGCCACAAACTCAAGCACCGCAAACATTTAAACCTACTACTACAATCCCTTCAGGACATACTGCTGATTTTGCTAAAGCAATGGCTGTCGCTGCTCAAAAAGCACCGAGTAAAGGACAACTCTTTACCAGTGTATTAATTGCACAAGCAATTTTAGAGTCGGGATCAGGTTCTTCTGGTTTATCGGCAAATTATAATAACTATTTTGGTATTAAAGGCTCATATCAAGGTCAAACAGTTGTACTTCAAACACAAGAATATGTGGGTTCTAAATTAATTACTATCAATGATGGTTTTAAAGTTTATCCAAGTCCTACTGAATCAATTGAAGATTATTATGGATTGTTTACTAAATCTGCTTGGTCGCAAAATCATTATTCAGCTTTTATCAACGCTAAAAATTACAAAGATGCAGCGAATGCTTTAACTGGTAAATACGCCACTGATATTAATTATGGTGCAAAACTAATCAATCTGATTGAAGTGTATAACTTACAACAATATGATACCGATGTTGCCCTCTCTTCTGATACTAAAATGGTCACTTATACAGTTAAGGCTGGTGATACACTAAAAGGTATTGCAACAAAATACAAAACGTCATATGAAAAAATTGCAGAAAACAATCATCTTAAAACGCCATTTATTATATATCCTAATAATAAGTTGAAAATTGAAGTTGAAAAAACAGCTGCTGAAAAGGCTGCTGATCAGAAAGTAACGGATAATGTTCCAAATAATACAACAAATACACCTGCTGCTAGCAATGCAACTGCTAACTACAAAGTGAAACAAGGTGATACATTAAGCAGCATTGCCTATGCAAATGGAACAACATACGATAAAATTGCGACGCTTAATAAAATAGCTGCTCCTTATACAATATTCGCTGGACAAACAGTTAAGTTGCCGTCTTCAAAAGTAGTTACTCCTGTTAAAAAACCTGCGACAAATGCTAAAAGTTATACTGTGAAATCAGGCGATACGTTGACTAAAATTGCTGCACAACACGGCACAACGTGGTCCGAATTACAAGTGATCAATAAGCTCGCATCACCGAACAAACTATCTATTGGACAAAAAATCACTTTAAAATAGTCATAATCTAAGCAGCTATACTCTTTTGTGTAGTTGTTTTTTTATTTATCCTAAAAAAAGCAAAACAGCTATTCTAAATTTTTTTCATAATATCCGAAATAAGATCAATAAAAAAAGTAGCAGTTCCCTAATGGGACTGCTACTTTTTATGTTTTTTACAAGCTTAAATCTATAACTTATTGATATTATCCTCTTACATGCTTTTCAACATCACGGTGTGTCAATGATGTCTGATAATCATCACGTAGTTGTTCATCAATGTAACGCGCTAATGACACTGAACGATGTTGACCACCTGTACAACCAATTGCAATCAATAACTGCGTTTTACCTTCTCGTTTATAGCTCGGAAGAACGAAACGCAATAAATCTAAGAGCTTAATTAAAAACTCTTCAGTATCTGGCCATTTCATAACATAATCATACACTTCCTGATCTAGACCTGTTAATTCACGCATCGTTTCATCGTAAAATGGATTGGGTAAAAATCGCACATCAAACACTAAATCAGCATCAATCGGTATTCCATACTTAAAGCCAAATGATGTCACATTGACATGAAAAACATCTTCAGGGTTTGTCAAAAAACGTTGCATCAATTGTTCACGCAATTGCTTTGGTTTAAAATTAGTTGTATCGATAACAACTTGTGAGATGCTTTTAAGATACTGTAACAGCTCACGTTCGCGCTTTATACCTGAATAGGTGGATTCACCTGCAGAAAGCGGATGAGAGCGTCTTGTCTCTTTATAACGGGTTACAAGTACTTCATCGTCTGCATCAAGGAACAACACTGTCAAATCTAAACCTGCTTGTTTAATTAACTTTGTGATATAAACATCAATCGATCCAAAAAAATCTTGTGAGCGTAAATCCATTACGACAGCGATTTTTTCTTTACCCGATTCATGCATCAATTCCCAAAATTTTGGTAACAATAATGGTGGTAAATTATCTACACAAAAATACCCGATATCTTCCAAAGACTGAACTGCAACAGATTTCCCTGCTCCAGACATACCTGTAACAATTACAAGCTCTACTTTGTTTGTTTCATTCATTGGCATTCATCCTTATTGTTGAGTTATTTTGCAAGACTAGAAACTGCTTCTTTAATCATTTCTAATTTCTGTTGTGATGCTTCTGCTGTTTTATCCGTGATACAGTAATAAAATTTAATCTTTGGTTCAGTCCCAGAAGGTCTTACACAGAACCATGAACCATCTTCAAAATGAAACTTCAAAACATTTGCACTCGGTAAGTCGATGTCAGTTTCTGTATTTGTGCTGTTATTATAACGCTTTTGCACGGAAAAATCTTCTAATTTACTAATTGTTAGTCCTGCAATGCTTTTTGGCGGTGTTTCACGTAATGATGACATAATACGTGCACTTTCAGCTAATCCTTCTCGACCTGATAATGTAAGCGACACCACTTCATCTGTGTAATAGCCAAACTGGTCGTATAAACCATTCAACACTTGTAATACAGACAAACCTTGCTTCTTATAAGCTAGTGTTAACTCAGCGAATGCAAGTCCAGCCTGTAATGCATCTTTATCACGTGTAAATGGTTTTAACATATAGCCATTACTTTCTTCATAACCGAATTGATAAACGTATGATTTATCTGATTGCCATTGTGCAATTTTTTCACCGATATATTTGAATCCAGTTAAAACATCAAACATTTTAACGTCAAAATGCTCTGCTATTTTACCACCTAAATCGCTTGTTACAATAGATTTAATAACAGCACCATTGTCAGGAAGTAAACCAGATTTTTTTCTCTCAGATAGCGTATAATATAAAATCAATGCGCCGATTTGGTTTCCTGACAGCACTTGGAACGCACCCGTTTCATCCGGTACAGCAACACCTAAACGGTCAGCATCTGGATCAGTAGCAAGCAGAACATCTGCTTCATTATCTTCCCCTAAACGAGCTGCAAACTTAAACGCATCCGCATTTTCAGGATTGGGTGATTTTACTGTAGAGAATTCTGGATCGGGTTTCATTTGCTTAGATACGTAATCAACATTAGTAAAACCAGCAATTTCAAATACTGTTGGCATTAAAACGCCACCAGTTCCATGAAGTGGTGTATATACAATCGAAACATCGCCACCATTTTTACGAATAAGCGAATCGTTAACTACAACCGATTCTAAATCACAAAGATATGGTTTATCAACAATAGTACTAATCACTTCAATCTTGCCTTTTTCAATTGCATCTTCAGTATCTATTTTTTTAATTTCTAATTCATGTGATTCTAATTTCACTAACTCTTCAACAATTGTTGCAACTGCCTCGGGAGTCATTTGGGCACCATCCTCACCATAGACCTTGAAGCCATTATAATCTGATGGGTTATGACTGGCAGTAATCATGATACCATTAAACGTTTTCAAATAACGAATCGCATATGATAGCTCTGGTGTTGGGCGTAAACTCTCAAATACGTAAGCTTTAATATCATGCATTGCAAGAACACTTGCTGCTACATAAGCAAACTCTTGTGATAAATAACGGGGGTCATAAGCAATAACAACGCCACGTTTAGAAGCAGCTTTTCCTTGAGTAGCAATATAGCGTGCTAACCCTTCAGTCACCCATCTCACTGTATACTCATTTAAGCGATTTGTTCCCACACCCAATAAGCCACGCATCCCTGCTGTTCCAAATTCGATATATTTATAAAAACGATCTTCAAGTGCTTCCTTATCTGCTTTTATAGCATCTAATTCAGCGCGATTAGTTTCATCTAATTCTTGAAATTCATCCCAATTATGGTATTGTTTTTTCCAACTCATGTATGGTGCCTCCTAATTTATAATTACTATTAGATTTTAGTGTTTCCATCACTAATATTATACACTTTTTCCTCATTATAAGTATCTATAAAATATAATGGGCGTTTTTTTGTTTCGTTAAATATACGACCCAAATATTCACCTATAACTCCGAGGCTAATTAATTGGATACCACCAAGGAATAAAATAACCATCATCAATGAAGGATACCCTGAAACATCAGGTCCAAACATCAATGTTCTGATTAAAATAATTATCATATAAATAAACGCTATAAAAGATACAAAAAAACCGGCAATTGTCGAAATGCGTAATGGCACAATCGTAAATGATGTAAAACCTTCGATTGCTAAATTAATTAAATTGAAATAATTCCATTTTGTTTTTCCTGCTATTCGTGGTTGACGATCAAATAAAATTTCTTTTTTCTTAAAACCAATCCAACTAAAAAGACCTTTCGTATAACGCTGTGTTTCTCTAATTGTTTGTAGAGCATCAATACAGCGACGGTCTAATAGACGAAAATCACCTGTATCACGTTGCAAAGGAATACGCGTTGTTTTTTGAAGCATTGCATAGTAGCGTTTTGAAGTTATGCGTTTCATCCATGATTCGCCCTTACGTGTACGACGTTTTGCATAAACATCATCGTAACCTTCTTCCCACCATTTTAACATTTCAATGATTAACTCCGGTGGGTCTTGCAAATCTGCGTCCAAAATAACAAGTGCATCACCTTCAGCATAATCAATACCAGCCATCATGGCCGTTTCTTTGCCATAATTACGTGAAAGTGCCAGTGTTTTAATGCGCTGATCTTTTTGACGCATCTGTTCTAAAATGAATAACGTTGCATCTGAACTCCCATCATCAACAAACAAAAAATCAAATAGATAGTCTCCACATAACGCTGATACACGATCGAGCTCTGCGTATAAAGCGGGAATTGCTTCTTCCTCGTTATAGGCTGGAATTAAAATTGTTACTTTCTTCATTGATTCACCTCAGTTTTGATAGTTATTATCTTTTTCATTGTAACAGTTTCAACTAAAAACACAATCGAATACAGCTATTTTACACTACTGTAGATAGTCCGCCAACTGTTTAACAGCATTGCCGGTGGTATAGGTGTTCCATGTTTTGTTGTAGCCTTCATAATCAGCTTTGTAAGGCACATTTTTTAGTTCTTCACTCAGTAATTGAGAGGTTGCTATAATCGGGCCTGGTAGCATTGTTCGCCAGTTCTGTTGTAACCCTTGCTGCAGTTCATACTCTTTCTCATCATAACAAAAGAATAACATTTTTTTAACCGTAGGTAATAATGATATCTCAAACGGAATAGAAGAAAAATCACTAATCAATACATCAATCGCAGGATAAAAATCCGTCAAAGCTGTTGTATTTGGTACTATTTTAATAAAATCATCATCTGTCAATAAATCTGAATCGTTCAATCGTGGGTGCCTTTTAATTAGCAACACACTATCTTCTGAATGTTCACGTCGCAATAACTCAACATCTAATTGCAATTCATTGCTAAGTTCACCTGAACGGTAGGTAGGAGCATATACTATCACTTTTTTAGACTCACTAACATCAAATTTTCGGCGAATTTCTAAACGTTTTTGAGTCATTAATTTATTATCAAAAAAAACATCGGTTCGTGCAATCCCAAATGGTAAAAATTTCTTTCCTCTCGCTTCAAACGATTGTTCAAAGATAGCCTGCATTTTTTTTGAGCCCACAACATAACTATCAGTAAAATCATACACTTTTTTAAAGCGTTTTTTATCTGCCAGAGGTCTTATCCTATTTGATGCATCTTCGTATCCAAATTGTTTAATTGCACCATTAGCATGCCACACTTGAATCGTCTCAGATTTCTTATTTTTAGGTAATGCCCCCAGAACTGCAAAGTAATTATCAATCACTAACTTACGAGCTGACACTAAGGTTGGGATACAACTAAACATCGCTACACCATCACATTTTTTTTGTACAATTCGTGGGTCTAAATTTAAAAGCGATTGGCCCGCAGATCGTTCATACAAAAAGACAATCGAAGCAGTTGGATTACGCTGAATTAATTCGTTCGCAACAGGTACATTATTATCACCAAAAGAGGACAAGAAAACTATTTTATCACGTTTAGAGAAAACCGCAAGTCCTCTTGAAAATAAAAGCATTAGCAACATGTATATTTTTTTCATCATGATTTACACCTCCTATATCAAAACTTAAAGACGACCTCGAGAGATCGCCTTTAGTTATTATTTTGGATGAATAGTAACTGTTTTTTTAGTCACGTAATATTGATAATCATTTCCTTCGAAGAAAAATGACTGTTCCTTTTCGTCATAAAGCGTTTGGCTTTTAGAAATATTTAAATCTTTCACAGTAATGGGTTGTGTACTTGCCATTTCCATTGAATTGATTTGACCTGAGTCATCATAATGATATTTCAAAGAACCTTCGTATAATGACACATATTTCTTTTTGGGGTGATCTAATGAGTTCATAGCATCCAAGACCTTGCTCTTATTCGAACCAAGATAAGCAGTAAAATATTCAAAGGAATCTGCTATACGGTTGTCTATTAACGGGATTAATTTTGATGTATCGACACTATCTTGCACTATACTATCAGATCTGTATTGATAGTTACCTTTTGTGGTGTAGAACTTGTCCTTAGCGATTGCTATTTCTACTGTCGATCCACTTTGGCGCAATACTTTAAGGTCTTCACCGAGTGCAACTTTAGCATCCACTTTTTTCGTCAGTTTTTCATCAGAATAAAGCGGAACATTACTCTTGTTGAAACGAGCCTTTTCATCAACGTTCTCCCAAACCATTTTCTTTTCAGCCTGATTTTCCTGAGTTTCATTTTTTAATGATGGAATAATCAATGCTGCAACACTTTGATTTGTTGCAATTGAAAAACCAGTGACTAACATCACAATCATCAACCCAATAAGTATAAACGGCGTTAAAACACTGCCTTTTTTATCTATTTTGGCATACTTAGACTGATTTCGTACGCTACGCGAATCTGTATCACCACTTTTAATTACTTCTAACGGTAAATAAGGTTGTTTTTGTTTATTTTTACAATCTTGTTGATATTTTTTCTTTTCAGCTGCAGTTAAGCCATTAAACCACTTAACATACTCGTCATATGCTTTGGCTACTTCAGCTGAAGGACCATCCATTTTTAATTCACCATAGTGCATCCAAATAATACGGTCACATAGTTTTTTTACTTGGGCTAAAGAATGCGACACAAAGAAAATTGTTTTACCTTGTGCTTTAAATTCCATAATCTTATCCACACATTTTTGATAAAATGTTTTATCACCAACACTCAACGCCTCATCTATTACCAGTACATCCGGATCGATATGAACTGCAATAGCAAAACCCAAACGAGATTTCATACCACTTGAATAGCTTTTAACTGGCTGATGGATAAAATCGCCTAAATCAGAAAACTCAATGATTTCTGGCATAAGTTCATTAATTTTTTTCATGCTATAACCAAGCATTAAACATTTCATACGAATATTTTCAAGTCCTGTCAAAGGACCTTTAAGACCTGCACCGATTGCAATCATCGACACTTCACCATTGACTTTTAATTCACCTTTAGTGAGTGGCGCTATACCTGCAATAATACTTGACACTGTAGACTTACCAGAGCCATTTACCCCGATTAAACCCACTGTTTCGCCTTCATGAACATCAAAAGAAACATGACGCAATGCCCAAAACTCTTGTGGTTTTTTATTTTTATTAAAGATTGCCTTAATACGATCTGATTTATTTTTGTACAAATCATACTGTTTTGATACATCTTTGACTGAAACTTTAACTGTCATAATGAATAATCCTCTCTCTTAAACATAGTCAACAAAGCTCTCTTTAAACTTGTTGTGAAGTACACTACCTGCAACCAAGAAAAAGAGCGTGAACGCCCAAAAATATATTGTCAATGCTGGGCTTTCCCAGAACCACGCACGTGAAAGAAAAGCATCACGGAATCCTTCAACTATGTATAGAATTGGATTCAAACTGAAATAATGACGAATTGATTCTGGCATCTCAGCTATATTCCAAATAGTTCCTGAGACATAAAATAAGAGTCGCATGACTGATTGAATAACAAACTGCATATCTCTAAATAAGACTGTTATTGTCGAAGTAAATAACGTTACAGCATATAAGAAAACAATCATACAAATAAAATAATAAATATATTGTGCCCACATCAATGTTGGCGTCACACCTTGTGATGCTAATAAGATTAATGAGACAACTAACATTACTAAATACACCGAAAAGCCTGAAGCAATATTGATTGATGGTAAAATATTAAGTGGAAATTTCATCTTGCTTACAAGATTTACTTTATTTACGATTGCTTTGCTGCCTCGTGTGATTGATTGATTAATAAACATCCATGTTGTCATACCAACAACCATCCATACAAAGAATGGCACACCGTCTGTAGCTGTGCGAGTTCCTCGTAAACCTACACCAAAGATTAGATAATACGTACCTATTTGAATTAATGGATTTAGAATTTGCCATAACAAACCTAAATAATGACTTTGATAGTCTGCTCGTTCTTCATAACGTGCAATTCGCAGAATCATACTCAAATGTTTTAATTGATCTTTTACAATACTAACTGCATCTTTCAAACAAATACACTTCTTTCTCTCGTTTTAATAATTCAAGTGATAACACTCAAATTTTACACTTATGTATCTTACCACAGTTACTTTTAATTTGGGAACTATATCCTATTAAATTTGTGGTGAATAAGTCAAAAACGTTTTTTATTTTGCTATAACTTTGATGAATTCTCTCATATAATCAGGTAAATCTGGCGGTCTACGGCTTGACACAATATGACCATCTACTACTACTGCTTCGTCGTGCCAAATTGCTCCTGCATTCGTCATATCATCTTTAATCCCCGGCGTGCTTGTAACATTCACACCTTTGAGAATATCTGCTGAAATTAGTACCCATCCTGCATGGCAAATTTGCCCGATTGGTTTTTTAGCATCATTAAATTCACGCGTAATACGTAACACATCATCAAAACGACGTAATTTATCAGGTGACCAACCGCCTGGAACTAATAATGCATCGTAATCTTCCGTATTAATTTCAGAAAAAGTCGCATCGGAAACAGCAGGAACACCGTATTTACCAATATATTCATGTGACTTTTCTTCAGCTATTAAATGAACAATCGCACCTTCTTCTCTTAGACGAAGTATCGGGTACCATAATTCTAAATCTTCAAAATCAGTACTGACAAATGATAGTATTTTTTTCCCTTTAAGTAACACTTTCTATCAACCCCTTATAATTTTATCTCTCTTGAATTATATCATATTCTTAGTTTAATAGCCCCTAACAACATAAAAGGAACCACCTATGTACGGCAGTTCCAAACTGAAAATTACTTTTTTCGTATAATTAATAATCACCTTTAATAATACGAACTCGAATGATTCCTTCTATTTGCTCTAACGCTTGTTTTAGCTTCTCATGATTGATGGTACTTGTCACATTATCTAAATCAATCAGTGTGTATGCAATTTTATTACGGCTACGATTAATCATATCACCAATATTCAGTTGATTTTCTGCAATTTTAGTAGTAAATTGCCCAACCATATTTGGCACATTGTGATGAGCAATCGCGATTCTCGTTAAACCACGGTAAGGAAGTTCTACACGTGGGAAGTTAACAGAATTACGAACGTTACCTGTCTCTAGAAAATGGGCTAATTCTTTTGCTGCCATCACAGCACAGTTTTCTTCCGCTTCTATTGTTGAAGCGCCTAAATGTGGTAAAATCCGCACGCCTTCTTGACCAAATAGTTTTTCGTCTGCAAAATCAGCAACATAGTTTTTTAATTTTCCGCTATTCAATGCATCAACAATTGCTTCTGTGTCAACAAGTTCGCCACGGGCAAAATTTAATAACACAGCCCCTTCTTTGATATCTTGTAGGCTTACTTTATTTATCATTGCTTTTGTTGATTCTAATAATGGCACATGAATCGTAATATAATCACTAATTTCAAGCAATTGTTTTAATTCATCCACACGCTCAACTTCACGCGAAACTTGCCAAGCCGCTTCAACAGATACATAGGGATCATAGATAACAACATCCATCCCTAATGCTACAGCATCGTTAGCGATAATACGGCCAATGTGCCCTAAACCAACGATACCTAATGTTTTCCCGTGAATTTCAGTGCCTACAAATTTCTTTTTACCTTTTTCAACATTCTCTGCTAGGTTTGTCTTAGGCAACTGTTTCACCCAATTTGCACCTTCAATCATCGGTCGAGCAATTGTGAGCAAATTCGCAATCACGAGCTCTTTCACAGCGTTTGCGTTGGCTCCAGGCGTATTCATCACAACGACGCCTGCATCACTACAAGCTTCAACAGGAATGTTATTCACACCTGCGCCCGCTCTCGCTATTGCTAATAACGACTCTGGTAAATCTTGCTGATTCATGTCGTAACTACGCAATAAAACCGCATCAACATTACCGCTACCATTGAGGTAATACTTCTCAGGATCAAGTTTTTTTAGGCCTTTAACAGCTATCTCATTGTATGTCTTAACGTTATAAGTATTAGGCATTATTTACATCCCCCGTCACCGTATTGGCTACTGCAAATTTATTCATAAAGGCTATCAGTGCTTCAACACCTTCAATCGGCATTGCATTATAAACACTTGCTCGCATTCCACCTACTACACGGTGCCCTTCAAGATTTGTTAAACCCGATGCTTCCGCAGCAATGACGAATTCTTCATCCATTGTAGGCGAAGGTGTGAGGAATGGAATGTTCGTTAATGAACGATGTCCCGCTTCAACTGGCGACGTATAAAAATCACTATGATCTAAAAAGTCATATAATAATTGCGCTTTTTTACGGTTTGCTTTTTCAATTACCGCAACACCGCCTTGTTCTTCAATCCATTCTAACTCAAGTTTTGCCATATAAATCGAAAACGTTGGCGGCGTATTGTACATTGAATTAGCATTTGCATAGGTTTCATAGCTTAGCAGGGTTGGTAATTCAGGTAGTGACTGAATGAAATCCTCACGCACAATAACGATTGTTACACCTGCTGGCCCAATATTTTTCTGTGCACCTGCATATATTAATGCAAAATCTTCGACATTATATTCGCTTGATAGGATATTAGATGACATATCAGCTACTAATGGTAAACCATTAAATTTGTCGAGTGGTATATCTAAATAAGCCGTTCCTTCTATTGTACTATTTGTCGTAAGATGTACATAAGCATAGTCTTCTGTTACGGGTTCAATCACCGGTAACGTATGATAACTATTTTTAGCTGAAGAGGCAATTGTTACAACCTCTGCTGTTTTTTTGGCTTCTTCAATTGCTTTTTTAGACCATGAACCTGAGTCAATATAGGCAACTTTTTTCCCATTCGCTAAATTTAGCGGTACCATCGAAAACTGTAAACTTGCGCCACCTTGTATAAATAACACTTTATAATTAGCGGGAATGTCCATTAAACGACGCAACAGTGATTCGGTATCACTTAAAATTGTTTCGAACAATTCTGAGCGGTGGCTCAGTTCCATCACAGACATACCTGATTGCTGATAAGATAAAAATTCATTTTGTGCTTTTTTTAAGACAGCCTTTGGCATTACGGCTGGACCTGCTGAAAAATTATAAACGCGTTGTTCCATGTAAACATCTCTCCCCTTTGTTTTTGTAATATAGAATAAGTATATATTTAAATAATTAACATTTCAATGTTCGTATTTAGGTTAAACTGTTTTTTATTAGGTTTTAGAAACTTAAACTTTATTTTAATCGGATAGTTCTTCGATGACCTTTTATTCAATATACTATCAACAGATAACTTTTGAAAATAAATTACAACTTTTTTTAATTTTCTGTTAGTAACCGCTTACTTTAGCGTTTTTCAAAAAAATATTGTCATTCCAATTATTAAAATATAAAACACAACTGTAACCTAAAAAAGAGAACAACAGACTGACACAAAGGTCAAACTGTTATTCTCGTGAAATTATTTATTTTTATACGTTGTACAATCTATGTTTTAAAACTAGCTGTCGTTCTGTTAAGTTTATCTTATTTCACTTTATAGATAGCCGCTTCATAAGGACGTAAGACGCTTATCACATCAATCGCTGGCGTATCAGCATAGTTACTAATCAACAACTCCCCTGTCGCTTTTTCAGTCGACAATAACGGCAGTGGCTGATAGTTTTCAGCGCTCATGTTGGCAACAATAATTAATTGTTCATCACCTAAGGTTCTTGTGTAGGTGAATAAGCGTGGGTCTTCGCTATTAGTCAGCTCAAATTCACCTGTTCTAAAAAGTTCTTCATTGTGTCGTAATTCTATTAACTTTTGATAATAATGGAAAATAGAACCTTTATCTGCAATGGCTTTTTCAACATTTATCTCTTCGAAACGAGGGTTCACCTTCAACCAAGGGGTGCCTGTTGTAAAACCAGCATTCGCTGTTGCATCCCATTGCATTGGAGTTCGTGCATTATCACGTCCTTTTGTTTCAACCGCTGCCATAAAATCAGCTTCAGATAATAATTGACGTTCTTGTACAAGGTCTTTATAAGCGTTATGAATTTCAACATCATCATAATCTTCAATTGGGAACGAACTGTTTACCATACCGATTTCTTCACCTTGATATACAAACGGTGTCCCTTTGAGCCCATGTAAGACTGTTGCGAAAGCTGTTGCACTTTGATGATGATAGGTTGTATCATTGCCCCATCTTGACACCACACGCGCTTGATCGTGGTTTTCGAAATAGAGTGTGTTCCAAAAACGTTCATTTAAGGCTGTTTGCCATAATGCCAAATCAGCTTTTAACTCAACTAAATCAAACGGTTTCATCCCCCATTTACCAAGTTGTGCTGTCGGACGTTCATCTACGCCCATATGTGTAAACGTAAAAATCATGTTTAATTCGTTACGTTCTGGATCGGTGAACAATTTTGCTGATTCAACATCTGAGCCATTTCCTTCGCCAACTGTCATTGCATTAAATGGTGCTAAAACTTCACGGTTCATTTCTTGAATAAATTCGTGTAATCGTGGCCCGTTAGAATGATACTCGCCGACGACATATTGTTCATCACTGTCATATGCTGGGAATGACTGATCCTTAGAGATAGCTCCAATTACGTCCATACGCCAACCATCTACACCTTTAGCCATCCAAAAACGCATCAAATCATAAATTTCTTCGCGTAACTTTGGATTTTCCCAGTTTAAGTCTGGTTGTTCTTTTAAGAAATAATGTAAGTAGTATTGTTCTGTTGTTTCATCCCATTCCCATGCGCCACCTGAAAAGATAGAGCCCCAATTGTTCGGAGGTGACCCATCAGCTTGTGCATCTTTCCATATATAATAATCACGATAGGGATTATCTTTTGATTTCTTACTTTCTTGGAACCAACGATGTTGATCAGACGAGTGGTTCGCCACAAGGTCCATGATAATTTTCATTCCTTTTGCATGGGCTTTCTCAATCAATTCATACATGTCTTCATTAGTTCCAAAACGTGGATCTATCTTACGATAATCACTGATGTCATAACCGTTATCTTTTTGGGGTGATTCAAAAATCGGGCTTAACCATAACCCGTCCACACCGAGTGATTCTAAGTAATCTAGCTTTTCAATCACTCCTCTGAGGTCTCCAAAACCATTACCTGTACTATCTTTGAAACTACGAGGGTATATCTGATAAATGACTGCATCTTTCCACCATTCCATCTTCATTCACTCCTTTAGTTTTGTTTGATTGTATCGAATCTGTAACTGCTGCGATAACTTTTGTGTCTACCTGCTGGCAATACAATATCACCAAAGTGGTCATGATGTATCGCATCTGGTAACTGTTGCGGCTCCAAGGCTATACCTAGTTCAGATACCATCGGACGGGTACCATTAACTAAATACGGTTCGTTCATTCCTGTTGTCGAGAAAACAACGATGGCATTGGCATCTGTTTCTATTACCATTCTGCGTCCGCTGACGTTATCAGTCAGACGTACTGCAAAATCAGAACCTTCATTCAGCGGAAAAGGTGTATCTAATCCTTGAGGCTCTTTTTTTGTGAACGCTTTCAAAGTTTGGCCCGCTTGAAAATCGAAAGCTGTATTGGCTACAGGTGCCAACACACCGGTCGGACATTTACTGTCATCCATTAACGCGACTTGCGATGCTCCGATTTCAAGCTGATGTTCGCTGATTGTTTCTTTTAAATCACCACTTAAATTGAAATAGCTATGATTCGTGGGATTAAATAATGTTGCTTCATCTGTTATCCCTGTAGTTATTATCTCAAAATGATTGTCCGCATACAATTGATACGTCACAGTCATTTCCAAATTACCAGGGTAACCGTTATCTCCCGCTGGACTTACAATTCCTAAAGTGACTGATAAATTTTCGACATCACTTTTAAGAACCTCCCATACACGGTGACTAACAGCGTTAACGCCACCATGTATGTGTTGTTCTCCTTCGTTTTGCGTCAATTGCGTGTTTAACCATTTCCCTTGGCGAATACGGCCGCCGACGCGACCGATTGTTGCACCAAAATAAGGGGAATGTGCGCTGTATTCTGCTAATGTCGCACATCCTAATACGACGTTCTCAAATCGTCCTGTTTTATCTGGCACAACAACTTCCAATAATGTTGCACCATAAGTCATTACACTGATAGACATGCCTTGATCATTTTCGAGCTGAAAGCGTTCCACCGTAGTATTTTTAATCGTACCAAAAATGGAACGTTCAATCTTAGGCATGATGTGCCGCTTCCCAAACACCTTGAATTGTTTCAAGATCTAGCAAAGCTGTGCTACTAAAGATGTGATCTGCTTCAGCTAATTCCTGAGCATCTCCCACAGCGATTGATACCATATTTGCTGCATTAATTGCTTGTACACCTGCCAACGCATCTTCCACACCAACACAGTCACCAGCCTTCAAGCCTAATTGTGCTGCAGCTGCTAAATAAATATCTGGTGCTGGTTTTCCCGCTTTAAGGTCTGCTGGATCAACGATTGTTTCAAAACGATCACTCAAACCTAACTTATCAAGGATAAAAGGCCCATTACGACTTGCAGATGCAAGTGCGATACGGATTTCAGCTGTTGCTAGTTCGTCTAAAAAGGCTGTAATACCTGGTAAAATATCTTTTTCAGATAATGAAGAAATGAGCTCAAGGTAAACTTCATTTTTTTTGTTAGCAAAAACAGCAAGTTCACCTTCGCTATATCGATCACTTTGGTTACCATGAATGAGAATGCGCTCGAGTGATTCCGAGCGACTGATCCCTTTCAATTCTTCATTAAACGCTTCATCAATAACAATGCCTAAATCGGCTGCTAATTGTTGCCAAGCGATAAAATGAAAACGTGCAGTATCTGCAATAACGCCATCTAAATCAAAAATTACTGCCTTCATTTTGCTGCCTCCTCTACCTTTAATACGCGTGGTTTTTCATCAACTGTGATAGTTAATGGCTCACCTTTAATTAATTTCACATCTGTTCCAGCTGTTGTGACTGTGATTAACAATAATCTACCGCGGAAGTTAATGTGGAAACGGTAATTTTCCCATTTTTCTGGTAAAAACGGTTTAAACGATAATTCGTGATCTGATACGCGCATTCCAGCAAATCCTTGTACAATTGCAAGCCAGCTACCTGTCATTGATGTAATATGTAAACCATCTTCTGTATCATTATTATAATTATCTAAGTCCAGACGTGCTGTTCGTTCATACATTTCAACTGCTTTTTCTTCGTAACGAATCTCCGCAGCTAAAATAGCGTGTACACTTGGTGATAAGCTTGATTCATGCACTGTTAAAGGCTCATAAAAATCAAAGTTGCGTTTTTTCTCTTCAAGTGTAAAGTTTTCAGGGAAATAATACACCCCTTGTAACACATCCGCTTGTTTGATGTAAGGCGAACGTAAAATGTGATCCCATGACCAGTTTTGGTTCAATGGTAAAGATGCTGGGTCTAATTCTGCTACAGGCGTTAAATCTTTATCCATGAATGTATCATGTTGTAAGAAAACATCTTCTTGTTCATCATGTGGCAGGTACATTTTTTCAACAATATCTGACCATTTCGCCGTTTCTTCAGCAGTAATTTGTAATGATTCACGTTTTTCAGCTGATAGTTTAGGCAACGTTTCAAGCGCATAACGCAACGTCCATTGTGCCATATAGTTGGTGTACCAGTTATTATTCACGTTGTTTTCATACTCATTAGGTCCTGTTACACCGTGCATCATGTATTGTCCTTGTCGTTTTGAGAAGTGAACACGGTCTGCCCAGAAACGTGAAATTTCAGTGATGACATCAATTCCTTTTGTTAACAAGTAACTTTCATCCCCCGTATAGTTTGCATGGTTGTATATCGCATACACCATCGATCCGTTACGGTGAATCTCTTCAAATGTAATTTCCCATTCGTTGTGACATTCGACACCTGTAAAAGTTACCATTGGGTATAAAGCACCTGCTAAACCTTGTTGTCTCGCGTTATGTTGTGCTTGTGGCAATTGTTGATGACGATAATCTAATAAGTTTTCTGTCACTTCTGGTGCTGCTAATGACAGATAAAACGGAATAGCAAAAGCTTCTGTATCCCAATATGTCGCACCACCGTATTTCTCACCTGTAAATCCTTTAGGTCCAATGTTAAGACGTGCGTCTTCACCGTAATAAGTTGAGAATAATTGGAAGATATTGAAACGAATACCTTGTTGTGCCGAAACGTCCCCACCAATTTCAACATCTGCTAGGTCCCAACGACGGTGCCATAATGTTTGGTGTGCTGTTTTTATTTCATCATAAGTTGATGAAGCAAGCGTTTGCGTTAAACTATTAAGCTGCTCTTTAATGCTTTCAACTGTTTCAAAATCACGTGACGTTACAACTAAAATGCGTTTTTCTAAAACTACTTTTTCACCTGTTTCAATTGTTGCCTCATAGTTGGTCACAATTTCTTGCTCTGTTTCCACTGCTGCTTGGACCGCGAAGCCAGTTTGTTCATGCGTCATTTTAAAACCAACTGTAAATTGTGGGATATCAAAGTTATTTTCAATTGTACGCGCAACCAACAAACCATCTGTTGCTACTACCTCTTTTTCAACAACTTGCCAGAATTTTTCATCGTAGTTCGCATCTTCATTGGTAACATTTGCATCAATTGCTGATGCGACTTTAATCGTTGCTGCTGCACCTAAGTTCTCAAATTGTACTGAAATGGCACATAATTCTTTTGTTGCAAGGCTTACAAAGCGTTGCACTGTAAATTTCACGCGTTTTGTTCCTTTAGTAATAATGAAAGAACGCGTTAATAAACCATTATACATATCTAATTCATGAGTGAAATCAGAGATAGTATCCGTGTAAAGATCCACTTCTGCACCATCAATATAGAAAGCAAGTTTCATGAAATTAACTGTGTTGATTACTTTACCAAAATATTCTGGGTAACCATTTTTCCACCAACCCACACGCGTTTTATCTGGGTACCACACACCTGCCAAGTATATGCCTTCATGTTTATCACCCGAATACGATTCTTCAAACATACCTCGCATTCCCATGTAACCATTCCCAATACTTGTTAGACTTTCTTGGAAACGTTTGTTCTCTTTATCCAATTCATGAGTTGTTAATTTCCAACCATCTAATTCAAATTTATTATTTTGCATTTTTATTTCCTCCTTATAAAATGATTTATTGCAATCTTTTCAAGCTGATAGTGCTACACTTATCGTAGTGAAAAACGTCTGTTTCTTGCTGTTTTATAAATAGTAAGACTGGAACGACAGATATTATGTAGCAACACATTTTCTACAACTTCGAACGTTACAAATAAACCGTTTTCATTTGCTCAATTACATGATACTACGCAACCGTTTGCATTGTCAATACCTAGACGTTATATTCATCAAATCATCTCTGTTTCAAACACTATTTTAAAAATCGCTTGACAGTTGCAAGCGATTCCATCTATACTTTAGGCAAGCGTTTGCATAAAAACGAAATTTAGGAGGAAATACAAAAATGAAACAACTATTATCATTTGAATTCTGGCAAAAATTTGGTAAAACATTACTTGTAGTTGTGGCTGTTATGCCTGCTGCTGGTTTAATGATCAGTATCGGGAAAATATTCGCCATGTTTGATATTGCATTCTTTACACGTGTCGGTGGTGTCACCGAACAAATCGGTTGGGGAATTATTACTAACCTCGCTATTCTCTTCGCGGTTGCCATCGGGGGCTCATGGGCCAAAGAAAAAGCTGGTGGTGCTTTTGCTGCATTAATCGCTTTTATTCTTATTAATACAATTACCGGTGCCATCTTCGGTGTTAATACCGAAATGTTAACAACTGAAGGTGCTACAACAATTACTTTATTCGGCACTAAAATATTGGTTGAAGGTTACTTCACTTCAATATTAGGTGCACCTGCACTAAATATGGGTGTATTCGTCGGTATTATTGCTGGTTTCCTTGGTGGAAATCTCTACAATAAATATTACAACTATCGTAAGTTACCTGACGCGCTTGCTTTCTTTAACGGGAAACGTTTTGTTCCTTTCGTAGTTATCTTGTGGTCAATCATTATTGCACTTTTAATGGCGCTTGTATGGCCTGTCATCCAAACCGGAATCAATAAATTCGGAATCTGGATTGCAACCTCTTCTGCCTCTGCTCCTTTTGTCGCACCGTTCATCTACGGGACGCTTGAACGACTCTTGTTACCATTTGGTTTACATCATATGTTGACGATTCCGATTAACTATACACCGTTGGGTGGTACTTATACGATTATGTCGGGGGCTAATGCCGGACAACAAGTCTTCGGGCAAGACCCATTGTGGTTAGCTTGGGCGAGTGACTTATCTCACTTCAGCAGCATTGGTGACAGTGCCTCATATAACAACCTTGTTGATACCATTACACCCGCTCGTTTTAAAGTTGGGCAAATGATTGGAGCAACCGGAACATTAATGGGTATAGCTCTAGCTATGTACCGTCGTGTTGATGCTGACAAACGTAAAAAATACAAATCAGTATTCCTTTCAGCTGCAATTGCTGTTTTCTTAACAGGTGTAACCGAACCACTTGAATTTATGTTCATGTTCTGTGCGCCATTACTTTATGTTGTTTATGCCTTAATTCAAGGTTTAAGTTTTGGTCTAGCAGATTTAATCTCTTTAAGAGTTCACTCATTTGGTAACCTTGAACTATTAACACGTTTGCCGCTCTCACTTAAAGCTGGTTTAGGATTAGATATCATCAACTATGTTATTTCTTGTATCGTGTTCTTCGGAATTGCTTACTTTATCTCTTACTTCTTAATTGGTCGTTTCAAATTTGCAACACCAGGTCGTTTAGGTAACTATATTGATGATATGCCTGAAAATGAAAACGATGACGCTTCAACTAATCCTCACAACGTTCCTTCTAAGGATAAACAAGTCCAAGGTATCATCGACTGTCTTGGTGGTCCAACGAATATCGTTGATGTTGATGCTTGTATGACTCGTTTACGTGTCACAGTTAAAGACGCTTCTCTAGTTGGCGAAGAACCCGATTGGAAAAAATTAGGTGCTTTGGGTCTTGTTAAAAAAGATAACGGTATTCAAGCCATTTATGGGCCAAAAGCTGATGTTTTAAAATCTGATATCAACGATACGCTCGGTTTATAAGATGAAATTTCTAACATTAAATACGCATAGCTTGATGGGCGATTATGATTGCCCACAGGCTGTTACGTTAGCGAACTTCATTAGTCATAACGATGTGGATGTCATTGCTTTGCAAGAAGTAAACCAATCGATAGCAGCTGATACGGTTACCACATTACCATCGCGTTATTATAACTGCTCAACAATACCACTCAAAAACGATAATTTTGCACTAGAAGTTATCAATCATTTAGCAACGTTAGCGTGTGATTATTACTTCACTTGGCTACCTTCACATATTGGCTACGATCGTTATGATGAAGGACTTGCCTTACTAAGTAAAAAACCGATTATCGCTATCGCAACACAACTTATTTCTGCGACAGAAGCGTACGATGATTATCACACCCGACAAGTCGTTGGGGTTCAATTAGATAACAACGACTGGATTTACTCCATTCATACAGGGTGGTGGCGTTCGGACGGTAGTGAATTCGCTTCACAATGGGCAAAACTATCTGAACATCTCGCTCCAAAAAAGCAGGGACGACTTTACTTAATGGGCGATTTTAATAACCCTGCTCATGTGCCTGGTCAAGGTTACGATACAATTTTAGCTGATGGTTGGTATGATACTTATACCCTCGCACTTGAAAGAGATGCTGGTTTCACTGTCAGTGGTGCAATTGATGGTTGGCGTGAAAAAGCATCAGATGATAATAAACGTTTGGATTTCATCTTCTGCAATCAACCTCTCGGTGTTGAAAAATCAGAAGTCGTCTTTAATGGAACTAACCAATCCATTATATCGGATCATTACGGTGTATTGATTACAACCGTATAAAAATAAACGCTCATCTTCTTTTTATACTCTCAGACGTTAGTCACTATATTTAGTGACTAGCGTCTTTTTACGCTGTAAAATAACTAGTTTTAAAAATTAAAAACACTAAGTTCCTATTTATAATTGATTTCAAGAATGATAGTAGTGACTTGCACTCCACCTAACCTAAACACGTTTGGGGATAATTTATGCATAAAAGAACTCAATTATTGCAAAAAAGTCACTAGAACTTCAGCTTGGGAAAGTTGTCTTTTTAGCGGTATTTTTCATCTCCAGTACTTCAACATAAAACATCTGAAAATTACATAACGCTACAAAAAATCCACAACGAGACCTGAAATTTAAACTGTAGTTTTAGTATCCCTAGCTTTGGTGTCTTGTCTCCAGAAAATGAAGCTTTCTTTCGGTCATCAGCCTACCTCAACTAAAATTTCTAGTATAACGAATGTTTTTTTCTCGAACTGTACCAACCGATATTTTTAACTATTTCAAAAAAAGCATCAGGCTTAGATAGCCTGATGCTTTTTTCTACACTATCTTCAACACCAAACAGGTTGTTTTCATTTTCAAATCTTCCAATTTTCAAGAGAATACATAAGGTGTTTTCACTTTTAATCTCTCACTATTAAGCGGTGTGGGACAATTATCTTCGATACGAGCGAGTTTTTATTATCGATGTATTTCATCATTAACGAGACGGCTTCTATACCTAGTTGTTTCGCGTGGATATCAATTGAACTAAAGGCGGGACTGCTCATTTGTGAAAATAAAGAGTTATTAAAACTAACAACTTTACGTGGTATATCTGCGGTTTGATTAATGGTTTGTTGCACCATCAATCCAACGATATCATCACTTGTCACAAATCCGGTAACTTCTGGATGTTCACTTAACCATGACCCAAATGTTTCCACGTCTGTTGGGCTTGTATCAACAGGCGCTTGATATTGGTATTCATTAGCAAGATCTGCGCTGCGGATAGCTCGTCGGTACCCTGTAAAGCGGTCTAAGCTTACCAATTGCTCCTCATTGTTATACACAAAACAAATATTCTGATGTCCTGCTTGAATTAAGTACTCAGTCGCATCTTTTGCAGCCAAAATATTATCATTATCGACATAAGGTGTTTCGTTTTCATAATCAACGGGTTTTCCAACAACTGTGTAACCGATTTTTTGATCGTGTAAATAAGTAACTACAGGATCATTCACTTTAGAATACAATAAAATAAAGTTTTGGATTCTTCCACGTTTCACCATCGTTGCCACATTATCTGCCAATTCTTCATTCGTATCTCCAGAGGCAATAGTCACCATGTATTGTCGCTGATTACATTCTTGATTAATCCCTCGGATAATTTCCATAAAGAAAGGATTTTGAAAAATTTCAGGTCCTGCGACTGGTAAAATAACACCAATTGTATTGCTTGTTTTATTCGCCAAATTACGTGCTGCATAGTTTGGTTCATAACCCAGTTCCTTCATCGCGTTAAAAACCAATTGTTTTGTTTCATCACTAATGACCTTATTGTTATGCATGGCACGCGAGGCTGTTGATGTTGACACACCTGCTAACGCTGCTACATCTTTAATTGTCACCATCTTTTTCAATCCCCATTCACTGTTAATATATAATATATCTCTAGAATAACATATAACATTAAAATAGATAACACTAAGTAGTAATTAACTTGTTAAAACAACGTTTATCTGATTAAAATGTTTGATCGATTAAACCCACAAGGGTATCAAAAATATATATTTGTTATATTTAAATATTTTGCTTGCTTGCTTGTCCAATGTTTTTGTTCGTCGTAAAATCATTTTTAAATGAGCGCAACATTCGACTCATTAATTAGAGCATACTATTCTTGATGTTGTTACTAAGCCTAAGTCAATTCAGTCACAACAGTTCGTCTAAAGTACTTTTTTCTACCTTATTTGTTTTCAACAGAATGTCTGAAACCTCTTGCCTACTATCAATTGTTGATTCTTTTCTAACCAATACATCAATTCCAGAGGGTGTAACCAACGATTTTTCAAATTCTATCATCAATACATCGTCAGAAAGATAAATAACTGACCACTCACTTTTTAAGAGCTTTAATATGCCTTTTCCTCGCCAAATAAATTTTCCACCCTGATATAAATCTCTGCCGATAATTTTTCGTATTTTATCATTTTTTTCAAATTGAACAGTATCTGTTAAATAACTAGAATCTTCTGAAACTTTACTGTAACTAATTTGGGGATTATGATTTTTCCCACTTGTCCACATCGGAAAATTAGTCGCAACAATTTCCCATGTTCCTTCAATTCTTTTTAACGTATCATCCATGTTTATATCGCTCCTTTTTTACAATAGCTATCCACTCAAAACTACTTTTGTTAGATTTCCACTAACAATACTCCTTATAAGTTTATCATAATTTTCCATTTCCTAGGGCGATGAGCATTAAATCATCGTCCGAGAACAGATACGAATTAACACTCTTCTTACTCCACTATTTGATATGTTTTAGTTATGAAGTCCCTTTAACAGGAAAACATCCAGTTGCTAACTTATACAATGTATCAAAAAGGCCCTTGTATAAGTGCCCTCAGCACTAATACAAAGACCTTTATGTTTTTCTTAATGTAAATCAAAAATATGACCGAGCATTTTATTGTAGGATTCCTTCAGGATGCTTATCTGCATATTCCTCATAGGTTAAGTTACTATCAAATACTTTTTTTGCGAGATCAACTCCGATATAACGGAAATGCCAAGATTCGTATTCATAACCTGTAATTGCTTCTTTTCCATCTGGAAAACGCAGGATATAGCCGTACTTATACGAATTAGCTGCGAGCCATTTACCTTCGGCTGTTGTTTCAAAACCTTGTTCAGCGGCAAACTCACCTGCTGCGTTACTAATATCGATGGCCAAGCCACTTTGATGTTCACTTGTACCTGGTAAGGCGCTGTATGTAAGTGCTGCTGCTTTACCATCTTGTTGCACATAACCATCAAAAATCGCTATTTGTGTTTCATATGATCGAAAAGCAGAAACGCCTGATAAATGAATGTTCTCTTTTTTAGCTTCGGCGAACATTGTTTCTAAATGCTGAGCGGCTTCTTTACGTAACATACTACGTTCAACCTTTTCACTACCAAATACAAACGGGACATCGGGATACACTAAATCATTGGGTGTGTATTTGTCTGGAAATTTATTGTGCTTATTCACAAGTGCAGTGATACTTGACGGGTCTTTCAACGTTTTCACTCCAATTTTATTCAAAACAGGTTGATTTTCCTTCTCTTTTTGCTCTTTTTTAACCTGCTCTTTTGCTGCTGCTTGCTTGTTTGCTTCCTCTTCTTTTGTAGCCGTTGTCTCTTTAGCACAACCACCTAAAAGTAATAATAACGCAGTTGAAACAAGCAATGTTTTCTGTAATCTATTCACGTTGTAAATCCCCCTTAAAATATCAGGTACGTCTTTAATCTGGCAACCCTTATAGTACTTCTTCTATTCTAAACACTTTTACACTACTTTTCCAATAGTTTGTGAAAAAAAAAAACAATATTCCCTTACCCAATTGGATAATAGAATATTGCTTTTAGTATTAAGCCTTGCTACTTCGGTTTGACGTAGTTTACACCATTTGCCTTTGGACCTTCCGCTTTCCCGATTAAACCAGCTAGAGCTAAAATCGTTAAAACATAAGGTAGAATTTGCATAATGATGGTTGGCCAATGACTGAAGAATGGTAATGAACCACCGATTACTGCTAATGATTGTGCAAAACCAAAGAATAAACCGGCACCTAGGGCACCTAGTGGATTCCATTTACCGAAAATCAAGGCAGCTAGCGCCATAAACCCTTGACCTGCGATTGTTGTTGCATTGAAGTTGTTTGTGAATGATTGTGCGTAAAGCGCACCACCAATACCACCTAACATTCCGGACATAATAACCGCTATATAACGCATACGGTTAACTTTTATACCCATTGTGTCAGCAGCCAATGGATGCTCACCTACTGAACGTAGACGTAGACCAAAGACTGTTTTATTTAATACAAACCAGATCACAATCGCTACAATAATTGCGATGTATGAATAGAACGAAATACGTTGGAAAAAGATTTGCCCGATAAACGGGATATCTTGCAAGATCGGAATGTTACTATAATCAACGTTTTGTGAAATAGTATCAGTTTGACCTTTTCCGTAGATTATTTTTGTTAAAAAGACTGTTAGTCCTAATGCTAGGAAGTTGAGTGCTGTACCACTGATAATGTGATCGGCACGGAATGTAATCGTTGCAACCGCATGGAAGAGTGCAAATACACCACTACATACCATTGCAAAAAGTGTCGCTAGCAATGTCGTCCAAGCACCAAATGTATCAGCGAAGGTTAAATTGAATACGATACCTGAAAAGGCACCCATGATCATCAAACCTTCAAGACCGATATTAACAACACCTGCACGTTCAGAAAGTAAACCACCTAATGCTGTGAAAATGAGCGGTGCTGACATTAATAAAGTTGATGAAACAATCAATGATAAAGTATCCATGTATTAACGCCCACCTTTCTTAGCAGCCATCTTCGCAATGACCCATTGAATAATATAACTTGCAGCAACGAAGAAGATGATAAGCGCAATCACAATATTTACCAATTCATTCGGAATACCTGCTTCAACTGAAATTGTTGTTTTCCCAATATTTAATGCAGCGAATAAGAAGGCACTAAATACAATACCGATTGGTGAAAGTGCTCCTAATAATGCAACAGCAATACCATCAAACCCAATTCCTGATACAGAACCTTGAGTAAAGGCAAAACCAAATGTACCCAAACCTTCCATTGCTCCTGCTGTACCTGCTAAGAAACCAGAGATAAGCATTGCAAAAATGATGTTACGACGTACATTCATTCCTGCATACATTGCCGCATTTTCGTTGAAACCAATCGCTTCAAATTCATAACCTTTTGTTGTTTTCTTCATAAATACCCAGATGATAACAGCAAATATGAGTGACAAAATTATACCCCAGTGCAATGTTGAATATTGCGTAATATTTTCTAAAAATGGTGATTTTAACGACGCTGTCTCTTTCACAACATCCGTTTGATCTTTCCCATCTGTGAAAACATCATGAATCAACCAGTTAAAAATATACAGTGCAATATAGTTCATCATAATTGTGATGATAACTTCATTTACTTTAAGATATGCTTTTAAAAGTCCTGGAACCAACGCCCATAAAGCACCACAGATACCACCGACAACAATTGCCATTGGTAAGTGAATAAATTTAGGGAAGTCAAACAGTGTTCCTGCCCAAACGGCACCTATCCAACCCATTAAGAGCTGACCTTGAGCACCAATGTTGAACATGTTCATTTTGTAAGCAACTGCTATCGCTAAACCAGTTAAAATATAAGGTGTTGTTAAACGTAATGTTTCACCTAGATAATAACTGTTACCGAATGCACCATAGGCTAAGGCGCTATAGCCTGCTATTGGGTCGTAACCGAACGCTAGCATAATAATCGCACCAATTAACAAACCTAGCACAATCGATGCCACAGGGACGATTAAACCTTGAAAACGTCTAGACATTTGCTTTTACCTCCCCAGCCATATATAAACCTAATTCTTGTTCGTTTGTTTCTTTTGCATCTAAAATTGCGACAATACGTCCTTCATAAATAACTGCAATTCGATCACTTACATTTAGAATTTCTTCTAACTCATACGACATTAAAACAACTGCTCGTCCTTGATCACGTTGTTCAATCAAACGTTTATGTATGAATTCAATCGCACCTACATCTAAACCACGAGTAGGCTGTGCTGCAATTAGTAATTGTGGCGAACGATCAATCTCACGCGCAATGATTGCTTTTTGTTGGTTACCACCAGATAATTTTCCGGCTGGAACGTGTTCACTACTTGTACGGACATCATATTCTTTGATTAACCCATTTGCAAAACGATCAATCTCTTTTTGATTAAGGAAACCATGTTTGCTTAATGGTTTTTGATAGTATGTTTGTAACGCTATATTGTTAGCTAGAGACATCTCCAGTACTAAACCATGTTTGTGGCGGTCTTCTGGAATGTGTCCTAGACCTTTTTCCGTAATTTGGCGAGGTTTTAAATTATGAATTTTTTCCCCGTTTAATTGAATTGTACCGTGCTTCACTTTTCGTAAACCGGTGATTGCTTCGATAAGCTCAGTTTGACCATTACCATCAATTCCAGCAATGCCTAAAACTTCGCCTGCCTTCACTTCTAAACTCAAATGAGATACTTTTTCAATTTTATGTTTTTCTTCCGCTACCACAAGGTCATTAATAGATAGCACAACATCTGTTGGATGTGCCGCTTTTTTAGCGGTTGAGAACAGAACTGCTCGTCCAACCATCATATTAGCAAGTTCTTGTGGTGAGGTTTGTGCCACGTTTACAGTGCCAATACCTTCACCTTTACGGATAACTGTCACACGATCACATACTGTCATGATTTCTTTCAACTTATGCGTGATTAAAATAATTGATTTGCCTTCTTTAACCAGCAATTTCATAATTCCCATTAAATCAATAATTTCTTGTGGCGTTAACACAGCTGTAGGCTCATCAAATATGAGGATATCTGCACCACGATAAAGCGTTTTAAGAATTTCGACACGTTGTTGCATACCAACACCAATTTGATCGATGCGTTTATGCGGATCAATTTGTAAGCCATACTTGTTAGAAAGTGCCTCAATTTCTTTAATTGCTTCTTTTTTATTAATTAAGCCTAAACGTGATGGCTCATGTCCAAGAATAATATTTTCAGCGACTGTAAATTTATCCACTAACATAAAATGTTGATGAACCATACCAATACCTAAATCATTCGCCTTATTAGGACTTGTAATATTTTCCTTTTTACCTTTTACTCTTATTTCGCCACCGTCAAGTTCGTATAAACCAAATAACACGTTCATTAATGTTGATTTACCAGCACCATTTTCACCTAATAATGCATGAATTTCACCAGGTTTAACCTGTAAATTAATATTGTTATTTGCTACAAAGTCGCCAAACTGTTTACGAATATTTAACATCTCAACTACATATTCCAAAAGGCGCCCTCCTAAAATTAATTTTTTAATTGAAAAAGCTGGACATCGGAATGACCAGCTTATTCTTATTATCATTTGATTTTTTTACTATGGTTTTTCTGGAACTTTTACATCACCAGAAATGATTTTTTCTTTGTACTCTTTAACTTTGTCTAACACTTTTTTATCAATGTTATCAGTTGAATCAGCAATACCAACAGCATCTTTATCTAAGCCATAAACGATTGTTTTTCCACCTGGGAATTTACCATCTTTAGCTAATTTAGATGTCTCTTCTACTGCGATATCAACACGTTTGATTTGAGATGCTAAAGCCACGTTGAATGTTTTACCATCAACTTTGACTTCACCTTGATCTGCTTGATCACGGTCAACACCCATGAACCAAATTTCACGTGATGAATCTTCTTTTTTCAAGTTACGAGCTTCTGTAAAGGCACCATTACCTGATGCACCTGCTGCTGAAAGAATGATATCAGCATCGTTGCTGTACATTGTTGCTGCAATTTGTTGTCCTTTGTCCGCTTGAACAAATGAACCAACGTATTTCACATCAATTTTAGCTTTAGGATTTACTTCTTTAACGCCCGCTTTGAATCCTGCCTCAAAACGCCCTACAACTTCACCTTCCATACCACCGATAAAACCTACATGATTCGTTTTAGTTGTTAAACCAGCAATTACACCCATTAAGAAGGCACCTTCATTGTCAGCAAAACGAATGCTTGCGATGTTATCTACGCCTTCGACAACATCATCGATTAAAGCGAAATGTGCATCTTTTTGTTGTTTAGCAGTTTCAGTAACAGCTTTAGTTAACTGGAACCCTACACCAAAAACAAGGTCAAAATTGCTACGAATTGCACTGTTCAAGTTTGTTTTGTAATCTGCTTCATTTGCAGATTGGAAATAATCATAACCTGACTTGCCTTTTTCTAAGCCGTTATCTTTACCGAATTTTTGAAGTCCATCCCATGCTGACTGGTTAAACGAACGGTCATCTACCCCACCTTGATCCGTAACCATTGCTACTGTAAATTTGTCATCTTTTTTAGCATCATCTGATTTTGAAGATTTGTTTCCACATGCTGCTAAGAATGAAGATAAAACGACAACCATAATTAATACAACTGCTAACGAGCGTTTTTTCATCAGTTGTTCCTCCCCTAATTCCTCTTTTTTGTAAAAAACACGATTGTTGTAATTGCTTACATAGAAAAATTTACGTGTTTTAATTACTCATTAGAATATATCATGAGATTGATAATAAATAAATAGCTAATTCAACATTTTTTTAAATTCCCACTTTTCTGAATATTCCGTTAAATTAGACCGCTAGATAAACAGCACAGCATATTTGCTGTACTCTTTATCTAAAACAAGCTGTTTTTATTGGATTGTTTTTATTGCTTCGCGAAAAACATCGCTGATATGTTCAGCAATTTGAATACGACGTTCTAACAATGGTTCAGTTTCGTCGCTTCCAATTGGGATTGGAAATTGATACAGCGTAGGATCTTCATCATCTAATCGAATATAGTAGTTATCTCCAGTGCCGGCAGGTTCACTCCCAATACAGATGTAGTTCAAATGAACCAAATCAATGCCAGGGAATTCTTCCATCGTTTCTTCTATAATATATTGCGGCTCAAAAAATTCAATGGCTGTTTCACCACTATAACTCGGGTTAGTTGTTTCAACATTCCACTTAACTTCCAAGTTAATGATCGGATAATCACCGATTAAATCGCGGTACCATTGAGGCAACTTGACCGGAAGCTCACTTTCTAACATCTTCAATTCTTCTTTTGTGGCTTTACGACTTGTTAACTTTATGTCCGCATCTTCAGATATCTCGATAAATTCTTCAATAGCACTTCCTAATATAGGCTGCAATTAGCTCTCACTCTTTTCAGTTATTTTTTATATTATGTTCTTCCATTAAGGTGTTTTAGTCTGACTTACATATTTACTTATATTCATTATAATATGTTTCGAATATATTTAAAAGGGTTTACCTCAAACTATTATAATTATCTATCCAAACAGACTAGTTGCTGATTAAATCCGGGTCATGTTCGCCGTCTTTCAAGACTAGTAAGCCATGATAAACTTGCAAATCATCGTCACATTCTTCACAAAAACATTTTTCTTCATCACACCAGAATGCGGCTAATGTATTTTTTTTAACTTGTTGATATCCGTATGTATCATGCAATTTCGTAAATGCCTCTATATAGAGAGCTTTCGCTTCTTCACGTGTTGTTGCCTCAAGTTCTAAAACGATATCTTCTTGCCAATCATCGAAGAACCACCAAGGTTCATTAAAACTTTCTGTTTGAATAATTTGCCAACGTGTCATCGTCCACACTCCTTTATCTCTCTTAAATAGTAGCGTGTTTATTTACTCTTTTCAACTTATCTGTTTTACGCTACACTAGAACTATAAAGAAAGGTGTGATTTTTTTGGATAATTTAACTACTTGTGAGATACAAGCATATGGTACAGTTCAAGGTGTTGGCTTCCGTTATGGCACACTTTTTATCGCACGTTCCTTGGGCCTTAGTGGCTGGGTTAAAAACATGCCTGATTACTCAGTTTTAATTCACGTTAAAGGTAATAAACATGACATAATTACCTTTATTGATAAATTAAAAAAAGGTCCCACACCTTCAGCTCGAGTGACTAAACTAGAAACAACTTGGGATATTGAACCTCCAATACAAACAGATTTCACAATTATTTATTGAAAAAAGCGACAGTTTAGCACACCTTCAGCTGAAATTCAGAAAGGTAGTGAAACTGTCGCTTTTTTGCCTTTTTTTAGATAAAACTATTTTTATAATTTATTTTTCTTCAGCGGTTTTTTACGAGCAGTTTGAATGACCTCTTCTTCCATGATAGGTAGTGAAACGCTGACAGTTGTACCTTCACCCACAACACTATCTGCTGAAATAGTTCCTTTATAACTCACGACCAATTGCTTCGCTATCGCTAGACCTAAACCATTTCCACCCACTTCACGTGTTCTTGCTTTGTCCACACGATAAAAACGGTTAAATACTTTGTCTAACTCTGAAGGATCAATACCAACACCGTGATCTTTCACTTTAATAACAGCACGATTACCGATTTGTTCAAGCGTAATATTTATTTCTGACAAACCATTTGAATATTTCACAGCGTTATCAAATAAGATAATCAAAATTTGTTCTAAATGATTTCTTAAGATTAATGAACGCAACACAATATCTGGATTATAATCATACGTAATATTAAAATCGTCGTGCAATATTTCAAAATTTCGTTTAACTTGTTCTACCGCTTCGTTAAGATTAGTAATCTGTAGTTCGGCAGTATTAGAAACTTGTTCAGCTCTTGAAAGATCAAGCATTTCTTGTACAAGTTTTTTCATACGATTAACTTCAAATAACGAAGCCTTCAAGGACTCTTCTAATACTTCAGGATCATCTTTCCCCCATCTGTTCAAGAGATTAAGGTGTCCTTCAATAATTTGTACAGGTGTTCGCAATTCGTGTGAAGCATCTTCAACAAAATGTTTTTGTTGCTCAAACGTTACTTCCATACGTCTCATCATATCATTATAAATAGTAAGCAATTCACTGATTTCATCTTCGGCATCAATATTTTTCACGCGTGCCTTAAAACCATTTTCCTGACTATTCACCATCGAACGCGCTAAATCTTTAATGGGTTGCAACAAATGTAAGGCCATTACATATCCCAAAATAGCACTGAATACCAATGCGATGATATCTAAAATCAGTAACGTCCAAAAAAGATATTTCATTAATGAATTTACACTGGTGAGCGGATTAATGACTTGTACATAACCCACAATCTTAGCATTATTTTCTAAAACAGGCTTAATACCTACGATAACGCGACTGCCTTTATTTACCGTTTCTTTAACTGTAATCGCTTCAACTTTTTCAAGAGGAATATTATATTGCTGTTCACCACCGTATTGAGCTGGGTACCATGTGCTACCATCCGGCTTTAAAATCCGCACAATTAAGCCACGATTATAAATATTTTCATTTAAACTTTCACTATCAATTGGAAAATCAGTGGCATTCACTTGATGCCAACTTTTACCAGTCAATGAAAACGTTACGTTATTAAGTGCCGTTTGAACTTTACTCTTTTCCTCATTAAGAAGCATGGTAGATACACCTTGATAAATAGCGACTGCAAAGACAGAAAAGGTTAAAAAGATGGCAACACTCGTTCCCAACATCCATTTATATTTTAAGGAACGATTTTTCATGTTGAGAATTTGATGAATTCTCATGTGCGCATCACATACCCTGTGCCTCGTACCGTTTGGATATAACTCTCTTCACCTGGACGATCAATTTTATTACGTAGATAACGCACGTATACATCTACAACGTTGGTCTCCACTTCTGTTTCATAACCCCAGACTTTATTTAATAACACTTCACGTGTTAGCACAATATTAATATTTTCCATTAGAGTCAATAACAAATCGTACTCTCTCTTTGTTAATTCAATCACTTCTTCGCCAACTAGAACCATCCGGCTTTCTTTTTCAACGTTTAAGTCACGGTAACTTAACTTCGTTTGTTTTTGAGCGGGTTCTGCATTTTCAACACGACGCAATAAAGAACGCAATCGTGCCAACAATTCTTCAATTGCAAAAGGCTTCACAATATAATCATCCGCACCATGGTCTAAACCAGAAACACGATCGATAACACTGTCTCTTGCGGTTAACATAATAATGGGGGTTTGTTGTTCCTGCTGACGAATACGGCGACAAATCTCAATACCATTTAAGCTTGGTAACATTAAATCTAACAAAATCGCATCCCATTCACCTTCTAACGCCAATTCAAGACCTTCACGGCCGTCATGTGCAATGGTTACATTATAATTTTCATGTTTTAATTCAAGTTCAACAAAACGCGCTAAATTTTTTTCATCTTCAACTAATAATATATTATTCACTGTTGTACCTCCAACGGATTTAATAGCATTCACTTATTTCTATTATAACGATATGATGCCTCTTTTACAAAATCTAAAGACCCATTATATCCTAAGCTTTGCCTCTTTTATCTTTTATACTTAAAACTTATATTATCACCACTACATTAAAATAAGGGGTGAGTTGTAAGAGAAATACATTGTAAAACCAAATCACCTTATAAACACAAGTGACTGTTTTTTACAGGATAATACATCTCCTTACGTTTTAACACTAACTTTTATCCAACAATGCAAAAAGAGCACTTTGACAAAAAAGCCAAAATGCTACTTGTTATTTTATCTTATAGACATCGTATGATCCTAAAACTTTAACAGTGCCACCTAATAATGATATTTCCACCATCGCATTATCCAGCAATCGATTATCAGCACCTACATCTAAATCGATATGGAAGAAGTATTGCCCTAGACGCGTTTTTGTTGGTCGTGATTCAATCTTGCTCATATTGATATTACGCCATGCAAATGTTGAAAGCATCGTATGCAAGGTCCCTGAATCATTATCTGGTAATTTTAATAAAAGGGTTGTTTTTGTTTCAATTGGATCATCTGTTATCGCTAATTTTCGATTACTCAACGCAATAAATCGTGTTTCATTATGCATATTTCCTTGCGCATTCGCACGAACGACGTCCAAATCATAATGCTCTGCCGCAAATAAAGGGGCGATTGCTAACGTTTTTTCATCTGGATGCGTGCTCACATATTCTGCCGCAAAGGCTGTACTAGAAACTGCTTCACGTTTAATATGCGGGAAGTTTTTGGTTAAATAATCATGACATTGCGCCAAACCTTGCGGATGAGATAAAACCGTTGTCGCTTCTTGCCAATCACTTGAACGTTGTTTATTCACCATGATATTTTGTGATATTGGTAAAATATACTCCGCCTGAATAGGTGGCACATCATTTTGATAAAGGTAATCAAGCGTTACATTTACTGTCCCTTCAATTGCGTTCTCAAAAGGCACTAAACAAACATCGATTTCATTTGCCGCAACTGCATCTAAACATTCTGATATCGTCGTATACGCTGTGTGTTGCTCTTCTGGAAAAGCACGGTGCGCCACTTGATATGAAAAAGTCCCAACCGGACCTAAATAGCCAATATTCACTCTATTCCCACTCCTTATAAAAAAAGACAAAGTCATTTAACTGACCTTGCCCCTTCATTTGATTAATATTAATCCATAAACTCGAATTCAAATTCAATAATACGAACTGTATCGCCATCTTTAGCGCCACGATCACGCAAAGCTTGGTCAACACCTAACGAACGTAATTGACGTGTGAATCGTGTGACTGATACTTCACGATCAAAGTTAGTCATTGCAAACAAACGTTCAATTTCTGAACCGCTCAATACCCATACTGCATCAGAACCACGTGAAATTTCAAACTCAGGTTTTTCAGCTTCATGTTTGTACATTACGATTTGATCTTCTGTTGGTTCTTCGTTTAATGGGAAGTATTCTGTTGTTTCAAGTTTGTTAGCTATTTCTAACAACATGTTAGATAAACCTGTTTTAGTTAAAGCCGACACAGCAAATACCGGATATTTATCTTCGATTTGCTCCTTGAATGTCACTAGTTTTTCTTCCGCACCAGGCATATCCATTTTGTTAGCTACCACAATTTGTGGACGCTCTAACAAACGGTAGTTATATTGTGATAATTCTTCATTAATTTTCAAGAAATCATCATACGGGTCACGGCCTTCAGTTCCTGCCATATCAATAACATGAACGATAACACGTGTACGCTCGATATGTTTTAAGAACTGATGTCCTAAACCAACTCCGAGTGATGCACCTTCAATTAATCCTGGTAAATCAGCCATCGCAAAACTACGGTGATCGGGTGTATCTACCATTCCTAAGTTAGGTGTCAGTGTTGTAAAGTGATAATCTGCAATTTTAGGTCTTGCTGCAGTAACAACAGAGAGTAATGTCGATTTACCCACACTCGGGAAACCTACAAGACCAACATCTGCTAATACTTTTAATTCAAGTTCTAAATTACGTTCTTGACCAGGTTCACCGTTTTCACTAATTTCTGGTGCTGGGTTAGCTGGTGTTGCAAAACGACGGTTACCTCGTCCTGCACGTCCACCTTTCGCTACGACTGCACGTTGACCATGAGTGATTAAATCGGCAAGCAATTCACCTGTGTCAGCATCTTTTACAATCGTGCCCGGAGGTACAGGTACAACATAATCAGGTGCGCCGTGTCCGTGCATCCCTTTACTCATACCGTTTTCTCCAGGATTACCTTTGAAATGGCGTTTGTAGCGGAAGTCGACTAATGTTCGTAATCCTTCTTCAACCTCAAATACCACAGATCCACCTTTACCACCGTCGCCACCTGCAGGGCCACCGTTAGCAACAAATTTTTCACGACGGAAAGCGACCATACCATCGCCGCCATCTCCGCCTTTTACATATATCTTAACTCCATCTACAAACATCATATTCAGTTTCCTCAATTCTATACTTCATTATTCTTTATTATATAGCATGTGAAAGCAGAAGTAAAACGTCTATGTTGGGGAAACGTTGTCGATTGTTTGTTCAGACGCGTATTGCTGCTATCAATTCACCAATCTGCTCCGCTTGTTTCTCTTCTAATAAATGCACGATTCGACTTCCCACAATCACACCATCACAATGCGGTAACATCTCAGTGACTTGCGTTGCTGTTGAAATACCAAACCCTGCCATAACAGGCACCTTTGTTGATTTTTTAACTTTTTCTAAGAATGTAAACACTTCATCACTGAACGCTTGTCGCTCTCCTGTAACACCTTTGACAGTGACTGCATAGATGAAACCACGCGCCTCTTGCATGATACGTTGCATCCTTTCTGCTGTCGTAGTTGCAGTAATCAATGTAATTAAAATAATGTTTTCAGCATCTAAATATTTTTTTAATGTCGCATTTTCCTCAAATGGTAGATCGGGCACAATTACACCAGATACACCCGTTTCGCGACACGTTTTGGCGAACGTTTTATAACCCATAGCAAAAATCGGATTCAAATAAGTCATCAATACAATTGGCGCTGTTTTAACAGGAATTTTAGCAATTGTCTCGAAAATACTCGTCAGCGTGATTCCTGCACGTAACGCTTTTAAACCTGCCGCTTGAATAACAGCGCCATCGGCTACTGGATCGGTAAATGGCACGCCTATTTCAACAATGCTGGTACCTTGTTCAACTAATGTTGCATAATCCGCTGCCAACGTTGCGTTACCCATCATGTATGAAATAAAAGCTTTATCTGTTTGCTCTAACTTTGATTCAATCGCATTCATCTTATTTTCCCTCCTTCTCAAAACGCTCTTTGATTTGGGCAACATCTTTATCGCCACGACCTGATACTGTAATTACAAGCAATTCCTCTTTTGGCATGTCTGCTGCAATTTTTAAAGCTAATGCAATCGCATGTGAGCTTTCTAACGCTGGCATGATCCCTTCTTTACGAGACATCAAAGTGAATGCGGCAACCGCTTCGTCATCTGTAATTGCATGGTACTCCGCTCGTTTCAAATCATGTAACAAACTATGCTCTGGTCCCACTCCTGGATAATCCAGTCCCGCAGAGATAGAAAACACTTCACTTACTTGACCTGCTTTATCTTGAAGTAAATACATCAACGAACCATGTAATGCACCGACACGCCCCTCAGTGAGCGTTGCTGCATGTTTGCCTGTTTCAATACCAGAACCACCTGCTTCAGCGCCATAAAGCTTCACGTCTTTATCTTCAATAAAAGGATAAAATGTACCAATCGCATTAGAACCGCCTCCAACACAAGCAACCAAAGCATCTGGTAAACGGCCTTCTTTCGCTAAAATTTGTTGTTTAATTTCAGTTCCAATCACACTTTGGAAATCACGTACCATTTGTGGGAAAGGATGTGGCCCCAATACTGAGCCCATTAAATAATGAGTATCATCAACATGTGCAACCCAGTAACGCAACGCTTCATTTACTGCATCTTTTAATAAACCTTCACCACTCGTAACCGGAACAACTGTGGCACCGAGTAATTCCATTCGGAAAACATTCAACTGTTGGCGAGCGATGTCTTCTTCGCCCATAAAGATGGTACATTCCATATCAAAGAGTGCGCAAACTGTCGCGGTTGCTACACCGTGTTGACCGGCACCTGTTTCTGCAACAATTTTACGCTTACCCATTCGTTTAGCTAATAAGGCTTGACCCAACGCATTGTTAATTTTGTGAGCACCTGTGTGGTTCAAATCTTCCCGCTTCAAATAAATTTTGGCACCACCCACATAGTCTGTTAAGCGTTCAGCAAAATAAAGCGGTGTTTCACGACCAACATACTCTTCTAAGTAATAAGCGAGTTCTTTTTTAAACGCTGAATCGTCTTGGTATTTTTTATAGGCGTCATTCAATTCCAATACTGATTCCATTAATACTTCTGGTACATAACGTCCGCCGTATTCGCCAAAATGGCCACCTTCATCTGGATAATTATAAGTCATTGTTTTCGTCCTCCTTAGATCGCACCGTCTGAATAAATGCTCTGATTTTTGTTACATCTTTCTTACCATCGGTTTCAACACCACTACTCACATCAACAACTGTCGGCTTTACATTTTCAATCGCTTCCCCGACATTTTCAGCTGACAATCCTCCAGCTAACCATAGATCGGGGTGTTTTACCTTATGCAATTGCGTCCAATCAAAAACAGTCCCACTACCTGGTTGAGGTGAATCGACTAAAACCGCTTGATAGGCAATCGCTTCCTCTAATTTAGCGAGAGGAACTGCTCTAATAACTGGTACCGTGATATTTTCTAACACCGGCACCTCTCCATGAATTTGAACACCATCAAGATGGATGGTTTCAATCGCTTCTAGTATGTTAGCAGTTGTTGGTGAAACAAACACACCGATCACCTTCACTCTAGAAGGTATCACACAACGAATTTTTTTGGCTTCTTCAAAAGAAACTTTACGCCGACTTGGAGCAAGTACAAAACCGATATAGTCAGCTCCTGCTTCGACTACGGTTAACGCCGTAGCCGTGTCCATCACACCACAAATTTTAATCTTAGTCATTAAAAGACCTCCTTTAAAACATCCGCTTGGCGCATCATCCCTTCACCAATCAATACACCGTCAACTCCTACAGCTTTTATTTTTAAAATATCAGCCGGACTTAGCATCCCGCTTTCCGAAATAACCGTAATATTATCAGGTATTAATGTTTTTAAACGTTTGGTCGTTGCTAGATCTACAGCAAAGGTTTTTAAGCTCCGATTGTTAATACCAATCATTTGAGGATTCAACAACAAAGCTTGTTCTAATTCATTTTCATCATGTACTTCTACTAATACATCTAATGCTAACTCTCGAGCAAAGTGGTATAAGCTTTGGAGTTTTTCTGGTGACAAAGCAGCTACTATTAATAATACAATATTTGCGCCTGCACTTTTAGCTTTCAACAGATGCGCTGAGGTTGTCACAAAATCCTTACATAATAACGGCAGTTTCACTGCTTTACGAATGGCAATTAGGTCAGCAAAATCACCCTTAAAATAATAAGGTTCGCATAATACTGAAATAGCACTTGCCCCTAAGGCTTCGTATCTTTTAGCTTGTGCGACAACGTCCACATTTTCATCAATCATGCCTTTTGATGGCGATGCGCGCTTGATTTCAGCAATGAGACGAAATGGATTATTATTCGTATTATTAGTAAAGACTGCTGTATTGTGCAAGTTTATCGTATGTGTTTCACTGGCATATTTTGCTACTCGTTCACTATTTTTTGTAATAATATCCTCTAAAATACTCATGCTTCAATCGCCCCCGTTGTTTTTTGTAAGTAATGTAAGTGTTCCAATGCTTCATTTGAATCGATTGCTGCTTCTGCTAATAGGATAGCTTCTTCAAATGAATCCGCTCGTTGTGCGGCCACTAGGCCAATTGCACTGTTTAACACAACCGCTTCACGATACGCACCTTTTTCACCAGCGAGCACATTTTTTAATATTTCTGCATTAAAAGCCACATCTTTACCGACTAATTCACTATTCAACCGTTGTGTCATCCCCAATTTTTGTGGGTCTAATGTTGTCACTTTATAGCTGTTGTTTTCAACGATTGCCAGCGTGTTCTCACCTTCTAATGAGGCTTCATCAAGACCACCATAACCATGTACAACAATCGCTTTTTTACGACCTAATGCCACTAATACTTCTGCCATCGGTTCAACTAAATCTCGACGATAAACACCCACCACTTGATAGTCTAACTGATAAGGGTTTGTTAAAGGGCCGATGATATTGAAAATTGTCGGTATCCCTAACGAACGTCTCACGCGCATCACTTGCCCCAAATGCGGATGCACATGCGGTGCAAATAAGAATGTCATACCGTTTCTTTGTAATTGACGATCGATTTCTGTTGCACTTGCATTTAAAGAAACATCAACGGCTTCTAACACATCAGCACTTCCGCTTTTACTAGAAATCGAACGATTGCCGTGTTTCGCTACTTTTACACCTGCGGCTGCAATCACGAATGCAGAGGTCGTTGAAATATTGAACGTTCCAGAACGATCACCACCGGTACCGCAATTACACATTAATTCTCGATGTTTTTGTGGCAGTGGCATGGCATGTGCACGCATCGCTTGCACAATCCCAGCTATTTCCGGTGCTGTTTCACCTTTCACTTTTAAAGCGATTAAAAAAGCGGCTACTTCACTATCAGATAACGTATTGTCAAATAAACGATTACCTGCGACACGGGCTTCATCCATTGATAAATCATGGCCCTCTGTTAATAATGTTAAGTAGTTTGTAAACGGAACTTTTGTACGGCAACGTGCAACAAAGTTTTCAATTAAACGTTGGCCTTCTTTTGTTCCGATTGATTCAGGATGAAATTGCAAACCATACAAAGGCAGCTCACGATGCGTTATTCCCATGATTTCACGATCATCTTCTGCACGAGCAACGATATCAAACGTTTCTTCCAAACCTGCTTCTTCAACAATCAAGGAATGGTAACGCATCGCTTCAAAACCATCGGGCATTTCTTTAAAGATACCGGTATTATCATGTAAAACCTTACTTGTTTTCCCGTGCTTGATTTGTTGGGCAGTCGTTACTTTATAACCATAGGCACTTGCTAATGCTTGATGACCTAAGCAAATTCCTAAAATAGGGAATGTCTCACCTAATTCTTTAATAATAGCAATACAAATCCCCGCATCTTCCGGTCGACCCGGACCTGGTGATAACACAATACCTATCGGTTGTTTTTGCTTAATTTCTGCAATCGTGATGGCATCGTTACGCACCACCTCTACCTCTTCACCAGCTTTTGTTAATTGATGATAAATATTGTATGTGAATGAATCATAATTATCGATTAAAAGAATCATAACGCGCTACCTCCATCAATGCTTTCGCTTTATTTAATGTCTCTTCGTATTCTTTTGCTGGTACTGAATCCAGTACAACACCGGCGCCAGCTTGTACATGTAAGGTCTCTTCCTTCACAACCATTGTTCGAATGGCCAAGGCAAAATCCATATCACCATTAAATGAGAAGTAACCCACACCCCCACTGTATATGCCACGTTTAACCTGTTCCATTTGATTAATTAAACGCATCGCTGCAATTTTTGGTGCACCGCTCACAGTTCCAGCTGGTAATCCTGCACGCAATGCATCGAAAGCCGTATGTCCTTGTTTTAAAATCGCACTTACTTCTGAAACGATATGCATCACATCACTGTACTTTTCAACAGTCATTAATTTTGTGACTTCAACTGTTCCATTTTCTGCCATCCGTCCAACATCGTTTCTTGCTAAATCAACAAGCATTGTGTGCTCTGCCACTTCTTTTTCGTCAGCCATCAGCTCAGCGGCTAAAATATCATCTTCAGCTGGTGTTGCACCTCGTCGTCTCGTTCCTGCGATTGGTTTCATCGTTATCGTTTGACCATGAACAGCAACCACACTTTCTGGTGATGATCCAATAATCGTACACCCATCCATCTCAAGATAATATAAGTAAGGGGAAGGATTCCGACGTTTCAGACGACGATAGATTTCAAAGGTATCACCTGTATAGTTTGCACTCATGCGTTGTGAGGGGACCACTTGGAAAATTTCACCTTGACGAATAGCCGCTTGTGCTGTTTCAACCATTTCCTCAAAAGCACTTTGTCCAATAGCACTTGTAAAAGCTGTGACTTGTACTTCACCTTTCGACAATTGCGATTCTTTTTGTAGCTCTGTTGCCAACGCGTCGACTTTTTCTTGCGATTCAATACTTGTGATAAAAACCGTTTGGTCGATGTGATCAAAGACTACCATTTCTTTGTATAGATACAGCTGTGCTTCCGGCAAATCTAACGGATCTGGAAGATACTCGCCAATGTTTTCATATTGATGAATCGTTTCATATCCAACATATCCAAGCGCACCACCGATAAATGGAAAACGATGATCATTCACAACATTTTCTGACATTCTTTTTTCAACTTCATCCAAAAATAATGCAGTGCTTGGTCGACCATTATATGCTGTATTGCCTTCTGTTAACGTGATTTTATCCACTGGATTTTGACTGATAAATGAGTAACGGCCGTTCAATCCAAATTTTAATGAACTTTCAAGTAATGCTTTATTTTTGCCTGTTAATTGCTTGAACACACGTACTGGTGTTAATTCATCCGCTTCTATTTCTTTAATGTATAATGGCATAAGATGCCTCCTCTTTTATAGTTAATCAGTAAAACAAAAAAACGTCCTCTTACAAAAAACCAGATTGGTCTCTTGTAAGAGGACGTTTTATCGCGGTGCCACCTCAATTAGAAGCAAAGAAAAACACTATGGCTTTTATCTTGTAACTCCTCACTCTTTGGATACTAACATATCCTATCTCTGTAACGGGAGATCCCGAATTTGCTTACTTTAATTTCAGCAAATCTCTCGAAAGTCCATTCATTATAGGTGTACCTATCGGCTCTCACTATTCCGACTCGCTCAAAGGTACTTAACCATATAACTACTACTCTTTCTCAACGATTTATATCTGTTTAACTAACTTAGGACTATCATACATTACTTGATTCAGAAATGCAAGTCCGTATTTATTTAATCGACAAATACAATTTCTTCTATTACTTCAACATCTTCATCTAATGTTTGGATAACAGGGCAGTTACCAGCAATCAAGCGTGTTGCTTTTTGAATTTTAGCATGTGCTGATTCATCTGCACGAATTTCGAATGTAATATCGATCGATTTGATTGGATTTGCACGTTTTTCTTCGTTACGTTCATACGTCATTGTTGTTTTCAAAATTTCATATGTTACGTGTTGTTTATCTAGAATACTTTCTAATACATAGGTTGCACATGCAGATACTGCAACAACTGTTAATTCGACTGGTGAATAACCTAAATCACGTTTCAAAACCATTTTTCCTTCTGGTAAAGCAATTTCTAATCCATCTTTTCCTGGTAAAAGTTCAATCATAGCTTGTCATCTCCTATAAAGTTACTGTGTTTTATTTTATAGGTTTATTATAGGCTAATTTTTAAAAATAACAACCAATCTGCCCACTATTATTTTATGTTGTCTTTAAAAAACAGAGAGGTTGTACTTTTTCACAAGTTCCATTAAGAAATCTACACCTGCCACACTATTTCCAACTGTATCAATCGCCGGGCCATACAGACCGATCCCAATAGGTCCCTTTAAATCTTCAATCATCCCACTTTTAACGACAGCGATGATTGCTCCTGAAACGCCACTTTTTGCAGGTAAACCAACAAATGCAGCAAATTTACCAGAAGAATTATACATTCCACATGTTAACATTAATGCTTTTGATACTTTTAAAATAGCACCATCAATACAGATGCGTTCATTTTGACCATCTTGTGCAAAAAAGAGCGCAATTTCTGCTAAATCACCCACTGTCACTTCAATCGAGCACAGTTGTAAATAAGTTTGAATCGCATTCTCAACACCAGCTTCTAAGTAACCATTGGCTTTTAAAATATAAGCGATGGCACGATTATGATCTGCTGAATCATATTCTGATTGATAAATTTTTTGGTTAATTGTAATTTCTTTTTGTAATAATTTTTCTAAAAATGACGTCACGACTTCTACTTTTTCAGTTGGCGTTTCACCCGGTAAAAGTGATGCTACCGTAATGGCACCCGCATTTATCATCGGATTGAACGGCTTCGTATTTGCACTTTCTAGGCGCACAATCGAATTAAAAGAATCGCCTGTTGGTTCAACATCAACAAAATCCATCATCATCGTCAAACCATGATGATCTGCCGCTAGCATAAAACTAATTACTTTGACAACGCTCTGAAGTGTAAAGGTCGTTTCTGTATCACCATACTCATACGATTGATTAATGTCCGTTAAACAAACAGAAAATTGTTGCCCATCTGCCTCTGCCAAAGCAGGAATATAGGTCGCCACTTTTCCATTAACTGTTTTTAGCGTACTGTTGTGAACTAAATCAATTAAGTTTTCTCTCATCACATACCTCGCTCTTCTGGGATTAATGAAACATATGTTTCACCGTTAAGTCGTTCTGTTAATTCATTTTTAGCCGCTTGAATAACAGCTGGATGTTCAGCCGCATGAATTGCCGTATTTGCCATCAATTCAGCCGCATATAACATTCCTTTATGGCCAATCGATGTTTTACCATGTGATACGACTTGCCATGTATGTGGAGGTGTCCCGATTGTCCAACACGAAGTAGCTACTTGTATTGTAGGCACTTTCCAGCTCACATCGCCAACATCAGTAGATGCCATCATCGTGCTTTCTGGTAATAACGGAATAGGGAAATGATTGATTTTTTTATCCCCTAATAAGGTCAACAACGTTTTCGGGAACAGAGCCGTAGCTTCTGCTTGCGTTTGTTCATCAAACGTTTCGTAAATAGCTGCTGCATACTCATATTCTTCTTCACTGTATTCTAATGGCGTCACCGTATTTAATTGCTCCTGCATCACATTTGCTAATACTGTATTAGGAATAAGATTCGAAGCTGCACCTTTAAATTCATAGGACATTGTTGTTTCTGTCATTAATGCGGCACCTTCCGCTATTTTTTCAACGCGTTTGAACACATCCATTACTTGTGCTTTTTTGGGCGCACGAATTAAATAGGAAACCTCTGCATAAGGTTGCACAACATTCGCTGACATTCCACCGCTATTAGTAATCGCATAATGCATCCGCACATCGCTCTCGACATGCTCGCGTAAAAAGTTAACCCCTACATTCATCAGCTCGACTGCATCCAACGCACTACGACCAAGATGTGGTGCAGCTGCGGCATGAGAACTTTTACCATAAAATTTAAAATCAACAGCATAATTTGCTAATGTTGCAATATTCATCACGGCATTCGCTGTGTTCGGATGCCATGATATCGCCAAATCAACATCGTCAAAGACACCCGCTTTTGTCATAATCGCTTTTCCTGATCCCGTTTCTTCAGCAGGGCAGCCATAATAACGAACAGTAATTGGTGCACCCGTCTCGGCAATGTATTCTTTAAGTGCACAAGCAGCTGCAAATGACCCTACCCCTAATAGGTTATGGCCACAGCCATGACCATTCCCCTCTTTTTCTATCGGTGCATATGCTGTTGCACCATTTACCTGGCTTAATTGTGACAAGGCATCATATTCTCCTAAAAAAGCAATAATAGTCGGACCCGTTCCGAATTCACCTAGAATAGTGGTTTCTAATCCCGCTACGTTTTTTGTCACTGAAAAACCTTCAGAAAGCAATGCTTCTTCCATGGTAGTCACTGCGTATTTTTCTTCAAAATACACTTCAGGAACATCCCAAATTTTATCGCTTAACGCTGTAAAAATAGCAGCTTTATCTTTTATAAATGAATGTGTGTTAAACATTTGAAACCCTCTCTTCTTTTAAATTCGATTTGATTGATAGTAGCGCAAAAATACAAATCATCGCAAAAATAATCAATAACCAAAAGGCGGCATTGTATGAGCCATTGAAAAAATCGACCATAAAACCCATTGCAGCCGGGGTAATAAACCCTGCTAATTGTCCGCCCGTGTTCGCCATCCCCATTGCTGTTGCTGTAATATCTTGTGGAATCGTTTTTAAAACAAACGACGGCAAAAGTAATGTGATGTAAGTCATTAATATTGTAACAATACATTGGTAAAAAATAAACATCCCGATACTGTTAGAGTGGAACATTAAAAATAAAAAGCCAGCGATACCAACAGCAAAAACAGCTCCAATTACTTTATTTTGTTGCAATGTTAATTTATCAATCACAATCCCGAAGATAAGCATACCACTAAGCATTAACACCCCAGGAATTAATTGCAAATACCCAATCGATAATAAATCAAGTCCACGTTCATTCGTTAAATAACTAGGCATCCATGAACTTAGTCCCCAATTGACCGCATAAATTGTAAAATAAGAAACCAGTAGGCTCCACATAAAAGGCATCGTTATTAATTTTTTTAGAATACCTTTATTTTCACCAGTAACTGATAGTCCCCTCGCTGCTTCCACGGTTGTATCCGGCACTTGAATATAACGCCAATATAAAAATGCTATTACTGCTCCAATCAAACCCGTGATAACAAACAATAGGCGCCACCCAATCAATCCTAATAAGACTGCAGATATCAGTGGTACTAACATTGCCATTATTGCTGCAGATGCTAATAAAAGTGACATGGCACGACTGCGCTCATTCTTCGGGAAGATGGTGGCAATAATCTTTGATGCCGCTGGCTGAAAACCGCCTTCACCAATACCGAATAAGAAACGGATAACAATCAATGCACTAAAAGACCAGGCAACAGCCGTTAATCCTGTGAAAACAGACCAGATAATCACAGCTGTCAATAGAATTTTTTTCGCACCATATTTATCCGCTAATAACCCACCTGGCATTTGCATAATTGCATACCCTAAAAAAAACGAACTCAGTACAACTCCTGTTTGTGTCGCTGTTAAAGCAAGATCATTTGCAATATCAACAACCGCATAATTAATTAAATAATGGTCCAAATTTCCAATTGCCCACCCTAAGAATAGCAATAATAACACGGTTTTTCTTGTCTTTTTTAATAATACTGTCGACTCCATTTTTAACCTCCATTGGCACTTTTGTGTATTTGGCCACACCTGTTACAAGTACGCTTTATTAATAGTTTTTTACATCACATAATTTCACTAATAAATTATCCATTATAATTTTGCGCAATTAACTATTTAATTATAATATCATATAACTATCTATAAAATAAATAGTATCAATTAAAAATTAATAAATTGCAAAAACACAACTTTTTAACTAAATAAAAATGATTAAATTGTTTTAAAAAATAATAAATTTTATAAAAAGGTTGGCAAGGTTCATTTTCGGTCTTATACTAGTATAGAATGGAGTGAGAAACGTGTCAGAATTTAACTTAACAAAAAAATATATTGAAGAAACTTGTAGTTACGAACCAGATTTCTTCAATCAAATAAGAGACAGTATTATTGCAGCAGGTATCAATGAAATGAGCATTGACGCCGATTCAGCACAATTTTTACGTGTTCTCTTAAAAACCACAGGCGCAAAAAACGTACTCGAATTAGGGACACTAGGTGGCTATAGCGCGATTTTATTTGCGTCTATTATCCCAGCTACAGGTCATGTCACAACAATAGATAACGATGTCCGTTACCAACCCCTATCGCAAGGAAATGCTGAAAAAACAGGCTACAAAGATAAAATTACTTTTATTTGTAATGATGGCTTAAAGGCGATGGAACAATTAGCATCAGAAGGCGCGACCTTTGATTTCTTCTTTATCGATGCTGCTAAAAATAGCTATATCAACTATTATGAATGGGCATTGTCCATGGCAAAACCAGGTGCAATGATTGTTGCCGACAATACGTTATGGAAAGGTGAAGTCCCTGATCCTGATAAAACATCTAACCCTATCCGTGCTATGCGCCGTTTCAATGAATACGTCTCTCAAGATGAACGAGTGGATGTTATTATTACTACTACTGGCGATGGTATGACTCTTGCCCGCGTTAAATAAGCCAAAAACCACCCTCCATAAGGGTGGTTTTACTTTAGTTATAATTTTGTTACGCGATACATTTTAAAGGTTGCGACTGAAAAAACAATCAAACCTAGCCAAATTAATGAGAAGCTGATGGCATGTGTCACTGTAAAAGCTTCATGATAGACTAATACGCCTAGTAAAAGACTGATAGTCGGTCCAATATACTGCATGAATCCCATCATGCTCAACGGGATATTACGAGCTGTGAAGGCAAATAATAGCAGTGGCACCGCTGTTACTATACCTGAAGAAACCACAAGTGCCCACATACCTAGCGTTGCATGATTGGTCACGAAACTTTGATCTGAATTGATAAAATAGAACCATGCAATCAAAGCAAATGGTGTTACAAATAACGTTTCAACCGCAAGCCCTTCAATTACTGCATAATCCATTTTCTTTTTAAGCAGACCATAAAATCCAAATGATAAAGCTAAAGTTAATGAAATATATGGGAAAGCACCTAAACTTAGTGTCATTACCATTACACCGATAAAAGCAAGGACTACTGCAATGACTTGTGCGCGTGCTAATTTTTCTTTTAAGAAGATGACTCCGAGTAAAATACTAATAATAGGGTTAATATAATAACCTAAACTTGTTTGTAAGATATGATTATTGTTGATTGCCCAAATAAACGTAAACCAGTTTGTTGAGATTAGTAATGACACAAGTAACATCATCAATAGTTTTTTTGGGTGGCGGAATAAGTCTGTTATGATTCTGACAAATGATTGCCATTTTTTTGATAAAACAACTGCAATTAACATGAAAACTGATGCCCAAATAATGCGTTGAGATAATATTTCCATTGGTAATACATCACTTAATAATTTAAAAAAGAGCGGTATAAAGCCCCATAGTGTATACGTTAGTATGCCACTTAAAATACCAGCTTTTGTTTTGCGTTCGTTCATGTTCTATGCTCTCCTCACTACGGTTAAAATAATAAAAAGGAGACAAAACCATGAAGGTTTTGTCCCCTTTAACAGTGTTAATTATGCTTCTTGAGCTACAGGGTAGACAGAAACTTTTTTCTTGTCACGACCTACGCGTTCGAATTTAACAACACCATCAACTTTTGCGAATAAAGTATCATCGCCACCACGACCTACGTTAGCGCCTGGGAAAATACGCGTACCACGTTGACGATATAAAATCGAACCACCGCTTACGAATTGTCCGTCAGCACTCTTAGCGCCTAAACGCTTAGATTGTGAATCACGACCGTTGGCAGTAGAACCGCCACCTTTTTTATGGGCAAAATATTGGATATTTAATTTTAATAACATATGTTTCACCTCCAGCTATTTTTTATCTGAATAAATTCAGTATAACTTTCTTCTAAGGTAGTGAACTGTGTTAATAGAGCTTCCGCTAACAATTGAACATCTCTATGGTCCTCATCTGATAAATCAACGGGTAGTGAATAATAAAGGTAACCTCCATCATCCTCTTCTTCAATATGCGGTAGTTGGCCAATATGCAAACTAATTGCATTAATCATCCCAAAAATCACAGTTGAAGCACCTGCACATACTAAATCTTTACCAGATTCCGCATAATCAGCGTGTCCTGTCATTTCTATCGCAACGATTTCCTTTGATTCTTTCAATCGGTTTACATTTACTTTTATCACACGTCATCAGTCCTTAATCGTCTTTTACTTAAGCGTTGATTTTACCAATCGTTACTTTTGTATAAGGTTGACGGTGACCTTGTGTTTTGTGATAGTTTTTCTTAGGCTTGAATTTGAAAACGATAACTTTCTTTTGGCGACCGTGTTTTTCAACAGTACCAGTTACAGTTGCGCCTTCAATCAAAGGAGCACCAACCTTAACTGAATCACCACCAACGAATAATACTTCGTCGAATGTAATTTCAGCTCCAGCTTCAACATCTAATTTCTCGATGTAGATTACTTGGCCTTCTTCAACTTTTAATTGTTTACCACCTGTTTTAATAATTGCGTACATTCTTTGCACCTCCTCTTGATTACTTAGACTCGCCACTTACAGGCGACACTGGGTTCTTAATACCTGAAATGAGCGGTTACAGTAGCACGGGTGCTACATACATAACATATCTTAATATATCATATCAGCTGTTCATCGTCAATGATTAATCAGATTATTTTTTGATTTCTGCAATCATTTCTATTTCTACTAAAGCATTTTTAGGTAATGCTGCAACTTCAACACAACTACGAGCCGGACAAACCTCTCCTAGAGCAGCGGAATATGCTTCATTCAATTCAGCAAAACCACCTAAATCAGTTGTGAATATTGTTGTTTTAACAATATTTGAATAGTTTCCACCACAACTTTCTAGTAAAGCCTTGATGTTTTTCATGACTTGATCTGTTTGTTCCGCGATTGTTTCGCCAACCATTTCCCCCGTTTGTGGATCCAACGGAATTTGTCCTGAAAAGAAATGTAAATCGCCAACTATTTGACCCTGAGAATATGGACCTATTGCTTGTGGTGCATCTAATGTTTGAATGGTTTTCATTGTTGTTCCTCCTTAGTTATGATGTTCTCATTGTATCATATTTTTATTTTAACTCAGCAAACAAAAGTGAACCTTTTTTGTCAGAGGATAGACTGTTATCAACTGGAAATAAGGTTTTTTCTTAGCGATTATAGAGGTTAAGCGTTTCAATGTCATTAACAGGAATTTTTTCGTACGATACGATTGATTTATGTCCATGAAAACATTACTTCTACCAACATAAAAAGAGTGAACCTTTTTAAAGGTTCACTCTAGTCTCTATGCTTTTTTACCGAATAAGCGTTGGAAAAACCCTAATTTCTTTTCTTTAATGTCCATTAGAGGCACTGATTCGCCCTGTATACGTCGCGCAATATTGCGGTAACCTATTGAAGCCTTTGATGTGTTAGATAGCACTACAGGCTGTCCACTATTCGAAGATTCAATCACGGCTTCATCGTCCAGAATTATTCCTAATAATTCAATAGATAAATGTGATGTAATATCTTCAATTGTCATCGAACGGCCGTCTTCAACCATATTCACACGAATACGATTAACAATCAATTTTGGTGCTGGCATTTCTTGCTGCTCCAACAAACCAATAATTCGATCAGCATCACGTACTGATGAGATTTCTGGCGTAGCTACAACAATTGCTCGATCAGCTCCAGCAATAGCATTCTTAAAGCCTTGCTCGATACCGGCTGGGCAATCAAGAATGATATAATCATAATCTTCACGCATACTGTCAATGAGCGTCTTCATCTCATCTCCTGTAATAGCATCTTTATCTGAATTTTGAGCTGCGGGAAGTAAGAATAAATCACCATCAAAACGCTTGTCTTTAACTAACGCTTGATGTAATTTGCAACGACCTGCAACAACATCCACAATATCATAGACAATACGGTTTTCTAACCCTAGAATAACATCGAGGTTTCGCAAACCAATATCCATATCAATTAGGCAAACTTTCTTTCCTTGCAACGCAAGTGCTGTACCTAGATTAGCGGAAGTTGTCGACTTACCGACGCCACCTTTTCCAGATGTAATAACGATTGCCTCGCCCACGTTTAGCGTCCCCCTTTTTCAACTGCAAAAATCGATTTCACGTCACTATATTTACTCAATTCTTCAATTGCAATATTATTTTCTTTATCTAAGTACGCAACGGACATTCGCGATGATAATGCAATTGCTTCTTCTTTATCAATCGTTCGAACACTCGAAGCAATTCGTAGCTGTGCTGGGTAATGAAAACAACCCATGATAACAGCTTTCATATTACCATTTTTTCCTGCGTGTATTGTTCCCTTTACATCACCTAATACAAACGCATGCTCAATAACTTCAACATGACCGCCAGGATTCACCTCTCCAACAACAAGGATATGCGCCTGTGATTCAACCAATTGTCCCGAACGAATTAAACGTGAGACAGGAAAAACCTCATCTTCATGCTTCCACTTTTTAGCTGCTGCTCTCGTCATAACAGACGTTTGGATGCGACTAACTATTAAGTCACTTTCGTCATGAATGATACGAATAATCTGTTCTTGAAAACCTTTACTTAAAATTCTAGCACCTGTTTCAACAATTACGGGTGAACGTTTAGACGTTTCATCTACCGTCTTATTTTGTCTTGTACTTAACATCGTTTTTAATTCATTTATCAATTCTTTATAGCCCGATTCATCGGATAGATTAAGAACAATACCATCTTTCGTGCCTTTTAATTGAACAGGTTTTTTATCCATCATAGAACCTCCCTAGATTTATAATCTATGCATCATAATTTAACATGTGTAGAGGATAATCCTTTGGTTTCACGTTTCCAACGTTTAAGTAATAACATAAATGGAAAGTAAATAATTAGAAAATAAGCAATATTAAATAATAATGTCGTTGTTAATCGCGTTGTCACATAAGGTAAAAACGCTATTGATACACTCTTCATACTTGAAAATATCAGGTAGGCTCCAAACTCACTTATTGCCACACCGAAAATTGAAACAAGCAGAATCATAATAAATGTTCCTTGAAGATAATGAAGTAATTTTTGCGAAATATAAACAACAACTGGAAATAACGCAAAGTAAATGCCAATAATTCCGATGTTATATATATCATATACTAATCCTAATACCAATGCATAAATCATCACTTGGTTTCTTGGTAAATAAACAACCATCATCACTAACATCACAATAATGAAATGAGGAATGAATCTCGTCTCACCATAAAAAAGTGTGCGTGCAAAGTAGAAGCTGACTGTATTTTCAAGAATGAAAACCAAACCCATAATGATAGGCAGAAGGATTCTTGCAGGTATTCTATTCATGCGAGCTCCTCCTTAACCTATGAATCTGTATCCACTGTTCTTTTAGCAACAAATACCGTATCAAAATCATACAAATCAGCTTCAGTTTTTATATTAGCTGTTTGTGATAAACCAAACTGATCATTCTCAACATCTTTAATTTCACCAATTAAAAGACCTGCTGGGAAACGACCACCGTAACCTGTTGTTACGACTTTTTGACCTTTTTTATATTTTTGATCAATGGGTAATTGCGTTAATTGAATGGTATTTTCTTCTTTATTGTAACCACTTACGATACCATAAGCTTTTTTATTATCTTTACCTTGGATTGCAGCAGAAATACGCGTTCTTGAATCTGAAGAACTTAAAAGCTCAACTGAGGATGATTTAGCACTGACAGATTTAATTTTACCAACTAAACCTTTCCCAGTAGTAACAGCCATATTCGGCTTAATACCATCAAGCGAACCTTTGTTGATTGTCACTTGATCAAACCAACCGTCTGGATCACGAGAAATAACAAGTGCTGAAATCGGATCGAATTCAGATAACGTGCTTTTAACGTCTGTTTGTTGTTTGAGTTCTGCATTTTCACGTTTTAGCGTGACAACATCACTTTGCAACTGTCCAAGTTGTTCAACTTGTTCTTTTAATGATTTGTTTTCCTCATAAGTAGAACTCAAATCTTTTGCACCAGAAAAAATACCGACAACAAAATTTACTGGTTTGGAAATAATATTAGATGCGAATCCAACAACATCATATACAAAAAGCTCTGGCAAAGAAGCATTTTCACGATCACGTGAAGTAAATCCAACCAGACTTACAAATAAGACTACTGCAACTAGTAGAATCAATAAACGTTTATTCAAGAAAAAACGTGGCATAACAACACCTCAACATATTTAATTTGATATTAATGGATAATGAATAAGACAGCAAATTACACTGTCTTAGTTCAGAATTTATCTAGATTTTTTAGCGTTTTTAAACAAATCAATATTATCTAATGATTTACCTGTACCAATTGCTACACAATCCAATGGATCTTCTGCAATAACGACTGGCATGTTTGTTTCCTCTGAGATTAAGCGATCAATGTTGTGTAACAATGCGCCACCACCTGTTAGGACGATTCCTCTGTCCATAATATCAGCAGCTAATTCAGGAGGCGTACTTTCTAATGTTGTTTTAACAGCATCAATTACTTGCATAACTGAATCATGTAAAGCTGTGCAAATTTCAGCTGCTGTAATTTCAATTGTTTTCGGTAAACCAGTCACTAAATCACGACCACGAATATCGGTTGTTTGTTTTTCTAAACCTTCAACATTAGCTGATCCAATTTCCATTTTAATTTGCTCTGCAGTACGCTCACCAATTAATAGGTTATATGTTTTTCTAATGTAATTAACAATCGCTTCATCTAATTTATCACCAGCCGTACGTTCTGATACAGCAGTAACGATACCACCAAGTGAAATAATCGCAACTTCAGTTGTACCACCACCGATGTCTACTACCATACTACCCGTAGGTTCCCAAACAGGTAATCCCGCTCCAATTGCAGCAGCGAATGGTTCTTCAATCGTATAAGCATCACGAGCGCCTGCTTGACGAGTTGCATCAATTACTGCACGCTCTTCAACCCCAGTTACTCCAACTGGTATACAAATCATTACATGCGGTTTACCAATACCCATGCCTTTGTTTAACTTGTTAATGTAATATTTCATCATTGCTGCGGTAATATCATAATCAGCAATAACTCCGTCTTTCATTGGACGAATTGCAACGATGTTACCTGGTGTACGACCAATCATGTTACGTGCGTCACTTCCGACAGCTACGATTTGACCTGAATCTTTATTAATTGCAACTACAGATGGTTCACGTAAAGCGATACCTTTACCTTTTACATATACCAATGTGTTTGCTGTCCCTAAATCTATACCAATATCCTTGCTTCCGAAATTAAACATTTTTTAAGACTCCTTTAAAAGTTGATTTTTATCGTATTCTCTATATTATTATTCATCATTTCAATTCAATGTGTCTCTAACTTTTGTCACTCTATCATTATATCATATACTGTATGTGAATCCATCATATCAAATACATACAATCACACTGTTCTTTTTATAATGCCTCAGCTAAAAATGAAACTAACCATCATGTTCACTATTTTAACATAGCTATCCTTTTTTTAAAATAAATTGTCGGCTAAAAACAACATATTGACTGTATTTCTCTATTTTTGTATAAAACAAACGTAAAAAGACGAACGTTTGTATGCCTTTTTCAAACAAATACGCCTGCCCTCTTCATGCTATAAAATTTTCCATCACCAATAATAATATGATCAATCATACGTATCCCCAACAATAAACCACTTTCATGCAAACGAACCGTCGCTTTTTCATCCGCTAAGGAAGGTGTGACATCGCCAGAGGGATGATTATGAAAACAAATAAAGCTCACTGCATCATATTGTAACGCCTTAAGATAAACTTCACGTGGGGAAATCATCGTTTCATTAACACCTCCAATATACAATGTTTTGCGTTTTAATAAATGATTTTTAGAATTAAGATATAAACAAACAAAATGTTCTTGTTTAAGATAACGCATATCAGACATTACCACACCGACCGCATCTTCAGGTGTTTTAATAACTTTTTTTATTTCAAAAGGAACTTTAGCAAAGCGGCGTCCAAATTCGAGAGCCGCCAGTATTTGCGAAGCTTTAACAGGACCAATCCCATTAATTGTCATCAACTCACTGTGTGTCGTAGTATGCAAATCGGCTAGTTCTTGATAATTATGCAATACATTTATCGCCAATTCACTTACAGGCAATACGCGTGTACCTGATTGTAAGATAACCATTAGCAATTCTTGCAACGAGAGTTCGGCAGCTCCACCATTTATTAAGCGCTCACGTGGCAAATCGACTAAAGCTGATTGTGTGCCCATCGAAAAACCTCCTCCATTACTATTACTATATAAAAACTACTCCCGATAAAAGGGCAAAATGGTACTAATCCTTGGCGATCCATTAAAATGACATAAACCAGCGCTAACACTGCGGAAAATCCCACAAAAAACATAAAAGTTATCACATCCATCCATGTGCTCAAAGCCGCAAATAACCAAATATCACCGCTTCCTAGCGAATGACGAAAGATTATATATAATAAAACACACAACAGTAAAGGGATTAAAATCGTACCCTCACATGCCGTTTCTCTGAGATACAAACCAATCATCATTATAACGACAACTATCGGGATGGGTATATGCAACGTCTGATAATCGACAAGCGTCATCCAAAAAAGCAATAGCACTACTATGCCTTCAAGTAGATTCGTCAACGTTATTTCGAATCCTAGAGGTAGCATTAAAACGACAACTATAACTTCTGTTATAAAATATTTTTTTGAAATAATCCCATTGCAACACGAAGCTCGTCCTCTCAATAACATAAAGCTAATAAAGGGAATTAAATCAATTACCTTTAAACGCACCAAACACTGATCACAACACGAACGTTTTCGCCACCATGATTTTTGATTACAATAATTTTCAACACTCCAATAGACGAAAGAACTCAACATAAAACCAATTATAATCATCGTTTTCTCCTTTGCTGTTAGTATAACAACCAGGATTGCTTGTACCTAAAGCTCAATTTGCATTTTTATTCTGTGAGACTCTACTAAAATCACTATTAAAAGCACGCAAACAGCCTTTTTTTCGCAGTACTCCTATTTAAAATAAAAAAACATCCCTAGCACTAGTTGATAACTAGCATTAGAGATGCTTCGGTATAATTCTATTTAATTGTTGCAGCGATACGCTTTAGTAAGAAGGCTCTTACTTCAGCAATAAAGTAGAGTGAGCCTGTTATTGAAACAATAGCTGCTTCTGCTTTCGCTTTATTTATCAGTTCGAGCAGCGTACTTTGCCATTCTACTTCTACCTGAACGTTTAACTTTTCTGACTTCACTTGTAACTCCGCTGCAGTTAATGCTCGTGGGTAATCAAATGTAGTGAGAATAACGTTTTCAGCAAAACAAGTCTGTAAACGGCTAATCATTTGGTCAATTGGTTTATCTGTTAATGCTGAAAAGAGCACATAACTTTTTTGTGTCGGGTATTCTGTTGACATCGTTTGAACAAACGTTTCAATTCCTTCATTATTATGTGCACCATCAATAATAAGAACTGGCGCTTCACTCAATTTTTCAAAGCGACCCGGCCAAGACGCTCGAGCAATACCTTTTCGAATGGTCGCTTCTGTTATATTCGAATAATGCTCCGGCAACAGCAGCAGCGCTTGAATAGCAACAGCCGCATTTCGTAATTGATGCGCACCTACTAAGCCTACTTCAATATCAGCTAAACGATTTTCTCTATTTTCAAAATGGAAACGGTCATCTGCAACTGCGGTTAGTTTAAAATCAGCACCAGATGCATAATAGGGAGCCTCTTGCTCAGCAGCCCACTGTTGGAATAACGGTTGTAACTCCAACTGCGTGACGCCAGAAATAACTGGCACATTTCGTTTAATGATACCCGCTTTTTGCGATGCAATTTTAGCTAATGTATCACCTAAAATGCCGATATGATCCATTCCAATCGTAGTAATGACAGACAATAGAGGCGTAAAGACATTCGTACAATCTAAGCGTCCCCCTAGTCCTACCTCAACAATACCGATATCAATCGGGTGCATCGTTGCGAAATACTCAAAAAACATCGCGGTGACAACTTCAAATTCAGTCGGTTCTCCAAAAGGACTATCTTGCATTCCCTCAACGATTGGTTGAAATTTCTCAACTAACGCTACGATACTTTCATCACTAATCGGAACACCATTCACACTGATACGTTCATTAAAGCTTTCAATGTAGGGAGAAGTAAATGTCCCTACCTCATAACCAGAATCTTGCAGTACTGTTCGCATAAAAGAAACAGTGGAACCTTTGCCATTCGTACCAGCAACATGTATCCATTTATTTTTCTGTTCTGGATGTCCTAATTGTTCTAACAGATACAACATCCGTTCTAACCCTGGTTTAATACCTAATCGTAAGCGTGAATGAATCCAATCCACCGCTTCCTCATATCGTAATGTCATCGTCTTCACCCTTTTTATTTACAGACTTGCTAAATCAGCAATACGTTGTTCAACTAATGCGTATTTCTCTAAATAATCTTGTTCTTTCGCGCGCTCTGCCACCACAACTTCATCAGGTGCGTTTGCAACAAAACGTTCATTTTTCAATTTACCTTGTACACGAGAAACCTCATTTTTTAATTTATCGAGCTCTTTCGTTAAACGTTCTGTTTCAGCTGCAACATCAATCAAACCTTGAAGTGGTAAGTAAATTTCAGCACCTGTTACAACAGCTGTCATAACTTGCGTCGGTACTTCTAATTCTGTATCAATCGTCAATGACTCAGGATTACAGAATCGTTCAATGTATGATTGATTTTCAAGTAATAACGCTTTAATTTCTGGTGTTTTTGCTTTAATCATCATTGTAATCGGACGACTTAACGGTGTATTTACTTCTGTACGGATCGTACGTACTGCACGAATCACTTCAACATACAATTTCATTGCATCTGCTGCTGTTGCATTATTAAGCTCTTCACGCACAGTTGGCCATGCAGCTGTAACAATTGTTTCGCCCTCTGTAGGAAGTTGTTGCCAAATTTCTTCAGTAACAAACGGCATGAATGGGTGCAATAAACGTAAAATATTATCTAATACGTAAGCTAAAACAGCTTTCGTTGTTGCTTTAGATGCTTCATCTTCACCGTATAGAGTAATTTTACTAATTTCAATGTACCAATCACAATAATCATCCCAAATAAAGTTATTTAAGTGACGACCTACTTCACCATACTCATAACGTTCAGATAGCTCAGTTACTTTCGCAATAGTTTCATTTAGACGAGTTAAAATCCATTGATCACTTACATCTGTTACGTTGCTCAAATCAATATCTTTTGCTTCCATACCTTCAATATTCATCATTACAAAACGTGAAGCATTCCAAATTTTATTGATAAAGTTCCACGTTGCTTCTACTTTTTCATAGCTAAAACGTAAATCTTGACCCGGTGATGTTCCTGTTGTTAAGAAGTAACGTAACGAATCCGCACCGTATTTCTCAATAACATCAATTGGATCCACACCATTACCTAATGATTTAGACATTTTACGTCCTTCTTCATCACGTACAAGACCATGAATCAGTGCATCTTCAAAGGGACGGCGGCCAGTAAATTCAACTGATTGGAAAATCATACGTGACACCCAGAAAGCAATAATATCATAACCAGTTACCAATACATTTGTTGGGAAATAACGATTGTACATTTCGGCATCTTCTTCCGGCCAACCCATTGTTGAAAATGGCCATAAAGCAGAAGAGAACCATGTGTCTAATACGTCGTTATCTCGTGTCCAACCTTCGCCAGCTGGTGCTTCCATGCCAACATGAATTTCGCCTGCTTCATTGTACCAAGCAGGAATTTGGTGTCCCCACCATAATTGACGAGAGATACACCAATCATGAATATTTTCCATCCAACGTACATATTGGGCATCAAAACGGTCAGGTACAAAGTTAACTTTATCTTCCGATTTTTGTAAAGCCAATGCTTGTTCTGCCAACGGCGTCATTTTAACAAACCATTGTTTTGATAAATAGGGTTCAACAACTGCATCTGTACGCTCTGAATGGCCCACTGAATGAGGATGATCTTCAATTTTCACAACAAGATCAAGCGCTTCAAAATCTTTAATAATCGCTTTGCGACATTCAAAACGGTCCATACCTTCGTATTTACCAGCATTCTCGTTCATCGAACCATCTTCATGCATAACAATAATACGCGGTAAATCATGACGTTCACCTACTTCAAAATCATTAGGATCATGTGCGGGTGTGATTTTAACAACGCCTGAACCAAATTCACGTTCAACATATTCATCAGCAATGATTGGAATTTCTCGGTCCATCAACGGTAATTTAATTGTTTTACCAATGTATTTTTGGTAACGTTCATCATCTGGATGGACTGCTACAGCTGTATCACCAGGAATCGTTTCAGGACGAGTTGTCGCAACTTCTAAGAAACCTGAACCATCTGTTAACGGGTAACGCAAATGATAGAAGTGACCGGCTACATCTTTGTGGATAACTTCAATATCAGATAATGCTGTTTTAGCTGCTGGATCCCAGTTAATGATACGTTCCCCACGATAAATTAAACCTTTTTTATAAAGATCAACGAACACTTTATTAACAGCTGTATTAAGACCTGCATCCAATGTAAAGCGCTCTTTAGAATAGTCTAAACCTAAACCTAATTTACCCCATTGTTGACGAATATGACCGGCATATTCTTCTTTCCAATCCCATACTTGTTCAACAAATTTTTCACGTCCTAAATCATAGCGTGTGACGCCTTCTTCACGTAGTTTCGCTTCAACCTTAGCTTGAGTCGCGATACCTGCATGGTCCATACCTGGCAACCATAAAACATCGTAACCTTGCATACGTTTTTGACGTGTAATAATATCTTGCAACGTCGTATCCCAAGCATGTCCTAAGTGTAATTTACCTGTTACATTGGGTGGCGGAATAACAACACTAAACGGTTTCTTAGCTGTGTCTCCTGTTGCTTCAAAAAAGCCTTGTTTTACCCACCAGTCGTAGCGGCCTTCTTCAATAGATTGTGGTTCATATTTTGTTGCTAATGTTTGTTTTTCTGTCATTATAATCATCCTTTCTGCGCATAAAAAAATACTCTAATCATCCTAGAAAGGACGAAAAGAGCATTCCGCGGTACCACCTTTATACCAAACGATTAACGTTTAGCACTTCATTTCTGTAACGGCTCGCACCGGCTTTTTCTACTATTAGTTCAAAAAAGCAACTCAAAGGCTACGTTCAATCGGCAATTAGAGAAACTTCCAGCACCCGTTTCCTCTCTATACTAATCCACCCATTTACTCTTCCTCATCATCGTTGTTGGTCTACTATTTATGTTTCCATTATTGTAGCACTAGCGAGCGCTGTTCGTCAATAATTGGAGTTGTTTAAAGGTATCTTCCATCGCATTCAACGTTGTATCAATATCTGCTTTTGTATGTTCTGTTGAGATAAACAAACCTTCAAATTGAGAAGGAGGTAAATAAATACCGCGTTCACTCATTTCACGATAATAATGACTGAACAGTTTTAAATCGGCACGGTTCACATCCTCAAAATTAGCGATAGGTCCTTCAGCAAAGAAAAAGCCAAACATTGACCCCGCACGATTAACCGTTACAGGAATTTGATGTGCTTTACCGATTGTTTTTATACCGTCTGTTAACTGATCAATTCGAATTGTAAAATCATCATAAACAGCAGGCGTTAACTGACGCAATGTCTCCACACCCGCAGTCATCGCTAAAGGATTACCTGATAATGTTCCTGCTTGATAAATGGGGCCGCTTGGTGCCACATTATCCATAATCTCACGTGGTCCTGCATAAGCACCTACTGGCATTCCGCCACCGATAACCTTACCTAAACACGTTAAATCTGGAGTTACACCGAAGTACCCTTGTGCACAATTTATTCCAACGCGGAACCCTGTCATCACTTCATCAAAAATCAATAACGCTTGATGACGTTTAGTAATTTCACGTAAACCTTCAAGGTAGTTCTCTACTGGTGGAACAACACCCATATTACCCGCAACCGGTTCAACGATAATCGCCGCTACTTGATCTTTATATTGTTTGAAAACCGCTTCAACAGCTTCTAAATCATTATACGGCACTGTAATAGTATCACGAACAGTTCCTTTAGGCACACCGGGAGAATCAGGTAAGCCTAAAGTTGCTACTCCTGATCCTGCTTTGATTAATAACGAATCGCCATGACCGTGGTAACTACCGACACATTTAATAATCAAATCACGTCCTGTATAGCCTCTAGCAAGACGAAGCGCACTCATTGTCGCCTCAGTACCCGAGTTAACAAAACGCACTGATTCTGCAGATGGTACACGTTTAATAACTTCGTCAACCAATGCTAATTCACTGAGATGATTCGCGCCAAAACTCATACCTTTTGCTGCCGTTTCTTGAACAGCACGCACGACTTTATCATTTGCATGCCCTAAAATAAGAGGCCCCCATGATAATACATAATCAATGTATTTGTTGCCATCAATATCGTATAAATACGCGCCTTTGCCACGATCAAAATAAACAGGATCTGTATCAACAGAGTTAAATGCACGAACTGGACTACTTACACCACCTGGCATTTTAGTCACAGCCTCTTTGAAAGCTGTTTGCGATTTTATGATGTTACGTTTCGACATCTACTCACCCCTTACATGAATTTTTCAATAATCTTCCATGCTTGGTCTTTTCCTAAACCAGTTTCAGATGAAAACATAACGATATTATCATCTGGGTCAAAACCAAGTGTTTCTTTAATTTCTTTAATACTTTTTTGCCAGCGACCTTTTGGAATTTTATCTGCTTTTGTCGCAATAATAATGACACGGATACCATGATGTTTCAGAAACTCATACATCGTTACATCATCATTCGATGGTTTATGGCGCATATCTACAATTTGAATCACCGCACGTAACGGTGCTCGATCTGTCATATACGTTTCCATCATTACGCCCCATTTGGCGCGTTCACTTTTAGAAATTTTAGCATAACCATATCCAGGTACATCAACAAAAATTAATTTCTTTTCAACTTCATAAAAATTAAGTGTTTGTGTTTTACCAGGCTTTGATGAGATACGTGCCATTGCTTTTCGTTGTAACATGCGGTTGATAAATGACGATTTCCCGACATTCGAACGACCTGCTAAAGCGAACTCTGGCAATAAGGCTTTAGGGTACTGATCCGGTCGGACAGCACTGATTAATAATTCTACTTGATTAACTTTCATCGTCTCGCTCCTTAAAAAAACTACCTTGCTTTAACATGCACAAGGTAGTTAGCTTATTTACTTGCTCATTTTACATTATACACTACAAAACTAACAATCGCTATGCCATTGCTACTTCTGAACCATCATTTAGAATAAGGATTGGTTGTGCTTTTTCATTCACAACGTCAGCAGTGATTTTACATTTAATAACATCTTCACGTGTTGGCACTTCATACATTACGTCAAGCATAATATGCTCGATGATTGAACGTAAACCACGCGCTCCAGTACGACGTTCGATTGCTAATAGCGCAATTGCACTTAAAGCATCTTCAGTGACTTCAAGTTCAACTTCATCTAACTCTAACAAACGTTGGTATTGCTTGATTAAAGCATTTTTAGGTTGCGTCAATATTGAAATCAACGTTGGCTCATCTAACAACTCTAAGGTTGCCATAACAGGTAATCGACCGATAAATTCAGGAATCAAACCAAATTTCAAGAGGTCTTCAGGAACAACCTTTTGCATTAATGATTCATTCTCATTAAATTTAACGCTTTCCTTACCAAAGCCAATTACTTTTTCACCTAGACGGTTACGAACAATATCTTCAACACCATCAAAAGCACCACCAACGATAAAGAGAATTTTACTTGTATCGATTTGGATAAATTCTTGGTTAGGATGTTTACGTCCACCTTGAGGTGGCACGCTTGCAACTGTACCTTCTAAAATTTTAAGCAATGCTTGTTGCACACCTTCACCAGACACATCACGTGTAATAGAAGTGTTTTCTGATTTACGGGCAACTTTATCGATCTCATCGATATAAATAATCCCTTTTTCAGCACGTTCTACATCGAAGTCAGCTGCTTGAATAAGTTTCAAGAGAATGTTTTCAACATCTTCTCCAACATAACCCGCTTCAGTTAAACTTGTAGCATCTGCTATTGCAAATGGCACATCTAGCACGCGAGCTAATGTTTGAGCAAGCAATGTTTTACCACTACCCGTAGGTCCGATTAAACAAATGTTGCTTTTTTGCAATTCAACGTCGCCTTCGCTTTGTGAAGCAGTCGCTTGGATACGTTTATAGTGGTTATATACGGCAACTGATAATGCACGTTTTGCACGATCTTGCCCAATAACATATTCATCTAATGTTGAACGTAACTCACTTGGTTTTGGTAATTCTTCAAAAATTGGTGCTGTTGGTGCCAGTTCCAACTCTTCAATAATAATTTCATTACATAAATCAACACACTCATCACAGATATAAACGCCTGGACCTGCAATTAATTTTTTAACTTCATCCTGTGGTTTACCACAAAATGAACATTTCAATTGGTTTTTTTCATCAAATTTTGACACGTACGTCACTCCTTAAATCAACTGGTTACCTAAAGAAAGTAATTGCTTAGCAATATCTCTCTTTCGAATAATGTTTTATACTACCATAACTATACTCATTGATGTATTAACTTGCAACTAAAACACTTACAATCAAACAGCTTATTTCAAACGCCTGTCACAATCATCATTTACTGATTTCTAGCAATAAAAAACACCTTGTAGGAAAGGTATCTTCCTACAAGGCGACAGTGTTTTCAATATGTTATTTTATCAGTTTACGCTTCTACTGAGTTATCAACAACAAATTTAACTGCTTTACGGATTTGTAAATCTTCAGTAACAGTTGTAAGGTCACCTAATGCCATACGGACAGTTGGTACATCCATTTTGTACATTTCAGCTAAACGTGCAACTTCTTCGTTAACTTCTTCTTCAGTTACTTCAATGCCTTCAGCTTTAGCAATTGCATCTAAAACTAAGTTAGTTTTCACACGTCCACCAGCATCTGTTGCCATTTGCTCGTTTAAAGCTTCTTCAGTTTGACCAGTGAACTGGAAGTAAAGTTCAGTAGTTAAACCTTGTGCTTCGATATCTTGAGTGAATTGTTTTTTCAACATTTCAGTTTCTTGTTCGATCATTACTTCAGGAACGTCAACTTCAGCGTTCTCTACAGCTTGACCTAAAGCTTGGTTTTCTTTAGCTTGAACAGCTTTAGTCGCTTTATCTTCAGTTAAACGTGCTTTAACTTTTTCAGTTAATTCAGCAAGCGTTTCAACTTCGTTATCGATATCTTTAGCTAATTCATCATCTAATTCTGGCACTTCTTTTGTTTTAACTTCGTGAATTGCAACTTTGAATTCTACAGCTTTACCAGCTAAGTCTTCTGCTTGGTAATCTTCTGGGAATGTTACGTTTACAGAAACGTTTTCGCCAGCTTTTTTGCCTTCTAATTGTTCTTCAAATCCTGGGATGAATGAGTTAGAACCTAATTCTAATGAATAGTTCTCAGCTTTTCCACCTTCGAATTGCTCGCCATCTAAGTAACCATCAAAATCGATTACGACTGTATCGCCTTTAGCAGCTGCATCTTCTTTTAAAACTAATTCAGCTTGGTGGCTTTGTAAATGAGCTAATTCATGTTGAACATCTTCGTCAGATACTTCAACATCAGCTTTATCTACTTTAAGACCTTTGTATTCACCTAATTTAACTTCAGGTTTTACTGTTACGATTGCTGAGATAACCCAGTCAGCGTCAGCTTCGATTTTTTCAATATCAACGTTTGGAGATGCTACTGGGTTGATACCTACTTCGTCGATTGCTGCAGGATATACTTTTGGTAATAAGATGTCTAATGCATCGTTATATAATGATGCTTCACCGTACATTTGGTTAAATATTTGACGTGGTAATTTACCTTTACGGAAACCTTTTGGTGCTAATGTTTTACGTACTTTTTTAAACGCTTCGTCAAGAGCAACTTTTACGTCCTCTTTCGGAATAGTGATAGTTAATTTACCTTCGTTACCTTCTTGTTTCGTCCATTGTGCAGTCATTATATAATTCCCTCCATAAATAGTGAACGTCAGTTCTTTAATTTCATGCTAACGCTCGTTTATATATTTTTTTGTTTTAAGTTCAACCTATACAAGTATATACTATCATACGTCGTCTTTTCAACTGATAATTACTAAAACGACATATTTTCTAAGGCGTACCGTTCTACTTCATCAATTTTAAGCACTTCTTGAGACACATCCGCATTATCTAACGGTTCTTGATTAAGACGATAAAACCATTCTAAATAGGATTCACACCATTCATTGACTGTTCCAAAATCAGGCGTTAGAGGATAAGTAGCGGTTTGATGTCGTCGAATAACAGTTTCTACTTCTTGAGCTAACGAGGGATTCTCATTTTCCAATTCAACGGTTACCCTCTCAATTAAACTATTATAGAAAGTATTATCTACTCGTAAATCGATTTGTGCTGGAATAACAGTCACTTCTTCTCCCATCACTACAAGCTTATATTGAGAAACATCCTCCAAACGATGCAATGCTTCTATCAATGCAACACGCTGCTCCATTGTGATCCCTTCATCTTGTAATAATTGATGGATATCCTGAAAATAGCCTTTTAATTGCACATAGCTACCGCGTTCCAAAAAACCTAATTGGTCATGCAACGGCCAACGAGCAAATTGAATATGTGGATGTATCACGAAACTCGCACTCATATACGTTAGATTATCCGTTTGTTCAACTGCTTCTATCGTTTTTGTTTCTTCGACAATCGCTAAATCCTCTAACCAGTGTTGGTATTCACGAATACGACCACTTTTCAAGTAGCTCGCTGCTAATTTTTCTATGATATCAATATCTGTTGCAACAATTCGCATGAAGCGCTCACCTACTTGAATCGCCTCATAATGTTTGCTTTCAGTTTGATAAATATCTATGAGTAAATTGGTAATTTGTCGATCTTCAGGCGCTACACGGTTAGCAGACACCAGCATTTTTTTCAGCATACGATCTTCTTCAGAACTCATGACCAACCTCCTCTTATTACGTTTTAGTCTCTTTCAATACGGGTACAGGTCTATACGTCACATTATCTTATGGAGGTCATTCAATGTCAACGCTAAAAGCTCTCAATGATAGTAAAAGCGAAGGACTTGAGAAAGTCCTGCATACTATCAATCATCTATCTAGTAGCAATATTCATATCCGTAAACACCTCGAAGTTTCTCACAGACAGTCTTTCACTATCTACGATATGTTATCTGATGCCAAAATTGGCTCGATCACTGCCAATTACCAAGCAGATACTATTACAATTCAATCACAAGTTCACAGCGATATTCGTCTTTACACAATCACAGAACCAAAAGATTATTTAAAACTGCTCTTTTATTTGAGTGATATTAAGTAATAGCACTTAACACATTAATACCTTAACTATTTTTATGATATAACAGATGGACGATAATGTTGGTGTGGGTATCTCAACCAAATCAGCCTTTGTCACCATCTGTTTTTCATTATTTCCGCTTTAACTATTGACATTTAGCCAATAAAATCATACAATAAGTTTTGTTGAGTACAACTTTGTTGCACATTTAGTCCTGATAGCTCAGCAGGATAGAGCAATGGCCTTCTAAGCCATCGGTCGTGGGTTCGAATCCCTCTCAGGACATAATTACAAACCCTCCTAACCCTTGATACATAAGCGGTTGGGAGGGTTTTTGTTTGTGAAATGTCAAAATAATGTCAAAATATTTTTTAGTGTCAAAATCCCACTACTTAAACAATGCAACCACTAAAACTACCAAACGAACAATATTATAGGCAATCTCGATACACACGTTTATTTTATTCCACATAGTATCACCCCTTTTTCTCTTTATCGGTCTTACAATATATGACCCACGTAAAATATTTATTCTCGGTACACGATTATAAAAATAAGCAAAAAAAAACACCCTACATGGGTGCTTTTTTAATTACCATCATCTTTAAAAATCTCATTGGAATCAATTTTTGACTGTCTAATCTTTTTCAATTCTTTCAGAATTTCATCTAATATTTTCTTTTCTGATTCAGTTGGATATTTTTAAAATGTCTCAAATTCTGTTGTATTATAATTAATATCTTCTAAAATACTAACATAACAGTACTTATTTCTTTTTCAATGATACCTATAGAAATAAATCAAAAATGAAATGAACAAGCGTGTATTTCCATTCGATGAATAATATTGCTACAAGTCGAAAATCATATTATTCAACAGATATATATGGTAAATTAAATTTAAAAAGATACTACGGTGAAAGTGGAAAAGTACAGAACTGATATCCATTATTCAAACCATAGAAATTAAAAAAAATCCTAAAGTACCACATCGTCATAATTTGGGGTGGTCTAACGAAAAAGGATATTAGGAGGTGAAGTGTAAATGGACCAAAAAATCTGGCAAGATTTCAGAAAAGACATTGTAGATGATCACCAAGAGCTACCATTTTATTTGGATGGCAAAGAATGGTGGATTTCACGTTTATATGGCGAGGAAAAAAGTTACCTGCTGACAGCGCCTAATTCAGACACACAATTTTTCAAAACAGCTGAGGAACTTGTTGAAAAAGGAATTGTCCATGGAAAAACTTTTATTGAACAAATACCTTTTCTTACTCTTATTAAATAGATTTCCACTTATTATTTATAATATTATGTATTGAAAATAAAAAATAAGAGTTCAAATACTAATATCGTATCATACATTAAGATACATTAAATTTCTAATCAAAAATCCTTTCAAACACCCGTATGGTAAACTTTCCTTTAACAAAACCACTCATAACTTGTTTCGTTTTTGATTAGTCACTTCTATTCAAACTTCATTTAATAACTTTTCAATGCAGCGATTCCTAATTTAGGATATGAAATCGGGCATCCTTTTGGATGCCCGATTTCATTTTATTTTACATAAGTTATTTGAGCTAGATACTCTCGAGTTCCATAGTTAGTAAATGTTACACTAGTGTTTACTCCTTTTACCTCATGGTCAAGCTGTAATTCATGCAAACGCTCTTTCACTTTGTTTTCCAACTCATCGACACTAATCGCCTCTACATAGCAAACTGTTATTGCAATGACAACCACCTCCTTATGAATATATTCATTTTACAATGGTAATTATTTATTATTTCCACAGCATAAAGAGATTAACCCCCATACCTAATATAGGATAACGACGATAATTGTGACAATAATTCTTGGGTTTCACGAGGTAAAACAATTTCATTTTTAGTTAAGCATCCACTTACACTTAATTGTAATCTACTGAGAATAAGTGTTGGTGATTGTGTTGGTTTTTCTAACTCTCTGTATGCTTCTTCAAAAATAGAGACTAATGGGCGGTGATTTTCAACTGTCAAAGCGTTAATTATTTTTGAAATAATCACTAATGCTTCTGAAGCTCTCTCTTGACCTGATCCATACCACTTTACCATAATTACGCCTCTTTTCATTATATGCATCTATTCGAATCTATAACTTAATGTTACCACAATTGGAATTTAAAATCTTATAAGCCAATAAAAATGTTCCAGCAATAGTCCTAAATGCACTGTTTTAACACAACAAATAAAATACCTGCTACAAATTTCCTCTGTAAAAAAAGAGTTTTTTCGATCCTTATTAAACTTTACGATATTTTTTTAACAGCATATCAGGAATATGACAATAATCGTTGGGAAATTTATCTAATCGATCCTGATGTTCCTCAGCACTACGGAGATAATTTGTCAGTAAACAGACTTCGACTGCAATTTGATCTGCATCATCGCGTATGTCAATAAAATGTTGCGCTGCTTCCAAATGCTTTTTATTCTTACTATAAACGCCTGTTCGGTACTTTTCGCCAATATCTTCACCTTGCTTATTGATACTGTATGGGTCAATAATTTCGAATAGATACGTCATTAAACTTTCCACTGTTAATGTTTGAGAATCAAACGTTATTTTTACACACTCCGAATAACCATCATACTGATTTTCTAAGCTATCACTATTACCGTTTGCTCTGCCCGCTTCTGTTTTATGCACCCCTGGTATCGTTTTGATAAAAGCTTGTACACCCCAGAGACATCCACCTGCTAAATATATTTCTTCCATATTAAACATCCTATCTTTTATGGGATTGAGTTAATTCAACTAACTCTCACTAACAATACTATACGATGAATTATACTGGAATACACAAAAAAAAGCCCGTATCAATTAAGATACGAGCTTTCTACTTACTTAACTAAATACATGCTATTGTTTGGAATATAGCCTACTGTGTCATCTAAAACACATTTAAGCCATCCATTTTGTGATGTTCCTACCACGCGGACCTTGTCTCCCTTTTTACGTTTAGCAACAATTCTACTATCCCATTTCGACTGTCCTCTGAAGCCAATTTCGGTAACTACTGTATACACAACTGCTGGGTCTTGATCATACCAATAAAGTGTTAAACTCTCCTTATACCAATATTTCTTTTCTCGGAAAATGACTTGCACAAAATCATTTGATTGTACTCCGTAATTAATCTGTGCAGCATATCCCAAGGGTACCGTTGCTCCTACACTAGAATTCCAATCTGCTTTTGTTCGTAAATTTAAATCTTCGCGTGCATATCGCCATAAAATGGCATTGTAAGCTTTTAAAAACAACGCTCTTTCTTGCTTACGGCGACGTACTAGCCCTGGTAATGGTTGTCCGCCTGCATTCACAAATAGTAAAAATTCATCTGCAGCATTTCCAAACTGTTTTTTATTGACATATTGTAGTAAAGTGCTGCTATACAGTGTCCCTTCGCCTAAGTTATACGTAAAAGAAACCAACGCATCAAATTGATTTTGGTTAATACTCACTTTAACTGCTGAGTTCACTGCTTTCTCAAATCTCCGAACATCACTGCGTAAATAAGCGTCAGCTTGAGCTCGGGTAATGACCTGTCCAGCCCATACATCAGGGCCATAATGTCCATAACCAATTGTCCAATATTGCTCACTCGCAACTGGTTTATAAGCAGTTAAGCGTAATCCTTCATATTCTTTAATTAAATCTAAACCAACTTTACTAATATTCATTCTATATTCCTCATTTCATTCTAATTTTGTAGTTTTGTTTAATGATGAATTCATATCAATTAAGATAGAACTATTATCTATTGTTCTATAGATAATAGTTTATTTTTCTTACATCCTTTTCGAAAATGTTAAATTAATCTAGTTAATACATCAAACTAGATTTAAAACTCCTCGCTTACTTCATTTAAATTCACCGTAAGCTTTACCTGTTTTAACATCACGAGAACACGCATAGCCTCGCTTACCGTTGTTTCGGATATAGGATACCCAAACATAACCATTTGATTTAACATAGCTGTCATAAATAACTGACTCGCCTTTACCTAGCGTAGCTTCTTGCTTAGCTTTAAGTGTAGGCGTATGTTTGATTGCTACTCTTGTATTAGGATAAAATATACCTTTTTCCGCCACACGCTTAACTTCCTGTGGTTTGAGAGCAGCAGGTGGTTTAATGGTATCCGTATTACCCTGTTTTTTAATTTGAGCGATAAAAAAATCTTTCAGTTTATCAATTACCGCTTGAGGTTGTTTTTGATTACTATCATAACCACAATGCTCAATTAATGATCGTTTAGGACATTCTGTTGCAGTGAATTCGCAATGTAAACGTACAGTATTACGGCTGATTGGTAAGTTATAGTATTTTAAATCATCATAAGCTTGTTTAAATGCATTTTGTTCAGCTTTTAAAAAAACTTGCTTTGTTGTTTGACGATTTCCTTTTACTTCTATACCGATATAGTAAGCATTACCTTCTACGTTAGCCGTATGCCATGCTTTATTGAATGTATCTTCCACGCGTACAATTGTCTCTTCATCCACATAATAGTGTGCAAAACCTTCCTCAAGTTGTTTATTATTCATTTTCCCTAACCGCTCAATATGTGAGTTTGCACTCTTGTTGTCCCATGTATTATGCAAAACAACACCTTTAACATTGCCAATACGTTTGCCTGCGACTCCGCGACAGACCGCATTATTAATAACTTTCATTACTTACTCACCTCCCCTCAGTTCATCATACCGTTGTGCTTGTTCACTGTCTCCGGCACCTATCGTGGTAGGATCTACAACAACACCTAACAAAACAAGGATGCTAAAAACAGCTCCTACTATATCCAATAATCGTTCTTCAATTTGTGTAAAATCAAACACTATTCCAAATAAAACCAACAATTTTGAGCATAAAAAAAGAATCGCCGGTATAAAGGCCATCCAAAATATTTTTGATTTAATACGAACTTTCCAATTGATACCTAAATAACTTTTCACTACTATCACTTCCTATAATTTTGTTAAAAAGTAGCCGATTAAAGTAATACCTAGCGTGATAATAAATCCCCACGACCATTTATTACTAATATCCATACGATCCTGACGCTTTTCAAGTTCTTTTGCTAAGTGAAAAGCTGTACCAGCAATCTTTGTGGTCTCGTCTAATCCTTTTGTATTCTCCTCAATTTTAGCAAGTTTCACTAAAATTTCAGTTTCGATATCTTTTTCCATCAATCACCATCGCCCATCTCACTCAGATAAAAACCAAATGATGTTAGCTCTTCAAATTGTTGAGTTGTTAGCATTTTAGCAACAACTAACAGTCGTAAATTATCCATCGTGTATCGACCCGAATTATACGCATTTCCCACTACTTTATACATTATAAAACACCCTCTTTATTTTCTGATTTTATTCATTAATACCTTAAATTGTTAATGTAATATCTAACGGATTCCATGCACCAGATGAACCATCCGTATTGTAATTACTAGCAGTAAATTTTACATCTCCATTTAACTCTACAATCCAGCGATTAAATCTGGCTGTACTTGCATTAACAGACGTAAGACAGAGGAATGTAAGCGATCTATCCAGTTTTTCTATCACAGTTGATGGTAATTTGGCGATGACAGTATCTCTATTTGTAAATGCATTCATAGTTCCCTTAAAACTGAGCGAATAAATATTATTGTTACTATACAATCGATACATAGGTGCTACCGATGCAGTTACACCATTAATTAATTTTAAAGGTTGCCAACCTGTATCTGTACCTTTTAGTTCAGCTAATTCAGATGCATTGACATTTTTTTCCCATCCTACCCAAACTTTTGCAGCTGCGTTATAAGAATTACGATAAACCTGTTTCCCTGAATGTGGTGCAAATACAATTTCAATATACCCGCTACGGTATTTACGTTTAACGTATCCTGAAGTTATATTTATAGGAGCGTTTAAGGCACTTGTAACATAACCATCAAAATTTTTGATGTCCTCAACATCAAGTAAATTATAGCCTGAAATATTGATGGAAGTTCCATCTTCGTTTGTTGTTGCTTGTTTTTGCCAATGGCTCGTATCCACATCTCTCAACAGTTGCTTCCATCCGCTCCAACCACTACTTGACAACACATTTGTGTATATAGCACCGGACACAGAGTTCACTGCTGTTAAATCACGTAATGATGGCGAGCTTGTATTTACAATAAGATTAAAAGAATCGCCTTTAGGTGGCGCATTTATCGACATTTCCTCTTTTGTAATACTATAATTACCTGCATCCGTAATTCTATACCAATCAGTTTCTCCTTTAGAAACTTCTCTGCTAAAACCATTTCCATCTGTGTAAATATAGGTATCTTTTTTCAAAGCGACATTATTATCTGCAATTGTTTGTAATAACGTATCAGTTTTAGTTGTAACGGTCGTAATCGCATTGTTAGATACATCAGTGATGATTTTTTCTCCATTTTTTACTGTTTCAATCATTTGTGACACATAATCTGTTCCACCTTTAATTGCTTCTTCAATGGCAATCACTTTACTTTTGACAACTGTTTCTAAATCATCAAAAGTTTTAATATACTCAACCTTTGTTTCAGAGCTAAAACTATTAACTAAACTAGCTTTAATCATAAATGAGAACTCACGGGTTACTATAATATTATCTTGTTGATAAAGATAAACTTGTCCTCTTACACGCCCTGTATGTTTTAAAAAGTCTTTGGGAATTGTATAGCTGACAATACCTTCTGTTTCATTAAATACAGCTAAATAATCACTTACTTTGCTACCATCTTCCGCCACTAAAAAAATGTACGTATTAATTTTTTTTGAAGATAAGTCTATCCCTTTTTCAAAATAAGTTAATTTAAAACGCAACACTGAAGTATTTATATCTTGATCATAGAACTCAACATTTAAATCTGATAATGGTTTTAAGTCAGCGTTCACATCAAGATGATTAAATTTTATTTTTTTTACTACCATTATTTTTCCACTCCTTTATTAGATGATTCTTCCTGCTCCGAATCTCACCATTTCAATTTTTGAATCTAACTGTGTGGGTGTTACAACAAACACAGTAAAACTATCCTCATAGATAGTCCCAAACTTACGATATTGATACGTTTCTGTGCTATCTGGTTTAGAACATAGATTGGCAATCGAAGGGATTTTTGTTTGAGGAATTTCTTTTAGATAATCTCCATGTACATGCCCATTAATCCATGCCAAAACATTAGTCGCAACTCCTCCAAAATCAATATCAACTTGAATAGGAAAATCTTTATCTGTTCCTTTATATGAAAGTTTAGAGCCTGTTTCAAATGCTTTTAGTAAAGCTTGAACAGCTCCAGCATTGCGCACTTCTGGATGTATAATCGAGTTACTATTACGATAGTCAACCAGACCTGTATGACTGAAAATCATAGCTTTATAACCACTTGGAATCCGCTTCATTTTATCTGCCATCCAATTTAGCTGTGTATTGGCAAAACAACCTTTGCTAGAAACTAATGGGAATTTATAATCACCATTTAGCAACTCCTGACGTGTATTAAAACTATCGAAAAAGAATACGCGGATTTTATTACGTTCATCATCATAATAACCATATGAGCCACCTGGTTCTAAAGGATTATCAATCAATTTACTTTTGTGTAACCTTTTATCAAATAAATAGTTTTTAAGCGTATCAAAACTAATAACATGTGATAAATCGTTTGCTAAATAAGAATCACCTAATGAATTATCATCATGGTTGCCTCGCATCATAAAAACAGGCACTTCAATTTCCATCAACCGTTTCACAGTCTCTTCAAAAGACAGATGTACATCCGCTAAAGTGAGAGAACTCCCATCAATCACATCGCCTCCGTGTACAACATAGTCACAATTTAAAATTTTGGTAAGATTCACAAGGTTTTCCATATGATCGTATCCTGTTTTCTTTAAATAGCTAAGATTTTTATTTCTTACACCTGCATGAGTATCTGTTAAAAAAGGGACGACAACACTATTTGGCTTTCTTAACTTATTAACAGCATCTCTAACACGATATAATTCTTGTTCAATATTAACTGTCGTTTGGTAAACTAGTTTATTTTGCTTGTTCATTTCCAACCTCCTATTATAAGACTTTAAATTCTCCAATTTTTTCATCTGAAACAATTCGCTTAGCCTGAAAGAATCCACTCAATCCATTTTTTGTAATTGTTTGTACCACTGCGTTATTCGTTCCTAAAGTAGAAATTTCTATCCAGTAACCCGCACCTGTTTTAAATTCGGTAGGAATATCATTAAGTTTATTAAATTCTGTGCTTGTAATATAGTACTCGATAGGGTATCTTACAGAACTCAATACTTTTGTTGTTTCGTCCCAATAACTAATTTTATTTGGCATACGACCTTGTGACAAATTCCATTCACCGATAATGTTAGAGCTAGGATTAATGACGCGTTCAAATGTCATTACTGTCGTCCCCTGTGCGTTACGTTTTAATGTTTGAATAAATATCCCCCAATTATTTGTTGGTTGCACCTCAAGGAAATAGCCGTGCTTTCCTGTGTGCATTGGAATATCTTTTAATTTAGTTGCTAAATCAACTGTAATATAGTAGTAGCCAGGTCTTGTTATGTTTTTTAATTCTGTCGTTCCCTCAGAAATTAATTGACTTCTACCTGAAGAAGACATCATCCTATAATTTTGCCCAAACTGAGCTAAATTGAATAATCTTTTAAGATCATTGCCCTTTTGATGCAACGCAAAAAGCTGGGTCTCTCTAAAACCAATTCTTCCTCGAGTTACTGAGAACACCAAACTAAGTTTATTAGTGGTACGATTTTTTAAAAGCTGAATACCATTGGGATATCTTACGGTACTATAATGTTCTTCTTCAATATCCCCAAAAACATCAATTTTATAATTTATTACACGTCCGTCTTCCGTATACGTGGTAATATAGGTAGGGTTTCTAACTGAATTTTCAGATGATAACACAAACGCTTTATTATCGAAATAATGAAAACCACATAAACTACTCATAATATCGCTGTCAATTTTAATACTTTTAATAGGTTGCTGTCCGATGTCTTTGAGGGAATAAACAACAATCATTTCATCAACGATACAAGAAACAACTCCTTGGTAATTATCAATAGATACACCAAAACGTTTTCTATTAACTGAACCATCAAAAGTTATCTTTGTTTTGTTAACTGATGTATCTAGATTACCACCCGGTGTGTATGTGAATCTTACTAAATCAGCACCTACTTCTACCCATAAATTGGCTACACCTTGTGCAAAATCACAACCTAAAGATTTCATATCCTTTCCATTAGGAATATCCATTTTATCAAGATATACACCGTTTGAATTGGTTCGTGTAACCGTTGGAATATCGGTACTAGATTGATAAGTGTAGATATAATCTCTTTGATCATCAATAGCGAAACACCCTGGAATTGTATTACTTGCTAATCCTAAATCACTATAGAAAAAGACTTCACTATTTTTCAAATCTAAAGTATTTTCTTTTAATTCAATTTCCGCCATTTTTTTCTTAAGCTCTAGCAGTTCATTCAGGATTACACCGCCAGGATCAATGCTTGCTAAAATTTCTTTGACTGATTCGAACCAGTCATCAAAATCACCCATTGCATGTTCAATCCAATCCTTTAATGAATCGATTAAATCACTGGCCGTCCAAACATAATCACACCCTTGGTGCATGGGTGAAGATAATGCTGACCAAATGACGTTGTAGTTAAAATCTTTTGTACTATACACTACTTCTTTATTTGATTTAAAACTAAAATAAGCATTACAACGCCCAACAGATAACATCGCCTCTTTACGCAATTGATATTCCACAATACCATTTGTCGCGTCCACAATTCGTGCGTCATCAACCACAATATGGTGCTGTGCATCAACCATATTAAATTCTGCGGATACGCCGTTTAAATTTTTCACTTTTCCATCTTCAAAGATCGTTGCACGGAAAATTTGTGATTCATCATCATCTTGTCTCACTCTAATTAATTCCACTTGATTCGCAACAGCTGTTGTACTTAACTTAAATTGATATACTGTCATTTTAATTCCTCCTTATGGTCTTTTTAATCCTAAATAGGGTGCAGGATCTTGATAGGGTCCCCACAAATCTGCTCCCACAGAGAAGTGCAAATGCGGGCCTGTTGATTGTCCTGTTGAACCCATTGTTCCAATTTGTTGCCCTTTTGTTACTTTTTTACTGATATTAACCATTCTTGTCGTTAAATGCCCATAACCGGTGCAATTATCATCGGCATGCTTGATAACGATGTATTCACCAAAACCACCACTTGATGCTGTTGGTAACGAAGCAATAACCTCACCACTTTCGGCCGCAAAAATAGGACTTCCACTTTTATCAGCAAAGTCCATTCCTTTATGCGTTACTATATTTCCCGGATTCAATGGATCATCACGATTGCCAAACCACGAAGTGATTTGATAACCTGGTGCAACTGGCATACCGTATTTCCCGCCCGGCTGTTTTAAATCTTTAAACTTGTCATACCAAGCCTGAGCATAATCTTCACGCTCAGGATGTGCAGCGGCAGGTCTTTCAAAATTATAAAGGAATGCTCCTGCTGCTGTTCTCGGTGATGTTGATGCTTTGAATCCACTGACTGTTTTTGGTTCGATAGCTCCAATCCATTGACCCGATTTCATACTCCACTCAATTAGATTGACCTGTGGCACAATTGTTCTGTAATCGTCAGTGATGTTTGCTTATTTCATCAACCTTTGGACGTATTCACGACCATTGTCGGTCGGTTGGCCAACAAGTGGATACGCAGAACCATCCCATTGCACAAGTCCGTATGCAGGTCCTCCGACTTGTTCGGTATCAGGGTTCATTTGGGGACCCGATTCACCTTGGATATTTCCGAGTATCGCTGCAGATGCCGCTTTACTGTAGCTATGCCCTCTTAATGTACTCCAAATCGCCCAAGCTCGCTTATCAATGTCACTTGTTACCTCAGGTGGATATTGACCATTCCAACCACCATTCCCTCCACCCGTTCCGCCATTGCCATCAATTTTAATTCCATTGACATAAAAATCACCAACTACTCTAACTTCTCCATATAAATTCAGTTTTAGAGAATCCATTGTAGACTCTGCAGGTACTTGAACAACTGCTCTAGATCCAGATTGCCCTCCTGAATTGATTGAGAAAATTTGTCCAGGAATTTGAGTAATCGCTACACCATTCGCTTTTAATTCATCACTGCCTTCTGATTTGCCATAGGTTGGAGTGATTTTTGCAATCGCTGATCCGTGTTGATTTTCAGGATCATCTCCTAATGTTTTTGTTTCAAAACTCAATCTCCCTCCATCTAGCACAATTTGGAAATCACCTTCATCAGAAGATTTTATGATGTTACCTTTAATCAAAATACCGCTTAACACACCCGCACGAATATAATTCGCATTAAATTCACCATCAATTGTCCAAGCTGTTTCGAATTTATCTTTGTCAAAATCGCCATTAATAAAACCGATGCCTTCCGAATTCATCACTAAGAAGTGATCCGATTCTTTTAAGCTCTCTTTATTCATGATAACCATCTGATAAGGTTGTCTTGATTCACCTTTTTTTGCATCCCACGGTGACATTAACAACACTGATCCACCTTTAGCTCCGCGAATAATATCACTTTGCCACTTACTTACTTACTTCAGTTGAATCATAAAAATTCATTTTGACACTCTGCAATTCAGATACGCCATTTTGTACGTTGGCAAGCTGTGTTGTAGCCGAAGACCCCTGTAAATTATCACCTAAACTTGTGTCTACTTTGTTTGTTAAACAATCATACTTAACTGAAAAGACACGTGTTTGATAATGATAGCCCTTGTCATAATCGTGAATACTCACTCTATCTCCAATCGAGCTGGCGCCAATCACTTCGCTTGAAAATTGTACCAACTGTCGAGAATTATCTAATAACATTTGATAAGTGGCTGTTAATAGTTCCTTGTCATCCTCAATATCGTCAAAAACAACCACTTGTTCTCGCCTGCGCATTCCGCCATTTTTCATCGGGATACCATGCACTTCAGTTAGCTTTTTCAATTCCAGAAAAGCCTGCCCTTTTGGTTTGACGACAGGTGTTTTCCAGTCAACTTTTTCGAAACCTAGACGTTTACCTTTACCATCACCAACATCTTCACCCTTTCCTCGACCAACAATACTTGTGATGATATTGGAACGATTTTTAGTACGTACAACTTTTAGCGCCGTACTGCCAACTTCGTAACGTTTAGTGCTTTCTTTTCCAATTTTATCGTGTAACTCAATCCATTTTTTTGAAATACCTGTACCGCTAATTTCACATCTGAATAGCAGCTCACAGCCTAACGACTGAATCGTTTTCAGCGCATCTTTAACCGAGATATATTGAAAAGTTGCACTGGCTACCTTGTTTACTATCCCCGTTACATGCCACTCTCCATCTGTTGCTTTAACGACTTGCTTCGCTATTTCAGTCAATGTCTGTTTCTGAGATTGCTCTTCCTTAACGATATAATTACTCAGCTCATCGAGACCAAAATTAATGCCTTTAAAGTTCATTATCTCCGCATCAATTTCCTCTTCTTGTATTTTATAAAGTGAATAAACTGACTTGCGCTCTCTAACTGCAATGTACTCTGCTTGTTCAAGTTCACTATCATACAAACAACTGACCGTTAAAGTATCTTTTAATAAGTCAGATTTATCGCTTGTTATTTCCTGTTCTTGCAGGCATTGCATTAGTGTGCGATTGTTCTTCATTTTAATTAACTGTTGTTTGTTATCAAAAAAGTAGACACTCATAACTCCACACTCCTATACACAATTGACAGCGTTGCAACATCGCTGGTCACTCGATCGTCAGTTTTTAATTGAAAATTTGAAAAATCGCTATCCAAGTCGAGTAAATTTGTGCGATCGACATTGTTAACAAACACCTTGCCGTTTTTAAAGTCAAAAAGCACCACGTCATTGACTGCTAAAGTTTCACTCGTTATTTTAAGCGTTTGTGAACCATTCACAATTGATAAAGTGGACGTTTTTGTCATTTTGGCAGTCACAGTCATTGGTGTAACTGGGTAATGGAGATGATGATTAATCGCACCGATTGTTATATTTTCAGCACCATATTTATAAGGGTCAGAACAAAAAAGTGTAAACGTACTGATAATATTGTTCGAACTTCCTTCTACTGTATCCGCTGTTTCAAAGCGTCCATAGTAGGTTGTCGTCGGTTCGTCTTCAAATGAAATAGCGACATCTTCATCACGATACAAACGAAACATCAACTCTTTAAAATCGCGTTGTAATTCTAACGCATTCTTATTCTGAAGTTTATAAGTGACAGTGATGATACGTGCAGGCAATCGTTGATTCGTAATAATTGCACCAATTTGTGCTTCTGTACTTTCCAAAACAATGGATGTCATTTCGCGACCTTCAACTTTTAATGTTGTATAACCTTCCAATATATCTTCCAACAAAAATCCATCATAACGCATAGCTGATGTTGGTATATACTTCATTTTTCTAAATGGATCTTTTTTTACATCTTTAAATGTGTACATCTAAAAACTCACCTCCTAAATTTGCATATTGATTTGTGTTTCGCCACCCATCGCATCAGAAATATCTGCAACAAATGCTGTGAAATTTTGTTTGCCAATATTAACTACGAACTGGGCGGGTTGTGTTGTTGCAGTATTACTTTGACTCGCATCAGCTGTAAACGAAGCACTAATGGAATGGCTCATGCCATTAACATTACTCATAACGTCGCCAAAACCATTTTGCAAACCTTTATCAAGACCAAACATAATACTTTGACCATTTTCAACGAGTAAACGTTTGTCATATGAAATTGGCCCTTTATGGTCTTTAATCCAATCCCCGATGCCACTAACGAATTTTTTACCCGCTTCCCATGCGGCTTTCAACCCATTAACAAATCCATCAATGATTGCTTTACCAGCATCAACTAAACTAAATTCTTTTATGATGTTAAACACACCAATCATTTTGTCGATAAAACCAGCTACTTTGTCAACGCCACCTTGGAAAAAACCAACAATACTATTCCAACAATCGCCTAAAAAGTTTGCCACCGCATTAAATGCTGCGATAGTCTTCGCTTTAATCGTATCCCAATGTCTAATTATTAAACCAACCACAATACCGATAGGTCCTCCTAATATAGACAAAAGAGCGCCTCCCCATTTTTTGAAAAAGTCAACAATTGCAGTAAAGATAGCGACTGCTTTTTCTTTTATTGCCGTCCACAAATTCGAAAGAAATTCGCTAATTTTTTCCCAGTTTTCATATACGAGTATTGCAACTGCAGCTAATGCCATAATTGCAAGGACTGCTATTCCCATTGGACTAGATACAAGCTTTAGTCCGTCTTTAAAAAGATCAATCGATGCTTTCACAGTCGCTATCGTTTCTGCTACTTTAATCAACACGACAACAACTGTCCCAACTGTGAGAAAGGCGGCAACTAAAGCCGTGATAATTGGAATCAACGTTTCACTATGTTCTTGAAAATAACTGAGAAAAACCATGACTGGTTCCATTAATTTCGGGATATACGAGATGATAACGCCAAACCCTTGATCGATCACCGAGACAATTTGACTAATAACGCTATTTATCTGGGTAACAAGTTCATCAAAGGCACCTAAATCAGCAGATTTAAGTGTTTTTGCAATTTCTAAAAAGACATTATTTAACCCATTGTCGATGGCACCCTCGATATCACCCATCGCTGTTTTAGAACCTTCTGAAATTGAACTGAACACGCCAATCTTATCAAATATTCCTGCGAGTGCTGAACCCATTTCTGCTATTTTTTGTGCTGCACCAAATGATACATCAGCTATTTCTTTTGTTTTATCAATGGCTGTTGTAATTCCAGAAACAAAACCATTATTGTCTATATTTAATTCCATGCCTGTTTTATTAGTTCCCATTTTTTTCTCCTTTCCTATTTATTCGCTTTCATCATTAAATCTGAAAAGTCGTTATCCTTTAATGCTTCTTCTTCCTGACCTAACACCATTCTTTCACGTTTCGCATAGTCATAAAATTTTTCAAATGATGTGTAATACGGCCGCATTTCTTTGCCCATTTTTTTCGTAGCTTTAACTTGTTGTGCTAGCCAAGCGGCTTTATGCAGCACATAGTCTTCGTCTACCATCTTTAATTGAAATGCCGTCATCTTGAGCGTGTATTCATAAAATGTCATACGCTCAATTTTTTTTAGTTCTGTCATGTTCAAATGTCGAAAGCAATTAATAATAATTTGTTCATAGTTTTCGAGTGAATTGAGGATTATTTTGTTTTCATCGCTTTTTTCGTATCTCTGGCTATTAGCTTTCCCGCGTTGTTACTTTCGATCTCGGCCAAGGTTTCCTCAAATACTTTTTCGATTTTATCACACGATTCTAAATAACTTTCAATATCTTCTAATGCTGGTCGTTTCGCCTCTGTTGAAGTGGCACAATGCAATACATCAGCTAGCGCTACAATACTACCTGAATGAATTTCAATTAGTTTTGTTGATAATCCAGTACCAAATTTCATGCCGTTGTTTTCGATAAAAAACTTTTTATCCAATTCACGTACAAACTTAATTCCAAAAATAAACACCTTAACTTCTCCATTAATCTTTAACTCCATTACAATTCCTCCTTTAGTAATAAAAAGAAGCTAGGTTTCCCTAGCTTCTACTTGTATAGTTGATATAATTTTATCGATCTGTTAATTATTATTCCCAGCAGGTTCTTCAGCTTTGACCGTGTCTTTAAACACGTATGACACCACATTCGCTTGTTCCTCAGTCAAAGTTGCATAACCTTTTTGTCCGACACCATTAATAGCAAATTCCATTTCTAGTGCTAGACCATCCTCAGAATTGGATGTTTTTGAAAAACTTGAAACATAACCTTGGAAATATGTTGCTTTAAATTTATCACTGTTTTTTTCTGTGCCTTTTTCTGCTTTATCAATCTCCCAAATTTCGATAATTTCAGCTGCATCGAAAGCATCATCTAATTCATCAATGTAGGTATCTCCTTTGGCAATAATCGATGTCGCTGAAAACTCATAAACAATCGGTGCCATATTTTGCAATGGACCGTCCTTGGTCGGAACTGCTTCATTGTCACGGCTTTTAGCATTACTATGTTCCGTTTGGAATGCCATCTTCCAAGCTGCCCCATCCTTTTCATTTTTTAAAATACGGTATAATAGAATAACGTCAATTCCTTTTTTTGCTTCAGTCATTTTTAAAATCTCCCTTTTAATAGTTTTTTTAATCTTTGTTTGCTTCGCTTGCTCTGCAGTGGCAGCGTTGCTGAAATATTTCATTTTTCATTAACATGTTAACAATTTACTGCGCATTTGATACCAACGTGTTTTATTTAACGTCCACAACAATCATAAACGGACGAGCAAGTCTTAAAGATGTTCCCCAGTAAAATTAAGCTTTTCTGCTGTTTGAAACTCTTAACTACTATCATCTTAACACCTTATTTCACCTAAAAAGTGTCTTCTTAATACCTTGATAGTACGGAGAAAATTCATTGCTTTTTCTTTCTTATTTTATCCCATAAAAAAGATACTAGCTCTTTTGCTGGTATCTTCATCGATAGCTTTTCTGCTGTTTGAAACTCTTAACTACTATCATCTTAACACCTTATTTCACCTAAAAAGTGTCTTCTTAATACCTCGATAATACGGAGAAAATTCGTTGCTTTTCCTTTCTTATTTTATCCCATAAAAAAAGATACTAGCTCTTTTGCTGGTATCTCGTTAATAGAAATTTTGAACGTCTATGTTGTTACTCTTTGTTCAATTCCTAATTCACATGCAAAGTCAGTCACTGCCATATTCAGTTCCATATGGTATGTAGTGTGCTCAATCATTAATTTTTCCATTATCCTAGTTTTATTAGACCCAATAATAAACTTGTCCACGAATATAACTTTACGTCGTTCTCTTCGTTCAGGATCCAAAACACATTCGATTCGTTCCAATCCCTGATTGATTTTTTTTACAAAGTATTCCATCTTTTCAAATTTCTCAATATTATCTAATGCTGCACTTTCTGTTGTACTATGGAAGTCATTACCATATGTTGGAGGCACAATAGAATAACTTGCGGTCACCTTTGGAGCTGCTCTCACACCTGCTTTTATGGCTTCTTGTTTATAGGCGGTTATAAGTAATTCCACATTTTTGACAGTTTTCCTCATACTTAAATCACTTGGTCGTACTTCTTTGTAGTTTTCTAATTCAATCATTAAGTTGTCTTGTGTGCTCATTCATTGTCCTCCTTTTATTAGTAAAGTTAGTTTTTATAACACTTATTTCATTGACAAGTAATCTCTAACAATGCGACATATAAAAACTCAACACTCGTTTCATGATGTTTATAGCGTTGATAGGAATAATGATCTCTATCTGCGCTTGATCGCACTTGTTTTTCCGTCTTTATTTTAATTACTTCATGACCACGAAGACGTGCATCAGCTAGCTTTTTAACAAATTCGATTTTATTTTTATTTTTAATGTAATAACGATTATTGATCATCGTTTTATTCATTCGCCACTCTCCTCTGATTTTGTAAAGTTAATGAAAACGTTAGTGCTAAATAAACACACCACACCACATTACTTACCTTTTTTTACTAAATAAATATTTCCAATTAATAAAGCCGTTGTAGATATAATTGTGAAAAATAGTACCAATAATGAAAATTTTAAAATAACTGTCACGCTCCATTTCTTATTTATTCTTAAAACAAATTTTTAACTTTAGATTCTATCTTATCTCACACCACGAATATGATTTAAAATCATATCCAACGTGCAAAAACACCTTATTCTCTCTTAATACCAAGTATTTCATCAGATGTAACATTAAAATAAAGACATAATTTAACTATATTTTCAGCATTCATTGATAGTGGATCTTTTTCCCAGTTGCTGATTGATGTCTGTGTTGTATCAATTTCTCTCGCTAAGGCTCGTTGAGACATCTTTCCATTTTTAGCTCGCAACTCTGCGATTGTTATCAACCTGCCACCTCCTGGTCATATCTCTATGTTATATGATTTAAAATCACGTGTCAATAAATATATATGATTTATTATCATGCCACTATCTTATAACTGTCTAGATTATTATTTAATACATTATAAAACAACAACTTGATTTAAAATCATACCAATGATATATTATACTTATCAAAGGGGTGTTGAAATGAGGACTTTAGGAAGTCGCATAAAATTTTTAAGAGAAAAAAAACATTTAACTCAAACAGAATTGGCTGAAAAAGTTGGCGCAAAAACTTATACTACTATATCTAAATGGGAAAGTGACGAAAATTTCCCAAAAGGAAAGGATTTAAAAATCCTAGCAGAATTGTTTGGTGTTTCAGCAGATTTTCTCTTAGGAATAGAACCATCCGTTCAAACTTTCCAAACATCTGAATGCCATGATACAGATATTGAACTTCCTCTATATGGTGACGTTGCTGCTGGGGCTCTAGCAGAGTTAGAAAGTATTGATGTATGGGATGTCAAAACCGTAAAATTACCAAAATTTTTGCTTCCACAATCGATGTTATCCGATAAGTTATTTGCTATGCATGTTAATGGAGATTCAATGGATAAAATAATTCCTAACGGTTCATTAATTGTTGTAAAACCAATTGAACAATCGCTCTATAATGATGGTGATATTGTTGTTTTCAGCTATAATGGTGAATATTCATTAAAAAGATATCGTCCCAATGCCATGGAAGGTTTTGTATTATTTGAAGCTGATTCAATTAATCCTGATTTCAAAAATATCCCCATTAGTAAAAGTGAGTTATTTGAAGCGAATATGTATGGTAAAGTCGTTTTTTGTGGGATAACATTTTAATCCTACTATTAGTTAAAATTGTTTTAAATAATGTCTGATAAAACTTAAAATCCGTCTGTAGTCTACGTATTTAAAAACTCATTCCGAATATGGAATGAGTTCTTTTGTATACAAATATAGATCTTACTTAAAAAAATGCTTTTACTGACATATAAAATTCATATAAAAAGTAACAAGCAAAGCCTAACAATAAAATACCAGCTACAATCGAGCTCCATTTTATAGCTTTACGATTCATAATTTTTCTTGTTAATGAAACAATGGACAGTAAACTAACATCATGTAACAATATACCACTCAAAATCCCTAATGCAACAATAAAAAATTGACTGTTACTCTTTGTGTAGGAATCAGTTAATACAGTTCCAAATACTGTAACCCAAAAAACGAGGTTCCCTGGTGATACAGCTACAATAAGTCCATTTCGATATGTTTTAAAGAATGATTTATTTGTTTTTTCACCTGCTAAATTAATATCCTTATTCGCATTTTTGATAGAATCGTAGGCGATAAAAACCAGAAATACAGCTCCTATCAACCATAATGGGCTTTGAATATAAGGTAAAGAAAGAATATTAGCAAATCCTAAATAAAGTGCAATTATTAGTGCCACATCAATTGTCATACCACCAATACCAACGGCCCATCCGTGTATAAATCCATTTTTCAAAGTCTGTTTTGTCATTTCTACACTTATCGCCCCCACCGGCATTGCGATTACCAAACCCACTAGTAAAGACGTAAAATAATTTTCCATGTATTCCTCCTTAATTATCTGTTTATTTTATTATGAAATTATCATAGCATAACAATACATATTTAATCTCTAAAATTGTATAAAAATGCAAAATATGCTTGAAAGTGTCTTTTAGTATCAAAAATCCGACTTGTGCTTCATCCGCTAAACGCTTCTGTCTTTAAACTAACTAAAAAAACTTGTTATCTCTATTTGATTAGAGAATAACAGTTTTTTATGAAATCAATCTTCCCAACCACAAAGTGTATATCCTTGATTTTTTGACTCTGTTAAAGTCATTCCTTGTAAAGAATTAAGATTATTTGATTTTAAGTACTAAACACTTCATGCAGCAGGTCCTGCTTCAATCGTTAATAAATAATCCAAAATAAAAACAGTCACTATTAAATTCTGAAAACTAGAATTTAACAATGACTGCCTTATTTACTTTTAAAACAAATAGTAAAAATAAAACTGATCACTAAGCCGAACAACATTAGGATAACGAGTTCTCCCATTAAACTAACTTGGTCTTTTAAAAATTGATTAATTAAAATAACGCCTATAATAGCTGAAAGTAACAATAATCCAAATTTCCTCAATGATTCATGTCACCCTTTCTCCACTTTTACAGCACTATTATTATGTCAGTAACTAATTTTATCACATTTCGTTCAATTAAAGCGAATACACGGTAAGTCGTTACGTGTTTAGACACATGAATGTGGCGAAAATCGTACGTTCGGAATCTTGTATTGTTATATAGCTATTATTTCACTATACTAAGGGTGTGGTAGAGGAAAAAGGTATTTTTTAGAAAAACGCACTTTATTTTTATAATTCTCTTGCCTCAAAATAAACGATAATATTTATATTATCATGGAGGAATTCATTATGTTTAATTGGTTAAGAAGCAGTAAGATTGCAATGCCGATACTAACAGTTTTACGTGTCTATCTTGGAGTACAATGGTTCACATCTGGCTTCCACAAAATTTTTGGTGATACACCATTTGATGCCGGTGGTTTTATAGGTAATATTGTTAAAAATCCAGTTGTCGGACCTGAAGGCAACCAACTTTATCCAGCATACACTTGGTTTATGGAAACTTTTGCAGTAGGTAATAGTCAATTTTTCAGTTTCCTTGTAATGTGGGGCGAATTATTAATCGGCTTAGGTTTAATTGTTGGTTTATTCACATCAACAGCTGCCTTTTTCGGAATCGTCATGAATTTCCTTTTCCTATTCGGTGGTACAGTTTCAGTAAATCCCCTCTATTTAATCCTCGGACTCCTCGTTTTAGTTGGCGGACGTAACTCAGGTACAATTGGCCTTGACTTCTACTTCCGCAAATATGTTTCACCTAAGTTGTTTAAACAAAGACAACATCGTTAATTTTGATACAACTTAAAAAGAGGCTAATGCCTCTTTTTTTTGCCTTCAAACAAATTATTTGGTTGTACAGGTAATTGAGTGTACTATTATGGTAATAAATGAATGAGGTGAACTTATGAAAAAAGCATTAATTATTGGCGGTACAGGTACTATTGGTAGTGCAGTTGCAAAAGCTTTATCTACGACTCACGAGATCTTGATTGCGTCACGCTCTAGCGAGTACCAAGTTGACTTAGCATCACCTACGAGTATTAAAGCATTGTTTGATAAGGTAGGAACTGTTGATGCAGTTATTATCTCTGCTGGGGCCGCTCACTTTGGTCCATTAGCTACTATGACTCCTGAGGACAATCTGCTCAGTGCCAATAACAAGTTATTAGGACAAGTAAACACTGTTTTAATTGGCAAAGATTATGTTGCTGATAATGGTAGCTTCACACTGGTAACAGGGATCATTATGGATGAACCCATAAAAGATGGTGCCTCTGCTGCAATGGCAAATGCTGGTGTCAAAGCGTTTGCGAAATCTGCTGCGACAGAAATGCCACGTGGTATTCGTATCAATACAGTGAGCCCCACTGTTTTGGATGAATCTTGGTCTATTTATAAAGATTATTTTGTCGGTTTTGAAACAGTATCTTCAAACAAAGTTGCTAACGCATTTGTCAAAAGTGTCAACGGTGTTCAAACTGGTCAAAGTTTTACAGTTTATCAGTAGCTCCATTATTTCAAAAAATAATACATCATATTTATAAAATACAAAGTATTTAAAAAACCAGTTATAGAGCTTCGGCTCAACAACTGGTTTTTTGTCAATTATTTATACGCGTGGAATTTTATTACTTAAAATATTACCTGCGTGTTTTTTTTGACTGTTAGCATGCTTTAATTTATCAGGAGTAACATCATTACCCTCTTTGTCTAAAATTTTCAATCCATCAATTGTTCCTAATACTTGGCCTCTTATTTCACCTAAGTATGCTTTACGTAATTTGAGTTGCTCTTTTGTTTCAGCGGGAGTTAAACCCTCTTCTTTCTTTTTCTTTGCTAAGGCATTAATTCGATTCAAATCTACTTTCATTGTAAATACGCTCCTTTTTTCTTGAACTCTTTGTCTAAGAATAGCATAATTTAACAACTGATGCCAATTTATAGGTTCAGATTGGTCAAACATTAGCACTTAGCTCTTTTTTACTTTTGGTTTAAATGTGATGAATTCAAAAGCAACTTTATTTGCATCATCTAAAATAAGCACCGCATTGAATTTTTTACCTTTTTTACTAAGAAAGCCTTTTATTAAGGCTGTACGTCGTGATTTTAATAACTTACTACACATCGGACGACTGATTTTTTTATTAAGAATTTTTTTGTATATAACGAAGTCACATTTCTCACAGCCATACACTTTAAATTTTTCTAAAACAGACGCACCACATGAGGGACAGATTCCTAACGGTTCCTCTGTCATCGGGATAGCAATTTTTTCAGTACCTATTTGTTCAGGTACGGTAGCAATGAGATGCTGTATGAAACGTTGAATGCTGCCTAAGAAAGCTTCTTGTGTTCCCGTTTTATCATGGATTTTTTTTAAATAACTTTCCCATTTAGCGGTCATCTCTGCACTCGAAATTTCGACGCCTACAATTGCTTCACACAATATACTTCCCTTAGCAGTTACCTGCAGTTGATTTGCAGTTACTTCAATATAATCTTGACGCTTTAATGTTTCAAGAATACTTGCTCTCGTTGCTTCAGTTCCAATACCTTCAATTGCTTTTAAAATTGCTTTAGCTTCATCCTCAGCTGTGCGGCCGATATTCTTCATAGCCGTGATCAATGTCCCTTCAGTGTATGCAGGTGGTGCCTTGGTTTCAGCCTCTTTTTCATAAAGACGACTTTGAACAACTTCATTAAGCTCAACAATTGGTAACTTTTCCTCATCTGTTTTTTTCTTAGCTGCTCCGATAATTTCTTTCCATCCTAGCTGTCTAATCATACGTCCCGTTGTTTTGAAGATTTGTGTATTAACATCCGTCAGTATAATTGTTTCATCATAGATATACGGTTGTGCAAAAATAGCTAGAGTTCGTCGTAATATTAAATGATACAATCGTTGCTCCATTGGTCCCAACTTTGCTAGGGCAGCGGCAGTGGGTATTTTTTTTGTTGGGATAATCGCGTAATGTTCCTGAACTTTTGAAGCATCAACATGACGTTTTGTTGCATAGTTTTGTGGGTCTTTAATTTCCACACCGGCACGCTCACAATAGCCTTCAAGATTTTTTTTCAAGTAAGCATATTCTGCTGGCGTAATGTAATGACAATCCGTTCGTGGATACGAGACTAATTTTTTTTCATATAACGTTTGAACAATCTTTAATGTCGTAGCCGGACTAACTTTATATAACTTATTGGCTTGACTCTGTATATCAGACAATGAATAAAGACGTGGCGCATATTCCTTTTTTTCTTTTGTTTCCACTTTAGCAATACGAGCAGCTTGTTCCTGTTGATGAATCACATCGAATCCTTTAAAAAAATCTATCAACTCAGGCAGTGTTTTAAATGTATCTTTATATTTTCCAACATAGGTACCTTGTGCAGCATTTACATGAATATATGCTTCAAAATAAGTTTGTGGTTCAAAATTTTCTATTTCTTGTTGACGTTGCCAGATTAAATATAGTGTAGGTGTCTGTACGCGTCCAATTGAAAAAACACCACTCAAACCTTTTTGTTGTAATAACAGTGTATAAAGTCGACTGATATTCATCCCAATTAGCCAATCACTAATTTGACGTGTTTGCGCTTCGATGTACGATGAAAAATAATCCTCGCCTGGTCGCAATGATTCAAAACCTTTCCGAATTTCATCATTTTCTAATGAGTTAATCCATAAACGTTTTGTGGGCTTATGTTCATTTCCACTGACCTTAATAATTGATCGTGCAATATTTTCACCTTCACGATCACTATCTGTCGCCACAATAATTTCATCAGCTTCGTCAAGGAGTCGTTTAACGATTCGAAATTGTGCGCGTTTATCTTTAGCGACCTTGAATTGATATGACTCAGGAAACATGGGCAACTCATTGAGCGACCACTTTTTCCATTCCGGTTTATAACTTTCTGGCGCTTGCAATTCAACCAGATGACCATAACCATAAGTGATTGCGACTTCATCTTCAAATAAAGCATCTTTAATCAGAAAACCACCTTCAATTTTTTGTTTAGATTTAAAACTGTGGGCATAAGCTTTTGCTTGACTAGGTTTTTCTGCTAGAATTACAATTTTCATCGTCTACCAATCTCCTTAGTTTAACTCTCGTCCGCTCTTATTAAATGAGTGTATTCAAATTGTTGATAGTTGATTATTTCTAAATAATCAACTGTATATCTCAAACAAATATTTTTATTAGCTATGTATTTATTTTTCTTTTTTCACTTCCCTACCATTGTATCATTTCCTAGTGTCAGTGCAAAAACGTAATGTTCAGTTTTTCCAAGCCTAATCATTTCCAATTTTAAAATTAATATAGATACATTAACCTTAAAAAAAACACAAAAAACTTTCTATCAAAATGATAATAACCCTTTATTTTTATCGGATTTAAAGGAAACGCTTACAACGTTGATTTGTCAATGATTTTATTTTTCGAAATTGTCAGTTTTTTTCTAAAAAAAGGTTTTTTTTTTGCATTTATAGGGTAAAATAAATGTGTAGCACGTAGGGATATTACTATACAATAAAAGGGGATGTTTTATGATGGCATTATCAAGTATTTCTTTTGACAACCGAAGCAAACAAGTAGACAAAGAAGTTCCATTTAATATTGGGGATGGCGTATCATTTATCCGAGGTGAAGTAATGTTTAAAGGTACTGTCACTAAAATGTATGATAATTCCGCACTTATTGAACTATTTGATACTCCAAATTACGAATTTAATAATACTGTATGTAATTTCAAGAGAATGCAGCTATTATAACTAAATATCAAAAGTCCTACAGTCAATTGTAGGACTTTTTTATGTTCTTTTTCTAAATTAAAAATATTAATATACAGCGTTTAGTAAACTTTTTATCAATCCGTCATCCCATTCACAAGATCAGGATGTTATACATTAAATTGTAACAAAGAGCAGTGTTCACACAGATGTCATATGTCTTACCGTTATAACTGTTATTTTCTGTTACACTTATTGTAGTAAGATATCAGTTAATGAAGGAGATGTTTTAGATGGAACACGCAACTAAAGTTGGTATTAAAGGTAATTACTATGATATTTCAATTCGAGAAGTGATTAGTAATATTGCTTTTACCATTGTTTATAATCCCTTAACTATTACAGATATTGATCAGGCAGATGAATGGGTTACTTCTAGCGCTAATGGTAAATGTATTCACAAAATTTCGGCTATAGAGCATGATACGCGTAAAAATACACGTCGTATTTTCCTTAAAGAATAGTAAAATAAGCAATATAAAAATACCAGTAGATAAAACACTGTAAAAAGTGAACGATCTACTGGTATTTTTTATATTTTAACGCTCTTTCGTTTTGTATCACTTTAATTTCTTTGCGATAAACTATGAGCTGTCATACCAAACACAACAACAATTAGCCCTATCCAAGCACTAAATGATGGAACAGCTGAATTTAAAATAAGTAGTCCTAATATAAAAGAAAACACCGCCTCCATTGATTGTGTAGCTTCAACGGCAGCCAGCTCTTTCATTCTTCCTTGTGTTAAGTCTGTTGCTTTGAAAAAAAGTAGTGTGGCAATAACACCTGAAAAGAGAGCTATTATAATTGAATTAGACACTTGTGACATCGAAGGAATACCTGAACGAGTACCTGCAATAATTGATAAAATCAGCCATGTGGGTAAACTGCATAAAGTCATTCCTAACACACGCTCAAACACGTTTAGACGACCTTCTGTCACTTCCATCATTTTACGATTACCATAGGGGTAAGCAAATGCCGCGATAATAATTGGTAAAGTACCTAGCACTATCCCTTTCAATCCAACCGTTGTCGCATGTGATACTTCCATTATAATAATACCTACAATAATAACACCTGACCAACATAATCCTGTAAGAGGAATCCGACCTTTGACTTTAACAATACCTGTGGCCGTTTGAATTTTTTCATAGAACAGCGGCGACATTAATGCACCGGCTACTATTGTAATCTGCCAAGTTCCTGCAACCAACCATCCTGGTGAATAATCAGCAGCAAAGCATAATGGTGCATAAAAAAGACCAAACCCAATTTGGCTGTAAATGAACCAAGCAAAGGGTCGTTTTTTTATTTCTGACCACATCTTTTTAAAACCACTTTTAAATAAAACAAGCAGCAGCAAAAATGGAACCATAAAAAAATAACGTAAAGATGCACTCCACATCCAATCACCACCTAAGTCAGACATCAATTGATTGATCACAAATGTAAAAGCAAAAAAGAACGCTGCAATAATACCAATAATAATCGCTCTCATAATCCCCCTCCAGTCTTCTATTTCTCTATATTATCATAAAATCTTCAGGAGGAATTCCTTTTCTTAATACGAAGTCCATATGCTATAATAATACCAGTACAGTTAACAGAAAAGGAGCTTTTGAATGACTGAACACTTTGATATCACAACACATACCTTAATTGCTTACCAAGATCAAAAATTAAGAAACTCTAAAATATTCCTCGCCTTTCGTTGGATATATAGCCTCCTTCTTACGTTCGTAGTGACGATGCTTGCATTTTTATATGACGTGAATTTGGTCGTTATTGGCTGGCTCGCCTTAGGATTATTTTTAGTTTTTACATTCATCTTTTGTTTTACGCCTTTATTCGCTATGGTATTAACAGGTATCAGTAGAAAAATGACCAAGGTTGAACGCTTCCCGGTAACAATCGCATTGACAAAGGAAGGTCTCACTCAAACAATCAATGACCGTGTCCTCTTTATTAATTGGTCCGACTTCAAGCGAATTTATAACGACGACGAATACTTTTTTTTAGCTACTAAAAATGATGTTTGTCCTTTACCATTATCAAGCACAGAAAATACAAAGCGTTTGATTTATCAAAATATTAAAGCAAACGCCCCCAAATGCAAAGGTATCGAAAAGTTAAAGATTAGTAAATAAAAAATGTTTTTTAAAATAAATTGTTTAGTCTCTATGTACAGGGGTAATAATACCATATAGTTATTGAATAACTATACTTTCATATATCTCTCCCCCTATTGAGATAATGAATACCCCTACTCTTGGCGACTTTTAAAAAGTCGTCTTTTTTTGTTTCATAATGTTATTACAGGAGGAATTTTTATGATAGTAACCCTAATATTAATTGGTCTTACTCTTTTTGCTATTGGATTTTTGTTTATCGTCATACGCTTTTTTAACCACAAGCCTAAGAGAAAATTCATTATAACGGCTCTAGTAGGTTTTTTATTAGTTGCTATAGGTGTTTTTCTTACCCCCGGCACTGAGACTGACAAACCAACTGAATCAAAAAAAACTACAGAGTCTTCTTCAACCACTCATTCTTCAAATATTGACAGCACTAGCAATTCTCAAACAACTTCAACAGTTCCTATTCAATCTTCGACAACAACTAGCACTACAACTGAAAATTCACTATCATCTACTAGCAGTTCAAGCAATACAAACACTACACCTGATACAACCGACACGGTAACGAGTACTTCTATCGAGACAACAACTGAATCATCTACTTCTACGACTGAAAGTAGCTCTAGCACTAACGAACAAATAGAAAATGCAACGACTGATTCTACACCCGAAGGAACTGAATAAATTTTTTCCTCTTTAATCCATTGTTAACTAAACAACTGCACATTATGTGGTTGTTTTTTTATGTTTTAATAGGGTACCTATTCATTGTATACGTATAAATTCAAATGAAAAAACACGCCTTTAAAAAGCGTGTTTGAAGCCTTACTTTACTATAAATGTATTTTTCGATTTAATTTATTAAACAAATCCAAAAATTGTACTTTTTCTGCCTCAGTCAATTCACCTAATACATCAGTGTTTACTCGTGTGTCCAATTCGCTTGCTTCTTTCAGTGCTATTTCACCTGCAGCAGTGATTGCTAAACGTGTAATTCGGCGATCATTTTTATCATAAATACGTTCTGCATAGTTTTCTCGTACAATGATAGTCGCTATGTTAGTCATCGCACCTGGCGTCACGTTCAAAAAATGAGCCATATCACTTTGTTTTTGAGGACCTTTATCGCGTAACTCACCTAATACCAATAACGCTGAAATACTGATGCGATGTGGAAATTCGTCAGACCAAATTTTCATTAACGCTGTTGTATAATGATTGATTGTGTATATAAGTTCAATATTTTTTTGATTCATTATCTATTTACCTCCTCTTTATTAGATGACAAAACATATACAAAAAAACCATAGTTAGCCACTACGGTTTCTGAGAATTTATTTTTTAAATATTTGTGTAAGATCTGTTAAGACTTTATCAGAATCATCCAAAAATGTAACAATAATTTCAGTGCCGGTATCTTCTACCAAAGCATAAGTTTTTTCAAAACGTCCACGCGGCAATGAAATACTGCCAGGATTAAGGTATAGAATACCTGCGTTATACTCACATCCAAGCTCGTGTGTATGTCCAAAGAAGACATATTCTGCTTTGCGACTTTTAGCTCGATCACGTAAAATAACCAAATTCATCTTGATATTAAACAAGTGACCATGTGTTACTAAAATCTTGTGATTATCTACTTCACCGAACCACTCAGTGGGATAAATACGTCCAAAATCACAATTACCTCGTACAATATTATATCCTTCAACTGCTATATCATCGGCCTCAAGTTCAGAATCTCCGCAATGGAAAAAGGCATCAACCTTACCAGTATACATTTCTTTTAAATGCAATAACGCTTCACGGTTACCATGATTATCACTGACAACTAAAACTTTCATTCTGTGCTTCCCTTCTCTACATATATTACTAACATTGTCGCATGATTTTTATCTTTTGACTAGTCATTTTATTGCAAAAAAACATTTTTATTTTAAGTTAGTTTTTTTTATTTAAAAAAATATTATTTATTTACTTAAAGATAGTAGGAGTTGCGGTAAATCCTTCGCCATTTTTTGGATAGCTTTTCCGCGATGACTAATGATGTTTTTTTCACTCATAGTTAATTCTGCTGTCGTTTTAGAGAGTTGTGGCACCAAGAAATATGGATCATATCCAAAACCAGCACTTCCTCTTGGTTCAAGTAATATTTCCCCTTCAATAGATCCTTCATAAAAGCGTGTTTCTTCATTGGGCACTGCGACAGCAATTGTACAATCAAATCGAGCCGCACGCTCTTCGCGACTAAATTTTTCAAGGGCTTTAACTAATTTTTCATTATTGTTTGCATCGTTAGCAGGCTCTCCAGCATAACGCGCTGAATATACACCAGGTGCGCCATTTAAAGCAACAACACTTAGACCGGAATCATCACTTATAACGGCTTGATTTGTCAATTTAGCGATTGCTTCTGCTTTCAAAGCAGCATTTTCACGGAAAGTTGTACCTGTTTCTTCAATCTCTGGCAATTCAGGATAATCATTTAATGTTTCAATGACTACGCCATAATCCTCAAAAAGGGCTTTAAATTCTAAGGCTTTGCCTTCATTATGTGTTGCTATTAATAATTTTTTCATTATCAAAATCTCCCTTGTCCAATTTTAACATATTCTACTTCTAAATTAGGGACGTCAAGCCAATCACGTGCTATTCCCCCAAATATTTTAGTTGAACCTGTTGTGAAAAAGCGATGTTGATTCTTTTCACCCGAAACATTACGTAATGAAAAGTAATCTAACAACATGCTGACTTCACTTGCCGTTTCTAAGCCTGGATTAATTACCTTGACGGATGAACCTAGTACATTTTCAATGATTGGTTGTAACAACGGGTAATGTGTACAACCTAAAACAAAAGTATCTACACCACTATTTTTAAAGGGGCGTAGTGTTTGGGCAACAATTTTTTTAGCAACTGAACCTTTATACTCGGAACTTTCTACGACAGGCGCAAATTTTGGACAAGCAAGGGTTTGAACTTTTATTGTGTGATCTAATAGATCAAGCGCACTATTATATGCTTGGCTTTTAATCGTTCCTTCAGTTCCTATAACACCGATTTGATTATTTTTAGTAGCCTTTAGTGCTGCACGCGCACCTGGTTGAATGACACCAACAACAGGAATAGCAACATGCTCTCTTATATACTGTAAAGCGGCAGCTGTAGCCGTATTACAGGCGATTACTAACAGCTTAATATCATGTTCTAACAGGTAATTTGTCATATCCATTGTAAATTCTTTCACTTGTTCCGTATCTCGCGGTCCATATGGACAACGCAATGTATCTCCTAAGTAACAGATGTTTTCATTAGGTAACTGTCTTAAAATTTCTTGTGCAACAGTTAAGCCTCCCACACCTGAATCAATTACACCGATTGGTTGATTCATAATTTTTCGCTCCAATTTTCAAATTGATATTGCTTCTCTCTATTTTGACTAATTTCCCTTACATTTTCAAGTCAAAAACCTTTAAATTAAGATTTAAATGCTGCTTTAATTTTAAATTCACAGTTCGATCACTTAATTTGACTCTTTTTACATTTTCATTTGTATTTATAAGACAATCGTTTATAATTGAGTACGAATGAAAGGAGCTAACTATGACTGAATCAAACACAACACCCTCATCCACACTCGGTTATGAATTGATGCGACACTTTGTTTTACCTGACCTTTTAGGGCATGAAGCGAGCGGATTGCTCTATTTATTAGGTAAAAACTTAGGACGTAAATTTACTATGTCATCAATTCCAGAGCTACAGATTTTTTTTAATGAGGCTGGCTGGGGTTCATTAACTGTAGAAAAAGAGAAAAAAGATACCTGCCATTTTATATTATCTGGTGACCCTGTTGAAAAAGCATTCGCTTTAAATACAGAACACTCATTTAATTTAGAAGCTGGTTTTTTAGCAGCAAACTTTGCTAGTCAAACTGGTTTTTATACTGAAGCCACTGAAGAAATTAACCATAAAAAAAGCACCGTCATACTCATTGTAAAATGGGATCGTAAAGAATACGATGCCAATGCGAGCATAGACAGTACCAAAGAAGACTCTATATCAAATTAAGGTGTTTCAAACCTTTCATAATACCATCTTCATCCACGTGGTCGGTTATATAATCGGCCACTTTTTTCAACGCTTCTTTTCCATTTCCCATTGCCACACCACACCCTACCGCTTGTAACATTTCATAATCGTTCATGCCATCTCCAAACGCATAGGCGTTTTCTATCGCAATATTAAGCTCACTTAAAAGTGCTTTAATACCATCTGCTTTTGAACCATTTGCTGGAATAACATCCATCGACTGATCATGCCAACGCACAAAACGATAATTTTCAAAGGCTGCATTATAACTCATGTCATGTGAATCATCTGCAAATAACATCATCTGATAAATTTCATTATCTGTTGTGAAATCGGAGACCACTTCTGGGTAAGAAATATTGACAGAATTTAAAGCTTTTTTAACCACTTCGTTATTGGGTTCATCAAAAGCAATCATATGATGACTCGCAAATACTAGGGCGTGATTTTTTGCTTTTGTTAGCTCTTTTAATTGTGCCAATTCTGCCATGGGCATAGGATTAGTATACACAATCTCACCTTTGTGAGTCACATATTGTCCGTTATAACAAACAATCGTATCCACATTAAGTTCATCACAAATTTTAGTTACTGTGAAAGGTGAACGGCCCGTAGCTAAAGCCACTTTAATGCCTTTACTTTGTAGTAAAGCGATACTTTCTTTTGTAGATTCCGGAATTTTATTTTGAGTATTATACAATGTTCCATCTACATCAAAAAACACTATCTTAGTCATATTAATTCTTAACTCCTTTAGTTTAATTTTTTAAATGTTATACGCTAACATTATAACATGAATGTAACTTCCTCTTTAGACTGGCTCGATTCATTCTAATATAAAGGGCTCTTTTGATATATTCTGAATACCCTATAACAAAATCTACAGCATACCTAAAAAACAAATAATTCAATGTCCCCTTGTTTTTAATGGGTTTATAAATTATTTGTTAGTGTGCTTCTCAATTTTATGGTAAACTGTTAATGAAAGATTTGTTCGGATAAATTGATGAAACTTATTACATACGCGTTGACCTTGTTGCAGTATCACTTCTATTTGAAAACAATTTTTGTCAAAAATTACTTTTAGAATAGTTGTTCATGTTGCAAAAATAAAATGGAGCATCCCTTTTGGTGATGTTTAGTTAATTATACGCCTAAAAGAATAAGTACTTATCCTTCAAACTTTAAATTAGAGTTAAGAGGTTTTTCCTCATAAAAATATATTTCAAACACACAAAGGAGCAAATTAAAATGATATACAAAGTATTTTATCAAGAAAACATGATTGAAACACCATTGCGCGAAAACACAAAAAGCTTAATGATCGAGGCTAGTTCTATCGAGGACGTTCGAAAAAAATTAACAAACCATGGTTACAATATTGAATTTATCGAAATGATGCGAGATGCCCAAATCGCATTTGAAAAAAATGACCCTGACTTTAAGTTAGAGGAAATCTAGATCGAAATGAAGCTTGTAAAAAATAATGAAACTGCAGTCTTTGCTCTCGGTGGCTTAGGCGAAATCGGTAAAAATATGTACTGTGTTCAATTTCAAGATGAAATCATCGTAATTGACGCAGGTATTAAGTTTCCAGAAGATGACTTGTTGGGCATTGATTACGTCATCCCTGATTATACTTACCTGATTGAAAATGCAGACAAAGTCAAAGGTGTCTTTATCACGCATGGTCATGAGGATCATATTGGTGGTATTCCTTTCTTACTTAAACAGGTTAACTTGCCAATTTATGCTACGAAGTTAGCACTTGGCTTAATTAGAAATAAACTTGAAGAACATGGCCTTTTACGAACTGCTGAATTAATTGAATTCAACGAAGATGATGTCTTCAAGTTCCGTAAAACAAGTGTTTCTTTCTACCGTACAACTCACAGTATTCCAGATGCATTTGGTGTCGTAGTTAAAACACCTTCAGGTAATATTGTTGAAACAGGTGATTTTAAATTTGATTTCACTCCGGTTGGTCAACCTGCTAACATTACTAAAATGGCAGAGCTTGGTAAAGAAGGCGTTTTATGCTTACTTGCAGATAGTACAAATGCTACGGTACCACAATTCACGATGTCTGAAAAAATCGTTGGCGATAGCATCAAAGATATTTTTGAAACTGTTGATGGTCGTATTATTTTCGCTACTTTCGCCTCAAATATGCACCGTGTACAACAAGTGGTCGAAGCTGCTATTGAAAAAGGTCGTAAAATCGCTGTTTTTGGACGTAGTATGGAATCCGCACTTGAAATTGGTCAAGAGCTAGGTTACATCGCTGCACCAAAAAATACCTTTATCGATGCTCACCAAATCAAACGTTTACCAGCAAACCAAGTATGTATCTTATGTACGGGTAGTCAAGGTGAACCAATGGCTGCATTATCACGTATTGCCAATGGTACTCACCGTCAAATCCAAATACAACCTGGCGATACAGTTGTATTCTCATCTTCTCCTATTCCTGGTAACACGGTTGGAATCAACAAAACAATCAACCGTCTATACCAAGCAGGTGCGGATGTTATCCATGGTAAATTAAACAATATCCATACATCAGGTCACGGTGGTATGGAAGAACAAAAATTAATGCTTCGCTTAATGAAGCCTAAATATTTCATGCCTGTCCATGGTGAATACCGCATGCTAAAAAGCCATCAACAAACGGCGATTAACTGTGATGTTCCTGCAGACAATACTTTCGTTCTTGGTAACGGTGATGTTTTAGCGCTAACTGCTGATTCTGCACGTATTGCTGGTCGTGTACCTTCTGGTACTATCTATGTTGATGGAAAAGGAATTGGCGATATTGGTAGCATTGTTTTACGCGATCGCCGTATCCTTTCAGAAGATGGTATTGTACTCGTAGTTACAACGGTCGATTTTGAAAATCAACGTGTAATGTCTGGTCCAGATATTATTTCTCGAGGATTCGTCTACATGCGTGAATCAGGATCATTAATTAATGATGCTCAAGCACTGATTACTCGTCGATTACAAAAAGCGATGAATAGCGATAAAGAAGTCACTCGTCACGATATTAAATCATTAGTGATTGATACATTAAACCCATACTTTTATGACAAAACAAAACGTCGTCCGATGTTATTACCTGTCATTATGGAATACGATAAATAATAGTTAATAATTAAAAACTAGACCGCTTAACTTCTGTATAAACAGGAGTAAGTGCTCTAGTTTTTTTGTGCTGTTATCGTTGCGATAACAGTATGGGTGCTGACATTGTTGCGAAGAAATGAGCTTTACAAGGACAGTATGGGTGCTAATATCGTAGCGAATTCATTCGCTTTACGAGAGTAGTATGGGACGGTGCTGACATTGTTGCGAAGATATGAGCTTTACAAGGACAGTATGGGACGGAGCGACAGCGAGTACCATTCCTCATGTTAGATGCTTTAAGAGTACCACTCCTCATGTTAGATGCTTTAAGAGTACCACTCCTTTTGTTCAGTCACATAAGCATCACTCAACACTTATGAAATTACGATAACAGTATGGGTGCTGACATTGTTGCGAAGAAATGAGCTTTACAAGGACAGTATAGGTGCTAATATCGTAGCGAATTCATTCGCTTTACGAGAGTACCATTCCTTTTGTTAATGTCTTAAGAGTACCACTCCTCATGTTAGATGCTTTAAGAGTACCAATCCTTTTATTAATAACTTAAGAGTACCATTCCTTTTGTTAATAACTTAAGAGTATCATTCCTTCAATGAAGCGAGTACCACTCCTTTTGTTATCTCCTTCTAAGTATCTCTCTCAGATTTAATAGTTTACGCGTATATTAAAAGGACCCTAAAAATCAGATTAAACATCTAATTTTCAAGGTCCATTCACACTATTAAATTAATTTTTAATCTAGTTTCTCTTTCAATCGTTCAATGTCTGTGTCCGCACCAATAACCATCAAAGTATCGTTCACTTTGATATATTCTGTGGGTTCAGGATTTACAATCATAACACCTGCACGGCGAATAGCAACAACATTAAGGCCATATTCAGAGCGCACTCTCAAATCGATCAATGTTCGTTCTTTAAAGCGAGGGTTAGCAACTGATAACTCTACTAAACTATACTCATGACTTAATTCTAAATAGTCTATCACATTACGTGACGCTATATAATGCGCAATGCGTCGTCCCATATCTCTCTCAGGAAAGACAATACGATCGGCACCGATTTTAGATAAAACTTTACCATGACTTTCATTTTGAGCCTTAACAGTAACGTGTTTAACGCCCATTTCTTTCAGCAATAAAGTGATTAAGATACTGGCTTCAACATCCTCACCAATTGCCACAACAACATGGTCAAAGTTACGTATCCCTAAGTTATTCAATACATTTTCATCCATTGAGTTTCCGATAACCGCATGTGTTGCAATATTTGCATACACATTCACCCGTTCTTCATTGATATCAATTGCGAGAACTTCCTTCCCCAAATCAATCAACGTTTCACAAATACTACCGCCAAAACGACCAAGGCCGATCACCGCATAGTTTTCATCTTCTTCACGATATTTTACCAAATTAATCGCTCCTTCTACTCAACGAGTTGATGTTTAAATGCATAAATAACCGCTTGTGTACGATCTTGTACATTTAGTTTAGATAATATATTGCTGACATGTGTTTTAACTGTTTTCAGTGTAATAAACAACTCATCTGCAATTTCTTGATTAGACTTACCTTTAGTGATTAACAATAAGATTTCTTTCTCACGCTTGGTTAATTCCTCATGTAGAGGTGTTTCTTGTACGCGTGTTAAACGTTTCATCATTTTACCGGTTACCTCAGGCTCCAATACTGAATCGCCCTTATAAGTCATTCTGATAGCGTTAGCGATTTCTCGTGCTGCTGATGTTTTTAACAAGTACGATTTAGCACCTGCCTCTAATGCCGGATAAACCTTCTCATCATCAATAAAACTTGTGACAATGATTATTTTCGCTTCAGGCCAGGCTGACATTATCTCACGAGTTGCCTCGATACCATCCATCTCATCCATCACTAAATCCATTAAAATAATATCAGGTTTTAATGCCAATGCTTTTGCGACACCTATTTTTCCGTTTTCAGCTTCACCAACCACTTCGATATCTGATTGAACAGCTAAATAAGCAGAAACACCCATTCGTACCATTTCATGATCATCTACTAACATTACACTAATCAATCGAATCACCTTCTACAATCGGAATTTTTATTTCAACACTCGTCCCTTTATTAGGAAAACTAATAATTTTTAAAGTCCCACCAATTTCATTGATTCGTTCATGAACATTTTGAAGTCCATATGAACCTGGATTAGCATTGAAGTCTTTCACTTCGAAACCCTTACCATCGTCAACGACACGTAAAATAGCAACATTTTTAACTTGTCCAAAATAGACGCTTAAGTGATTTGCTTTTGCATGCCGCATTGTATTGCTAATTAATTCTTGAACAACCCGAAATAAATGATTTTCCAAAGCGGGTTGAAACGCAATCGGTTCAATTTTCCAAGTCATCTCTAAAGGTAATTTAGATTGTAGCTCACGCAATAAACCTTCAATTCCTTGTTGCAATGATTTTCCTTCAAGCAAAACAGGACGAAGGTGTAATAATAACGCACGCATTTCAGATTGCGATTCATTAATCGTTTTTTCAATCATTTCTAACTGTTTGGCGATCATCGGTGGCAATGTTGAGTCATCAACCGTCTCATTGACAGCCGATAACATCATCGTTGCAGCAAAGAGCTGTTGGCTAACCGAGTCATGTAATTCACGAGCCAAACGCTGACGTTCATTCATTAATATCTCTTCTTTTGTTTTCGCAGACAATCCGCCTTCTGATTGCTCAGAAAGTTGTTGTGAGGCAAGCACCTGACGTTGATAACGCTCTTGTAACTCTGTAATTGAACGTTGAATCCACTGTATTTCCTTAAAATCGCTCGTTCGCTCAGTTTCTTTGTTTTCAACTAAAGGATTAGCCACACGAATTTGTCGTTCGACATTATCCAATTGTTTACGAATATTCGTTGCGACGACGCCTCCAATGACAACACCAATTACAACAGCTACTACTATTAATAAAACACCGAGTGGTAAACCAAAATAGGCTTGTTTCCAAAATACTTGATTAAGTGTTAATGATGTTGTTGCAATCAACGTGATTAGGGTCCCTAAAGTCATGCCAACCATTGCTAAAAGACCAATGATAATTCCGCCTTTGAACAAACTCATACGTGCATCACCTCAAGTTCACCAACAATAACCGAAACAACTAGTTTAATTTTATAAGTTGCCTCATGGTAATTTTCGGAATAGTGCACAAGCGTTTCCTGTCTCAGCGTTTTCACAGCATCACTTTCAGGATAATTCAGTTGACCAGAAAATGCAGAATAATCTAATGCTACGCCAACGTCTACTGGTACAACAATACGCATATCACCAACAAGACCTCGAATTATCGCTGTATTTTCACCTGGGGGCAACACTGTATTCCCTAAATCGATGATCACATCACCAATACCAAACTGAATATTGATATCATTCCATTCGAATGGTGATTCACCGAAATGGTACTCACCAATTATTTTATTTTTTGATACAACAGTATCTTTATGAATAGCTTCAGCTTCTTTTATTTGAACTGATATTAAATCAGCTGTGCGTTTCATCTTCAACAAATGACGAATAAAGACGATTAGAACAATTAAAACACCAATACGAAAACTAATCGTTCCACCAATCGCTAATATAATACACACTACACCTGCCCAAAACAGAAAACTACGCTGTCTTGTATGATTTAATTTGTTGCGGCGGTGCATCAAAAAAACAAGTGAAAAGCCAACAATTAACAATATGAACAAACTGCGTTGAAAAAGCAATTCAACGACTGTTGCAAGCATAAAGATCATTAGTAATCGTGCATAAAGTTGGCGTTTACCTTTCATTCGTTTACCTCCTTAAACATACTCTCGTTTAAGTATATGTCTTTTGCTCTGTTTTGTAGCGACCCCTACGACTGATTATCACTGCGACTTAGGACTGATTTATTCACCTTCGTCTTCAGTAGTAACCTCTGTCTCAGTTTCACTTACAGGTGCAACAAGTTTCGTCCACCCATCAGCTTGCGTAATTTTACGGCCTTTCATTAGTTGGCCTAACGCGCGTTTAAATTGCGCTTTACTAATACCAAATTTAGCTTTAATTTCATCAGGTGATGATTTGTCAGTATAAGGCATTTCACCATCCATACGAACTAAGTAAGCTTCAATCATACCTGCATCTTCGCCTAATGCTTCATGCGCACGTTTACGCAATGATATATTTAAAGATCCATCCGGACGAACAGCTACAACACGTCCATTAACGTATTCGCCTAAACGCGGTTCAATGTCACGTTCTGTTTCATGCACAAATGCTAAATAAGCTTCGTCAGTAATTAAGAAGCTTCCAGAACGAATTAAGCGATAAATAGTTCCTGAAATATCAGTGTTCTTCAATTCAGGAGCCGCTTTCTTGATTGTCGTTTTAATAACTTCTTCTGTTGCAAGAACGCCCCATAAACGATCTTTTTGATCAACTCGTAATGACAGCAGTAAACGATCACCTTTTTTAGGCCATATTTGTTTAAGTGGTGGCATATCATCCATTGATACAACAATATCTTTTGGTAAACCAATATTTACAAACACACCTAAATCACGACGAACAGCTACAACTTCACCCCAGCTATAACGACCAATTTGTACCTTTGGAATAATTGTTGTCGCTACAACACTTTGATCTTGATCATTTAGAATAAAGACTTCTAACTCTTCCTCAAGTTCAACTGTTTGATCTTCTTTTAGATATTCGCGTGGTAATTTGTAAACATCCTCGTAACCATCTGCTACAAATATATTTTTTTCATCCATATTTTTCACAACAACTTTAAGCGTTGTACCTAAATATTTTGTTTGTCCGTAATTTTCCATTTCTCGTCACCCTCTCAACTCTTTCATCCTTTATTATAACTTACTTTTAAACGGATTACATTACTCTATCTAAAACTAATGATGAGCATTACTAATTTTCGCTCACCCCTTGAGTTTAGTGTATAATACAAAGTAACACTAAAACTACGAAAAGAGGTGACAGAAACAGCTGTTTCATGACAGGTGTTTCATACAAAATGAAACAAAATAATTTTATTCCTGGTGTTATCACTGGTTTAGTACTGGGACATTTAGCTTATCATTACGTAATAGAACCTCGTAAGCGAATAGACCCTGAACTTGTACTAAATTCTTTGAAAGCACAATTAAAAAATACTCACCCGATTAAAAATTCATGGATTTCTTATACACCGGAAAATTTCAAACATCATGGTGTTATTACCGAAGTCTATCGCGGCGGTCTAGCAGATGATCTTTTTACAGATCGTTACGAATTTGTCGCTGAATCTAAATCAGGCACTTTAATCGACCTCTATAAAGTTATCTAACGTAAAAAAGAAAACAGGCTGTTGTAGTCGTATTTTGACTACTCCAACCTGTTTTTTATTATTTAAATTGAACTTCACAGCGATAAATTGGTTGTCCTTTAGCAGAAAATTTTTGTTCATATTCTGTTTGGACATTACCTTCCATTTCTGATTGATGCAAGTCAAGACTCAAATATTCTAAACTTAAACCAAAGTTAGTAAAACTGATTAATGAATATTCAAACAAACCACGGTTATCTGTTTTGAAGTGAATTTCTTTACCTGTTTCTAATACATCTTTATACGATGTTAAAAAAGGTGCAGATGTCAGACGACGTTTTTCATGACGTTTTTTAGGCCATGGATCTGAAAAATTCAAGTAAACCTGATCGATTTCACCTTTTTCAAAAAACTCGGAAACAAGGGCACCATCTGTCGGCAACAATTTTATATTCGTTAGTTTCTTATCAATAATTTTATCTAATACATCAATCATGACACTCTTTTGGATTTCAATACCCAGATAGTTAATGTCTGGATGCAGTTCAGCCATACCTGTGATAAATTGACCTTTACCAGTTCCTATTTCAATATGAATAGGTTGGTCGTTGCCAAACAGTTGAGACCATTTCCCCTTCATTTCTTCGGGTTTCATAATAACGTGTTCAGGATGAGACTCAAGTTTTTCTTGAGCCCACGGTTTATTTCTTAAGCGCATTTTTATAACTCCTCATCATTTAATACTTTTTCTAATTTGATTAACCATTTATTCATTTCATTTAAACGGCCACTATTATGCTTTGTTTTAATCGTTAAAATAACATTGCATAACATGTACCATTTCAATTTGACTTGCAACAATGGCGTCATGCTCATTCCATATGTTTCGAGCCATTTTGACCAATTTTCTTTGGGTATGTATCGATACAATAACATGCTTAAATCAACACTAACATCTGATAAAACAGCCCCGTCCCAATCAACAAGAAACAGCTCATCTTCATCAGATAGCAGCCAATTGTTATGATTAACATCACCGTGACAAACAACTGCAGTCATAGCACTAGCAACAAGTGTTTGGTTACTTTCAAGATAACGTAACGCTTGCTTAATTTGAGGATGTAAGCTCAATACATCAGCCATATCTGTTTTGACATGCGTTAGCCAATCATTGGGATACATCACATGCGCATCAATTTTTTTCAATAAAATATTGAGTGCGCGTGAGGTATGAATGCGTTGCATCATATCAATCACACGTGGGCTTGTCATTTCCTCGTGAGTGAATAAATGACCATTTGCCCATTTTTGAGCAGTAATGACATCACCATTCTCTAATCTTTGCGTCCATTTTAAACGAGGCACAAAACCTTCAGCCGATAAAACTGCCAAAAATGGTGTTGAGTTTCTCTTTAGGAAAAACTTTCCTTCATGATTTGTTGCAAAATATGCCTGACCGGATTCACCACCTGCTGGCTGTAAATCATCCCATTGTCGACCTAAATAATTTGTCATCCGTTTTGTGCCCCCCTTTCACCTAATAATAACCAACCACTCAACTTTAGCTAGGGTTGGTTTATTGCTGCTAGTATTCCAAAACAATTATTTGGATACTTTAATCTGTGAAAAAAAGCTTAATGTTTTTTCTTTAACAAAATAACATCTTTCTTTTATTTCGCAAACATAAACAACCAACCATCTGAAATTAGCGGCTGTTTTCCCCATTCTATTTACTCTACTTCTATATTCTAAAGCGTTACGTAGGTTTCGTCAAGACAACAAACGTTCGTTTTATTAAAACAATGCTTTGTCACTGTTATCATTTTTTTCATAGACTTTTATTCTCTCAAAAAAAAGCTTATCACTCTTATAAAGAGTAATAAGCTTTTAAATCGAATGAAAATAACAATTAATATTTTAATTCTAACAACGTAGCCAAAATACTATTTTTACAGCATCCTTAGTATTTGTCTTCCGGCTCAAACTGTCGTATTAAGCTTTTCCACATTCTTGCTCAATTCTTAAGTCGTAACGACGTTGAATTTCAGCAGTAATCAGACCACGTTTACCATTACCGACAGGTTTTCCATCAATCTCAATAATTGGTGTTGCGTCATGTCCCGTGCTAGCAAGAATTGCTTCATCTGCTTGGAAAAGCTCATCAAGCATAAAGGCTTCTTCTTTTACAGGGATATTTGCATCAGCAATAGCATCCATAATCACCATACGTGTTATACCTGGTAATACGAGATTTGTTAATGGATGCGTTTTAACAACGCCATCTTTTACAATTAAGAGCGTAGAAGCTGAACATTCAGTAACAAGGCCATCACGGTGAAGAATCGCTTCTTCCGCACCAACTTTAGCTGCCTTTGTTTTTGCCATGCAGTTACCAATTAAGTTAAGCGTTTTAATGTCGCAACGTAACCAACGCACATCATCAGCTGTAACTGTTGATACACCTTCTTCTAACATCGCTAAATCACGTTTATAGATTTTTGTATGACCTGTTAAAACAGCTTCTACATCATCAGGAAAAGCATGATTACGGGGTTCTTGCACCCCACGAGTTAGTTGGAAATAGACGTGTCCGTCAACAACATTATTAGCTTTAATTAAATCATAGATTAATGTTGTTAATTTTTCACGATCATAAGGCATTACTAAATCCATTTTTTCTGCACTTGAATAAAAACGATCCATATGCTCTTTTTCAGTAAACAATTTACCATTTAAGACACGAATGACTTCATAAATGCCATCACCGAATTGATACCCACGATCTGAAATGCTAACATTTGCATCTGCAGAATTAATAATTTGATCCTTTACTAATACTTTCATCGCATTCACCCCTTAATTTAAATTGTTTTATTTTGCTAATTCGTAGATTGCTTCTGCATAAATAACAGAGGCTCTCACTAAATCTTCCCAAACTGAATATTCATTTTTTTGGTGCATTGTATCTGCTGCACCTGGGAATGCTGCACCAAAAGCAACTGCTTCTTTCAAATAACGGGCATATGTTCCGCCACCAATTGAAAGTAATTCTGATTTAGCACCTGTTTGTTTTTCATAAACTTTAGCTAAAGTACTCACCAAGAATGAATCCCCATCTACATGTGAAGGTTTTTCATCTTCAAATAAAGTGATTTTCCCATTAAATGCCAATGCTTTTTCAGCGATAGTATTTTTAGCTTCGGTCATATCAAATGTGTAAGGGTAACGGAAGTTAAGGCCAAATTTACCACCATCTTTGTTAAATGATAATAAACCAACATTCATTGTAAGATCCCCTGATTCATCCTCTGCTGCGATACCAAAGTGCTCAGCACGAGAATCTTCATACAAGTATTTCATTGCAAACGAAACAAAATCGTTAGCAGAACCTGCAATGTCATAGCCAGAAAGGAATTCGAGTAACGCTAAACCAGCATTAACACCCTTACGTGGTTCCATTGCGTGTGCTGATTTACCAATTACTTGGATTTTCACAGTATCGTTTTCAGCGACAATGTTACCTTCAACATTGTTATCTTCAATATATTTATTGAATGAAGCAACCATTGCAGCTGTATCACCCACTTTATTTAATGTTGCTTTTGCATCTGCAGCTACCATGTTATAACGTTCACCTGAAATAAATTCAGCTAATTCAAACTCACATTTTTCAGCAAGCACTTTATTTTCAAATGAAACATCAACAGATGAAATACCTTTTTCCGTGTTAATAATTGGAAATTCTGCATCAGGAGCAAATGCAATTGTTGGCATTTCTTCTTTTTCCAAGTATGTTTTTAGGCAGCTCATACCGCTTTCTTCATCAGAACCGATAAATAAACGAATACGTTTTGAAACGGGTAATCCTAATTCTTTAATAATTTTCATACCGTAATAAGCAGCAATTGTTGGACCTTTATCATCACTTACACCACGTGCAAATAACTTACCGTCGCGCATTTCTGGTTCATAAGGTGCAGAATCCCAACCGTCACCTTCAGGGACAACATCAACGTGTCCAAGAATACCCACGATTTCTTCGCCTTGACCAAACTCAATATGTCCGGCAACATCTTCAACTACTTTTGTTTCAAAACCATCTTTTTGACCCATTGTCATCATGAAATCCAAAGCTTCTTTTGGACCAGGGCCGAATGGTGCACCAGCAACTGCTTTCGCATCGTCACGTACACTACGGATACGTAAAAGGTCTTTTAAGTCTTCCAACATTGCATCTTGTCGAGACTCTACCTCGTGTTTCCAATTAACGTTTGTCATTTCTATCTCCCCATTCTTTATACATTCATCAATATTATTGATACTCCTCCATTTTACACGTTTTCAGATGATTAATCTAATTTTTTTAACATCTCTACCCTTATCAATTTTAATTAGCGGAAATAGCATTATACTAGTAGTGAGACTACTTATAAAAAGGAGGATAATCCTATGACTACAATTAGCTTAGATAATATTCAACCCCTTATTCCTGAACGTCTTTCCAATTCCTATAAAGGCAGCTACGGCCAGATACTTATTATTGGTGGCTCAGAGCGATATGGTGGTGCGGCGATGATTGCCGCTGAAGCCTGTGTGAAAAGTGGGGCTGGTCTAACTACTGCAGCAGTTGCTCAAAATGTTCGTTCATCGTTACGTTCACGACTCCCCGAATGTATGACCTTAGACTTCACAGATTTACCTGAGGTATTATATGCTGTAAAAAAAGCTGACACCGTATTAATTGGGCCAGGTTTAGGTCTAGATAATCATGCTAAAAAGGTGTTTGAAAAAGTATGTCACGTTATCCAACCTCATCAAACATTAATTTTAGATGCGGATGCCCTAACTTTATACAGTTTGATGGAACCCCAGATTAATACTAAAAAACGGATTATGACTCCTCATTTAGGCGAATGGCGTCGATTGGCCAAAAAGAGTTTAAAAGCAGAAACCGAAGAGACTTTATTAGCTGATCAAAAACGTTTAGAACCAATCCTTGTCATTAAAAGTTCACGCACCCGTGTCTACTTCGACAACACGGCTTATCGTTATACTGTTGGTAATCCTGCCCAAGCTACCGGGGGAATGGGGGATTGTTTAGCGGGTATCATTGCAGGGCTTTCAGGGCAACTCGCTTCACCGCTCGATGCTACTTTAGCAGGCGTCTTTATTCACAGTGCTATTGCTGATGATTTAGCAAAAAAACGTTATGTTGTTTTACCTACTGAAATAATAAACACTCTGCCTTTTTATCTCAAAAGTTTGAGCCTCAACTAATTTTCTTCAAAAAAATAGGCTGCTTGCCCTCTATTAAAAGAGAGCAAGTAGCCTATTAAGCGTTTATTATTGTGCAGAACGTTCAGCTGAAATAAGTGTATTTTCTAATAACATTGTAATTGTCATAGGTCCCACTCCTCCAGGCACTGGTGTGATAAAACCAGCAACTTCTTGGCAATCATCAAAATCAACATCACCACAAAGTTTATTATTTTCATCACGGTCCATTCCAACATCAATGACGATGGCACCTTGTTTAATGTGTTCTTTCTTAATAAATTTAGCAAGGCCCGTAGCAACTACTAATATATCAGCGCGCTTCGTAACACTTGGTAAATCTTTCGTCCGTGAATGAGCGATGGTCACTGTTGCATTTTCTTGCAATAATAATTGCGCGACTGGTTTCCCAACAATATTACTACGCCCCACAATGACAGCTTCTTTACCTTCAATTGATTCACCAGTAGATTTAATCAAACGAATGATTCCTGCTGGTGTACATGGCACAAAGGCCTCTTTACCAATAGATAAATTACCGACATTAATCGGGTGAAAACCATCCACATCTTTAGTTGGATCAATCGCGTCAAGCACTAAATCAGAATCAATTCCAGTTGGTAACGGTAGCTGCACCAATATACCGTGCACCGTTTCATCCTGATTTAATTTTTCGACAACAGCAAGTAAATCAGCTTGCGTCACTGTTGCATCAAGGCGAATAACTTCAGAATTCATCCCTGCATCAGCTGTGCGCTTTTCCTTATTGCGAACATAGACTTGCGACGCTTGATCCTCACCTACTAAAACAACTGTTAAACCTGGTGTAATACCTGTTTTTTCTTTGAATTCTGCAACGCGTTTGGTAATTGATACTTGTGTTTCTGCTGCAATTTGTTTTCCATTGATGATGTGACTCATTGTTTGCCCTCCACTCAATTCGGTTAATTGTATTCGTATCATTCTTTATCAAACACTAACACACGCTTTTTTTATTAAATTGTTTCAGCGATGTTAGAAATAACACCGTTAACAAATTTACGTGATTGATCATCACCAAATAAACGTGATAAATCAACTGCTTCGTTGATTACAACACTCTTAGGTGTTTCTTTGTCGAACATCAATTCATATGTCGCAATACGTAAAATAACAAGATCTACTTTGTTAATTCGCTCAATACGCCATTTCACTAAATGTTCTTTAATTTTTTCATCAAGCTCTGCTTCTTTGGCTAAAGTCCCTTTGACGATTCCCATTAGGTATTCGTCTGGCTCAGAGATTACATTGTTTACAGCCACTTCGACAGTTAAAGCCTCATCAAAATTAAATTGGAATAAGATTTGAACTGCTTTCTCTCGTGCTTCACGTCTTTTCATAGCTTCTACTTTTCTCCTCTATTTGCACAGCATCTGCGATTAATGACCGATGTCATGCTTGGCAATTTGCACATCAATTACATGAACATTGACTTCTCTAATATCAAGATTAGTCATTGTAAATATTGTTGATTGAACATTTTCTTGTACTTTTTCAGCAACAAGTGGCAATGCTTTTCCATACGCAACGGTAATATAAACATCAACAACGATTGCATCGTTTATCATATCTATTTTAACACCTTTTGTATAATTTACACGACCAAATTTTTCTGCAAGGGCATTGTAGAACGTGCCATGCATCTCAACGACACCATCAACATCACTAGCAGCAATACCTGCAATCACACCAAGAACTTCTGGTGCCACTTCAATTTGACCTAATTCTTTCGGCTGTGTTTGAGTACCTATCATTTGAATCACCTCCCGAATTATTACGCGTTATTATTCATTACATCATAGGTTTCTAAAAATTTCGTGTTAAAATCAGCATCGATAAATTTTTCATGATTCAACACACGTTGATGGAAAGGAATGGTTGTTTTAACTCCTTCAATACTGAATTCAGCAAGCGCTCGTTTCATACGCGCAATTGCTTCTTCACGTGTATCACCATGAACAATGAGCTTAGCAACCATTGAATCATAGTAAGGTGGAATACGGTAACCAGGGTAAGCGGCTGAATCGACACGTACGCCGTAACCGCCTGGTGGTAAGTAGAAATTAATTAAGCCAGCTGAAGGCATAAAGTTGTTTGTTGGATCTTCTGCATTAATACGACATTCGATTGCCCAACCATTGCTCTTCAAATCTTCTTGTTTCACACTTAATGGGTTATTATTAGCGATTGAAATCATTTCTTTAATCAAATCAATGCCATAAACCATTTCAGTAACTGGATGCTCTACTTGGATACGCGTGTTCATTTCCATGAAGTAAAACTTGTTTTGATGATAATCAAAAATAAATTCGATTGTTCCTGCACCTGAATAATTTACAGCTTGGGCAGCTTTAACAGCAGCGTCACCCATTTCAGCACGTAAATCATCATTCAAGGCTGGCGATGGACATTCTTCAATTAATTTTTGCATACGGCGTTGAACTGTACAATCACGTTCACCAACATAAACTGCATTCCCAAAGTTATCTGCCATTACTTGAATTTCTACATGACGGAAATCTTCAATGAATTTTTCAAGGTAAACACCTGGGTTACCAAAAGCAGCGGCTGCTTCTTTTTGTGTAATTGTTACGCCTTCGATAAGCTCTTTCTCATCGCGTGCAACACGAATACCTTTACCGCCACCACCTGCAGTTGCTTTGATGATAACTGGGTAGCCAATACCTTCAGCAACTTCGCATGCGTTCTCGATACTTTCAACAATTCCCACAGAACCTGGAACGACTGGCACACCAGCTGCACGCATTGTTTCACGCGCTTCATCTTTAGTACCCATTTGTGAAATAGCTTCTGGTGAGGGACCGATAAAGATCAGTTTACACTCGCGACAAATTTCAGCAAAATCAGGGTTCTCAGATAAGAAACCATAGCCTGGGTGAATCGCATCACAATCAGTAAGTTTTGCAACGCTGACAATGTTGCTTGTGTTTAAGTAACTTTCTGTAGATGGTGCTGGACCAACACAGTATGCTTCATCTGCTAATTGTACATGCAATGCATCTTGATCAGCAGTTGAATAAATCGCTACACTTTCAATACCTAATTCTTTACAGGCACGAATAATACGAACAGCGATTTCTCCACGGTTAGCAATTAAAATACGCTTAATCATTTTTTTCGTCCCCTTTAATCTTCTTTAATTTTAAATAACGGTTGATCAAATTCTACAAGCTGACCACTCTCAGCAAGAATTTCGACAACTTCACCACTAACATCTGATTTGATTTCATTAAATAATTTCATTGCTTCAATTATACAAACAACTTGGCCTTTTGATACACGATCGCCAACTTTTACAAAATCAGGTACATCTGGGCTTGAAGCGCTGTAGAATGTTCCTACCATTGGTGATTTAATTGCAGTTCCAGCTGTTTCTTGTGGTTGTGTAGCAACAGGTGCTGCTGGCGCTTCCACTGCTGGTGCTGTTTGTTGTACTTGTGGCGCTTGAACAATTGCAGCTGGGGCAGCTGTTACGAGTTGTTCTTCTTTTTTAAGTGATAATTCCCCTTGCTCTGTTTTGAATTTAAACTCTGTTAAGCTCGACTCATCAACTAACGAAATAATTTCTTTAATCTCTTTTAACGATAACATTATATGCACTCCCTTAATTTTGTTGTTTAGTTTACTACATAAAATAATGACATGATTGCAGACTGAAGACAAACGTCAAATGAAGTTGCTCCTACTTGTTTACTCGGTTTTTTCTACCCCAAATTCACACGTGGCCCCTGGCAATTCAACGTTTCCATTCAGTCTTCCTAACTTATAGAAGCATTGCTCAAACATACATTTTATTCTCTATAAGTTCAATGACTTCTAATATACCATTAAAAATGTACATTCATCGATTAATTTTAGCACATTTTTACATATTATAAAATAAAAACTGCCCTTTATCTTTTAACTTAGATAAAGAACAGCCTGAATTTTGGTATTTAAAAGTGATGTTTATAAGATAATCAAATCTTTTGGTGAATGTGTTAAGACCTCAATACCATCCGTTTTGATAAGGATATCATCTTCAATACGCACGCCACCGATTCCCGGTAAATAAATACCTGGTTCATCTGTAATAATATTCCCCGCTTCTATCACATGCGGTGATTTTGCTGAAGCATTCGGTCCTTCATGAATTTCTAGTCCAATACCGTGACCTAACGAATGTCCAAAGGCTTCGCCGTATCCTGCTGCTGTAATTACATCACGTGCAATTTTATCAATCTCGATACCTGTTTGACCAGCACGAACTTGATCGATCACCGCTAAGTTTGCTTTAAGTGTTACATCATAGATTTCGCGTAACTTATCGCTTGGTTCACCAACCGCGATTGTACGTGTCATATCCGAAACATACCCATTGTAATAACAACCAAAATCAAGCGTAACAAAATCACCTGTTTCGATTATTTTATTCGATGCGACACCATGTGGCATTGCTGAACGATGTCCAGATGCTACGATTGTATCAAACGATGCACCTGTTGCACCTTGTCTCATCATATTAAACAATAACTCATTCGATACTTCTTGTTCAGTTACTCCTGGACGAATAAAATCTAAAATTGCACTAAACGCGTTATCACTAATAGCGATAGCTTGTTTAACGACTTCTATTTCAGCAGCATCTTTCACCATACGTAATGCTTCAAAAAGACCACTTACTGGTTCAAGATTAACTCCAAATGATTTCACTAATTCTTGTTTTAATGTCACAGTTACATAATCCGCTTCATAGTGTAGCGTTTTCAATTGATGCGTTTGTAAACATTTGTTAGCTTCTTCAAACATTGACGAATGATGCTCTACGACTGTAAATTCACTACATTCAGCAGTCGCCTGTTCAGTATAGCGGAAATCCGTAATAAAGTAAGCGGCCTCCTGAGTAATAATTGCAATACCAGTTGATCCAGTAAAACCTGTCGCATAGCGCAGATTATAAGGACTTGTCACAAGTACGGATTCAATCCCTTGTTCGTCCATTTTCTTGCGTATTTTCTCTATTCTTTGCATGATAACATCCCCTTTATCTTTAGATATATACTGCTTCAGTATACCATATTTTAGTCCTGTTAGAATATTCTAACAATACTTACTTTTTTATTAGATATCTGTTTCACTTTGTTATAGCATTAACTGTTTTTATGCTATACTAATAGTTATCTTTTACAGACAGAAAGGAAGCACAAACATGAGTGAATCTAAGAGTGTTTATGGGGGCCAGGCTGTCATCGAAGGTGTGATGTTTGGTACTGGAAAACACACAGTTACTGCCGTTCGTCACGCGGATGACAGTCTGAGTTATTACTATTTAGAAAGACAATCAAAACCATGGGCGCAAAAATTAAAAAAAGTGCCTCTTATCCGTGGAGTAATTGCTTTGTTAGAATCGACTAAAATCGGTGGACAACATTTAAATTATTCAGCGGAACAACAAGAAGAACCGGAAAAAGAACCAGAAAAGAAACGTTCAAAAATCATTGATACGAGCCTTTATATTGGTATTGCGATATTGGGAGTATTCACCTTCCTCTTCGCTAAATTCGCTTTAACCTTAATCCCTGTTTTTTTAGCAGGTCTTCTACAACCAATTTTCCCTGGACATGCCTTACAAGTTGTCTTAGAAAGTGTTTTCAAACTGATTTTATTGGTTACTTATTTGTTAGCAATTTCACAAACAAAGTTGATAAAAACAGTTTTTCAATATCATGGATCAGAACACAAGGTCATTAATTGTTATGAAAGTGGACAAGAACTCACGGTTGCTAATGTCCAAAAAGCAACGCGTCTACATTATCGCTGTGGTTCAAGTTTTATTTTATTTACAGTGATCATTGGCATGTTTGTTTATTTCTTCTTCCCAACCGATCCATTTTGGTTACGGATATTATCTCGTATTCTTTTAATTCCAGTTGTTATGGGAATTTCTTTCGAAGTATTGCAGGCAACAAATAAATGTCGTAATATTCCTGTTTTAAAGTACTTGGGGTATCCAGGTTTATGGTTACAGCTTCTAACGACAAAAGAACCCACAGATAAACAAGTTGAAGTTGCAATTGCTTCTTTCAAAGCACTACAAGAAATCGAACATACGCCATCTTTATTGGAAACAGATGCTCGTTTCGTGAAAGCGGATCCTTTATTAGCAGGAAAGATTGTCAGTAATTAGTATAATTTAAAAATAAACAGAAATATCTCTTTATTAACAACACAACTATCGCTATAATTAAGAGGTATTGAATTAACTAAGAAGAGGTGTCACTATTGAAATTCTTGATTACACTATTGGTGGTTATTGCCGCTATTGTTCTTTACCAACTCTATTTTGTTGTTCGCGCACGACGTATTGTTACGCGCTTAACAGAAGATGAATTCAAACAAGGGTATCGTAAAGCTCAATTAATTGATGTTCGTGAACAACGTGAATTTGACGCAGGACATATTCTAGGTGCTCGTAACATTCCTTTTTCACAATTCCGTCAACGTTCTAATGAACTTCGTACAGATTTACCAATCTACATTTATTGCCAAGGTTCTGCTCGTAGCAACCGTTTCGCTATCAAAATGGCGAAAAAAGGTGCAAAAGATATCTACCAACTTAAAGGTGGTTATCAAGGGTGGAAAGGTAAAACAAAAGCAAAATAAGGCAGTTATCACTTTATTTATTTAAAAAGACTATTTCCATCAAATGGGAATAGTCTTTTTTTGTTTTTTACATCTACTCATAATAAAAGTGAGACATCTTTTTTCCAATTCATTTCATCTTCGTACTCACTAAGATAGCTATTTTATCTCTCCTGAGATGAAAAATGCCCCCACTCTTGCATGATACACAAGAACGGGGGTTATGTTTATTCGATATTCTTAATGATAGGTTGCTTCCCACATCTTCTCACGTACTGCTGTTTCAGCATCAGTAATTGTGATGGTATTGAGTTTCTCTGAGACGGCTTGCTTCACAACAGCTGTTGCTACTGCTAACGATGCGTGTTGTAAATCAGCTACTTTCGGCAATAGCGGTGCACCTACAACACTCGTATCAACTAAATTAGCTACGGCATTCGCTGCAGCACTAAGCATTCCCATTGTAATTCGTTCTGCCTGACAAACGACAGCTCCTAATCCTAACCCTGGGTACAATAACGCATTGTTAGCTTGTCCAATTGTGTAAGTCACACCTTTGTAGTCAACAGGTGCAAACGGACTGCCTGTCACTACGAGGGCTTGTCCATTAGTCCACTTGATAATGTCTTCTGGTTTAGCTTCAGATAAGCGGGTTGGGTTTGATAACGGAATAATGGCGGGTTGTTCTGATACCTCAGCCATTGCTCTGACAACATCTTCTGTAAAGGCACCTGTAACACCTGATGCACCAATTAACATGGTGGGTTTAAGTTGTTTAATAACTGCGACTAAATCTGTCGTATCAAGGTCACCTAATTCTGAACGTTCATGTGCAAACTGTTTTTGCCCGTCTGTTAAATCCTCATGCTCAGTTGTCACAAGGCCAAAACGATCATAAATAAAGAGTTGCTGTTTAATCACGGCTTCATCTTGCCCACTTTGGCGTGACATTTCATCTAAGAGTTGTGTTGCGACACCAATCCCTGCTGTTCCACCACCAAAAATGAGAATGCGTTGTGATGGTAGTTTGATGTTTGCTGCTTTTGAGGCAGACACAGCGGCTGCTACAACCATAATTCCTGTGCCTTGTATATCGTCATTAAATGTTAAATAATCGTTGCGATATTTTTCTAAGATACGTGCTGCATTTTCACGACCAAAATCTTCCCAGTGCAACAATACATTCGGATAATTTGTTGTCATTGTTTGCACAATTGTTTCAATAAACGTATCAAAACGTTCGCCACGCACTCGCTCATGACGATTACCCAGATAAAACGGGTCATTAATTAATGCCTCGTTGTTTGTCCCAACATCCAATACGACAGGTAATACTTCAGCAGGGTTCACTTTTGCTGCCACTGTATAGACAGCTAGTTTACCAATGGCAATATTCACACCATTAATTCCCCAGTCTCCAATTCCAAGTACGCCTTCACCATCGGTAATGACAATCATTTTTATATGAGGGTTTTCAGAGGCACGCTGTTTTACAATTCGTTGAATTACGGACGTTGAATCGTTGATTGATAAAAATAACGCATCCTTTGGTGATGTGTAATCTTCATTGTATCGAATGACAGCATCGCCAATCGTAGGCGTGTAAATAACAGGTAACATTTCCGTGACATGTGCGCCAATTAAATGATAAAACAACACACGGTTTGTATCATATAACCCCATTAAAAAGAGGTGTTGACTCATCGCATCCGCTTTCGCTAAAAATTGTTGATAGGCCTGTTCACTTTGTTGCTCAATTGTTTGAATGGCTGGTGGCAATAAACCTTCCAAACCGTATGTTTCACGTTCTGCTTTTGTAAAAGCTGTTCCTTTATTGGTCATGGCATTGTTTAATCGAGTTAACGCGTCCATAAGTCATCTCCTTTAGTCGAATACGGTTAGCTAAGGCTCCGCTTCTATTACAACTATATTATACCTCAAAACGAACGAAGCTTGAAGAACGAGTCTTCTATACTTACTTTTCTAGCTGATATAATTCAGGACGACGATCTGCAAAAATAGGAATACGTCCCCGAGCTTCTGCTACCTGCTCTAAATCTAAGTTTGCACTTAAGAAACGTTCTTCGGCATCTGCTTCTGCAATAATCTCTCCCCAAGGGTTAACTATTAAAGAATGTCCAGCAAAAATATTTTCTGGATTGTTACCACAAACATTGATACCAACTACAAAACATTGGTTTTCAATTGCGCGGGCTTGTAACAAGGTACGCCAATGATGCAGTCGAGGCTCTGGCCATTGTGCGGGCACATACAATACGTGCGCTCCTTTTAACGCATGATGTCTTTGCCACTCACTGAAGCGTAAATCGTAACAAATAGCGCTGCTTTGCTTAATGCCATCCAGTTCAAAAAGATGTTCCATTCTACCAGCGGTTAGATACTTATCTTCAGCCATCAAACCAAACAAATGTACCTTATCGTACTGGCTCAATAATTTGCCTGTGCGATCATACACGTACGTTCGATTGTAAAATTCCCCCTCTTCTTTTACTGCAACTGAACCACCAATAATATTCACTTTTAACTGTTCTGCGAGTTTCGACAATAAGTATTGGGTTTCTTTACCCTTTTCATCGGCAATTGTTGCTAATTCTGTTAAGGCATAACCAGTGTTCCACATTTCAGGTAATATTATCACATCAGTTCCAGTTTGAGCCGCAGTTTTTATTTTTGTAGCAACGTTTTTAAAATTGGTCTTTGGGTCTCCAAAAGCAACTGACATCTGTATACACGTTATTTCCATCCGTTTTTCCCCCTCGATTTGTTCATTCTTTTATTATAACGCATTTTCCGATTATGCTATAGACAGAAAATTCCGATAGCTGTAAAATAGAACTCATTACAGTGAGAGAAAGGTGACCTTAATGAAATTATCCCAACGTATGAAAAAACTTCCACCGCAATTTTTTGCAACGCTTGTTCGTAATGTCAACTTAGCGAAAGCTGAAGGTCGCGATATTATTAATCTCGGTCAAGGAAATCCTGACCAACCAACGCCTCCCCATATCGTAGCAAAATTACAGGAAAGTGCCGCTTTACCTAAAAATCATGGTTACGGTCCTTTTACTGGCCTGGATACATTCAAAGCTGCTGTCGCAACATTTTACCAGCGTGAATATAATGTAACACTAGATCCAACATCAGAAGTCGCAATTATATTCGGTAGTAAAACAGGTTTAGTTGAATTGCCACTTTGTTTAATGGATCCTGGCGATGCCATGCTTTTACCTGACCCTGGTTATCCTGACTACCTTAGTGGACCAGCTTTATTTGACACAGAAATCATTTCAATGCCTCTAGAAGAAAAAAATGACTTTTTACCCGATTACACAAGACTTATTGAAGCTGATAAAAAACGTGCGGAGTGGCTTTACTTAAATTATCCTAACAATCCGACTGGCGCAATCGCAACACCGGCATTTTTTGCTGAAACAGTTGCTTTAGCGAAAAAACACACGATTGGCGTACTTCATGATTTTGCCTATGGCGCGATTGGGTTTGATGGCGTAAAACCTCCTAGTTTTCTCGAAACACCTGGCGCTAAAGAGGTCGGGATAGAACTTTATACCTTATCTAAAACATATAATATGGCTGGTTGGCGTGTTGGGTTTGCAGTTGGAAATGCCACTGCAATCGAAGCAATCAACCTTGTACAAGATCATTTATTTGTCAGTCTCTTTCCTGCTATTCAAGAAGCAGCAATCGAAGCTTTATTGGGTGATCAGCAAAATGTGACGGATTTAGTCGCACGTTATGAAAAACGCCGCAATGCTTTAATAAGTGGTTGCCAAGCTATCGGTTGGGAGGTTGCGGCTCCTCAGGGTTCTTTTTTTGCTTGGTTACCGGTTCCAAACGGCTATACAAGCACTGACTTCACAGCGCTATTACTTAATGAAGCAGATGTTGCAGTAGCCGATGGTAGTGGTTTTGGTACATATGGCGAAGGTTATATTCGCGTGAGTTTATTAATTGATGAAAAACGTATCGCTGAAGCACTGACACGAATTGCAGCCTTACATTTATTCGATTAAATTATTTGAGTTTATTGCTTTTTTGCGTTTTAATGAGTGTAAGTAGTGGATTAAAAAGGGGTTGATTAACATGCCATTACTCGCATTTGATGGCGAGTGTCTACTCTGCCATTCGTTTATCCGTGTCTTGTTACGGCTTGATCGCAAAGAAATGTTTCAACTTACTTCTATCGATTCCGACTATTTTAAAGAACGTATAAAAAAACAGCCTGTTGATGTAACCATTGATAGCGTTATTCTGTTTAGCGATACTTCTGTCTACTATGAATCAACGGCTATTATCGAAACATTAAGACAGCTACCGTTCATCGGTCGATTGGCGCCATTAGGTTATCTTATTCCCAAAGGTAGACGTGATAAGCTTTATCGATTGATTGCGAAACATCGTAAAAAAAAGACATTACCTCTCGTTTGTCCACTGGTTCCTTTAGAGTGGCGACATCGTATTAAATAAAAAAACCGTCTCTTTTCCAACACAATTGTGCGGATAAGAGACGGTTTTACTTATGTTTATTTAGCAGTATACAAACGCATATGTTCTTTCATACCCACTAACTTAATGGGTGCTTGATCTAATTTTTCATCGATACTGTAGTCAGAACCATCTGTCGGTAAAGTCGCTTTAAATAGTTCCTCATATTCTGGAATACTTAAGCGTTTACGTTGTGCCAGTTGTTCAGTATGCGCCGCTGTATATAATTGATTAGCGAAACCTTCAACGAGTGTCGCACTGAAAAATTCTGCAACAGCTCCTGATCCATAACTGAACAAGCCTAAACGTGAACCTTCTGTTAACGTCGTTTGATGTTCAAGGAGAGACATTAATCCAAGATAAAGTGAGCCCGTATAAATATTACCAATTTGTCGACTGTATTTTGTGCTTAATTGATAATAGTTTAACAGTTCCGCTTGTTTTTCTTCATCAACGGTAGTTATGATCGTATCCAATGCTTTTTTGCCCATTTTTGTATAAGGTAAATGGAAACATAATGCTTCAAAATCAGCAAGAGATAATCCTGTTTTTTCGGTGTAAGTTGCCCACATTTCCTCAAAGAAATGAACATACTGTTCAGTCGAATATTTGCCTTGAACAACAGCTGTTTCAGAATAAAGAGGACGCCAAAAATCCATAATATCTTCTGTCATGTAAACATTGTCATTATTAAATGCTAAACAACGTGGATTAGCAGTGACTAACATCGCTACTGCCCCTGCGCCTTGCGTTGGTTCACCTGGTGTTGATAAGCCATAACGCGCAATATCTGATCCGATCACCAATGCTTTTTTATCAGGATGCGCTGCGACGTGATTTTGCGCATAACTTAATCCTGCTGTCGCTGCATAACATGCCTCTTTAAATTCAATTGCACGCGCATGTTTAGGTAAACCTAACAAACGATGAATATACACTGCCCCTGCTTTCGAGTGATCGATGCCTGACTCTGAGGCAAAAATGACCAAATCAATCGCCGCGATATCTTCTGGTGTTAATAGGTTAAGCGCTGCATTTGCTCCCATTGTTACTGCATCTTGGCTTAATGGGGCGAAGCCCATTTGATCTTGCCCAATACCAATTGTAAACTTGTTGGGATCAATTTCACGCGCTTCCGCTAATTCGACCATATCGACATAAAAGGCTGGCGTGTAAAAACTCATTTTATCAATACCTATTTTCATTGTGGACACCTTTTTCTTAGTTTATTTTTTGTTTGTGAGTATGTCCTTAGTCTATTAAAAATTCGACTTAAAAACAACTGATTTGAGCGTTTTTCCTGAATATTCTTTATTATTCTCTCTAAATGTCACAAATTTTGTAAGCGGTAACGTAAAATACACCCTTTTCTTTCGTATTATTGTTTTAAAATGCTATAATAACAGGGCAATTACTACGTATTACAAAAGGAGACTTCCCATGAAAGATATTGTTATTGTTAGCACTGCTCGTTCACCTATTGGAAAATTTGGCGGTATGTTTAAAGACGTTTCTGCTGTTGAACTTGGTTCAAATGTAATCAAAACGGCATTACAACGCGCAAACATTTCTCCTGAGAGTGTTGATCAAGTTATATTCGGCAACGTTTTACAAGCCGGACTTGGTCAAAATCCTGCACGACAAGCCGCAATACACGCCGGCATCCCTCATTCTGCACCTGCGATGACGGTTAATGAAGTATGTGGTTCTGGGCTCAAAGCTGTCATTCTTGGTCGACAAGCGATTCAATTAGGCGAAGCAACAACTGTTGTTGTTGGCGGTACTGAAAATATGACGCGAGCACCCTTATTGCTCAATCGTTATGACAAAGAGGCTTTTGCACCTGAAAAATTAACTGATAGTATGTTTTTTGATGGTTTAACAGATGCGTTTGGCCATTATGCGATGGGCATCACTGCTGAAAATGCAGCAGATCACCATCATATTACACGTGAGCAGCAAGATTTATTTGCTTACGAATCACAACAAAAAGCAGCAAAGGCACAGCAAGAAGGCCTTTTTGATAAAGAAATATCACCTGTTACCTTGGCAGATGGAACGGTTGTCACACGTGATGAATCCATTCGACCACAAACAACTTTAGAAAAATTGAGTACCTTGAAGACTGTCTTCAAACGTGAGGGCTCAGTGACAGCCGGTAACTCTTCAACGATTAATGACGGTGCTTCAGCACTCGTATTAATGGATAAAGAAACAGCGATTGCACAAAACATTCCTTACCTTGCAACGATTAAAGCCTCTGCTGAAATTGGCATGGATCCTGCAATGATGGGATACGCGCCCTTTTATGCAGTGAATGCCTTATTAGAAAAAGCTGACCTTTCAATTGAAAAAATTGATTTATTTGAATTAAATGAAGCTTTTGCAGCACAATCATTAGCCGTTGTTACAGATTTGAAAATTCCTGCTAATAAAATAAATATCAATGGTGGTGCAATCGCTTTAGGCCATCCAATTGGTGCTTCTGGCGCACGTATTTTGACAACATTGATTACCAATCTTGAACAAACAAATACACACACAGGTATTGCTGGTCTTTGTGTTGGTGGCGGTATCGGCCTTGCCCTTCTCGTTACACGCGATTAAATGACAAAAACGAGGTGAATACTATGGCAAAATTTTATCAACAGTCACTCGCTGAACGTCACGCGACATTAATAGCAGAACAACGCCTTACAGCAACACAAATTGAGCAACTTAAAGCTGCGGCTATTATTGCCCCTGAGGTTGCAGACAGTATGATTGAAAATCAAATTGGACAATTTCCGTTACCACTAGGACTTGCTTTCAACTTTCTTATCGATGAAACATCTTATGTTGTTCCAATGGTAACTGAAGAACCTTCTGTCATTGCAGCAAGTAGTAATGCTGCAAAAATCGTGCAAGCCAATGGCGGTTTTACAACAACTATTCAAGAACGTGCCATGATTGGACAACTCATTTTCACTGATGTATCCGATTACGAAGCGGCTATCTTATTAGTTCAAGAAAAAGAAGCGGCACTCATCGAGATTGCCAATACTGCTCAGCCATCACTTGTAAAACGTGGAGGTGGCCTCCGTCGCATAGAGACACGCATCATTACGGATGATGATCATCAACCCGCTTATTTCACGGTACACCTTGTAGTTGACGTTCAAGAGGCAATGGGCGCCAATATGATGAACACTATCCTCGAAGCGACGGCTACACCGCTTAAAGAATGGTTGGACAGCGCTGTTTTAATGCAAATACTGAGTAATTTTGCAGACACCTCTTTGGTTACTGCAACTTGCCGTATTGAGCCACACACTTTAACAACCACTCGTTTTGAAGGAGAATGGTTGGCAAAACGCATTGCAGAAGCTACTCGGTATGCGCACCTCGACCCTTACCGTGCAGCAACGCATAACAAAGGCATTATGAATGGTGTTGACGCTGTCGTGCTGGCTAGCGGGAATGACACACGTGCAATTGAAGCGGGAGCTCATGCCTTTGCTGTGAGAGATGGACGTTACCGTGGCTTATCAGACTGGAAGGTTGCAGAAAATGGCGATTTAGTGGGACAACTCACTCTACCGTTACCCGTTGGTTCAGTTGGCGGTGCAATCAGTGTCTTGCCCTTGGCACAATTAACACAACAAATTTTAGGTATCTCAACAGCTAATAAACTGGCGCGTGTGATTGTATCAGTCGGGCTTGCTCAAAATTTAGCGGCTTTAAAAGCGTTGGTGTCTGAAGGGATTCAAAAAGGGCATATGTCCTTACAAGTTAAATCGTTAGCCCTTTCTGCTGGTGCTACTGAAAGTGAATTACCATTAGTTGTTGCTGCATTATTAGAAAATAAACAATTAAATTTAGAAAATGCGCATACGATTATTGCACAACTTCGCCAAAACTAAAAAATCACGTCCCCAGAAAGGGACGTGATTTTTTGTGCTCTTACAAATAAAAACTAACAATTACTAATAAACTGGCGCTAAAACTGATGACTCCCCACTCAAAATGTCGCATACGTAATTCTCCTACACATACTACAATGGTAATAATAAGAAATAGAATCAACCATCCCACAGGATAATTAAGTCCAAAGCCATCGTGCACCACATCTATTAGAAAAAGAGAAAATAACAGTAAGTAGGTCACGGCTAAAAAGCCTTTTAATTTTGTCATCGTGCACCTCTTCTATGAATATCTGTTATTTTATCCTTCATAATTTAAATAACTTTAGTCTTTTAATGTTAGTCTAATGGCCATACAATTTGTGGTTTACGCGCTGCCATTGCTTCATCTAAACGATGAATATAAGTTGTATGGGGTGCTTCTTGAATAATTTCTGGGTTCTCTTCTGCTTCTTTCGCAATTTGAATCATGATGTCACAGAAGTTATCTAAGGTTTCTTTTGATTCGGTTTCGGTCGGTTCAATCATCAACGCTTCTTCCACAATTAATGGGAAGTATGTTGTAGGTGGATGAATACCAAAATCAAGTAGACGTTTCGCAATATCTAATGTGCGGACACCTAATAATTTTTGGCGACGTCCACTTAACACAAACTCATGTTGACACGGTCCTTCAAATGGTAAATCATAGTGTGGTTTCAAACGTGCCATAATGTAGTTAGCGTTTAAAACAGCATTTTCAGTGACTAATTTCAAACCGATAGGTCCCATTGTACGAATGTAAGTATACGCACGTACATTAATGCCAAAGTTACCATAAAATGGTTTCACGCGTCCGATAGATTGTGGACGATTGTATTCAAATACAAATTTATCTGCTTTCTTAAGCAGTACAGGTTTAGGTAAGAACGGAATCAAGTCGGCTTTAACACCTACAGGTCCAGAACCTGGTCCACCACCACCATGCGGTCCAGTGAATGTTTTATGCAAGTTCAAGTGAACCACATCAAAGCCCATGTCACCAGGACGTACTTTACTCATAACAGCGTTTAAGTTCGCACCATCATAATAAACTTTACCGCCTACTTCGTGAATAACGTCAGCAATTTTGACAATATCTTCTTCGAACAAACCAAGCGTATTCGGATTTGTTAACATCAATGCCGCTGTCGTATGATCAACCACACGACGAAGGTCATCCACATCGACCATACCTTTATCATTCGATTTAACGGTGATGACTTCGAATCCGGCAACTGCTGCAGAAGCTGGGTTCGTTCCATGTGCAGAATCAGGGATGATCACTTTGGTCCTTTGTGTATCTCCATTAGCAAGATGGAAAGCACGAATTAACATCAAGCCTGTCCACTCACCGTGTGCACCAGCGGCTGTTTGTAAGGTCACTTCATCCATACCCGTAATTTCTTTCAAGCTCTCTTGTAAATTATACATTAATTCCATTGCACCTTGAACTGTGTTTTCAGGCTGAAGCGGATGAACATGGGCAAAACCATCTAGTCTTGCAGTCACTTCATTCACCTTTGGGTTGTATTTCATCGTACATGAACCAAGTGGATAAAAACCTGAATCGACGCCATGGTTATGGTTTGATAAGCGCGTATAATGACGAATTAAATCTAATTCGGCAAGTTCTGGCAATTCCGCAGGTGTTTGGCGGATGTTTTCTTCACCAAGAATACTTGTAATATCAACAGTTGGCACATCAAGCGGCGGTAAACTATAGCTAATGCGGCCGGCTTTTGTTTGTTCAAAAATTAACGGTAACGTTTCAGTTGTCATTATTTAGCCACCTCCAAAACTTTGATAAAACGATCAATTTCTGTTTTTGGAATTACTTCTGTTACAGCAATTAACATTTGATTATCTTTTCCAGCATAATCACGGCCTAAATCATAACCACCGATAAAGCCTTCTTCAATCAACAAATCCTGTAAATCTGATACTGGTTTTGAAAATTCAACCACAAATTCATTAAATTGACGTGTGCCATAAGTCACATTAAAACCTTTTTCAGCAAACTGTTGACGTGCATATTGAGCCTTTTGGAAATTCAATGTTGCTGTTTCAACAAGGCCGTTTTTACCCAATGATGCCATTGCAATACTTGAAGCTAGAGCATTTAAAGCTTGATTTGAGCAGATGTTTGATGTCGCTTTATCACGACGAATATGTTGCTCACGCGCTTGTAACGTTAATACAAAACCACGTTTACCATTTTCATCTGCCGTTTGACCCACCAAACGACCTGGTACTTTACGCATTAATTTTTTAGTCACAGCGAAGTAACCACAGTGCGGTCCACCAAAGGCTTCCGAAATACCGAACACTTGCGTATCACCCACAACAATATCAGCGCCAACTGCACCAGGTGGTGTTAATAGACCTAACGCTAATGGATTAGATGAGGTGATAAGTAACGAATTGTTATCATGCGCTAAGTCCGCAAATACCTTTATGGGTTCTACTTGTCCTAAGAAGTTAGGGTACTGAACGATGACAGCTGCAGTATCATCCGTTAACAACGGTTTAAGTGCTTCTACATCTGTAATCCCATCTTGACTTGGTGCAATAACAACATCCACACCACGTCCTTCACAATACGATTTTACAACGGCTTGGTATTCAGGATGAACAAGTTCACTCATGACAATTTGCGAACGTTTTTTCACGCCTGCAGCCAGTGCAGCTGCCTCACCAAGAGAAGTCCCTCCATCGTACATTGACGAATTGGCAATATCCATACCGGTAATGCGTGCGACCATCGTTTGAAATTCAAAGATTGCTTGTAATTCGCCTTGAGAAATTTCAGGCTGATAAGGTGTATACGCTGTGTAAAATTCAGAACGTGAAATCATGCTATCAACGACGGCCGGAATTGCATGCGTATAAACACCTGCCCCAAGAAATGACGTATGGGTTGTTGTCGTTACATTTTTAGAAGCAAGACGTGATAACTCACGTACCAAACTATTTTCATCTGCGGCGGCTGGTATTTTCAAATCACCTTCAAAACGAACACTCTTTGGAATAGGTGAAAATAATGCCTCAACATCAGGGACACCTATTGTATCCAACATTTCTTTTTTATCAGTCTCTGTAAGAGGTAAATAACGGTATTGGTTCATTTTCTCTCCTCCTTAACGGCTACGTTTATAAAACGTTTTAGGTACTTTAACAGCATTTAACAAGCGTTTTCGTACTTGAATTTCAAATGTTTCTTCTTTGAAAACATCATGGTTGACCAATGCTAACGCAATGCTCTTTCCTAATGTTGGTGATTGTGTCCCAGTAGTAACTACACCCACTTCAACTCCATCTTTCAACACAGGATAACCATGTCGCGGCACACCTTTATCAACTAATTCTAAACCGATAATACGACGCATTTTACCTGTAGCTTTTTGATCAATCAATGCTTGCTGACCAATAAATTGAGGCTCTTTATCTAATTTGACTGCAAAACCTAAGCCTGCTTCTAGAGGTGAAATTGTTTCAGAAATTTCTTGCCCATATAATGATAAGGCAGCTTCAAAACGAAGTGTGTCTCGAGCCCCTAAACCAATCGGTTTCACATCATCTAATCGTGCAAAAAATTGCCATAACTCTAAGGCAGCTTCACTATTCATATATATTTCAAAACCATCTTCCCCTGTATATCCTGTGCGTGACACAATCACTTGATGACCTTCAATCATAACGTTCCCATCAAAATAAAATGGTTTCATATCATCAATAGGACGATCTGCATAACGTTGGACAATCGCTACTGCATGAGGCCCTTGGATTGCTATTTGTCCATATTCATCTGACACATTCTTTACTGTTACGTCAAAAGCATCAGCATGACTAGCTAACCATTGATAATCCTTTTCTGTGTTTGACGCATTCACAACTAGTAAATAATTTGTTTCTGAATGACGATAAACAATTAAATCATCTACACAACCACCATCTTCATAACACATAATGTTATATTGAGCTTGATTATCAGACATTTTACTTAGATCATTTGATAACAATTTTTGCAAGAAAGGTAGTGCATCATTGCCTCTTACTGTAATTTCACCCATGTGAGAAACATCAAAAAGCCCCGCAGCTTCACGCACTGCTTGATGTTCTTCTTTTATCCCACTAAATTGGACAGGTAATTCCCATCCTCCAAAATCAATTGTTTTGCCGCCAAATTCACTATAACCCGCAAAAATCGGCGTGTGTTTTAACTCACTCATGGCTATGTCCCCTTTCAAAAGTTGCTTATTCTTCGCACAGAACAAAAACAAGGACGCACAAAAAAACTGTGCGTCCCTGTTTTCCTGATCTTACATCAGAATTTCAGAGGCGTAACACGCATCGATCCTTTTGCCTGAGAGTTTCATGAGGATTCATTTGCCCCTTCGGCGATGCTTGCGCATTCTCTCGCGATACGTTATTCCACTAAAAGTATTTCTAACACTTCAATAATACCATATTCATAATTGTTCGACAATACTTAACATTTAGTTAATTCAGCAAATATTAAACGCTTACTATTTATTAAAAGTGAACATTTGAGGTAGTTTGTCTGTTTAAAGTTCGCTTTTTAGATAAAAAGGACATTATTTGTACATGTCGAATAGGTAAGTTAACAAAATACCGAGGAGGTCGTCTTATCGATATCGCCAAAATCTGTAACAATCTAATTACAATGGCCTTAAAAAACAAGTACAGCGATATTCATTTCACTCCTAAAACGACCCATTACGCGCTTTATTTCCGCTCAAATGGAACACTTTCTTTTTTACAGAAGCTTTCACTTGAAATTTCTGAGCGTTGCATTACCTTTTTAAAATATAATAGTGGTCTTGATATTGGTGAACAACAACTTCCACAAAGCGGTCGTTATGAGTGGCCAGAGCTGACCGGAGTTTCAATTCGCATTTCTGTCATCCCTAATTATCGCTCATTGCCTTCATTAGTACTGCGATGTGTGTCACCTGTTCATCAATTACCACTTGCACTTTTTCAATATCAGGAAGCAAAATTAAAAGATTTAATCGCTCAGAAAAGTGGCTTACTACTTTTCAGCGGTGCAGTCGGAAGTGGTAAAACAGCAACGATATACAGCTTGTTAGAATATATCTCCCAAAAACCCTATAAAAATATCTTAACCATTGAAGACCCTGTTGAAATCCCCTCGCCTTTTCTCACTCAGTTTCAAATCAATCAAACTGCCGGCTTTTCTTTTGACGTTGCCTTACGCGCTACTTTACGACATGACCCTGACATCCTAATGATTGGTGAAATACGCGATAGTGAAACAGCTAAAATGGCGCTTCGGATGGCCTTGACGGGTCATCTTGTCGTCGCAACCATTCACTCCTCTCATTCACTTGGTGTTCTTTATCGTTTAAAAAACCTTGGATTACCACCAACAGATTTAAAACAAGCTTTACTCGCTATTATTTCCCAAAAATTTGTCCCGATACAACACCACTTGGTACAACGCGCACTAATTTATGAAATACTCACAAAACCTGGGTTAACTTCTGAAATTTTATCCAATCGGCTCACCTTTAACGCTTTATACCAGAAGGGAGTTCTGTATGGCGTTATTCCAAAAACAACGGACAAAAAAATTCCAAGCGCTTTTTCTCCAACAGCTGAGTGATTTGCTGCATAACGGTTTAGCACTGGATCACGCCTTAGCTTTTCTCACACGTATCCATCCGCAACAAGCTATTTTCTTTGCTAGTTTAAAAAAAGAACTCACAAACGGCGCCAGCTTTGATCGGTGTTTAGATACATTACATTTCCCGGCTATTATCTGCTCACAGTTACACTTTGCCCAAACGCATTTACAATTTACCGAAACGCTCAAAAACTGTGCCGAGGGGTTAAATTTCCAATTGCAACAAACACAATTTATTCGCCGCTTCATCCAATATCCTGCCGTTCTTTTTGTGCTACTTAGCGGTGTTATTTTAGTTTTACAAGCCTTTGTCGTCCCACAGATTGAAATGTTGTTCATACACACAAATGCGCCGCCTCCTGCAATTTTTAACCTTTTAAAATATGCCCATTTTTGGTTATTAGGTTCTGTGTGCATCACATTGCTTCTTATCTTTTTTTTCAAACAATGGCTTCAACAAAAAAACGCCTATCAACGTGCACTATTTTGGTGTCGCTTTCCTCTAACACGCAGACTCATGCCTTATTATTACACTCATTTATTTGCCCGTGAATTTGCACTACTTATCAAAAGCGGCCTCTCATTACAAAAAATCCTGAAGCTGAGCAGTACTTCACATTATGGATTATTCAACCACATTGCGCGTCACATCAATGACGGCTTATTACAAGGGCTTCCTTTTGCCACACTTTTAAAAAATCACCCCTTGTTCCTACCCTTACTAGCAATTGTCATCCAACACGGGGAAGCAAGCGGCTTTTTGTCACAGGAACTAATGGCCTGCCATCGTTATTGTGAACAACTCCTCAAACAACGGTTGCAGAAAATTGTCGGTTTAATTCAACCCTTGTTATTACTGTTAGTGGGCGGTTGTATTATTATCATTTACCTGAGTATCATGTTGCCATTATTCGAAACAATTGAATATATTTAAAATGTAAAAAAAACGTTTGCCTTAGCCCCTGTTTCTCGGCTAATATGCAGACGTTTATTTTTTTAACAACTGATTCATTTCTTTGAGTCCTTTTTTTATTTCTGTGTGATATTTTTTAGTCAATTCAGATTGTGCTGTTCGTTCAATCCGAGCAAGAGATACAATACCTACAATAATAAGTGAACATAATAAAATACACCCAATAGCATAAACATAAACAAAACCGTTACTGTTTCTTTTACGTTTTGATCTCATATAAGCCACGCCCTTGCTTAACCAAAAACCAATGAATCGTTGTTTTCTTTTTTTCAAAATAACTATCTTTAGAAAAGATATCATGCAACAAAGTAATATTTCCACCGTTAGTTGCTTTTAACATTAACTTATCATTTTTCAATGTGAAAGTAAGCGTCTCAGTATTTTCAAGTTGCCATTTCATCGTTTTTGCAGATAAATCAATTTTTTTAACCGCTTGTTTTTCTGTTTGTAAATAGAGCACTAGCATGTGCCATTCCATATCTGCTTGTCGTTGTAACCACCGTTCATGAACTTGTGTAATGCCAAACATTACGCTTACTGCCACCTTTAAAAAAACGGGCAATAATATTAATGCTATCAGACATTCAACGAGTGTGAAGCCATTCTTTTTCAACTTTTTGCTCTGTTCCTGTCCATCGTACTGTTCCATTTTCCACCTCGATTTGCCATTGCGCGCCTATTTTATTTATCTGCCAACGATAATCCTGTTTATCAATTTGCATCACTCCTTTAGATTCAGTTGCTTCCCCTAATTGTTGCAACATAACTGCTAAAAGCTGATTATCCACTTTCACGTCATTCAAACTACGTTCACTGATGACAAATAATCCAACAAACATGCTGGCACATAAGATAATCAATACGAGCGCAAACAACTGTTCAATCAATAGGAAACCGTTCTGTTTTTTCAATGCGTATTCGCCCCCATTTAATATGCATTATTAGTCGATAAGTGAAATAGTTATCCTCAAAAACAAGTGTATTAAACTGATTAACTTCGCCGTTTGAATTATAGTGATAACGTTGCTTTGCCACTTTTACTTTTAAATCACTGTACTGTTCTGCAAAAATATTTTCTTCTGCCGATACGACTCTTTGTTCTTGTTTCACTAAATCATAAAACACAAACATATCACGCTGATCAGTGAGTGCTTTTATCTGAGCATACTGATGGTGTAATATACTGCGTTTCAATGAAAATTGCGCTGACATTTGCGAACGTATTTGTTCACCTCCATGGATTGTATAACCAACCATCATCGTTACAATCACCAACACTACTAAAACCTCCAACAACGTCATTCCTTGCCTACTTAATACTGACATTCCCATTAGTTGAGATGATAATTTCACGTTGATCTGCACACTGATTTTGTCCCACTTTTAAATAGCCACGTGCTATTAGTTGTTCCATCGTAGGAACGTTTCCATCATCCATTTGATATGCCATCACCTGATTTTCAATCATTTGACGTTGTGCCTCACACCCCTTACCTTGTGCAGATTCAGTGTGTTGCATAACATTTGGGAGTATCAATAATAACAATGCTGAAATAATAATTAACACAATTAACATCTCAATGAGTGTAAACCCATTCTTTTTTCTACGCATCTCTCCTCCTCCTCTCCCTTCTTATTATTGTTCTTGCCGCACTAATAGCTCTCCTTTCAATCGGCTAAGTTTGAAATTTGCGGCCTCTACCTCATTTATAAGCACCTCTTTGCGAACAAAAAAACTCACCCAAGTTGGGTGAGTTTTAGAGTAGATTATTTCTTTTTACGAATCATATCGCCCGGACTCACTGGTTGTGAAACGGGCATATAAACGGGCATCATCGCATTGGGCGCTCGGTCAATCACTTCGTTATCTTCATTGCGCATACTTGTAATGATTTGTGAAAAGTGTTTGAATCCTGGGCCATAAAACTCGACTTCGTCTTCTACACTAAAGGCATTTCGTTGTTGCACAGTTGCTATTTTAGTTTGTTCATCATAGGCTAACACTTGTCCTACAAAGGCATAGACCGGTATCTTACGACGCGGTCCAAACAACTGCTCGTTTTCTGATGGTCGTTGGTAATAAAACCCACTGGCTAATTCACGCTGTGCCACTTTCCATAATTCATCAATCCATTCTTGCTTACAGATATAATTTTCCGGATCTGCCATATAACTATCAACAGCCGCTTTGTAAACATTAGATACGGTTGATACATAATGAATTGATTTCATTCGTCCTTCAATTTTGAAACTGTTCACTCCATTTTGAATCAGATCAGGAATGTGTTCAATCATCGCCATATCGACTGAACTCATTGAAAAGGGTTCAACCTCAGTTCCTTGTGAGGTTAATGAACGTCTCTCTCCTGCCATTGGTAAATCAAATAAATCATATTTCCAACGACACGATTGCGAACAACCACCACGATTAGCATCACGTTTCGACATATGGTTTGATAAAACGCAACGACCTGAATAAGAAATACACATGGCACCATGAATAAATGCCTCAATTTCAAAATCCGTGTTTTCACGCATCTTCGCTATTTCTTCCATTGATACTTCACGTGCTAAAACAACACGCTCTAACCCTTCATCTTGCCAATAATTCAACGTCTCATAGTTAGTCGCTGAGGCTTGAGTTGATAAATGGACAGGTAACCCTGGCGCATCTGTAATACAAATTTCAATCAAAGCAGGATCCGATACAATCACAGCTGAAATCCCAATATCACGTAATTCTCTAAAAAAAGCGCCCGCTCCAGCAGCATCACCTTCGTGCGTGACCATATTGGCAGCAACATATACTTTTGCTTGATGTTCTTTGGCGTATGCAACACCTTCACGCATTTCATCGTAGGTGAAGTTTCCAGCACGAGAACGTAAGCCATAGGCCTCTCCACCAATATAAACAGCATCTGCACCATAATGAATAGCTGTTTTTAATTTTTCTAATGTTCCTGCGGGTGCTAAAACCTCAGGTCTAATCAATTCTTTTTTCATACTGACACACTCCTATTTCACTTCTTCGGGATCCATTAAGAAGAATCCAGTATCGATGCTACGTTCTTGTGGATGTAATACCTGCAATTGGCTATCAAATTCAACTAAATGTTGTTCAGTTAATTCGCCTTTTTCTAGCAGTTTTTTCACACCAACGAATAATTCTGCAATTGCTACAAAAGCTGATTCTGATACAAACAAACCGTCTAATTTCCACGATGTAATATTGATGGCGCTTAAACGATCCATATAGCCCATCAAATTGACATCATGATTCGCAAAAATATGCGTACCATTCACGTCTTCATAAATTGAATACTGTGTATCTTTTTTACGCGGCTCTGAGATAAACAACCCTCGTTCTTTACCAACTGATTCATCTGTCTTAACGTAATTAAGATAATTTTGAATGAGCGGTCGTCGCGATTGATGAATACAAGCAGCACCATAGACTAAAAATGTCGCAGGAACTTCTAATGCTGGTGTTAGTTTAACAAGTTCTTCGTATGGGACTTCATGAGCCAACATACCACCCACAGCTCCACGTTTTGCCCAAAAATTAATTTGGCGTGCACTTACTACCATTGTTTGTGCATCATAAATATAAGGTAGCGCGTATTCAGGTTGCTTCATTACCTGAAAAACACCAGGGTCTCCTGCCATAATTTCATCTACACCGATTTTCTTTAAAAAGGCTAGATAATCAGGAATCGCTTCCATTTGCTGATTATGCATCAAACTATTAACCATTACACAAACTTTCGCATCATATGTATGCGCTAACTTCACTAATTGTTCTTGTTCTATTCGATTGAATGACTGCCCTAATCGTAAACCAAATTGATCTTCCCCAAATAAAAGTTTATTCACACCGGCTTTTAACAACGCCTCAGCTTGTTCCAACGATTTAATCGTTGTGCTGATTTCTATCATATTCAGTTCCTCCTCGAGTTACAGCTTCTACTTGTTCAGTTTAACAAAATGCCTTCCTTTCAAACAGAGTAATAACCAGAATAGCATAAAAAAAGTAGTAATTGTGACTATATTTTGTACATATATTACCCTAAATACAAAAAAAAGCTTATTTTCGTCGCGAGCGACAAAAACAAACTTTTTATAACTTTAATTTTTAATCATTTAGAAGATTAGACTTCTGTTAACACTAATGAAGCGGCACCGATCATACCTGCATCATTGCCTAATGTTGCTAATGAAATTTTCGTACTGTGTTTCACTGTGCTGAAAACATTTTTTTCAAACTCATCGCGAACAGGATCTAAAAGAATATCGCCTGCTGCTGAAACACCACCACCGATAACAATGCATGCTGGATTTAAAATATTACCAATATGACTTAAGGCAAAACCGAGGGCAGATGACACATAAGCTACAACTTCTTCTGCAAAAGGATCATACCCTTTTGCTGCATCAAATACATCTTTTGCTGATACTCGATTGTTCAATAAGACATCATCGCGTAATTTTGAGTTTGCTTTTGATGTGGGGGCTTTATGGCGTGCAACATGCATAACGCCTGTTGCAGAAGCAATTGTTTCTAAACAGCCACTTTTACCACACGTACAAGCAAAGCCATTTTCACGCGCAACAGTGACATGTCCAATTTCGCCACCTGCTCCTGCAACACCACGAACGATACGGTTATTCGCAATAACACCACCACCAACACCTGTACCAAGTGTCACAAAAACAACGTCTGGTTCACCGCCACCCGCACCTTTCCATGCTTCACCTAATGCTGCAACGTTTGCATCATTGTCTAAAAAGACCGGTAAACCTGTTAGTGCTTGAAGCGACTTACTGATTGGCTGCACAGTTGTCCAATTAAGGTTGAATGCATTAACAACCGTTCCATCCGTATAATTGATTGAACCAGGCGTTCCCATTCCAATACCTGTGATATCACTTTTAGAGAGCTTTAATTCTGCCAGTTTCTCATTTAATGAATAGGCGATATCACCGACGATATGTGAGCCTGCGTCACTAATATTTGTTTTAATGGACCATTTTTCTTCAATCTCACCTTTAGTACTTACCACTGCAAATTTAACGGATGTCCCACCGACATCAATACCTATTAATTTTTTAACCATACGCCTATTCCCCCATTTTCTTCTTCACGCAAGGCACCAAGTAGTACCAGTCGTGCAGATGCATATTCTTTTGAATCAATTAGCTTATGGTCCCATAATTCTGTCACTTCAGCCAACATCATTTGTAAGCTAGCTGTGCGGTTACCGACATAAATAAAGGCACCAAATTTTTTCAATAGTTGTTGGACATCGTAAACGTTATTCATTGCTAAACACTCCTCACCTTATTTGGCTGTGCGCAATTTATCATACAGATCCTTATATGAGGCGACATTACTTTGTTCACTTGCTTTTTTAGCTGCAGAAGTCGCTTGTTTTAACTGACCTTCTGCTTGATAGGCTAATGCAAGGTTATAATACGCTTCTGGAAACTGTGGTTCTTTCTCAATTGCCGCTTGATAATTTACAATTGCCGCTGTGGTTTGATTTTCTTTCAACAATAGATTCCCCGCAAAAAAATCGCTTACATTATCATTATAGTTATTTTTTTGCATTACGCCAATGACTTTTTTTGCTTCAGCTGTTTTACCATGTTCCATATAATTGACTACAACTGAGTTTCCCGTGTCAGGGTTAGTGCTTTGATTCACATTGCGGAACCCGAGCATGATGAAAAATCCGATAATCACTAGGGTAATTAGTGTATATCCCCAGCGTTTCCAATCAAAGTATTGGCCTTTAATCGCCACGATATAGGCAGCTAATAAACCACCAATTAAACCACCGATATGGGCATATTGATCAACACTTGAGACCACAAAACCGTAAACCAAGTTAATACCTAAAAGTAATAATACATTGACACCTAGCGTTTTCCAGTAAATTTGTGGTTTTTTAATAATAAGGTACAACAAAGCACCGAACAAACCAAAAATTGCACCACTTGCACCGGCAGATAAACTGTCAGAGTATACAAAACTTGCTATAACACCTGTTAAACCAGAGACAAAATAGATGATGAGGAAGCGCCAGCCTCCAAATATTTTTTCAACCATCGTCCCTAGAATAAAGAGCGATACCATATTCATCAACAAATGTGTCATTCCAATGTGTATAAACGCCGGTGTAATAAAACGCCACCATTCACCTGCAACAATCAATTCATTAACTTTCGCGCCAAACAAAGCTAATACATACGTATTTGTGCTTCCGCCCATTAAAGTCATCGCTAAAAATACTAACGCATTCATTGCAATTAACACATACGTCCATAAGAATTGATCTTTCCATGTTTTCTTCACAGGCGCTTTTACATTGACACTCATATGCGTCACCATGTTCATTTTCAATTTTTCAATTTCCATTTGTGTTTGCGCTTCAATGGGTAATAGTTCCTTACTTCCAAAAACAAAAACATCACTTAACTTATCGATATCTTCTTTTTGTGTATCCGTTGCAATCACATAGTTATTTACTAAAATCGCTTTATCTTTGCTTTCCTTCTGATAATTATAGGCGCCACTTTCACCTAAAGGTTTTTCAGATAAATAGATATTCGTCAATTGCAATTTTGGACGATTCAATTCTTTGCGGAATTGATTCATCACATTAACCATTTGCTCAAAATCACGTTCAACAAGCACTTTCCAAGTGACGTCTCTTTGTGAGATTCGAATAATTGGGTTTTGTTTATTTTTCTGATTTTCAAGCCATACTTCTAATTCTTCCTCATTAAAATGAATAATTCGATAGCCCTCATCAATAACTAAATGGGATGTGGTATACCAAAAAAGATACTCTACTGATATTTTCACTGTTATTCAAACACTCACTTTCTTATCTAAACTCTCAACAGTATCATACCAAAAAATCGCCCTTTATACCAAAACATCCATTCCAAACAAACACTTTTCTAAGAATTAACTTTCTTTTTTTATACACAGTCGTAACAGTAGCTTATATTTATACATGAAAAAGTTGTTTTAACTAATATTTATACATTTTTAACTTGCATGTTAATCGCCTAAGCGTTATGATGTATGTATAAATATAAAAAAAATAGTATATATATACAGGAGGAGTTCATATGAAAGAGAAGGTAGTTTTAGCTTATTCAGGCGGTTTAGATACATCGGTAGCAATTAAATGGTTACAAGATAAAAATTATGATGTCATCGCAGTTTGTTTAAATGTCGGCGAAGGGAAAGATTTAGATTTTGTAAAAGAAAAAGCATTAACAGTTGGTGCAATTAAATCAATTGTTTTGGATGTTGTTGATGAATTCATTAACGATTACGCCTTAATCTCACTGCAAGCTCACACTTTATACGAAGGCGTTTATCCTTTGATTTCTGCTTTAAGCCGTCCCTTAATTGCTAAAAAACTTGTCGAAATCGTTGAACAAGAAGGCGCTGTTGCTGTTGCTCACGGTTGTACGGGAAAAGGGAATGACCAAGTTCGTTTTGAAGTTTCTTTCCAAGCTTTGGCCCCGAATATTAAGGTATTGGCTCCTGTACGTGATTGGAAATGGTCACGTGAAGAAGAGATTGAATACGCTATTCAAAATGATATTCCCATCCCAATTAACTTAGATAATCCTTATTCTGTTGATCAAAACTTATGGGGACGCGCCATTGAATGTGGTGTTTTAGAAGATCCTTGGGCTACACCACCTGCTGGTGCCTATGAATTAACAATCTCTGATTTAGAAGATGCTCCTGACCAACCAGAAATCATTGAGCTTTCATTTGAAAAAGGGGTGCCTTCTGCTCTTAATGGCCAGACATTCACTGCAGCAGAAATCGTTGCACAACTAAATGACATTGCTGGTAAACATGGTGTTGGTCAAATTGATCACATTGAAAATCGTGTGGTAGGTATTAAATCACGTGAACTTTACGAAGCTCCGGGGGCAATGACTTTGATCACAGCACATAAAGCACTTGAATCAATTACCTTAATTCAAGAAACGGCTCACTTTAAGCCTACTGTTGAATTACAGTTAACTCAAATGATTTATGATGGTCTATGGTTCAACCCTTTAACAAAAGCTCTGATTGCTTTTATTAAAGAAACACAAGAAAACGTAACGGGAACTGTTCGTTTGAAATTATATAAAGGACAAGCCATTGTTGTCGGTCGTAAGTCACCCGTTTCACTTTATAACGAAAACCTTGCAACCTATACTTCTGAAGATACATTCGACCAAGATGCAGCTGTTGGCTTTATCAAATTATGGGGCCTTTCTACTAAAGTAAATGCCGAAGTACAACTTCACGCAAAGAGTACTGTCCATGAGTAATGCTAAACTGTGGGGTGGACGTTTTCAAGCTACCAATGAGGAATGGGTCGATTCCTTTGGTGCTTCGATTTCGTTTGATCAAGCACTCGTTTTAGAAGATATTCAAGGTAGTTTAGCTCACGTTAAGATGCTTGGCGCAACAGGAATTTTGCCAGAAGCTGATGTCTCACTTATTACAGAGGGTTTACAGACTTTAATGGAACAAGCTAAAAATTATCAGTTGGTCTATACTGTCGCAAATGAAGATATTCATCTCAATATCGAAAAATTACTGCACGATTTGATTGGACCTGTTGCTGGAAAACTCCATACTGGACGTAGCCGTAACGATCAAGTTGCAACTGACATGCACCTCTATTTGCTGAAACAAGTGCCGCTTGCTACTGAATTAATTACAAAACTTCAAACGGTATTGATTGATTTAGCGGAACAGCATATTCACACTGTAATGCCAGGCTACACACATTTACAGCGTGCACAACCGATTTCATTTGCCCACCATTTGATGGCTTATTTTTGGATGTTGGAACGTGATAAAGGCCGATTTGAAGATAGTATCAAACGGATTGATTTATTGCCCTTAGGCGCAGGTGCCTTAGCTGGGACTACTTTTCCGATTGATCGCCATCTCAGTGCCGAATTACTTGGGTTTTCAAAACCGTATGCGAACAGCTTAGATGCTGTCAGTGATCGTGATTTTTCAGTGGAGTACCTGAGTAACGCGGCTCTTGTAATGATGCATCTTTCGCGTTTTTGCGAAGAACTGATTTTATGGAGTAGTGATGAATTTAAATTCATCGAGTTATCGGACACTTTCGCTACTGGTTCAAGTATTATGCCCCAAAAGAAAAATCCCGATATGGCTGAATTAATCCGTGGTAAGACGGGACGTGTATATGGTGATTTGGTGGGCTTACTAACCGTCCTAAAAGGATTATCTTTGGCATACAATAAAGATATGCAAGAGGATAAAGAAGGCGTATTTGACACTGCACATACATTAGAAGGTGCCTTAACAATTATGGCAGGTATGATTGAAACGATGACTGTTAATGTCGCGCATTTAGAAGCTACCACGAAACAGGATTTCTCTAACGCAACAGAACTGGCGGATTATTTAGCAGCGAAACAGTTACCCTTCCGTCAAGCGCACGAAATTGTGGGTCAGTTAGTGTTGTTTTGTATCCAAAATAATATTTACCTGGCTGATCTTAGTCTTGAAACGCTGCAAGCCGCGCATCCACTCTTCGAAGCGGATATCTTCACTGTCTTACAACCTGAAACAGCTGTAGCAAGACGTAATAGTTATGGTGGCACTGGATTTGAACAAGTGAAAGCTCAAATCCATGAAGCAAAAGCTTTGCTTGCTTAAAAAACACATAAAAACCGCTGCTCCAAAGTAGATGAAAATCTACAGGGGGAGCGGTTTTTTCATTGTAAATTAATGGGTTTGTCGCCAGTTTGATATCGTTGTACCTTCAGCTTTTTTAAATGCTCGAAAAAAAAATTTTCATCGTCTCCATTTTGAGCCAATTCAGCAGCTATCGCTTTACCAATCCCTTTTGTTGATCCTGTTACCAATGCTGTTTTTCCATTCAAATTTAAATCCAACGTTTATCACTACTTTCACATGACTTTATATAATTGACTTATATAAAGTGATTGTACGCCACTAACGATTTAAAAAAACTAGCACAACACGACTACGAACTCGCATTTAGTGCCATTAAACTTGAAAAAAAATCTAAAAAAAGAAACCAACTGCGGCAACATCTCCCACAGTGGATTTCTTAATTCTTATTTAAGCGCGACTACATTTATGCTGTGACAGCATCGTGCTCTTCGTTATCGGCATTTTCTGGATCAAAGCTGCCATCAACTTTACTTGTGACAACACCAGCTACCATTGAATCACTGACATTCAATGCTGTACGTCCCATATCAATTAAAGGCTCGACAGAAATCAAAACGCCCGCTAAACCAACTGGCAGATTCAATGCTGATAAAACGATGATTGCTGCAAACGTAGCACCACCACCGACTCCAGCAACACCGAATGAACTGATAGCAACTACAGCTATCACTGTTAGAATAAATGTCCACGAGGTCACATCTATACCTGTTGATACGGCTATCATAATTGCTAACATTGCTGGATAAATCCCCGCACAACCGTTTTGACCAATTGACAAACCAAATGAAGCTGAGAAGTTTGCAATACCACTCGGTACTCCCATTCGTTCTTGTGCAGCAACATTTAACGGCAATGCACCTGCAGAAGTACGTGATGTGAAGGCAAATGTCAACGCTGGCATTGCTTCTTTTAGGAATGTTTTTGGACTCATACCTGCGATACCAAGAATAGCGAGGTGAATAATAAACATCACTATCAATGCCACATAGGATGCGACAACGAATGTTCCTAATTTAGCAATTGCGCCTAAATCACTTGTTGCGGTTGTATTTGTAATAATGGCGAAAACACCATAAGGCGTTAATTGTATAATCATACGCACAATACGAATAATGATTGCGTAAAACGAATCAATTAATCTAGCGAAAAACGCTGCTTCTTTGGCTTGTTTTCCTTTTAATGTTGTATAAGCAATCCCGACAAACATCGCGAAGATAACGACACCTAATGTTGAGGTTGGGCGTGCGCCTGTAAAGTCTAAGAATACGTTGCTAGGGATAAACTCCACAATTTTTTGTGGTAGTGTCAGGTCAACTGAAGCGACACGGTCTTGTAAATCTTGTGCACGTGCTAATTCTGTGGCACCTTGCGTAATACTACTTGCATCTAATTTAAATAATAACGCTGCTCCAATACCCACTGCAGCTGCAATTGCTGCTGTAACAACTAATACAACAATTATTGTTGTACCAATTTTAGCGACATTCGCTTTCAACTGTAGACGAGTAAAGGCTGCGACAATGGATACAAAAATTAAGGGTATGGCGATCATTTGCAAGAATTTGATATAACTATTCCCCACAAGACCTAACCAATCTGTTGTCATCGTTGTTATTTTCCCGGCTGAACCATAGCTGAATTGTAGTGCTAAACCTGCTAGGACACCTACTCCTAAAGCTGTTAATACACGTTTAGAAAAAGAAACACCTTTTTTTTGCATTAGGACAAATAGTCCCAAAATAATGGCTGCGATAACTAAGTTTATAATTACTAACGTGATTGTCATTTCTCACACTCCTATTTTATTCCGACTGGATTTATATGAATTACAGATTTAATCTTATCGTTTCAGTCGGCTTTTGTCAACCAGACGATTTATTATGTGCAAAAAAACAACACTCCTATTTGGAGTGTTGCTTAATGTTTAAAGAGTTGCTTAAAAAAATCAGTCATTTCGACTCTTAAAACCTAAATATATCTGTGTGAGCGCACTCACTTTTTCGCTAGAAGTTAAATGAAATAGCGTGATCTATCGCCCTCGATTGTTCGTTTCTCTTATGGTGTTGTCACATGCAGTTCTTCAATTGTCCACTGCCTGACGCCGAATACCGTCATCACCTGAACAGTAAACTGCGAGTGTTTCCTTTTCACTACGGCCACTAACCCACAATACTTTCTTTTAAAACTGTTATTTAGTTGTGTGTGCTAAAAATAAACAACAAAAAACGATTGTAGCTAAAACCTTGTAAAAAGTACGTTTCTACTTAACAAAGATTTGCTACAATCGTTTTTTTGATTCTTCCGATAAAATCAAGTGGTAAGATACAACTTCGTATCTCAAAAACTAAAGTTTACATTATAGTAAGTTCAATAAGCAAAACTTTGTAAGAAGCTTTATTCTTACTCAGTTTATAAAAAGTCATCGGCTGGGGAGCTGATGACTTTTTTGCTGTTTACGTTCGTTTATTTATTAAGCTCAGGTTGACTCTATCACTCTTTATTTGCAAGTTTTTTCTATTAATCGCTCGAAAAAGAGCCATAAAGAGTATCCCTACATTCATTTCATGATGGTTTTTTTATTTGTTTTTATCACCTTTCATATAAATCATTATCGGTTTATCATAACCTTCTGATCTATTTCCACCTTTAAAAATATGCATATTTTTTTTATCGAACCTATCAAATAACATCTCATATATAGCTGACGAAAAAGAGTCTACTACCTTTAAAAAGAAGTCGTTATCAGTTTCTTCATCATAATTCATTTTACTACTCACAAAACTTTTAAACTCCTCGGAATCTTTGAATATCAATATGCTTGATTCCATTATATCGTCTAAGTCAAACCAAATAAGATAGTCATACTTACCTGTTTCAGTCTTTCTATCAAATATTTCTAAAAGGTCATTCACAAGTTCTTTTTTGTGTCGTAAGTTTATTTTTCGTGAGTATTCAAATGACTGCGCTATAAATATTTCGTTAATATTATCTTCACTCTCATAACTTAGCTCATATAATTCATTACGCATCTCCAACCATTTTCTTTTCAACCCTCTTATTTTAGACAATACAAAAACTTCTTTTATTTAGATAATATTTTCCCACTTCCATCTGTAGAAGCTTTACGTTTATTATTTTTATCTTTTATTTTCCATTTTTTTCCACCATGACCAGCCTCATCTTTTTCTTTAACGAATCCGGTTTTCGGGTCTTTCCATGCTTGTCTTTTACTTTTTGGGTAAAATTTTTCAATTTAACTTTACCATTGATATCATTGATGTACAACCACGTAAATAAGTTGCGCAACTGATTGGTGCGTGACTATAAAATTATATGTAGTAAGGTTGTAATTGAAGGGAGGTAATGTCTTGAGGAATGTACTTTTAATATTCTCCTTAATATCTATTATATTTTTGTTCGGTTGTTCTAAAAACAGTTCGTCAGACATAGTCGGCCTAGTTAATATTAAAGAATCACAAGAATTATCTGTTTTGATGAAAAAAAGCGACAACGCTATTTATTTTGTTTATTTTGGCAGACCTAGCTGTCCTAACTGTGAAGTGTTCCAACCTAGACTAGAAAAAATTTCTAAAGAAATAAAACAAACAGTTTACTATTTCAATACCGATGAACACAGACAGAGTAAAGATCAAAAATCAGTGATTGACATATTAGATTTATATCAGATTGATAGAGTTCCCACGCTTCTAATGATCAAAAACGGAGAAATAGAAGAGGTTCTAAACGATACTATTAACACCGATGAAATAAAAAAATTTATGACCCCAAAAAAGTAAGGAGTGTTGTTTTATTCTTAAAAAAATAATTGTGTTTTTAACCATATTTCTAATAACTGTACCTTTCCCTTTTAATATCTCACTTGTATCAGCCTCTGAAGTTTCTACTGTAGAGAACGATTCAGATTTTTTATTGTCTTATTTTTATAAAAAAGATGATATTCTCTATTTTGATATAGACAAAGCAAAAAGAGACAGTCTTTCAAAAGACTTAATTGAATCTGCTGAATTCGCTTTGAAATATGAATCATTGTCAGGAAACAGCGAAGATATAGAAAAACTAATACAAAGCAGAGGAATTCCAATATACGGAAATTGGTGCGGTCCTAAGTACGGCAGTGGAAAGCCAAAAAATAAATTAGACACTGGTTGTATGAATCATGATAAATGTTATGGTAAAAGAGGATATTTCGCTTGCAGCTGTGACAAGGACCTCATTAATTACATTGGAAAAAATAGTGGGAAAATGGGTAAAACCGAAAAAAAATTCGCCGTAGGTATTGTTACTTACTTTAAATTAGCTCCTTGCAACCCATTCGCATAAAAGAACGTTGGAGGTTTTATGTTTAAAACATTCTATTCTATATCTCTTATATGTATATTACTAAGTATATTTTTGTGGATTCCTAATATATTTTTAGGAATCGCTAATCCATATGTTATGCTAACCTTTTTCTTAGGGATTATTGGTCTTCTATTTTCATTGAAAATCAAACAAAAATACTTAATAATAGGGAACATAATTTCTTCTCTTAGTTTCTTTTTATTAATGTTTTTAGGTTACATTTTTGAATTAGTATCTTTTTTCAAAGCGACATTATTATCTGCAATTGTTTGTAAAAACGTATCAGTTTTAGTTGTAACGGTCGTAATCGCATTGTTAGATACATCAGTGATGATTTTTGGCTGTCCCTTCTTTTTCTCCTCTTATATTTGTATAAAAAATACTAACCAAAAGTTCGTTATTTCAAACCTATTTTACGGGAAATTAGAATCAACTCTGTATTGATCTATGAAAAAACTTTAGGTTCTACTGTTTTAAAAACAAATCCTAAAGCAATAGTATTTTTAATACAATTAATAAAACTGTCATTCTGTATTTACAGAATGACAGTTTTAGATTGGAGACTTTATTATGTTAGCAAAACAACTTAAATCCGCATGTCCTAACAAAAAGTTCACGCAACAAGAGGGTGCAGATAAACTCAATATTTCAAGACAATCAATTTCAAAATGGGGAAATGGATCTAGCATGCCAGATATCGCTAACCTCATAGTTCTTGCTTCTTTTTATAAAATATCTATCCAAGATTTGACCAAAGAGAATAAGCAATTAAAAGAAAAAATATCTCGTAATAACGAAACCATTCATACACAGCAACAAAAATTAGCTAATATTAGAAAAGTACTTTCAACAAGCAAGAATAATGATAGTTGGTTTTTATTAATTATTCTTTTATTTACTTTTGTTTTTGCACCTTTAAATTTCACCATCTTACCTCTTGTTTTTATGAAAAATAAAAAAAGTAATCAACTGTATAAATTAATTCTTATTTTATCGTTCATTTCAACTGCTTCTACATGTTTCGTCTTTTACGATTGGCTAAGTGATGTATTTAATTTTGGCGGTACGATTACTATTGAATAGTCAATTTTTTGTTACTTATTGTCGCTATAACGTTGACGTTACTTGTGAAACCCACTAATTTGTACTTTCCTTTAATTGTTGCTTTAACCGAACTGTTTTTAAAACAAGAAATGCTAGAAAAAGACCCCGTAAGGTGCTGACCCCTAAAAGTTAGGGTTTTTATTATACAGCTACTTTAAAAGACACCGTCCACTTTAACAGTTTAGATTTTTTCAAGGGAAAAATCTGCTCAACAAGTCACAGTCCTTACGATTGTATCCCTGTTATTTTATTTTTTACCTGTTACTAGTTTTAATTCAACAGGTATTAATGCTTCAATTTTTTTGCCGGCTGCTACATCTTTGACAGATTCAACGGCTTTTTTACCAATCAATTCAGGTTGTTGTGCGATAGTCGCAGACATTTTTCCTGTTTCAACGGCTTTTAAACCATCGTCATTGCCATCAAATCCAACGATAATGATATCTTTACCTGCACTTTTCGCTGCTTCAACAGCTCCTAAAGCCATTTCATCATTTTGGGCAAAAATTGCTTGAATGCTACTATTTGCTTGCAGAACATTTTCAGCAACATTTAACCCTTTCGTACGATCAAAATCAGCTGATTGTTTCTCAACAACATCTAATTTAGTATCTGCAAGGCTATGGAACCCTTCGCCTCGTTCACGTGTCGCTGAAGCGCCTGGAACACCTTCTAATTCAGCTACTTTCGCTTTATCGCCTAATTGATCAAGAATATACTGAGCTGCCATCTTGCCACCTTCACGGTTGTCTGATGCAACCAAGGTCTCAACTTTACCTTTATCTGCCGAGCGATCAATCGCGATGACTGGAATAGCTGCATCATTCGCTGTTTTTACTGCTGAAGAAATCGCTGCCGAATCAACAGGATTAACTAATAATACATCCACACCTTGTTGAATCAAATCATCCACATCGTTGCTTTGTTTTGATGAATCATTTTGTGCATCGGCTATTTTCACTGTGATGCCTTGTTTTTTAGCTTCTTTAGTAATACCATCTTTAACAGATACAAAGAAAGGGTTATTTAAGGTTGAAATGGAAACACCTATCGTGATGTCTTTCACATCAACTTTACGTTCTTTTTTCGCCCAACCTGGTGCTTCTAAAGAACACCCACTGAGTAGCAATAGCGTTGCGATAAATAAGATGCTTAATTTTTTCATATCGTTTCTCCTCTACGCTTTACTTTTTTTACGATCGATTAGTACTGCTACTACAATTACAGCACCTTTAACTACCATTTGGTAAAAGCTTGACACACCTAATAAGTTTAGACCGTTGTTTAATGTCCCAATAATAAGTACCCCAATCAGCGTTCCGACGATACGACCTTTACCACCCGTTAAGCTCGTTCCACCTAAAACTACTGCTGCAATCGCATCTAATTCGTATGATTGACCTGCGGTTGGTTGCGCTGAGTCTAAACGTGATGCTAAAATCGCACCTGCTAAGGCTGCTAATAAACCAGTTAATGCGTATATCATTACTTTCACTTTATTCGTGTTGATTCCTGAGATGATTGCTGCTTTTTCATTGCCACCCAACGCATAAGTTTGACGACCAAAAGCAGTTTTATTCAGGATAAACCATAGAATAATAAACGTCACAATCATTGTAATAGCTGGAACAGGGATACCAAAAAGATAACCGCGTCCAAAAGCTTGGAATAAGAAATTTTCGCTCAATCCCGTAATCGGATTACCATTCGTATAAACAAGGGTTAACCCTCGGAAGATTGTCATTGTTGCTAATGTTGCGATAAAAGGTGCCATCTTTCCAACAGTAATTAATAAACCGTTGACTGCACCTAATACAGCACCGATGATACATGCCAGTACAATCGCAATAATTGGATCAACACCGCTGACAATAATTCCCGCCATAAATGCACTTGAGAGTGCCAAAATCGAACCAACGGATAGATCAATCCCCCCTGTTAAAATAACAAAGGTCATACCGAATGCAATGAGTGCATTGATTGATACTTGACGCAATAAGTTCAGTAAGTTTAACGGCTCTAAAAACGCCGGATTTAAAATGGCTACAATTGCCACTAATAATATTAAGCCGATAAATGGTACTATTTTCTCTCCAAAACGTTTGACGCTCATTTTATTTTCCCCCTGTTGCGAATGTCATTATTTTTTCTTGCGTTGCTTCTGCTTTCGACAGCTCACCCGTTACTTTACCTTCGTGAATGACGATGATACGATCACTCATTCCTAAAACTTCGGGTAGTTCTGACGATACCATAATAATTGCTACGCCACGTTCCGTTAATTCATTCATCAGTTCATAGATTTCCCGTTTTGCGCCAACATCAACGCCTCGTGTTGGCTCATCCATAATTAAAACTTGCGGTCCAATTCCAATCCATTTAGCTATGACTACTTTTTGTTGATTTCCTCCTGACAAAGCTCCGACTTCTAAATCAAGCGATGCCATTTTAATTGACAAACGTTTAGCCAATAAACCAGTGAAGTCGCGTTCTTGTTTTTCTAACATTACGCCTTTTGGTGAAAAATCTTGAATACTTGCCAACGCAATATTATCATTGATAGAAAAATCGAGGATAAGTCCTTCTTCTTTACGATTTTCTGTTATAAAGCCTAAACCAGCTTTTATCGCTGCTTGTGGTTCTTTGAATTTGACTTTTTTACCTTTCACTTTCATTTCACCACTATCATACTGATCCATTCCAAACAATGTTCGCATAATTTCTGTACGACCAGCACCCATCAAACCAGAAACACCTAGAATTTCACCTGCATGTACTTTAAAAGAAATACCTTCAAACACACCTTTTTTAGTTAAGCCGTTTGTTTCCAACACAACCTCGCCTAATGCTGGGTGTCGTTCAGGATATCGTTCAGTTAGCTCACGACCCACCATTTTTTTTACAACATCGTCAAATGAAGTATCTTTAATCGCCTCAGTACTAACAGATATACCATCACGCATAATAGTAATACGATCACATAATTTGAAAATTTCTTCCATTCGATGGGAAATATAAACGATTGAAACCCCACGTTGACGTAATTGCTCCATTACACGAAAAAGATGTTCTGTTTCAGTTTCAGTTAACGCTGCGGTTGGTTCATCCATAATAATCACTTTAGCATCTGTCATTAAACTCTTCATGATTTCTGCCATTTGTTGTTGCCCTACTGAGCAGTCACTCGCTTCTTTATAGAGAGGCAAATCAATCCCAATCTCACGGCATTTTTCTTCAGCAATTTGCTGCATTCGTTTGGTTTGTAACAGACCAAATTTGCTCATCTGTTTACCAATAAAAAGGTTCTCTAAAATAGTTAAGTTCGGAAAGATATTTAATTCTTGATGAATAAAACTAATCCCGACTTTCTCAGCTTCTTTAGGATTTTTGTAAACTGTTTTCACGCCGTCAACACTAATATCACCTTGGTCTTTAGCGTGTAAACCTGTCAGTATGTTCATCAAAGTTGATTTACCAGCACCATTTTCACCCATTAAGGCATGGATTTCACCTGCCTTTAATTCAAAATCAACACCGCGTAACACTTCATTTTTTCCAAACGCTTTATGAATATTTTTCATCGTGATTTCCATGGTCTGTCACTCCTCTCTTTTCTTTTAAAAGTTTACCCCTGCATGTAAAATGCAATTTGCGTAAGGTGTTGCTTCACCCGTTCTCACAACAGCTTTAGTTGTGCTGAGCTGTTCTTTAAATGCCTCGTGACTCACTTCAATGTATTCTATTTCACAGCCAACAATTGATTGTATTTGTGCAAACATTGCGGCATTTTCTGTATGTATTTCTGTTGCAATCGTTATTTTTTCAACAACCATTTCGGCGACAAGTTCTGTTAACACATCAATAAAACTTGGTGTACCTAACTTCAATGCTAAATCGATTTTTTTGACATCAATTGGAATTGGCAAACCACAATCACCAATAGCAACGGTATCTGTATGTCCTAAATCAGCCAACGTTTTTGCAATTTCGCTGTTTAATGTTCCATTTCGTTTCATTGTGTTAACATCTCCTTAACTGCTTCGCGATCAGGCATCCCTGATTGTGCACCTAATTTTTGGACTGAGAGAGCAGCAGCAGCATTGCCAAACAATACAGCCGTTTCGATATCTTTTCCTTCAGCAATCGCGACAGCAAAAGCACCATTAAATGTATCACCTGCACCTGTCGTATCCGTTACTGCTACTTTGAAAGCGGGCACTGTTTGGATGGTATCTGTTTGGAAACGAACACCCTTTTCCCCCAGAGTAACTAGTAAATTACCCGGGAAATCAGCAATCGCTTCATCGCTGGTTTTATTGGGAAAAATTAACTTGTTCTCATTTTCATTAGGTGTTAAATATGTAATGCGTTTTAGTGTCTCTGTTTGAATATCAGCCGCTGGTGCTGGATTTAGTAAAAAGCTTGTGCCTTCCTCTTCACACACTTTTGCTAGATAATCAATTATTGGTAATGGGATTTCGTATTGAGCCATGACAATATCAGATGATGCAATTTCAGCACGCGCTTCTTCAATCAATGACTCATCAACTAAGTCATTTGTACCTTTTACAACGATGATACTGTTGTCACCTTCGGCAACTGTAATATGAGCTGTACCACTTGTTTTTTTAGTAAAACGTTTTACTAATGAAGTGTTAACATTTTCTTTTTCTAAATTTTTAATAATCATTTCTCCATAACTGTCGTCTCCGACACAACCCACCATTGTTACTGTTGCACCTAATCGAGCTGCTGCAACTGCTTGATTTGCACCTTTACCCCCAGGGAACAATGAAAGATCTTCACCTATAATTGTTTCGCCTGCTACTGGTCGTTTGGCTGCACGTACTACCAAATCGATTGATAAACTTCCAACTACTGTAACTTTTGCCATTTTAATTCCTCCCGCATATCTTAGTAAGCGCTTTCTTTATATAATTACAGTATACGGTAAAACGTTTTACTTTGTCAATTACTAAAATAAAATGTAATTATACACCGATATATTTATAAATAAATTTACTCTTTCTACTATGACTATGCTATAATCATAACCATAATCTTTTGTGTCCTAAAGGAGGTTTACAATGTTCAAATCAAAACACACACACTGTGTTGTGTGCAAAAAAATTATTCAACCCGGTGAAAATACATTTGTTAATCTTAAAAACCCTAAACGAAAAGGGATTACAGAAATAAAAGCGTATCTGCGATTGGAAGCACGTTTTTATTGCACTGACTGCATAAAAGTCTCACTTAGAAATAAATAAAAGCCAGCCACTTTTTGTGTGGTTGGCTTTAAGCTAAAGTTATATTAAATAATGTGGGCAATTTACCCTTTATGATTGCTTCACTATGACACTTGATCGTGTTTTCAACGCGATATCTAAAACCGTATTAGGGACAACTAAATTGCCCGTCTCAATCATTTCTAGCATTTGACGTGCAGCATGTTCACCGATTGCTTTAGTAGGCTGAGTGATTGTTGTCAACGGTGGTAACATAAAGTGCGTTAAATTAATATCATCAAAACCAATAACTGATAAATCTTCTGGAATTTTAAACCCTCGTTCAGCTGCTGCTTTATAAACACCAAAAGCCATAATATCACTACAAGCAAATATTGCGCTGACACCTTTATCTAATAGTTTACCAGCCAATTGATAACCACTATATTCATTCACTTCATCAGCAATCTCAACCACAGGTGTATTTCCTTGACTTGCCATTGCTGCGAGATAACCTTGCGCACGTTGATGAATATTACTAAAATGCTCATTTGCCGTAATACAACCAATCGCTTGATGTTGATGTGTTATCAAGTAATTAGTGGCTTCTACTCCACCTGCAAAATCATCAATAAAAATCCCATTTGTCTGACTGTACTCACTTGGCCTATCCAGTAATATGTATGGAACTTTACGTTTTTTCAATTTTTCTAATAGATGTGCATTATCCGAAACGGTTCCCGCCAGAAAAACACCATCAACAAAACGATAAAGCATTTCATCAACATAACGCTCTTCTCGCTCTTTATCAGAAGATGAATTACATAACAATACCAAGTAACCTTGTTCAACTAAGACATCTTCTATTACTTTTGCCAACTCTGCAAAAAAGGGGTTGGTTATTTCAGAAACGATAAACCCAATTGTGTTACTTTTTGTTTTATTAAGATTTTTAGCAAAGTAATGCGGTTGATAATCCAACTTAGCAATGGCCGTTTTCACTCTTGCGTGTGTTTCCTCACTAAAGCGTTGCCCTTTATCATTGATAATGAGAGAGACCGTTGTGATGGACACATTGGCTTCTTTTGCAATGTCTTTAATTGTTACTTTCACTGTTGTATCATCTCCTCTCTCTGTCTATCTTAGCAAGTATGGTTGTTTCTTTCAATTGGATATGATTAAACGTTGCACAGCGATATCATATCTTTCTGCTACAACCTTATCGCTGAGTTGTTCTTCAAAAACAAGTGAAACTGTCTTGCCACGGTAATCTGCGAGGTATCGATCATAATACCCACCACCAAAACCAATACGATAACCATTCTGATGATAAACTACACCTGGAACCAAAATTAAATCAATTGAGTCTTTAGATGTACTTATAGCTTCTAATAAAGGCTCTTGCAGCCCGTATACGTCTCTTGTATCTGTTTTATGCGTATAACTACAGAATTCCATCAATCGCCCGTTAGTGACGGTTCTCGGAATGAATACGCCTTTGCCTTCTTTCCAAGCTTGTTCAATAACCGGCCTTGTTTCACATTCAGGCTGTTTGCTAATTGTAACTGCTATCGTTTTAGCTTGCTGCCATTCTAAACTATCGAAAAGCTGTTTATATAATGACACTTGTTTTTCAGAGCGTTCTGTTTGTGATAGGGCTGATAAATGTGCCAATACTTCCTGACGCAACTGTTTTTTAAAGGACATACAGGTTCCCTCCCATTTAAAAATAGGTATAAAAAAAGACAAAATCAAATTGACTTTGTCCCATTTTGTTATTATTTTGTTTCACGGTGTACTGTTGAAGTCTTGTCACGTGGACAATATTTTTTTAATTCAACACGTTCCGGATTAGTACGTTTGTTTTTCGTAGAAATGTAGTTTTGTTCGCCACATTCAGTACATTTTAATGTAATATTTACGCGCATGTTTTTCCCTCCCTATCGTCTGATTAATTCAGCACAAGAATGGTTTCATAATAGCATTTATTCCACCCTATTGTCAAGTCGATAACGTGGACTTTCAGACTAAACGAACTAAATGATAAAAACAATGGAATATTATGACAGTTTGTACAATATGCGATATAATTAGTGCAGAGTGATTTAAAAACCAATACACAAGTGAAAAGAGGTGTCCATTCAATCATGAGTACTATACTTATTATCATTTTATTAATACTCGCGGCGATTTCTCTTGTTCTTTCATTTATGAAAAAGAGCGATACTGCTAGTCTAGAAAAAGAAATTGACGAACGTTCTGTTCATCTACTCAAAGAAAACAGTGCGCTGCGTGAGCGCATCAACCGCATTGAAGACGTCTTACAAATTGACTCTTCAAATGCAGGTCACAATTTCGCAACTGAACAAATCAATCTTAACGAACTGTTAAAACAAGAAATTACGGTCCTTTATACGTCTGGTGTTTCTCCAGAAAACATTGCCATTAAAACGGCTACACCACTCGATAAAGTTGAAAAAATAATATATGATTATGTGCATAATGTATAATCAACGAGGAGGCAACTATGACTAGAGAAGCTTATCGCTGGTTAGGAATTGGTTTCCTTGTAGCTGCTTTGTTTGTTCTTGGATTTAAACTGTTTGGTAACGACGCAACTGCTGGTAGTAAAAAAGAAGCTGCTCCTGAAACAAAAACAGCCGCCCAAACAAAAGAACAAGCAGACTGGAAAAAGAAATACGAGGATTTATTAGCTGAAACTGAAACAGCCAAATTAGAAAAAGAAGATAAAGCTGAAGAAGAAACAAAAAAAGAGACGTCTAAAAAAGACGAATCTAGCAAAAAAGACGATAAAAAAGAGACAGATAGTGCTGATATTTCCATTGGTTCCGGTGAACCCGCTTCGGATGTAGCCAAAAAATTGAAAGAGAGTGGAATGATCAGCGATGCGGAGTATTTCACAGAATTCCTTCGCAATAATGGTTATGAAAAATTCATTCGTAATGGAACATATACCATCAAAAAATCAATGAACCTTGACGATATTGCCAAAACAATTACAGGTCAACAATAATAACGATTCAAATGCCCAACTTAGCTATTATAAGCAGAGTTGGGTTTTTTTATGCACAAAAAAAGGATTGTAGAAGTTGGTTTCTACAATCCTTTTTAATTGTTATCCAGGATCTAATCACAAAAATTTGAAAGCTGGGATTATTTATCTTTTTTGTCTGAATAAAGTGCTTTATCAGTACCGTCTGCTTTTTTTGCTCGTTCTTTTTGAAGTTCAAAGTAAGCATCAAAAACATCTTTAGCGATACGCATGTTTAACTTGTTGTCACTATCGCCTTCATATGCCCAAGGCACAGCTACAGAGACAGCAATTTCTGGATCATCGTAAGGCGCATAACCAACAAACGTGGTATTCCAAACGGCTGGTGCTGGGATACCAGATGTGTAATCCCAATCAGGACCCGCATAAAATGACTCAGCAGTACCCGTTTTACCCGCTACCTTATAATCCAATCCAGCAAAGTAAGTAGCACCTGTACCACTTGTTGTACCGCCAGATGTATTGTTCATTACTTCATAAAATCCTTTTTTGACCTGTTCAAAGTAGCTCTTAGGTAAATCAATTTTATTGAGGATTCGTGGGTTCGTTTGTGTTTGTAATGCTCCAACTTCATCATCTTCGTTGGTAGCATCTCTGACTTGCTTAAGAATATGCGGCGCAATACGGTAACCATTATTAGCAATAGTTGAAACGTATTGATTTAATTGTAACGGTGTATAACCATCATATTGACCGTAAGATAAATCGAGGTATTTCCCCGGTTCTTTTTCTTGACCAATAATACCCGTTGCTTCACCCGGTAAATCAATACCCGTTTTAACTCCTAGACCAAATTCACCGTATACTTTTCGTAATTTATCAAAAGCACTGTTGGGAATATCAAGCGAACCATCTTTGACGTAAGTAGCACCTGCAATATCTAATGCCGTTTTCATCATGAACGAGTTAGAAGATTGACGTAACGCTGAAATATCATTCATAGCAAATGAGTTATCACGGTTAAACCATGAACTTTTCTTCGCTGTTCCCTTAAGAATAATCGGTTCATCGATTTCAGAATATCCTGGCTGCTTACCATAAGTATAACCGGCCATGACCGTTGCACCTTTAATTGCTGATCCCATAACATAAGAAGAGGTAAACGTTCCAAGTGAATCATCCTCAAACTTACCTTTTTTGTACTGTTGACCGGATAATGTTAAAATTTCACCAGTTTTAGGATTTGTAATAACAACGTAAGCACGGTCTAATAATCGTGTTCCCGGAGTTGTTTTACCATATTTCAATGCTTCTTTAATAATTTCATCTGTTTTTGACTGTAAATCAGCATCGATTGTTAAAATAACATCACTACCTTTTTTACCAGCGTATTCTTGAACAGTTGAAATAACGTTACCGTCTGAATCTGTTTCACTGCTGTATTCGGCTTTAGAACCACGCAACAATGATTCATATTGTTGCTCAACATAACTTTGGCCGACACGATCATTACGAGCATATCCTAATGCTAAGTATTTCTGCAAGCTTTCATCAGGTAATCCTTGTTTCTCACTTGTAACACTCCCGAGAATTGAACGTAACGTCGTTTTACTGTCGTATGAACGAATCCAATCTTTCGCTGTATCAACACCTGGCAAGTCACCCAGATTTTCACTCACTTTAGCTATTTCCACATCGGTAACATCTTTACTCTTCACATTCACAGGTGTTAACGCGTAACCTGCATTAAATTGACGATAAATAAAGGCGATGTTTTTATCTTGTTGAGTAAGTGAATCGAGTTGTGCTTTGGTCACTGACTCTACTTGTTTTTTATAGTAGTCATCATTCCCTATCTCACTCTGTTCTTTCTCTGTTAACTTCGTATTCTTTTTTGCTTCTTTAGGATGTTTTAAAATCCAATAATCAATCTGATCACGTTCAGTTAAACTTTCTGTATCAACTTTAATCATTGTCGAAAGTTTTTCTGCTGTTTTTAACATATCCGCTGATTTTGTTGACGTAGAACGCGTATATGTAATTGTGTTTTCAGGTTTATTCGCTACTAATTTTTTGAAATTACGATCGTAAATTTCACCACGTGGCACATTTTTTGTAACCGTTGTACTGTTGGTTTGTTCCACTTCACGCTTATAATCTTCACCATAAACAATTTGTAAAAAACCTAATCGCAAAATTAATACTGCAAATAAAATGAATACTATAAAGAATAGAATATTTAATCGTATTGGAATATGTGCTTTACGCTTACTCCGACTTTTTTTCACCTTCACATAAAACAATCCTTCCGTTTTAAAAAGTACTTTCTTAATTTTAGTACATATTTCGTAATAAAGCCACAAACAAGGGTCATTAAATCGTAAATTTTATTATAAACGTATTAAACTCTTTTGCAATTCGAGCAAGAGTCAGATATTATTAACTGTAAGTAATGCTTTTTACACAACACATACTAATATCAATAGATAGGTGGCTACAACCATAATGACCTTTTTAAAACGTTTTTTCAAAAGTATTTATTCTCCCGACGATATCGCAACATACCGACACGTTAAGACAGGTGGTTTAATTGCACAACTCATTTTACTTGTGTGTCTTGCGTTCATACCCACAGCTTATTTAGTAACGACTGTTTCTAAAACATTACTCACCGATGTTCATCAAGTAATCAAAAATGACTTTCCGGAGTTTACTGTTAAAGATGGTAAATTACAATCGGATAGTAAAAAAGCCGTTGTTGAATCCCTTGACCAAGGCGTGTTAGCTTTTAATGCAAGCAATGATATGGATGAGGATTCATTGTCGCAGGTAACGCCCGTCAATAAAGTTGGCGTTGGCTTTTTTAAAGAAGGTATTGCCTTAGAATATTTTGGGACTTCACAAACAATCCCTTATAGTATGGCAAATATTGCAAGTAAAGCGGACTTGGTAAAAACACTTGATACAGCAATATCTTCTTCATCGTATGTGATGACATTGGTGCTTATCTTCATGTTTATCTTACTCATTGTTATTACACTGATCAAAGTCTTCTTTTATGGTCTGTTTGCTTTCTTCCTTGGAAAATCAGGACGGAAAACAATCAGTTATCTGGATGCGGTTCGTATTTCAGCCTTCAGTTGGACATTAATGACTGTCTTTACATTTATCGCTGAAACACTTAACATTTCAATTTCTTATCTGTCAGAATTTAATATCCTCATCACGATTGTGATTATGTTCCTAGCAGTAAAACGCATTCCAACTGATGATCAATCGTTACCTCAGTCGCAAGAGAAATAATAATCTAGCGCAAATGAACACTTGATTGTTTAATCGTTATAAAAAAAAGTGTAATCCCTTAAGGATTACACTTTTTCTTTTGCAAACTGCTTGATTCTTTCACCTATTGCATCTCTTACCTGTTGAAACACTAACCATTGTTCTGCTTCTGTACCCGTTGCTCGTGCCGGATCCTCAAATCCCCAATGCTCACGTGGGACTTCGGCTCTAACAATTGGACAATTTTCATCAGCATCAGCACATAGTGTGACTACTAAGTCTGCTTGTGAATAAATTTCTTCTGACATAACTGTCGATTTTTGTTGAGATATATCAATACCAATCTCTTCCATACACGCTATTGCTTTGGGGTTAATACCATGAGCAACAATCCCCGCACTTTGAACATTCCAATCAGGCAATAGTTTTTTTGCCCACCCTTCAGCAATTTGACTACGGCATGCATTGCCCGTACATAAAAAATAAATAGTTTTTTTCGTCATTTTCAAAATACCTCCTATATTATAAGTAACCAAAGATAAAGCCCAATTAACGTAATAGTTAAGGTCGGTATGGTTAATATCACACCTATTTTAAAGTACGCACCCCAACTAATTTTCATACCTTTTTGTGATAACACATGCAACCAGAGCAACGTAGCTAAAGAACCAATCGGCGTAATTTTAGGTCCCAAATCTGCACCGATTACATTGGCATAAATTAAACCTTCTTTTACGACATCACTTGTTACAACATCATTGATCGCTAATGCATTAATTAAAACAGTCGGCATATTGTTCATAATTGATGACAATAGTGCTGCAATGAATCCCATTGACATCGTTCCTACAAACAAACCTTGATTAGCTGCCGCTTGAATAATATCAGATAATACTGCGGTTAATCCAACATTACGTAATCCAAATACGACCACATACATTCCGATTGAGAAAAAAACAATCGCCCAAGGAGCTCCACGTAAAATCGCTTTTGTATCAACAGATTGACTTCTCTTTGCCATGATGAAAAAGAAAATAGCAATGATACCCACAATAATTGATACAGGAATCCCAGTTAACTCACTTGTGAAATAACCGATGAGTAATACGGATAAAACATACCACGACAGTTTAAACATCGCCTTATTATTGAGAGCTAAACGCGGTTCTTTCACGTCTTCAACATTGTAATTTTTCGGAATACTTTTACGGAAAAATAACAACAGAACAGCTAAACTTGCTAGTAACGAAAACAGGTTGGGTACAATCATCCGAGATGCATACTCAACAAAGCCAATATTAAAAAAATCGGCTGAAACAATATTAACTAAGTTACTTACAATCAGTGGTAATGATGTCGTATCGGCGATAAAACCACTGGCAATAATAAACGGGAAAATTAGCTTATCACTTAATTTCAAATTACGTACCATTGCTAAAACAATCGGTGTTAAAATGAGCGCGGCCCCATCATTTGCAAATAAGGCGGCTACAATCGCACCTAGTAGACTTACATAGATAAACAATCTTTTCCCATTACCTTTTGCAAAACGTGCCATATGCAAAGCGGCCCATTCAAAAAAACCAATATCATCTAAAATAAGAGAAATGATGATAATGCCGATAAATGCTAAGGTCGCATTCCAAACAATGCCTGTTACTTCCACAATATCACTTAAAGTAACGACACCAAGGAGCAGTGCTATCAATGCTCCTATACAAGCAGACCAACCAATTGAAAGGTTCTTAGGCTGCCAAATAACAAAAATCAACGTCACAATAAAGATAAGTACTGCTAATATTAGTTGCATTTCTTACTCTCCTAAACCACAGGTAATGCGTAAGCCCTGGGCTTCTAATTTTTTTATTCGTTCATCTTCTAACGGCAATTGCTCTAAAATAGTTGCTACAAAAGGGTAATCTTTGTGACTCTCGTTTAACGAGTAAAAATGCCATTGACCACGTTTTTCTTCTTTTATTAAACCAACGTCTTTTAATTTGCGCAAATGTTGACTGATAGCTGGTTGACTCATCTCAAACATATCAACGAATTCACATACACAACATTCGTGCCGCTGCATTAAGCGCATCATTGTAAGACGTGTTTTATCTCCCATCAATTTCAGTAACAGTGTGGCTTCAGGGATAGCAGTTTTTGTAACTGTCATATTAGTTCACCTCTTTCTTTTCTTCTTATTTACATACATAATTATATTCTTATGTGATTATGATGTCAACAAAAAAAGAAATTACCCTGTTATAGAGTAACTTCGATTTGCTTTCTAACGTCATCTAGTTATTAACGATACAACTCAATTTCATTATTTAATTGCAACCATAAAAAACGACCCAAATACAAACCAATAAAATTTAATAATATATCATTTGTATCAAAATAACCTAACTCCAAACTATATTGGCTAATTTCTATGAGGAACAAACCTAGTAATGATACCAAGAAAAAAATACTTCGTTTTAGTCGTGTCAGCAACATTCCTAACGGGACAAAATAGAGTATATTAAAGAGTGCTTCAACGATTTTTCCTTTTTTAAGTTCATCAATTAATGTTGTGATTCCAACATAATAACCATATGAACCAACACTTTTGAAAAACAAAAAGAAAATCATAGTTACAAAATAGAGTGAATAACTCACATAAATAAAATAAAGATTAAAACGTCTTCGCTTTAATTGTATGAGCGTCAATGTGATAAAAATAGAAATGATAAGAACAATTATGAAAGACAACCAAGGCCCGTCTAACCATCCATTTTCCTCACCAATATAAACTTGAAAACGCGGCCGCCACCACCAGTCATACATTAAATGCACACAGAAAAATGTTGCTAAAAAAAGCACCAGTGCTCGTACTTTCATTTGATCACCTCCGTTAAAAAAACTCTCCGAAAAATCGGAGAGCCAGATTTTATTAGTCTACTATAGTTTATACACTCTTTTCACTTTTCGTGAGCGTTTTACAGGAACGTTTTTAATAAACAGACGCTGGACGTTTGTACTCTCTTTCCATTCTACAAGCTAGCTGACATTGAACGGCTATTTATGTTTTTATTTTACTCTAGCAATTACCAAACAACTCCTATGAAATTTCATAAATAATATTTTGATAAACACAACCAAATTTTTATTTCCTCCAATTTCTTTGGAGCTGAACGTTTGGTTTTGCTTTTACTCTTCTTTAGCTGTAACGTTCAGACGTAATTCATCCAATTGTTTATCGCTTACTGTTGATGGGGCTTGAGTCATTGGATCACTTGCTCGTCCTGTTTTAGGGAAGGCAATTGTGTCACGAATATTATCGCGTCCTGTTAATAACATGACAATACGATCAAGTCCTAATGCAATACCGCCATGTGGAGGTGTACCATACTCAAATGCGTCCATTAAGAAACCAAATTGTGCACGGGCTTCTTCTTCTGTGAATCCTAATGCTTTAAACATCTTGGCTTGGATAGCACTATCATAAATACGTAGTGACCCGCCGCCTAATTCATAACCATTTAAAACGACATCATAGGCCTGTGCATAGACATCCTCAGGTTTTGTATCTAGCAATGCTACATCTGACTCATTTGGCATAGTAAATGGATGGTGCGCTGCGACAAAGCGTTCTGCTTCTTCATCATATTCAAATAATGGCCAGTTAACGACCCATAAAAAGGCTAATTGTTCTTCATCAATCAATTGTAACTCTTTAGCAACTTTCACTCGTAAAGCGCCTAATGATGCTGCGACGACGCTTGCTTTATCTGCGACAAAAACAAACATATCTCCCACGTTACCATTTAAACGTTCAGTTAATGCTGCTTGTTTATCTGCATCAAAGAATTTAGCAATAGGTCCCTTTAATTCGCCTTCTTCAACTTTAAGCCAAGCTAAACCTTTTGAACCGTATACTTTAACAAACTCACCTAAGGCATCAATTTGTTTACGTGAATAAGCTTTTCCACCACCAACAATGTTAATGGCTTTAACTTGTCCGCCATTTTCAACTGCTTGTGAAAAGACTTTGAAATCAGTATCAACGACAATATCTGCGACATCTTGTAACTCAAGACCAAAGCGGACATCAGGTTTATCACTTCCGTAACGCGCCATTGCCTCATCGTACTCCATACGCGGAAATGGTGTCGGAATATCAACGCCTTTAGCTTTTTTCACAACTGCTTTTAACAAGTTTTCAGTCATTGTTTGAATATCTTCGGCTGATTGGAAACTTGTTTCAATATCAATTTGTGTAAATTCTGGTTGGCGGTCGCCACGCAAATCTTCGTCACGGAAACAACGAACGATTTGGTAATATTTATCAAAACCAGCTGACATCAACAACTGTTTATTGAGTTGAGGAGATTGTGGCAATGCATAAAAATGTCCTGGATGGACACGACTAGGTACTAAATAGTCTCGTGCACCTTCTGGTGTTGATTTGTTTAACATGGGTGTTTCAATATCAATGAAACCTAAATCATCTAATGTATCACGAACAGCACGTTTAATATCATGTCGCGTACGGATGATTTTTGACATTTCTGGACGTCGTAAATCAAGGTAACGGTATTTCAAACGTAAATCATCTGATACTTCTACGCCATCTTCGATATAGAACGGTGTCGTTTTAGCAACGTTTAAAATTTCAATTGAGCTCGCTAAAATTTCAATTTCACCTGTTTTAAGCTTACGATTAATTTGTGATTCATGACGTTCAACAACCTTACCTTTGATTGTCACAACATACTCGCCGCGGACTTTTTCAGCTATTGCTAAAGCTTCTTTTGATTCATCTGGATTAAAAACAATTTGAACATAACCTTCACGATCACGGAGGTCGATAAAGATTAGTCCACCTAAATCACGTCGTTTTTGTACCCAGCCACTCAAAGTAACTTCTTGTCCAACATATTCTTTTGTTACTAATCCACAGTAAGTTGTACGCTTATCCATTAGTTTGTCTCTCCTTCATGCTGCTTTTTTTGTAGTGTTGCTATATAATCTGACATCGCAATTTTTTCTTGTGTGCCCGTTGTCATATCTTTAATAACGATTAAACCTTCTGCTAATTCTTCTTCGCCGACCACAACCACAAAGCGGGCATTTTCACGATCTGCTGTTTTAAATTGGCCTTTAACTTTCTTAGAAAGATAATCTCGTTCTGCCGTAAATCCAGCTTTACGTGCCGCTAATGTTAATTTTAAAGTGATAGGTGAAACAGCTTCACCGACACCTACAACAAAGACATCTAAGTGATTAGCAATTGGCAACGTGATTTCTTCTGCTGCTAGTGCCGCTAATAAACGTTCAATACTCATAGCAAAGCCCACACCCGGTGATGCAGGTCCACCTAATTCTTCCACTAAACCATTGTAACGGCCACCGCCACAGAGTGTTGTAATTGCACCAAAACCTTTTGATTCACTCATAATTTCAAATGTTGTGTGGTTATAATAATCTAAACCACGTACCATTGTTGCATCTTCCACATATGGCACTTCAATCACATCAAGGTGACGTTTAACTTGCGTGTAATAATCAAGTGACTCATCTGTTAAGAAATCAATAATCGATGGGGCTGTTGCGATTAATGGGTGAGCGTGATCGACCTTACAGTCAAGAATACGCAATGGATTTTTTTCGAGACGTGTTTGGCAATCTGAACAAAACTCGTGAATGCTCGGTTTAAAATGAGCGATGAGTGCTTCACGGTGAGCTAAACGGCTTGTTTTATCACCGAGTGAATTAATAACTAATTTAATTTCTTTTAAACCTAGTTCTTGGTAAATCGACAAGGCTAATGCCATCATTTCAGCATCTACTGCTGGGTCTTGGACACCAATTGCTTCTGCTCCTATTTGAACAAACTGGCGTTGACGACCTTTTTGAGGGCGTTCATAACGGAACATTGGCCCACAGTAAAATAATTTTGCGGGTTGATTAACCTGCCCAAATAATTTATGTTCAACGTAGGCGCGCGCAACTGAAGCTGTCCCTTCAGGACGCAATGTCATTGAACGTTCTTTGCGATCGTTAAAAGTGTACATTTCTTTTGTAACAATGTCAGTTGTGTCACCTACACCTTTTTGGAAAAGCTCGGTATGTTCAAAAATAGGTGTACGAATTTCACTGTAACGTGCACGTTTAAATATTTCTTGTGCAACATGTTCGACATATTGCCATTTTTCGCTTTCTCCTGGCATTATATCAACTGTTCCACGCGGAATTTGAATTTTCATTATTTAATGGCCCCCTTAATAATTTTTAGTACAAAAAAAAGAAAACGAACGTCACCCTGCTCCTAAGAACAAGGGACGAGCGTTTTCACCCGTGGTACCACCCTAATTGAAAACCAGCGATGGTTTTCCACTCTCAGTTAACGCCTGATCACGTTTCACTCTACTTGATACCGTTCGAGCGAAATCCTCCTAAGTGTCTTTCAAAAAGTGTTTAGTGCAAAACCTTACAGCCACGGGTTTTACTCTCTTAAACTAAACTTTCTTATCTACTTTTCTTAATCATCGGATATTTATATGGAATAATTCTATCCTATGATATTTTCATCTAGAAGTCAATACAAAGAAATTAAAATACTTTTTTTAATAGATTGCCTACTGTTATGTCTCTGTAGTTTTTCCTTTTATACGCGTGATAATATAACCTAGAATACCACCACATAATGCAGGTATAACCCATCCTAATCCTACATTATCCCACGGTAAATAAGCCGCATAAAAAGCTTGAATGCCAGAAGCAAAGTCCCAGCCTGCTGTTTTGAAACCATCAAATAAACTCACACAGAAAGTAAAGAACATACTCAGTTGGTAAATCGGTTTACTACCCCCATGCAAGCCATTTGTAAGGACTAAAATCACCAAACAAATTACCATAGGATAAATAACCATCAAGACTGGCATCGATACTGCCAATAATTGTGTTAATCCTAAATTAGCAATAATAGCACTAAAAATCGCAATCACTAAAACATAACGTTTTATTGCTATTTTCGGATAAATTTTATTGAAGAACGAAGCTGTTGCAACTGTTAAACCAACACTCGTTGTCAGACAAGATACGATAATTGTGATACCCAGTACCAAGTTGCCATAGGTTCCAAAGTAGAAAGCAGAAACTTTCGCTAATACTTGTGCACCATTTTCAACATAACCGATTTGACTAACGCTTGTTGCACCCATATATGCTAATGAACCATAGATAAACATCAGCAATACCATCGAGATTAACGATGCTTTGATTCCCATCGATGTCACTTCTTTTTTTGTTTTTGCACCTTTTGCTCGAACAGCTTGTAACACAACCATCCCAAATGCAAACGAGGCAATCGTATCTAAAGTTAAATAACCTTGTTGAAAACTATTGAAGAATGATTTTGTATCGTAATCACCGATTGGCGCTTGATACGCACCCATTGGCCAAGCTATTGCGACACCAATAATAATTAATATTAATGTCAGTTTAATTGGTGCTAAGTATTTACCAATAACATCAACGATTTTCCCAGGGTTTCGAGCCAAGAAGTACGTCAATGTAAAAAAGAGAATTGTAAAAACAAACAGTGCTATTTTCTCTGATCCCGCTGGTACAAAAGGATGCACACCTATTTCAAACGAGACATTTCCCGTACGAGGAATTGCAAAAAAAGGACCGATTGCTAGATACAGGATAATTGAAAATATCAATCCAAATAGTTTACCTGCCCCATCAGCTAATTGTTGAACATCATCTTTACCTGATAATGCAAGACTTAAAAAACCCAGAAGTGGTAATCCTACACCGGTTATTAAAAAACCAGCGACTGCAATCCAAACATTTGAACCTGCATTCTGACCTAAAAAAGAGGGAAAAATTAAATTTCCTGCGCCAAAATATAACGCAAATAACATCAACCCGATCGTTAACGTATCTTTAAAAGATGGTTTATGTGTATTCATAAGTACCTCCTATGCAGCTCGGCACCCTTAAGCTTTCGAAAAAGTCTGACTATTCAAAGGTGATGGTTGTCGAGGGAAGATAGCTTCTCTTCCCTTAAACAACGACCATTTTCATTGACAATCTGACCCCGCTAAAGTGGCGATCAGTGACCGCAAATGAATTTTCTTAATAGACAGATGTGCTTTTAGAATTAATAGCTTCCACGTTGTTTTTCACTTCTTGTAAGAAGCGACCAGCAACAAGACCATCTAACACACGGTGATCGATTGAAAGACATAGATTTACCATATCACGAACAGCAATCATCCCGTCTTTAACAACCGGACGTTTAACGATTGATTCAACTTGTAAAATAGCTGCTTGTGGATGATTGATAATTCCCATCGATTGAACTGATCCAAACGATCCTGTCGAATTAACAGTAAATGTTCCGCCATCCATTTCTTTTGATGTTAATTTACCCGTACGTACTTTACCTGCTAAATCAGCAATTTCTTTTCCAATACCTTTAACAGTTTTTTCATCAGCATTACGTACAACTGGTACAAAGAGCGCATCGTCAGTAGCAACGGCAATTGATAAGTTAATATCATGACGTTGGATAATGCTTTCGCCTGTCCATGTACTGTTTAATTCTGGGTATTTTTTCAATGCTTGAGCAACAGCTTTTACAAAGAATGCAAAGTAACTGATAGAAAATCCTTCTTTTGCTTTGAATTCATCTTTAATGCTGTTACGATAATTCACTAATTCTGTTGCATCTACCTCTACCATCACCCAAGCATGTGGAATTTCAAGTGAACTTTGAACCATGTGCTTAGCAATTGCTTTACGGATTGGTGTGACTGGCACTGTTACATCGCCCGCAGCCACAGTTGGTGTCGGTGTAGATGCAGAAGCAGTTGGTGCCACTGATGGTGCCGGAGTTTCAGACACGACTGACGTCTGTTCTGGTGCTGGTGCAGCACTAGGTGTGAAGCCTAAGACATCTTTACGAGTGATACGTCCGCCTTTTCCAGTTCCTGTTACTTGCGTTAAGTCGATGCCTTTTTCTTGCGACAAACGCAATACAACAGGTGAATAACGTGCACGATCGCCTGTTGCTGCAACAGGTGCTGCAACAGGTGCTGCAACAGGTGCTGCAGGTGCTGCTTTAGCTTCAACAACTGGTTCAGGTGTCGGTGCTGCTTTTTCAGTTTCAGCTTCTGGAGCTGGCGTTGTTGCTTCTCCAGCTGTTTCCATCGTACAGATTACTTCACCAACGGGGACAGTGACATCCGCTTCTACAAGAATTTCTTTGATTGTTCCTGTGAATGATGATGGGATTTCTGCTGTTACTTTATCCGTTAATACTTCTGCGATTGGATCATATTGTTCAACGTGGTCTCCTGGTTGTACTAACCACGCTGTAATTGTTCCTTCTGTAACACTTTCGCCAAGTTGCGGCATTTTAATATTTTCAATAGCCATGTGTGTCATTCCTTTCCTTGGGCATTAATAGTCAGCGAGTTCACGCATTGCTGCTTCTACTTGATCCGTATTGATTAAGAATTCTTTTTCAATCGATGAGGCAAATGGCATTGCAGGAGAATCAGGACCTGCTAAGCGAGCGATTGGTGCATCTAAATCAAAGAGACAGTTTTCACCAATAATAGCAGAAACTTCACCAATAACACTGCCTTGTTTATTATCTTCTGTGATCAACAAGACTTTACCTGTCTTTTTAGCTGCTTCAATAATTGCCGCTTCATCCAAAGGATAAATTGTTCGCAAGTCAAGTAAGTGTGTTGAGACACCTTCTTTTTCTAATTTAACTGCCACTTGTTTCGCCATTTCAACACAAAGACCGTAAGTAATGACAGTGAAATCTGTTCCTTCACGCACTACATTAGCTTTACCAATTGGAATGATGTGCTCACCTGCAGGAACTTCTTCTTTCAATAATCGATACGCACGTTTATGCTCTAAAAATAACACGGGATCATTGTCACGAATGGCTGCTTTTAATAGCCCTTTGGCATCTGCTGGAGATGAAGGCATAACAATTTTCAATCCTGGTTGACCCATAAAGATTTTTTCAATCGATTGTGAGTGGTACAATCCGCCATGAACACCACCACCATAAGGCGCACGGATAACCATTGGCACTGTCCAATCATTGTTTGAACGGTAACGAATACGCGCTGCTTCTGAGATAATTTGGTTAATAGCTGGCATGATAAAGTCCGCAAACTGCATTTCTGCAATTGGACGTAATCCGTACATTGCTGCACCAATACCAACACCTGCAATTGCTGATTCAGCAAGTGGTGTATCTAGCACACGGTCATGACCAAATTGATCGTAAAGACCATCTGTCGCTTTAAAAACGCCGCCTTTGACACCCACATCTTCGCCTAATACAAAGACATTTTCGTCGCGTTCCATTTCTTCGCGCATTGCGAGTGTAATCGCCTCAATATATGATAAAACTGCCATATTAGTTTCCTCCTTGCGTATCTTCGTCATACACGTGATGACCTAATGTTTCAACAGCTGGTGCTGCTGCATTCTCAGCATACTCTGTTGCTTCTTGAATTTCTGCTTTCACACGAGCTTCAATTGCATCTAGCTCTTCTTGAGTTGCTACTTTTTCGTCTAATAATTGATTAAAGTAAATGTCTAATGGATCTTTACCACGTGCTGCTTCGACTTCTTCACGCGTACGGTAGCTGCGGTCGTCATCATCTGATGAATGCGGTGTAAAGCGGTATGTCACTGTTTCAATTAACGTTGGACCTTCACCATCACGCGCACGTGTAACAGCGCGTTTGAACGCCAAGTATACAGCGACCATATCGTTACCATCTACTGTTTCGCCTGGAATGCCATAACCGATTGCACGATCAGATAATTTATCTGCAGCAAATTGTAATTCTTTCGGAACAGAAATTGCATATTGATTATTTTCAATTACAAACACAACAGGTAAACGGTGAACACTCGCAAAGTTAATCCCTTCATGGAAGTCACCTTGGTTAGATGATCCTTCACCACAAGAAGTATAAGCAACAATTGGGTCTTTACGCATTTTAGCTGCGAGAGCAATCCCAGCTGCATGTGGGAATTGTGTTGTTACTGGCGAACTTTGTGTGACAATACGGTGTGCTTTATGTCCGTAATGAGCAGGCATTTGACGACCACCTGAGTTAGGGTCTTCAGCTTTACCGAATGCTGATAACAAGACTTCTTTTGCTGTCATACCAAAAGCAAGTACTACGGCTAAGTCACGGTAATAAGGTAACGTGTAATCTATCTCACGGTTAAAGGCAAAAGCAGATGCAACTTGCGCGCCTTCTTGTCCTTGTCCTGAAATATTAAAAGGAATTTTCCCCGAACGGTTAAGTAACCAAATTCGCTCATCTACGCGTCGAGCCATTAACATAACTTCATACATTTCTAATAACGTTTCTTTATCTAATTCCATATCTTTTAAACTTGCTTTTTTCACTCGTGAATCTTTCAACATCATGATTCCTCCTTTTTAATAACCCTTATCCATGAACGGCATTACCATCAACTGCGAGTGCAGCTTCCGCCAATGCTTCAGAAAGTGTGGGGTGTGGGTGAATGGTTGTCCCAATTTCCCATGGTGTTGCATCAAGTACTTGTGCGAGACCCGCTTCACTAATTAAATCAGTTGCATGAGGTCCGATAATTGAAACACCTAATAAATCATTCGTTTCTTTATCAGCAACAACTTTGATAAAACCTTCTGCTTCGCCGAATACAAGCGCCTTGCCGTTACCTTGGAAGTTAAACTTCCCTACTTTAACTTCATGTCCACGCTCTTTTGCTTGTGCTTCACTAATACCCACACTCGCAATTTCTGGTGTTGTATAAACACAACGCGGTACTTGATCATAATTCATTTTCTCAGAATCACCATCGACAATATGATCCACTGCAGCTTGGCCCTCATGCATCGCAACATGAGCTAATTGCATTGTTGGGATACAGTCACCAATCGCATACATATGACTTTCTGCTGTTTGGTAATGATCGTTGACCTCAATAAAATCACGGTCTGTTTTTATTGCTGTATTTTGTAAACCAATTGATGTTGTGTTCGCTTTACGACCCACAGAAACCATGACTTTTTCAGCAGAATAAGTAATTGTTTCACCTTTGACCTCTGCTTGAATAGTAATACCATCTTCTGTTTTTGTAAACGTGTCAGCTAAAACTTTAGCTTTAGTTACAATCGTAATGCCTTTTTTAGTTTTAATTCTTTGCAATGTTCTTGATAGTTCTGCATCTTCAGTCGGGATAATACGGTCAGCATATTCCAATACAGTTACCTTAACACCAAAATCATGGAGCATTGATGCCCATTCCATCCCAATAACGCCACCACCAACAATCACCAATGATTCTGGCAATGCCTCAAGTTGCAACATGCCATCTGAAGAAAGAACTGTTTCTTCATCAAAATTCAATCCTGGCAAGCTTTGTGGTTGTGAGCCAGTTGCGATGATTAAACTTTTAGGAATAATCATTTCTGGTTCTTGATCGTCTGAATAAGTGATTGAAATTGTACCAGCTGTTGGAGAAAAGATTGAAGGTCCTAAAATAGTCCCTGTTCCGTAGAAGACATCAATTTTCCCTTTTTTCATCAGACCTTTAACGCCTGCTTCTAATTGATCAACAATTTTTTGCTTGCGTGCTTGTGCGTTAACAAAATTAATTGTCGATGTTTCCAAACCTGAATCCGAACCTAAAGTAACACCAAAAGCCGCTGCTTGTTTCACTGTTTCTAATACTTCAGCTGAACGTAAAAGTGCTTTTGTTGGGATACAACCACGGTGTAAACAAGTGCCTCCAAGTTTATCTTTTTCTACGACGGCAACACGTTGCCCTTTTTTAGCGGCAGCAATCGCTGCAACATACCCTCCGGTACCGCCTCCAAGTACAACTACATCATATTCATTTGCCATTTGTTACGCCTCCTCTATATTGACGAGCCTCTTCTTCCCCGTGCATGACACGCTGAGCTCCTTCATTTAACGCTAGTAATTCATCTTCTCCCGGTTCTAAAATCACCGGAGCAATCCACTGGATTTTACGACTGACTAGCTGAGTAAAACTTGCACTATTTGCTAACCCACCCGTTAAGATAATACCATCAACTTCACCATTAAGTACAGCGGCACATGCTCCAATTTCTTTACTAACTTGATAAGCCATCGCTTCAAAAACGATTTTAGCTTCCGTGTTACCATCCGCTACCATCGCTTCAACAGTGCGCATATCGTTGGTTTCAAGATAAGAAACCACACCACCTTTACCCACTAACTGGCGATAAAATGGATTTTTTTGCCAGCGCTCTTCTTGCGAGTAAGCCAACGTTTGTTGAAGGGGCAATCCACCGGAACGTTCAGGACTAAATGGCCCATCGCCATCCAACGCATTGTTGACATCAATTACTTTACCTTGTTGATGTGCACCTACAGAAATACCACCGCCAAGATGTGCGATAATCCAATTACGTTCATCATAACGATACCCTTTTTTTGCTGCAACTTTGCGTCCAGCCGATTTATGATTCAAAGCATGAAAAATACTTTTACGTTCGATTGCCTTGTTGCCAGAAATACGCGCAATGGGTTGTAATTCATCAACGACCACTGGGTCAACGATAAACGCTGGAATGCCATACAGTTCACTGATACGATTCGCAATCAGTGCACCTAAATTCGATGCGTGTTCTCCATAGAGAGCGCCTCGTAAATCATGCAGCATCTTTTCATTAACGCGATACGTTCCACTCTCTAACGGTGCTAGCAAGCCACCTCTGCCTACAACAGCATCTAGCGATTCTAATGTAATGTTTTCAGCAGCTAATGTTTCTTTGATAAATTCTGTACGATAGTCATATTGTTCTATAACAGTTTCAAATGGAGCCAGTGCTTCTGTTGAATGACTCGCTGTCTTTTCAAACATAAGCTTGTCGCCTTCATATACGGCTATCTTAGTTGATGTCGAGCCTGGATTTATTGCAAGAATTTTAAATGTCATAGTAAGACCCCTTTATGTTAAATGATTTAGTCAACTACATTTTGAATAGCTAATTCTAACGATGCTAATTTACTATCCAATGAGTCACTGCGTGATGTCAATACAACAGGTACTTTTGCTCCAATGATAGCACCACTAATTACTGAAGGAATAAAATGCGTAATCGTTTTATACATTAAATTACCACTTTCGATGTTAGGTACAATTAAAACATCGGCATCCCCTTGGATTTCACCAGGATATTTTTTCGCTACCGCTGAATGTGCATCCGTAGCAATATCCATTGAAATGGGGCCTTCTACAATTGCATCATAAGGGTTTTCTGCAAAGTAATCAGCGACTGCTTTTGCATCAACTGATGATTGCATCTTCGGACTTACTGTTTCTACTGCGCTTAGTAAAGCAACTTTTGGACAAGTAATTCCGATATTTTTAGCAACATCAATCGCATTTTTAGAAATCTCTATTTTAGTCGCTACGTCTGGGGCAATATTCAAACCAGGATCACTCATTACCCACTGACGGCTACCATCTTTAAAGTTGATGACAGAAACTTGTGATAACACTTTCTTGTCTCTCAAATTATTTTCTCTTTTTAAAATTGCACTAAGTAACATCGATGTGTGTATGTTACCTTTCATAATAATCTGCGCCTTTTTGGCTTGTACTGCCTGTACTGCTCCACTTACAGTTTCATCAATCGTTTCACATTTTGTATACTGACAGCCAGTTATATCACTGACATCAATGTCTTCACAGCCAAAAATAATAAAGTGACAGATATTTTTTTCTGCTGCTGGTTTAACAAATGCATCAATAATATAAGCATCTGCTCCAGCTATTGCTACCGTTCTAGTTGCCATAACACCACTCATTTCTCTCAATTTTTATATAAAATCCCCCCACTGACAACAACTCCAATTATGTCAATGAGAGGACAAGGATTACTTATTTACCGCGGCGGCTAATTGAAGAATGTTCAGTTTTCAAAAAATTACTACGAACATGTTTCAGTTGGTCGATACGTTGTTCTGCTAAATGATCTGCAGCAATCGCTGGTATAATATTTTGCTCTTTCGCAATATCAAACACTTTACCAATTTGCGTATAAATTTCTTTTACTTTATTGACAGCTCTTGTCTCATTGTAACCACTCAATTCATCAGCAACATTGATAACGCCACCTGAGTTAACAATATAATCTGGCGCATATAAAATACCACGCTCTTGTAACATTTTACCATGTTTTTCAATATCAAGTAATTGATTATTTGAACTACCACATACGGCTTTAACTTTTAAACGTGGAATTGTATCATCATTTAAGATGGCTCCTAAAGCACAAGGTGCAAAAATATCTGCTTCAACATCATAAATTTCATCGATACCCACTGCCGTTGCGTTTAAATTAGTAACCGCACGTTGAATCGCTTCTTCATTAATATCAGTCACGATTAATTCAGCGCCTTCTTCATTTAATAACTCACACAAGGTATAAGATACATTACCGACACCTTGAACTGCAATTTTTTTACTCGTCAATGAATCGCTACCAAATACTTCTTTTGCAGTACGTTTCATTGCATAGTAGATTCCTAAAGCCGTTTTTGGACTTGGGTTCCCAGATGAACCTTCACCCGCTGTGCTTCCTGTTACAAAATCAGTTTCCATATACATATGATTCATATCTTCTTCTGTTGTACCCACATCTTCTGCAATAATATAACGGCCATTAAGGCTTTCAACATAACGACCTAAGGCTCTGAATAACGCTTCACTTTTATCTTTACGAGGATCGCCAATAATTACCGTTTTACCACCACCGATATTTAAACCAGCTGCAGCATTTTTATAAGTCATACCGCGTGATAATCTTAACACGTCATTTAAAGCTTCTTCTTCGGATGCATAGGGCCACATGCGACAACCACCTAAAGCCGGTCCTAAAGTTGTATCGTGAATAGCGATAATCGCTTTTAAACCTGATTCTTTGTCGTGACAAAAGACCACTTGTTCATACCCATCTTTTACCATTGTTTCAAATAACATATCCATTCCTCCTAAGAAATATAATTATAATGACTAATGATTCGATAATATAACAGAACAGAAGAAGAGGTAAATATACCGGACTATAGACTCATATATCTTAATTTAAAATCTGCTTGTCTCGTTCTCTTCTATCTTCATTATACTAGTTATGTAAGGGCTTTCATAGTGTAAATTGTGCTTTTTTGGACATAGTTAAAAAGTTCTAATATTCGCTGTTTTCTGTCAATTTTAACGAAGCCTGTCATGGTGCTGTTATAGAACACTTTGAAGACACAAATCAGACATAGTTTTTTCAGCCAAAACGGCCTACTTATTTGGCTATTTTCTTTAGGCGAAGGCTATTTCTATAGTTTTACTTGAAATTATGCTAAAATATAAGGGATAATAGCGCGCTTTTTTTATCTGTTTGATTATTGCCTTTTTATTTAATGCTCGTTATTTGCACAACAATATTGAACTTTAAATCTTGTTCATTAATTACTATAGAAATGGATGTGTCTCAATGGTGAATCGCCCCAAAATTAAAAAGAAAAAATTATTACTGATATCTATTCTTTCATTAGTACTCGTAATTGGAGCGATTGTTTCGACTTATGCGCTGACAATGGCCAATACGGTTAAAGTAACCTCTGAAGTGGTTAACATCCGTAATGGGCCTGGTCTTGCCTATGACATTACGACACAGTCACGTAAAAATGATCGTCTAAAAGTATTGGACGAGGAAAATGAATGGTATAAAGTTTCCTTGCCATCTGGTGAAACAGGTTGGGTTGCAAGTTGGTTAGTTGAAAATGAAACTGTCTCAGCAGCAAGTAACTCTAAAGGTAAGATTATTTCCACTCTAGCAAATGTTCGCAGTAAGGATGATATCAACTCAAGTGTGATTGATACATTGAACAAAAATCGTGAAGTGACTGTAATCAGCTCACAAAACGGTTGGACTCAAGTCACTTACGGTAAAGTAACGGGTTGGATAAAATCTGATTTTATTGAAGTTGCAGGTGCTTCAACAGAAGATAGTGCCGCACTTCAAAAATTAACAATTCGTGAAGAAAACACCAATATTCGCGATGCTGCAGATGTTAATGGGAAATTATTAGAAACAGCTCAGCCTGGAACAACTTATGATATTATCGGATCGAAAGATAGTTGGTATGAGGTAAAAACGGCGGCTGGTTCTAAAGGATATGTTGCTAACTGGGTTGTAAGTGTGAATGAAAACACTGCTGCTGCGAAACCGACAGTCTCTTCTCTATCAGAAGCGACAATCGTACTAGATCCAGGACATGGTGGTAACGATACTGGTGCAATCGGCGTTGATGGTACATATGAAAAAGAAATTGCTCTAAAAACGGCGGCTGCTATTAAGGCACAGTTGGAAACAACGGGGGCCAAAGTGATTATGACACGTTCCAATGATGATTATGTTACCCTTGGCAAACGTGCAGCGATTTCAAATGACAATGCTGCAGATGCTTTCATTAGTGTCCATTATGATTCCACAGAAGAAGCCAACACCGCTTCAGGAACATCAACCTATTATTACAACGATAATGCAAAAGACTTTGCTTCACGCATTAATGCACAACTAAAAGTAGGAATGCCTCTTGAAAATCATGGTGAGAAATATGGCGATTTCCAAGTCTTACGTGAAAATGCTTCCCCTTCAATTTTATTAGAACTCGGTTATATCAATAATAGTTTTGATGAACAAACCATCGATAATGATGCTTATCGTCAAAAAGTTGCTAATGCCGTAACGAACGGCTTAACAAATTATTTCGCTAACTAAACAATACAAAAAAAAAGGAGCATTCAGTCAAACAACTGAATGTTCCTTTTTTATGGATTTTTGCTATCAATCGTAATTGTTATTGGACCATCGTTAACAAGAGAGACTTGCATATCCGCTCCAAACTCCCCTGTCGCAACGACAACACCTTCTGCTCGTATTGCTTCATTAAATTCTTTATAAAGCGTCAAGGCGATGTCAGGGGCTGCTGCTGCAGTGAAACTTGGACGTCGCCCTTTTTTTGTGTTGGCAAACAGAGTAAATTGCGATATTGACAACAGTTCACCTGTAACATCAATAAGCGATTGATTCATTTTTCCTTCTTCATCTTCGAAAATACGCAGATTAATCATTTTTTGTACCACATAATTAATATCCGCTGATGTGTCTTCATGTGTAAAACCTACAAAAACAACCAATCCCTTTGAAATTTCGCCAACTGTTTGTCCTGAAATAGCAACACTGGCAGCTAAACTCCTTTGTACAACAACCTTCATACTAAAAACTCCTTATTTCGTGACGCGTCTTACCGTGTACACATCATAAATTTGTTTCAACTTATCAATCACACGTTGCATCTCTTCTTTATTTCTAATCATCACATTAACGACAAGAGCTGCCATTTCACGCTTATCTAACCTTGCATTAACGCCATTAATATTAATTTGCATACTATTTAACGTTTGGATAACATCATTCAGTAAACCATCACGATTAAATGCATAAACTTCAAGGGTAACCTCATATTTAGCATGGTTCTTAAGATCGTTATTTGACCAAGAGACATCAATTAAGCGATCCTCACCATCCTCAAGTTGCGTTACATTAGGACAGTCTTGACGATGAATAGAAATACCGTGGCCTTTAGTGATGAAGCCAATAATTTCATCGCCTGGAACTGGATTACAACAATGTGATAAACGTAACATTAAGTTATCCATTCCGCCTGCTATATCGATACCCGTTTCATTTTTGTTTTTGTGCTCATGATGATCGGATTGTGTCACTGCACCTGCTTTTGTTTTACCTTCAACAATTAAATTATCAGCTTGCTGTCTCAATGCACGTTCACGACGAACTTTTTCAGTCAAACGGTTCATGATTTGTAACGCAGTCACACTGTTATAACCAATGGCTGCATATAAATCATCTTCATCACGGAAATTAAAACGATCAATAATATGCGCCAAATTATCATCCGTCATAAATTCTTTTGGATCAAACGAATGGGCAAGCAATTCTTTTTCAAGGCTCTCTTTACCTTTTTCAACAGTCTCATCTTTTACAAGTCGTTTGAAATACTGACGTATTTTATTTTTAGCTTGAGAGGATTGCACCAATTTCAACCAGTCTCGACTTGGACCTGTCGCAGTTTTTGAAGTTAAAATATCGACAATATCTCCCGTTTGTAATTTGTAGTCTAGCGTGACAATCTTGCCATTTATTTTTGCACCTACCGTACGATTTCCAACTTCTGTATGTACGCGGTAAGCAAAATCCAATGGAACCGAACCTTTCGGTAATTCAATCACATCACCTTTTGGTGAGAAGACATAAACCATGTCCGCAAATAAATCTGTCTTCAAAGAGCTCATAAATTCCTGAGCATTACTTTCGGTGTCTTGCACCTCCATAATTTCACTAAACCATGACATTTTGCGGTCGATACTTGTACTAAGATTAGCTGAATTCCCCTCTTTATAAGCCCAGTGAGCTGCCACACCAAATTCAGCAATTTGATGCATTTCTTGTGTACGGATTTGCACTTCTAACGGTTCTCCGCCTGGCCCAATAACTGTAGTATGCAGTGACTGATACATATTTGCTTTTGGCATGGCGATATAATCTTTAAAACGCCCTGGCATTGGTTTAAAACGTGTATGAATAATTCCTAATACTGCATAACAATCTTTAATGCTATCAACGATGACACGGATAGCCAACAAATCATAAATTTCATTAAACTGTTTATGTTGGCTTGTCATTTTATGATAAATTGAGAAAATATGTTTTGGTCGACCAGAAATATCAGCTTTTATGTTTAAATCAGTTAGATTTTCTTCAATATCACCAACGAGTTCATCTAAGTATGCTTCTCTTTCACCACGTTTTTGTTTCATTAAATGAACAATACGGTAATATTGTTGCGGATTAATATAACGTAACGCTGTATCTTCTAATTCCCATTTAATCATCGAGATACCTAAACGATGAGCAAGTGGTGCAAAAATATCCAGTGTTTCTTGTGCGATTCTTTTTTGTTTTTCAGGTGGCAAATGCTTCAATGTACGCATATTGTGAACACGGTCAGCAAGTTTAATTAAAATGACACGAATATCCTCTGCCATTGCCAAGAACATTTTACGATGGTTCTCTGCTTGTTGTTCTTCGTGCGATTTAAATTTAATTTTCCCTAGTTTTGTAACACCATCAACTAACATTGCTACCTCATTATTGAAGGCTTTTGCAATATCGTCTAGTGTAACATCTGTATCCTCTACAACATCATGTAAAAATCCAGCAGCAATTGTATTCGGGTCCATTTCAAGGTCCACTAGAATCCCCGCTACTTGAATAGGATGTATGATATAAGGCTCTCCTGATTTACGAATTTGATGCGCATGTGAATCACGTGCAAATTCATAGGCTCCAGTTATAAATGCGATATGCTTTTCATTTAAATAAAGAGCGGCCTTTGCGATGACTTCTTCAATTGATAAATTTTGATCTTTAACCATAATGCCATCCCCTTTCATCGGATATGCATAAAGCTGCGCCAACAGTCAAAATTGTAGACTACGGCACAGCTTAATCTTATATTTCATTATATCAGAACTTGTTAGCATTAAAAAGGGGATTTGCCTACAATCTATTTGTTTTCCAGTGAAGTCGTTTAATTAGGTTTATCATAAAAAAAACAAGCGCTTTAAACATGAATTCGCTCATAATTTGTTAAGGAAATTTCAGATTCACACTCTTGGAAAGTAATAAATAATCAGTCTTTTTTAAAAAATACTAAATAAACATACATGTTTTTCTTATAATCTAGTAATTCAAAAAAAAGTATCTATAAATAGTATTAAATCAATAAAAAACACATAAAAGCATATAAAAAAACACTAAATAACTATTTTAGAAAATATAATCAATCAAAAATAACTATAAACAAAACTTTAAATAACTATATAACTGGTGTATTATATAGATAAAATGATACACGGGGGAATTAACTTATGAGAAAAATTAATTGGCTAGTTATCTTATTGTTCTTTTGGATAGGTAGTGCGGATTCAGTAAAAGCAACAAATGATTTAGACACGATTAGTAATGACCAAGTAAGTGTTCCTTTTGTTGAAGATTCAAAAGATACGACAATAAATAGTGATGACTCACTATATGAATTTAAAGCGATTGAAGCAAATTATCCAATTCAAGAGGAGAGCATGTTATTACCTGAAATTCCTGATGATGTACTTCCAATAATTGAGGATAATTTCAACACCAGCAAAAGTATCATTGGTTCAGATAACCGTAAACAAATTAAAAACACTATAGTCCAACCGTACTCAACATCTACATTACTAGTAATTAAATTTCCAAAGGGCGTTACAAAAGTTGGATCAGGAAATATTATTGGAACTAAGTATGTTTTAACAGCTGGACATTGTCTTTATAATAGAGAACTTGGAGGTTGGGCAAACTCAATTAAAATCTATCCTGGTTATAATGGAAAAACGGCTTCATTAGGCATGTATCATGCTGTAAATATGAAATCTACCTCAGGTTGGGTACAGGGCAATAAAACAGATCATGATATCGGTTTGATTACTTTGAATGCTAATGTGTCTTCTAAGATAGGTACCCTTGGTTTAACTACCAAAATAGCTAATAAAGCTACGATTACTGGATATCCAGCTGAAAAAAATGGCGCTATGTGGTCATATAGAAACAATGTATCGTCTAGCAATTTAAATAATGTTTACTATGATATCGATACAACTGGTGGACAAAGTGGTAGCGCTTTATATGATGATAATAAGAATGCATTTGCCGTACATGCATATGGCTCTCGTCTATCAACAGGTCCCAATCATGGAACAAAAATAAATAGTGAAAAGTTAAAATTGATAAATGAATGGATGGGAAATAAAGAGGTAGCCATTTCGTTTAATAAAAATATCACTTTGTCAAAAGAAAATTATACATTATGGAATGATTTGAAATTTTCAAATAAAAAAGATTCAACTACCGGTAAGCTCGGGAAGGTTTACAATGCTAAAGTTTATTACGATCATAAAAATGGCGCGAAATATTATTCCTTATATAATAACAATGGAACTTGGGCTGGTTATGTCAATGCTAATGCCGTCAAAATTCTTTCAGGAATAACATTAAATAAAGATGTCACTATTTCTAAAGAAAACTATACGCTTTGGAATAACTTTTTTTCCAGTGCTAAAAAAGGCTCTACATCAGAAAAACTCGGGAAAGTTTATAATGCCAAATATTCTTATACTTTAGGTAATGGCGTATTATATTATTCACTTTATGATAACAAAGGAACATGGATTGGTTACCTTAACGCAAATGCTGCTAATATTCTCTCAGCTAAAACATTAAATAAAAAGGTGACTATTTCTAAAGAAAATTATACGCTTTGGACCAATTTCTTTTTCACTACTAAAAAAAGCTCTACTACTGGAAAAAAAGGCAAAGTCTATAATGCCAAATATTCTTACACTTTAGGTAATGGCGTATTATATTATTCATTGTATGATACTAAAGAAAAATGGATGGGTTATCTTAATGCAAACGCTACATCTAACACGACTAGATCATTACCAACAAGTATACAAAATTCATTTGAAGAATCCTCAACAGTAGAATCTGTTGAATCATACGAAGAAACTAGAGAAATTGATGCCTCTGACTCTGAAGACAGTGAAGTAACTAACAGTGCTAAAAACTTCGATTCAAGTGAAGTATATAACGACCTCCCTATCTCAGATTCCAGTGAATACGCTGAAATTTCCGAATCTAGCGAAACAAACACAGAAGTTGATAGCTCAGTATCTAGTGAAAATAATTAAGTGTTTATTAAAGTCCAAATTCTCAACGATAGTCATTAAAAAATAACATAATCGAAAGGATGTCATTGCTATGAAAATGAAAAAACATATAACAACCCTTCTAAGCCTTCTACTTCTAAGTGGTTTGTTTTTGACAAATCACATCACGGTAACAGCATCACCATCCAAAGAAAGCATTACAACACAATCATTGGAAAAGTCTAATAACCAAAGTAATGCATCAGCTGACACGGAAAAAACAACAGTCATCACGCGCTTTTACTGTGATAACGTCGAAATTGCCGAATCAGTTACACTAACAGGCAAAAAAGGTGAACATTACCAAACAGCACCAAAAGAGATACCTGGTTACTATTTAATTGATAAAAAAAATAAAAATGGTACTTTTGAATACCTCTCTACGGAGATTATTTACTCATATTCGAAAAAACCGGTAACTGGAAAAGAAACAGGAACAGTCATTACTATTTTCAGCTCTAACGGTAAAGAAATTGCCGAACGGATTACTCAAACAGGATTAATAGGTGAGCCTTATTCTACTGATCCATCCGATGCTAACATTCTTGGCGATATTAACTATCTTATCCCTGAATACTATAATTCAAAAGCTAATGGTTTCTTTTCAGCAAAAACAGAAGTTGTTGAATTTCACTATTATCCGCTTCCATCGCAAAGTTCTATTACAACAAAATTTTTATCTGGTAACGTAGAGATAGCCTCTCCAGTCATTCAAAAACTGGAAAGAGATAAAAAATATCAAACCACTGCAAAAGTAATACCCGGCTATACATTGTCCACTCAGATGCCTCACAACGCCTCTGGAATAGTGCCTAACAAAGATATCGAAGTGGTATATAACTACACGAAAAATCCAACAACAGGCACTGTGATTACTCATTTTTTAGAGGGTGATACGAAGTTAGCTGATTCTATTAAAATTACCGGAAACATTGGTGAAAAATATCAAACATCACCAAAAAACATTACCGGTTATTCGCTTCGAAAAACAGCTGTAGTAGGTTCTCAAGGCAGCTTCGCTGAAGGAACAATCGACGTAACTTATAATTATATAAAGAATGTACAAATTGCTCAAGGTACTGTCACCACTTACTATCAGGCTGATGGCATCGAGATTGCAGCACCAACAACTCAATCAGGAAAAAGAGGCACGGCATATCAAACAAGTCCTAAAGATATTACTGGCTATATCTTAACAAATGATCATCCCAAAAATGCTCGAGGTCAATACACCGATAAGTCACAAAAAGTTATTTATCACTATAAAAAAACGCCTGAACAGCAACAAAAAATTACACCTAGCAACAAAGACAGACAATCTACAGAGAATACCGTAGCAAAAAATACTTTACCAAAAACAGGTGAAATGAGTGCAGTCTTCCCAGTAACATTAGGAGTTATTATATTGACAGCACTCGCATTATTTTTACTGTTAGTTAAGCTCACAAAGCCTCATACCTTTAAATAAACATAAAAGAACAGACAGGATAACTCTCCTGTCTGTTCTTTTATCTCTTAATATTCTAGCAATACTTTCGTATCGATGTCTCCTAATTTAGCACGACCGTTTAATTCAACTAATTCAAGTAAGAATGCAGCACCTACAACTTCGCCGCCTAATTCATGCACAAGTTTAATTGTCGCTTCAATCGTACCACCAGTTGCTAATAAATCATCAACAATCAATACACGTTGACCTGGTTTGATTGCATCTTTATGGATTGTTAAAACATCTTGACCGTATTCTAAATCATACGTTACTTTAATCACTTCACGAGGTAACTTACCTTCTTTACGAACAGGTGCAAAACCAATACCCATTGCATAAGCCATCGGGCAGCCGATAATAAAGCCACGTGCTTCTGGTCCTACAATGACGTCAACATTTTTATCGCGCGCATAATCAACCAGTTGATCAGTAGCAAATTTATAAGCTTCACCATTACCCATCAACGGTGTGATATCGCGGAAAATAATGCCTGGTTTTGGATAATTCTCAATTGATGCGATGTGATTCTTTAAATCTTCTGTTTTCATAAATTTCGTCCCCTTTAATTGTCATTGCCCCAAAACACTTCATATAAGGCAGTATAGTTTGAATAAACAAAACGTTGTTGCAGCGCTTCGATTGCTTGTCTTTTTTTATAAGTTGGCGCTTCAGTCAGCGGGTGTTTGGGTGCATTTGGATTGATGACCAAACAGTCCTTTTCTATTTTAACAAATTCTAGCTCAAAAAACACGCTTGTCATGAAATAGAGATTGTTTTTTGAGATATTTAATTTTTGACAGATAGCTGGGTGTTGTTTTTTGACATCTACAGGCTCATACCTTGCTACAAATTTGAAAAATTCTCCAAATTCTTCACGACTTGGCATCACCACTAAACCTTTATTATCAGGATTTTCCAAGCGCGCATAAATATTCTGTGGTTGTAAAACAGTCAATACTTCATCCAATTTCAAAGCATCTGTTGGCATATCCACAATTACAATTGTTTCCACAGCTTGGGTCGGTAAAACATCTTTTGTCACATCATAAATAGTAACTTTATCAGCCCATTCACTCACAAAGGTCGGATGATTAAACACGACAAACAAATCTGGTTGTTGAGATGGGGTTAAGTTCTTACAAAATTTAGCCCATTCTGACTCACCACGTAAATCAAACAGTTGTTTGTTAGGCACTGCAATATCCTTAATTTGCAATTGAACCATTTGCTGGTTACGCCATTCGTTAATTGATAATTCACCCACTACATCAATATCATCACTCATGTTTAGCGTATTCTTTAGGTGACCAATATTAAACCCAATGGCTTCAACAGTTGCTTCTTCTTCTTTAAAAGTCGCTTTCAAATGACTATTGTCGGCACCAATTTGACGTATTCCTGCCAATCGTACATTTGAAAATTTAACCAGAGGTTTTGGATTATCCGTTCCAAAAGGTGCTAGAACTTTCATATCCTCAATTAAGGCTAAAGTTGCCTCTTCAACATGCAGTGTTAAATCAATACGTAAAGGTAACTTCGTACTAACATCAGCCAATAGTGGTGCTGCATAATTATTAATGGCCTTTCTTAATTCTGCAACATTTTCAAGAGGTAGTGTTAACCCTGCCGCCCCAGCGTGCCCACCAAAACGCGTAATTAAAGATACATGAGCGTTTAAAGCATCATATAAATTCAAAGCTGGTATACTCCGTCCAGAACCTTTGGCAATGTTTTTAGATTTGTTGATTGATAGCACAATAACAGGTCTTTGATAAGCTTCAATCAAGCGTGATGCTACAATTCCTAAGACACCTTCATGCCAATTCTCACCCGCTACAATTAACACTTTATCATCTAAAAATGGCTGTACTTGCTCATCTGCTTCAAGCACTAACTCATTGACGATTTTTTTACGTTCATCGTTAATTGCTACTAAATCAATTGCTAATTGCTTCGCTTCGTCAACGTCTTTAGTCACTAACAATGCAAGAGCTTTTTCAGCAGAACCTAGGCGACCAGCCGCGTTAAGATGAGGGGCAATTTTAAAGCCGACCATTTCTTCTGTCACCAGTGAAGCGTCCAAATTTAATTGGCGATATAACGCTTGTAAGCCCGGACGTTCAGTGATTGCTAGCTGTTTTAAACCAGCTTGTACAAAAAAACGATTTTCATCTGTTAAAGAAACCATATCTCCAATCGTTCCTAGTGCATAAAGATCCAATAATTCAACCGGAATTTCACCTAATAAAGCCTGTGCTAGTTTGAAGGCCACACCTACGCCAGCAAGTTCTTTAAAAGGGTATTGAAAATCAGGATGTTTTGGATGTACAATCGCATCGGCATCAGGTAAAATTTCGCCCACCTCATGATGGTCCGTACAGATAACTTGTAAGCCAATCTCACGTGCATAAGCAAGTTCATCTATGCCAGCTATCCCATTATCGACCGTGATTAATAAATCATAACCATCCGCTTTAATTTTTTTGAAAGCTTCTTTATTAGGACCATATCCTTCAACAAATCGATTTGGGATAAAACAGCCTGAATCAGCACCGATAATTTGTAATGCTTCATATAAAACAGCAGTACTTGTCACACCATCCGCATCATAATCACCATAGATCATTATTTTTTTATCTTCGGCGAGTGCCTCTTCAATAATTTCTAAGGCTTTGTCCATATCCGATAGTAAAAAAGGATCGTGTATTACCTCCTCAGTTGGATGAATAAACGCCTCTACTTCTGCTGGTGTACGTAGTTGTCTCTCCCAAAGCAACGCTGCTACTGGTAATGCGACATTCGCAGCTTTCGCTAACGTTTCTATTTCTTCTTGATTATTTTCTCGTTCTTGCCATTCATAGTTGGATGCAAGCACATTCTTCACTCCTTATTGATAAACTTCCCTTAAATATCATACCACAAATTCAACTTTGAAACCGCTCTCTCATTCATCATTCTAATTTTAAAATTGCAATTCATCTCAATTTCTAAAGTTACTTAAAATTAAAAACAGGCTACAGATAATCGATTCAATCTCGATAACCCATAGCCTGTTCATTAGTTTACGCAGTTATTAAATTTTTTCTTTTTCTGCGTTTTTAATTTTATTAATTTCACTTCTTGAAGAAGCATTTGCTATTTTTTGTTCTTTTAAAAATTTTTCATTTTGTTTAATAGCACTTTTTTCTTTAAACATACGCACCCATGTTACACTGATGACTGTTAAAGCCCCTAAAAGTGCCGACCCAATAATCACTAAAATTAATGGCCATTGTACCGTTGTGAAAATAAAGTTGATTTTCACTGGTTCGACATTGACGATTGATAACACTGCAATGAACAAAACTAATAAGATACTGATTAACGTTAACCACTGTGATTTTTTCATCCTATCCCCACACCCTTCTGTTTAGACAACTAACTTGTCTTTTTTAGATTTGTATTTTTTCTCTTTAACTGTTTTGATTTCGCCATGTTTATTTAATTCGCGAACTTTAAAACCATACCACATTTGCATAACCATAAACATTGATGTGAAAATACTTGAAACCAAACCGATCATAAGAGCAAGTGAGAACTCCCAAATTGAATGGCTACCAAAAATCATCAAGGCGGTTACTGTGATAAGAACTGTGAACACAGTTGCTAACGAACGTGTCAACGTTTGACGTAAACCTTGGTTAACTGCTACAGCTAAATCTTCTTTATTTTTATAAACACGTAGTTTTTGTCCGATTTCACGTACACGATCGGCCGTAACGATTGTATCATTAATGGAATAACCAATGACCGTTAACACCGCTGCAATAAACGTCAAATCTACTTGTATCTTGAAGATACTAAATACTACGAAGATTACGAAACCATCAAACAAGAGCGAGATAACTGCTGAGACAGCCATTTTCAACTCGAAACGGAAACCGATATAAACGATGATTAAAAGTGACGCAATGATTAAAGCAAAGAAACCATTTTTTGCCAACTCTTGTCCAACTGTCGGTGTTACCGTATTGATACTTGATTCATGACCGTATTCTTTTTTGAAGTGATTGTTGAATTTTTTAATTTCGTCTTGTGAGAATGCACCTTTATAACTAACAACGGCAGATTTTTGATCTTTCCCTGTTAAAACAATATCATTTGAAGGCATTCCAATTTGATCAAGTTCTTTAGTGATTTTAGCAGCTGTTAATGTCTTATCAGATGTTAACTCTGCACGTGTTCCACTTGAAAAATCAATACCTAAGTTCATTTTCAAGGTTGCCAAGCAGATAATACCCGCTATAACAATTCCTGCGAAAATTGAAAGGTAAACTTTACGATGTTTTAAGAAGTCGATATTATCAAAGTTAGTAGCTAATTTATATGATTCGTATCCTTCTGAAATATTATGGATACTCTTACGTTTAACAGCAAACCAACCTGGACGATTATCTAGGAAGCCACTATTAACAATTAAACCTAACATAATACGTGAACCATATACTGCTGTAATAAAGCTTACTAAGATACTAATAATTAAAATTAACGCAAAGCCTCGGATTGAACTTGTACCAAAAACAAACAATACGCCAGCTACAATAATTGTTGTTAAGTTCGCATCCAAAATCGTACGGAATGATTCTTTAGAACCTTCGATGAATGCTTTCTTAATTGTACGTCCAACAAGTATTTCTTCTTTGATACGTTCATAAGTAATGATATTAGCATCTACTGCCATACCAATACCTAAAATTAAACCAGCAATACCTGGCAATGTCATTGTTGCACCAACTAAACTTACAATAAGCAATACAATGTATGTATAAATGCTCAATGTCACTGATGCGATTAAACCTGGTAAGCGATAGAAGATAAGCATAAATACAAAAATAGCAAGTAAACCAATTAATCCGGCTAACATTGTATCTTGTAAAGCTGATTGTCCAAACGCTGCACCTACTGATGTTGAGTACACCTCAGTTAATTTAACAGGCAATGCTCCCGCATTAAGTAACTCTGCTAAATTATTTGCCTCTGCAACTGTAAAACTACCCGAAATCTCTACTTGGTTTGTATTCAACACCTGGCTTACATTTGGTGCTGATAAAAATGCAGGGTTTTCTTTTTTAGACTCTGTTAAGAATTTTTGATTATCTTTATGGTCTAACCAAATAACTAATTGATTATTTGGTGCTTCTGCAAGAATTTTTTTCGTTACATCAGCAAATTTTTGACTATCTTTTAATTTCAATGTTACAACTGGTTGATTTTGTTGATCAAATGACTGTTTTGCTGCCCCTTGAACTAAATCACGACCGTCCATCATCAATTTATCATTTGCATCACGGAATGATAATTGTGCAGTTGTTGAAAGCATTTCACGTGCTTCATCTTGATCTTTAACACCCGCTAATTGCACACGGATACGGTTTCCAGATTCAATCGTAATGCTTGGTTCCGCAACGCCCAAAGCGTTAATACGTTTATCCAAAGCAACAACTGTTGATTTTAGTGTTTCACTTGTAACTTTTTCAGCATTTTCACCCGCTGGTTTGACTTCATAAAGAACCTCAAATCCACCTTGTAAATCTAATCCTAAATTAATATTATTTAGTACCGGCTTCACCGTGAACGAAATAAGCGCTGTAAACACAGCGATCAAAATAAAAAAACTGACTAACTTGCCTCTTTTCATAATGCCATACACGACCTTTCTTCTTTTAGTAATTTTTGTAGCAAACTTGTCCTATATTTCTCACGGTTGTAAATAATTGCTAGCTGTTGAAATTAAATCATGACAACAGTTTCTTTCTTATTTCCCCTTTAAATGTACTAAATAAACGGTAAGTATAATGGCATTTCACGCAAGGAAAATTTTCAAACTAATCTTTCAATCCCTGTAATTGACAAATCTTAAGATTTTCACCTGTACCATGGCCTTGGCTCTATTCATTAGCACTACACAATCATAGATTATTATACCAGTTTTCAAGGTTATTTTCATCAAAATCAAAAAAACCTTTTATGCTACAAACATAGAAGGTTTTGTTTTTAAGTATTTAGTTATTGTCATTTGATTCAAAAGAATCAACTGGTGCTTCAGATACTTCAAGTACTGTACGCACTGCTTGACGATCAAAAGTTAATAACGAACCGTGACAATCAAGTGTAACTTGTTTGTCATCGATAGAATCAACTACGCCGTGTAAGCCACCGATTGTTGCAATAGTATCGCCTTTTTTAAGCGCACTTTGCATTGATTGTACTTTTTTCTGACGCTTTTGTTGCGGACGAATCAGCATAAAGTAAAACAATGCGATCATAACTACGATAAGTAAAATAGACTGCATGTGTGATAAAACCCCTTTCATTAGTCATTACTATTATTATATCAGAAAATAATGACAATTATCTATCAATATGCTAGAAATTACGCGGATTTTCTTTGTTATAGCCATATTGTTCGAAAAATTCTTCACGGAAGGCCAATAAACGGTCCTCCATTATCGCTTCACGTACATCTTCCATTAATTTAATCAAGAAATACAAGTTATGGTAACTTGTTAGGCGAATTCCAAAAGCTTCTTTTGCTTTAATGAGATGACGAAGGTATGCACGCGAATAATTTTTACAAACATGGCAATCACAGTTAGGATCAAGTGGACCAAAATCACGTTCATAAATCGCATTTTTAATAACGACACGACCTTGACTTGTCATTGTTGTTCCGTTACGTGCTATACGAGTTGGTAATACACAGTCAAACATATCAATTCCACGGATAACCCCATCAATTAATGCATCGGGTGAACCAACGCCCATTAAATAACGTGGTTTATCAGCTGGAAGGAATGGTGTTGTTGCCTCAAGCGCTTCATTCATTAAATGTTTTTCTTCTCCAACGCTTAATCCACCAATTGAATAGCCAGGAAAATCTAATGAGGCTAATTCTTTTGCATGTTGTTGACGTAAATCAGAGTATACCCCACCTTGAACGATGCCGAATAATGATTGTTTATCCATTGTTGTATGAGCTTTCAAACCACGTTCTGCCCAACGAGTTGTACGTGCCATTGATTGAATCATGTACTCACGGCTAGCTGGATAAGGTGGGCATTCATCGAATGACATCATAATATCAGAGCCGAGTGCTTCTTGAATCTCAATTGCTTTTTCAGGTGATAAAAATAATTTCGAACCATCCAAGTGACTACGGAAATGAACACCTTCTTCTTTAATATCACGAATCTTGCTCAAACTAAACACTTGGAAACCACCTGAATCAGTCAAAATCGGTTGATCCCAGTTCATAAATTTGTGGAGACCCCCTGCTTCACGAATTAATTCGTGACCTGGACGTAACCAAAGATGATAAGTATTACTCAAGATAATACCTGAACCCATCTCTTTTAATTCTTCTGGTGATAATGTTTTGACTGTTGCCAATGTTCCAACTGGCATAAACATTGGTGTTGGGAACGAACCGTGTGGTGTATGGATAATACCTGCACGAGCTCCGGTTTCCTTATCTGTTTTAAGCAATTCATATACTACTGCTGGTCTCATAACTTACCTCTTTCATTGATTATTATTTTTGTAAAAACATTGCATCGCCAAAACTAAAGAAGCGATATTTTTCTGCAACGGCGTGTTCATAAGCATTGATTACATTATCTCGACTTGAGAAAGCACTGACAAGCATCACTAACGTCGATTTTGGTAAATGGAAGTTGGTAATTAACGCATCGCACGCTTTAAACTCAAATCCTGGAGATATAAAAATATCTGTCCAACCATCATCTGCTTTAATCGCACCATCAAATTTTTGTGTGATTGATTCTAGCGTACGCATACTTGTTGTTCCAACAGCAATGATTTTTTTGCCGTTATTGCGTACGTCATTTAACGTGGCTGCCGCTTCTTCTGTCATGCGGTAAAACTCAGAATGCATTTTATGATTTGTTGTATCTTCTACACTAATTGGACGGAAAGTTCCTAATCCTACATGTAAAGTGATAAAAACAATATGTACACCTTTTGCACGAATCGCTTCTAACAACTCGTTTGTAAAATGTAGACCTGCTGTCGGTGCAGCCGCTGAACCATTTTCTTCAGCATAAACTGTTTGATAACGTTCTTGATCCTCAAGCTGTTCTTTAATATAAGGTGGCAATGGCATTTCACCAAGCGCCTCCAATACCTCATAAAAGATACCCTCGTACTTGAAAGTCATTAAGCGACCCCCATGTTCAAGTTCACCTGTACAAACAGCTGTTAAACGGCCATCACCAAATGATAATACAGTACCCACACGGATACGTTTGGCAGGTTTAACCAATGTTTCCCACTCGTCACCCTCTAGTTGTTTTAAAAGTAATACTTCTGTATGACCGCCAGTTTCAGCTTTAATTCCGTGTAAACGGGCAGGTAAAACGCGTGTGTTATTTAAAACCAGCGCATCGCCTTCTGATAAATACTCTAACATGTCAGGAAAAACACCATCACGGTAAGCACCAGTTTCTCTATTCATCATTAATAATCGACTGGATGTACGATCTAATAATGGCGTTTGTGCAATTAATTCCTCTGGTAATTCATAATTAAAATCTTCTACTCTCACTTTATTCACCTTTTCTGTTCAATTTATATATTATGCAAGCGGTCGTCCTAAATGCTGATAAGCCTTAGGTGTAGCTACACGACCACGTGGTGTTCTTTGTAAAAAGCCATGTTGTAATAAATAGGGTTCATACATGTCTTCAATCGTTAAACGTTCTTCACCAATACTGGCAGCTAAGGTATCCAAACCAACAGGACCTCCATTAAACATATCAATAATTGCTGATAATATTTTCTCATCAATTTGGTCTAACCCTTTATCATCAACTAGCAATAACTCTAACGCCATTTTGGCAATAGGAACGCTAATGGTTCCATCACTTTTAACTTGTGCAACATCACGTACACGTTTTACCAGACGGTTTGCGATACGCGGTGTTCCTCTTGAACGGCGTGCCATTTCATGTGACGCATTTCCTTCAAGAGGTGTTTCTAAAATCGCTGCTGTTCTTTCAATAATCGCTTCCAATTCAGAAATCGTATAATATTCCAGGTGGTTAATTACACCAAAACGATCTCGTAACGGGGCAGTCATGTGACCAGCACGCGTTGTAGCACCAATCAATGTAAATGGGGGTAACTCCATTCGAATTGAGCGTGCTTCTGGTCCTTGTCCAATAATAATATCCAAAGCAAAATCTTCCATTGCCGGATATAAAATCTCTTCTATCACTCGGCTCAAGCGATGAATCTCATCAATAAAAAGAACATCTCCTGGCTCTAATGCTGTTAAAATCGCTGCTAAATCACCCTGTTTTTCAATGGCGGGACCACTTGTTGTATGCAATTTAGCACCCATTTCATTAGCTACTACCATTGCTAATGTTGTTTTACCTAAACCAGGTGGGCCATATAACAAAACGTGATCCAATGCTTCTTGGCGCATACGTGCAGCCTCAATAAAAATTTGCAAGTTATTCTTTACTTTTTCTTGACCGATATATTGCGCTAAACGACTTGGTCGTAAACTCAATTCCATTGAACCCTCATCACCAATTGATTCGGAAGATATAATACGCTCATCCATTCGATACTCACCCCCTATTATTGTGTGTCATTCAAAATAGCTTTAAATTGTTTAACATCTTCGACTTTAACCGGATTTTTTAATAGGCTTGTAGATGCTTTTATTGTTCTCTAGCACTGCAAGCCAAAACTTGTGAGATTTCAAAGATACTTCCAGCGATAAAATAATCGCTTACCGAACTTTTACAATCTCTTCAGTTCTGAATGGGCTTGTAGATGCTTTTACTGTTCTCTAGCACTGCAAGCCAAAACTTGTGAGATTTCAAAGATGCTCCCAGCGATAAAATAATCGCTTACCGAACTTTTACAATCTCTTCAGTTCTGAATGGGCTTGTAGATGCTTTTACTGTTCTCTAGCACCACAAGCCAAAACTTGTGAGATTTCAAAGATACTTCCAGCGATAAAATAATCGCTTACCGAACTTTTACAATCTCTTCAGTTCTGAATGGGCTTGTAGATGCTTTTATTAATTAGTTAATAATTTCAATCCAGCTCGAATATACTCATCCGTGGTTGCTAACTCAAGTTTTTCCATTTTTGTTTCTACACGCTTAATCTCACGAGCGCTATATCCCAATGCTTCAAGTGCCAACAATGCTTCTGATAAAGCGCTGTGAACTTCCACTATTGCTGTTGTTTGTTTGGCTGAAGGTACTAAATCATTGATCTTACCTTTTAAATCTAAAATGATTTGACGGGCCGTTTTCTTACCAATTCCTGGGAATTTGACTAGATAACCTTCATTTTCTCCTTCAATAGCAGCAACCAATAAACTTAATTCACCGCGAGCAATAATTGCCATTGCCCCTTTAGGACCAATTCCTGTAACACTTAATAATTTCTGGAAGAGGAAACGTTCTTCTCTACTTTCAAAACCAAATAATGTTTCAGCATCTTCACGCACATGATGGTGAATAAAAATTTGTTCTTCTAAACCTTCTCGTGTTGTGAATGAAAAAGGATTAGGTACGTGTACCAGATAGCCAATACCTTGAACATCGACAGTAATATAAAGTGGGCATATATAAGTAATATGACCTTTTAAGTATTCAAACATTTAAGTAACCTCTTTTCCAGTTGGCGTATTTAGCTGTCAAATCGACTATTATTTCACCAAAATACGTTAAATTTCATCTTCTATATCATAGCATAAATTAACGTGAAAAGTTATTGGTTGAACTAAAAAACACCTCCTTATATAGAAGATGTTTTCAAATCTAGTAACCGAAGTAACACAACTAAAAATAGTGTTTGGATTTCTGACTATTTATGTTCAAAATAACAATCACCTATGAATTTTTCTAATGTCTTCTACTATTATAGAAAAAAAGCCAGTAAGGCTCTTTTCAATTTATGAAAACGAACGTTACTGACGCTTTATTAAACTAAGATTGGAATAAATACACTAGCTAAAATAGCTGTTCCAGCCATTGTCACCAATCCAATTGCACCTTCTTCTTTATTGAGCAACATCGAATGTGAACTTCCCATAATATGTGCCACAGCAGCCATTGCTACACCACGAGCCACTCTGTTTTTCACACCCATGAAATGAAGAATCCGATTTCCAAATGCAGCACCTATACAACCCGATAACACGACACCAATTGCCGTTAAAGATGCAGAAGCTTCGATATCATTGGCAATTGTAATAGCAACAGGCAATGTCACATTTTTACCCCACAACGAGGATACCATTTCAGCTGACAATGGTAGAACTAATGAGAAAATGAATGTCATTCCAACCGAAACAGCCAATCCAATCATCATGCCAATTAATACCACTGGTAAATAACGATAAATAATCGCTCGCACCGAATACATCGGAACGGCAAACGCCACTATTGCAGGTCCCATCATAAAACTGAAAAATTGACGAGCACCACTATAGGATTCATATGTTAAATTCATCGATACAAGTAAAATGATCATCATTGCTGACGCTGTAAAAATTGGCAATGTAAAAACAGAAGGAAATCTTCTATTAATAACATAAGCCACGCAAAAAAAGACAATTGTCATTCCCACTAAAAAAAGATCAAGTTTCATTTTGTCACCTCTTTATCTGCTTTCTTTGAAGACGGCCAGATTTTTATTAACTGCTGTACTGCCCAACCCGAAACAAAAAAGATCACAAATGCTGATACAACAATATCGATGATAATGAAAATACCCTGATGTAAAAACAACTGACCATAATCCATTAAACCCGTCATCGAAGGAATGAAGAACAATGGCATAATCATCAATAAAAAGGCAGCACCAACGTTGATCCACTCCATCTTAATGATTTTAAAACTCAAGCATGTAAACAGTAATATCAAACCAATCAAGCTACCAGGAACAACTAAGTTAAACCATTGTTGCAACTGTTCGCCAATTAAAAAAAACACAATCAAAAAGCAAATTTGTAAGACAGCCTTAACCAGCCAACGTACAAATTGCTTTAGTTTAGAAATATACATCCCCATCACAATCCTTATCCACATAGTATCTTAAGTATACTCCTCTTTTGGACGTTTGAAAAGAGGCTGAAAGAATAACAAGCTCATTTTACTTTATCGAAATTAGAATGGATTAAAAGTGTAACGTGTTAAACTAGAAATTTTAGTTAGGATAGACTGATTGTTGAAAGAAAGAGAAACTCGTTTTACTTTCATCCAAATTGAAATACTAAAAATCTTACTCATTAGACTAAAGAAATTAAATTGTTATAGACTGATCACCGAAAGAAAGAGAAACTCGTTTTACTTTCATCCAAATTGAAATGCTAAAAAAATCACTCATTAGACTAAAGAAATTAAATTGTTATAGACTGGTCACCGAAAGAAAGAGAAACTCGTTTTACTTTCATCCAAATTGAAATGCTAAAAAAATCACTCATTAGACTAAGGAAATTAAATTGTTATAGACTGGTCACCGAAAGAAAGAGAAACTCGTTTTACTTTCATCCAAATTGAAATGCTAAAAAAATCACTCATTAGACTAAGGAAATTAAATTGTTATAGACTGGTCCATGTCTATACTCCAATTTTATTTTCAGGTCTAGTGATTTTTTATGTGTTTATGAAATTTTGACAAAGTAAGTTTTAGTTTCTAGAGGATGTCTATACTCCAATTTTATTTTCAGGTCTAGTGATTTTTTTATAACGTTATGAAATTACTGACATCGTAGCGGATTTATCCGCTTTACGAGAGTAGTATGGGACGGAGCGCAAGCGAGTACCACTCCTTCTGTTAATAACTTAAGAGCACTAATCCTTAAATTAATGTCATAAGAGTACCACTCCTTCTGTTGATGTTGTAAGAGTACCAATCCTTTATTGAAATAAATTGCACTTCATTGTTTTAGTTTGAAATACAGGCTAAAAGCAAAAGCAACTCCAAACGTTCAGCTTCGTATACAAAAACAACGCGCTAACATTTGTCAGCGCGTTGTCTTAAAAATTTCCTATTAATAAAAAATCAAACCAACAATGTATACAGCATCGGGTTATCATTAACGGGGATATAGTTTGAATCGTAACCCGCAAGTCGTTTTAGCATCACATTATAATCTGCTTTATCTTTCAATAAAATACCGATAATAACAGGGCCTTGTCCTCTATTTACTTTTTTTGTGTATTCAAATTTCGTAATGTCGTCTTGTGGACCTAGTACAAGGCTAATAAATTCTTTTAATGCACCTGCCCTTTGAGGAAAATTAACAATGAAATAATGTTGTAAACCTTCAAACATCAACGAACGCTCTTCCATTTCCTTCATCCGATTGATGTCATTATTACCACCACTAACAATACAAACCACATTTTTGCCTTCAATTTGTGGTTTTAGTTGTTCCAAGGCTGATACGCTTAGTGCTCCTGCTGGTTCTGCAACAATTGCTAACTTAGTGTACATTTCTAAAATAGTTGTGCACACTTGGCCTTCTGGTACCAAAAAGATATCATCTACAAATTTGCGACAATAACCATAGGTTAGTTTTCCAGCCTCTGCAACAGCAGCGCCATCAACAAATTTATCAATGACAGGTAATTTTACTACTTCGCCAGCGTGAAGTGCTGCATGCATAGAAGCTGCGCCCAAAGGTTCTACACCAATAACCTTTGTATCGGGACTTTTTTTATGGAAATAACTGCCTACTCCTGAAATTAAGCCGCCCCCGCCAATTGTTGCGACAACATAATCCATTTTAACATCTGCATCTTCTAAAATTTCAACGGCAACAGTTCCTTGACCTGCGATGATATCTTCAGAATCAAAGGGTGGAATAAATGTCATTTGATGTGTTTCTGTATAGTCTTTCGCTGCTTTTGAACAGGCATCAAACGTATCGCCGACCAACATAATTTCTATGTATTTCCCTCCAAAAAAGCGTACCTGTGATACTTTTTGATTGGGGGTTGTGGTTGGCATAAAAATAACAGCTTTCATTTGTAGGCGGTCGCATGTATACGCCACACCCTGCGCATGATTTCCAGCACTTGCACAAGTTACGCCAAATTCGCGTTGTTTTTTTGACAAGCGACTAATCGCATAATAGGCACCTCGTAATTTAAATGAACGTACTGTCTGTAAATCTTCGCGCTTTAAATAAACATTACAATTATACTTTTGTGATAAATAAACATCGTGTTCCAATGGTGTATGACGCACAACATCTTTTAAAACAAGATGAGCAGCATCAATTTTTGCGGCTTGTGTGGCTGTATACATACTTTTACCTCCTTACATCATGTTTTTGTTCGTAGCCTTGAATAACATCTTCGTGTGTTAATGTCAGTGTAATATCATCTAAGCCTCCGACGAGTTTTTCTTTAACCTTTTGGTTGATTTCAAAGGGATACTGCTTATTTTCAGCGGTAATGACTTGCTGTTCCAAATCAATCATAACTTTTGCTGTTCCTGGCAAAGTTGCTAGTTCTTCTCGTTCTTTCAAAGGTAATACAATAGGCAACAATCGATTTTTAGTGCAATTACTAAAAAAAATATCAGCAAAACTGCCTGCAATAATACAATCGAAGCCATAATCAGTTAATGCCCAAGGTGCATGCTCTCGACTTGATCCACAACCGAAATTCTCTCCACTAATTAAGATAGAAGCGCCTTGACGCTCTGCTGCATTGAGTGGAAAATCAGGGTTGGGTTGATGACCTGGTAAAAAACGCCATTCATCAAATAAAAAACGACCAAAACCAGTACGTTCAATCCGCTTTAAAAATTGTTTCGGGATAATTTGATCAGTATCAATATTATCGTTCATCAGTGCTACAGTTGTTCCTTCATGTATTTTAAACGGTTTCATGTATGATCCCCTCCTCAAAACGCACATCAACAAAGTGTCCGTGGATTGCCGCAACAGCTGCCATTGCTGGTGAAACGAGGTGTGTACGTGCACCTTTTCCTTGACGCCCTTCAAAGTTACGATTTGAAGTAGAGGCGCAATGCACGCCATCAGGAACTTGGTCCGGATTCATTCCAAGACACATTGAACAACCGGGCTCACGCCATTCAAATCCTGCCTCTTTAAAAATTTTATCTAAGCCTACTGCTTCTGCTGCATTTCGCACGCCTCTCGAACCAGGAACAACCATCGCACGTATATGTTCTTTTACTTTACGTCCCCGGATCATTCGGGCAGCTTCTGTCAAATCAGACAAACGAGCGTTTGTACAGGACCCAATAAAGACATAGCCCAATTCAATTTCTTCTGCTTTTTGACCAGGTGCTAAATCCATGTATTGATAAGCACGTTCATCGTTACTATTTTTAATTTGTGGGAAAGCTGCAGTAATCGGCACGCCCATTTCAGGGTTTGTCCCCCAGGTTACATACGGTGCTAGTTCTGCTGCATCTAAAGTGACAATTGTATCAAATTCCGCATCCTCGTCCGTATAAAGTTCCTGCCAGTCTGCTATCTTCTCTGTTATATTTGTGGGAGCATATTCACGACCTGTCACATAGTTATAGGTTGTATTATCTGGTGCCATCATGCCCATTTTGGCTCCGCCTTCAATCGCCATATTACAAATCGTCATACGTTCATCCATTGTCATTTTTTCAACAGTCTCACCATAAAATTCAACAGCATATCCAGTCCCAAATGAAACCCCATTTTGGGCGATCAACGCTAAAATAATGTCTTTCGCATACACACCAGGTTTTAGGTCCCCTGTTATATGTACACCCATCCGTTTAGGTTTAGTTTGCCACAGTGTTTGTGTTGCAAATACATGTTCAACTTCACTGCTTCCAATACCAAATGCTAGTGCTCCAAATGCGCCATGTGTTGCTGTATGACTATCGCCACAAACAATTGTTTTGCCTGGCTGCGTCAAGCCTGTTTCCGGTCCTACCATATGCACAATTCCTTGACGTTCATTTCCCATATCAGCTAATTCGATTCCAAATTCTTCACAGTTTTTACTCAATGCGTCTATTTGTTTTTTTGCTACTAAATCTTGAATATTGAAAATATCTTCAGTTGGAACATTATGATCCATCGTCGCAAATGTACGATCTGGTCGACGTACTGAACGATGAGTCATTCGTAAACCTTCAAAAGCTTGTGGTGATGTCACTTCATGAATTAAATGGAGATCAATATATAATAATTGCGGTTCACCTTCTTTTCCATAGAGGACATGACGTTCCCAAAGCTTATCGAACAATGTTTGTTTTGACATTATTTGGCACTCCTTTCAATGATTTCTGTTATTTTATTTGCAAAAATAGTGGTTGTTGCTGTCCCACCTAAATCTTTCGTTAAAACACCTTCAGATAATGCTGTTTCGACAGCTATTTCAATTTGTTTTGCTTCGTTTTCTAGTTGGAACGATTGTCTCAACATCATCGCTGCAGATAAAAGCATCCCTATTGGGTTTGCAAAATCCGTACCTGCTATATCAGGTGCCGAACCATGAATGGGCTCATATAACGCTGGACGTCCTGCTTCTGCATGTGAACTTGAGGGTAACAACCCTAATGAACCACCTAATACGCTCGCTTCATCACTTAAAATATCACCAAACATATTCTCTGTTACAATCACATCAAATCGTGCGGGTGCTTGAATCATGTGCATCGCTGCGGCATCAACATAAAGATGTTCTAAAGTGACATCAGGATAGTCAACTGCAATTTCTTCAACTGTTTGTCGCCATAATTTACTTGTCGCCAAAACATTCGCTTTATCAATACTTGTCAATTTTTTTCGGCGTTGTCTCGCAAGGTTAAAGGCATAATGAACAATCCGCTCAATACTTGCCTTATCATAGCGTAATGTATCAACACCTTCTGTCTCATTAAAATATTTGGGTGTACCAAAATACAAGCCTCCTAATAATTCACGGACAACAACAAAATCTACACCTTCTAATCGCTCTTCACGCAATGGTGAAAGGTGTCGAACAGCTGGAAAAATTTGAAGTGGCCTTACATTGGCAAATACACCCATTTTTTTGCGTAATGCCAACAGTCCCATTTCAGGCCTTTCTGGTGCTTCATCCCATTTAGGTCCACCTACTGAACCTAACAAAACAGCGTCACTTTTATCAATTGCTGTTTGAGTTTCAACTGGAAAAGGCTCTCCGACAGCATCAATCGCTGCTCCTCCGAATAGTTGGTGTTCGAATAGAATTGTTTGATGTGAGTGCGCTAAAACTTGCGCGACTATTTTTTCTGTTACCGCCATTATTTCTGGTCCAATCCCATCACCGGGCAATACAACTACTCGAAATGTCATTACGCTTCAACCTCACTCTTACTTTTTTTTGTTGCGATACGGCGTTTTGAAAATGCTTGAAGATAGGCGCGTGCTGAAGCATTTAACACATCATGATCAATACCTACCCCATGATAAGTCGAGCCATCGGTTGCTGAAATGAGTGCATGTACTTCTGCTTGGGCATCCATTCCTGGTGTAATTGATTGAATGCGATAATCTGTTAACGTAACTTCTTCGCCCATCAATTGATCGATGACGTTATATACAGCTTCAATACTACCTGCTCCTGTAGCAGAGCCTTTAATATCGACACCTGTTTCAGTTGTAATGGTCACCTCTGCCAATTGTTGTGTTGCTGAATTATAATGTACATCAAGTGATTTCAGCTGACAAAAATCCTCATCTTGATATAAATGTCCAGACATCATTGCACGAAGATCTTCATCACTGACTTCTTTCTTAACATCTGCAAGTTGTTTAAAACGACTAAAAATTGCGCTTTGCTCAGCCGGTTCAATTAAGAATCCGATTTCTTCCAATCGTGTAAATAAAGCATGTCGTCCTGATAGTTTTCCTAATACAAGCGATGATTTTGACACCCCCACAAGTTCAGGTGTAATAATTTCATACGTGCTTGGATTTTTCAAGAAACCATCTTGATGAATTCCTGATTGATGGGCATACGCGTTGCCTCCAATAATTGCTTTATTCCTTGGAACGGCCATACCTGACATACGGCTCACCAAATCGCTCGTTTGTTTCAACTGATTAAGTACGATATTTGTTTCTGCTTGATAATGATCTTTTCGAATATGTAGCGCAACTGCAATTTCTTCTAAAGCGGTATTACCTGCACGTTCACCGATACCATTAATTGTACATTCAATACGTGATGCTCCATTTTCAATAGCTGCTAATGAATTTGCGACTGACATTCCCAAGTCATCATGACAGTGTGAGGAAAATATAACATCCTCAAAGCCTTGGACTTCTGTTCTAAGATAAGCAAAAAGTTCGCCAAATTCTTTTGGATTAGTAAAACCAACTGTATCTGGCACATTGATGACACGTGCACCTGCATTAATCGCAGTTTGAATCGCACGAACCAAAAATTCAGGTTCTGTTCGTGTGGCATCCTCTGGTGAGAATTGCACCATATCAACAAACTGCTTTGCATAACGCACGTGATGTTCAATCGATGCCAGAACTTCGGCTTGAGACATTTTCAACTTAAACTCACGATGAATGGGGCTTGTTGCTAAAAAAGTATGAATTTGTGGAGATACTCCTACTTTAACAGCATCATAGGCCCGTTGAATGTCCGCTTCAACGCAACGCGCGAGGCCAGTAACCGAACTGTTTTTAACGGTTTGAGCGATTGTTCGAACACATTCAAAATCGCCTGGTGATGCGATAGGAAAACCAGCTTCCATGACATCCACGCCTAGTTTTTCGAGCTGTTGAGCCATTTGCACTTTCTCCTGTAAATTAAAACTCACCCCCGCCGTTTGTTCGCCGTCTCGCAATGTTGTATCAAAAATTTGAATTTTTTTCATGACCTACACCCCTTTCATTTCGTTTTTAAGTTTATTTTTAATCATGTGTTTGAGAAAAAAGTCTTTACAATCTCTTCAGTTCTAAACGGTTTGTTTTACTTTTATTATTCTCCAGTATCGCTGCCATTGAATGGTCTGTTTTCGTTTTCACTATTTATTTTGATCAATAAATGGCATCATATCGCGGAGTTTATTACCGACTTCAGTAATTTGGTGTCCTTTTTGTTCGGCGCGCATACGATGGAATTCTTTAAAGCCGTTTTTATTATCATCGATAAATCCTTTAGCGAAGTTACCATTCTGAATATCAGTTAATACATCTTTCATATGCGCTTTAACCTCGCTTGTTACAACGCGTGGTCCTGAAACATAATCGCCATACTCAGCTGTGTTAGAGATTGAGTTACGCATTTTTTCCATACCACCTTCATACATAAGGTCAACGATTAATTTCAATTCATGCAATACCTCAAAGTAAGCGAGTTCCGGTTGGTAACCTGCTTCAACTAACGTTTCAAAGCCTGCTTGTACTAAATGTGTTGTACCTCCACAAAGAACGGCTTGTTCACCAAAAAGATCCGTTTCTGTTTCTTCTTTAAATGTCGTTTCAATAACACCTGCACGTGTGCCTCCAACGCCTTTAGCATATGACAATGCCGTTTGAGTAGCGCCTCCTGTTGCATCTTGATACACTGCGAACAAACAAGGAACTGCGCTTCCTTCAGTAAAGGTACGGCGCACAAGATGTCCTGGCCCTTTAGGTGCTACTAAGAAAACATCAACATCTGCGGGTGGTTGGATAACATCATAATGAATGTTGAAGCCATGTGCAAATACGAGTGAGTTTCCTGCTTCAAGATTATCTTTAATTTCATTTTCGTAAATTGAACCTTGTGTTTCATCTGGTAAAAGTACCATTACAACTTCTGCTTGTTTACTTGCTTCTGCTACTGAAAACACCTCAAAGTTATCTGCTTTTGCACTGTCTGCTGACTTACCCGCACGAATACCGATAACAACGTCATGACCATTGTCACGTAAATTTTGTGCATGTGCATGTCCTTGTGAACCATATCCAATCACTGCTACTTTTTTGCCTTTGAGTGTATCTTCTTTTACTGAATCATCATAATAAACTTTTACCATTTTCCTTACCTCCTGGTTGTATGTTCAATTTTTTATATTGATAAGCCTTAACGGCGAAATCACAAATTAGTGTGTTTTCACAAAACCGGCGATGCCTGTTCGTGTGAGTTGTGTAATAGTGTACGGTTTTAAAATTTCAATAAAATCTTCAATTTGCTGATGTGTTCCTGTTGCTTGAATGACCGTATTGTCAGTTTCTTCTGCTAAAATAGCTACTTGAAACGATACGAGTAAATCTGCGATAGCAGAGTAATTAACTGCTACATCAACGATTGCTAATTCACGGGTTAACACATTATCATCTGTGATATCTTTTGCCTCCATCACATCGACTTGCTTGTTAAGTAATTTCACCAGATGATCACAGGATTCAATATCTTCAACATGAACAACTAATGTTAATTGTGATTTATTTTCCTCTGCAGTTTGTCCTACGGCGATACTTTCAATGTTAATAAATCGTTTTGAAATAGCATTGATCGCTCGATTTAATACACCGGGTGAATCTGATAATCTTGCAATTAGAATGCGTTTCATTTTCCCACAACTCCTTCCATTTGATGAATACCTTTGCCTGGTGGCACCATTGGTGTGACTGTTTCTGTTTGATTAATATGTACATCAACAACAACCGGACCTGGGATTGCAAATACTGCTGCCACCTGAGTGGCTACTTTATCTGCTTGTGTGATTCTTTTTCCTGTAATGCCATATGCCTCTGCTAATTTAACAAAATCGGGTTGACCATCAAAAACCGATTCGCTGTAGCGTTGTTCGTAGAATTGATGTTGCCACTGCTTCACCATTCCGAGAGAGGCATTATTCAGAATGAATACTTTAATGTTAAGGTTGAACTCTTTCAAAAGAGCCAATTCCTGCAAAGTCATTTGGAAGCCACCATCACCCACAATCGCGACAACCATCCTGTCTGGATTAGCCATTTGCCCACCAATCGCAGCAGGTAATCCAAAGCCCATTGTTCCTAAGCCACCACTGGAAATTAAAGCACGTTCTTCTTTAAATTTATAAAATTGCGCTGTCCACATTTGATGTTGTCCAACATCAGTTGAAACAATGGCAGTTCCCTTGGTTTCTTCACTAATTGCTTCAATTACAGCTTGTGGTTTAATGACATTATTTTGGGATGCTTCATAACCTAAAGGGTGTTTTACTTTATAGCTTTGTAAACGTTCAAGCCATTCCCCTTCATCTGCTGTATTTATTGACAGCTGATTTAAGGCGATTAAAGCGGCTTTAGCGTCTGCAACGATTCCGATTGTTGCTTTAAATACTTTATCAATTTCTGATGGATCAATATCGATGTGAACAATCTTAGCGCCTGCTGCAAAATGTTCTTGTGCACCCACTAAACGATCATCAAATCTAGCACCAATTGCTAATAAAACATCACATTCATAAATCGCACGATTGGCTGCATAATTCCCATGCATACCTGCCATTCCAAATGCTAATGGACTATCGGGTGATATATTACCTAAACCAAGCAATGTGTTGATAACAGGAATGTTTGTTTTATTAGAAAATTCCGTCAATTCATCTTTTGCGAATGCACCATTTACTCCAGCTCCTGCAAGAATAATCGGACGCTTACTTGTTTTAAGGAGTGTGGCGACGGCATCAATTTGAACTTTATTTGGTTGATGCGGCACCTTGTAATTTTCCAATTCCTGTAGAATAGCCGGTTCCGTTACTGTTGCTATCATCATATCTTTCGGTAAATCAATAACAACTGGTCCGGGCCGACCTGTTTGTGCGATATAAAATGCTTGTTTTACGATATTAGGAATATCTTTTGCATCCCTGACTTGAAAACTATGTTTGGTAATTGGAGAGGTCATGTTGACAACATCGGCTTCTTGAAAGGCATCTGTTCCAATAACACCTGTTGCAACTTGTCCAGTAATGACTACTAATGGTAATGAATCTGCTAATGCATCTGCAAGACCAGTCACAACATTTGTTGCTCCAGGACCACTTGTGACGACTACCACTCCTGCTTTACCTGTGATTCGAGCATATCCTTCAGCAGCATGAATGGCACCTTGTTCGTGGCGTGCCAGAATATGCTTCACCCCACTTTCATAAAGTGCATCATAGAGTGGTAATACTGCGCCACCTGGGTAGCCGTAAATCATCTCGACTGCTTCCTTTTTCAGACACTCAATTAACCATTCTGCCCCATTTTTGACACGTACCGTCTGTTGCAACATTGTCATCTCTCCTTTCCTTAAATCAATTCTTCTGGAATTTGCATTATCCCACCGGTATTTGCGCTTGTAACCATTACTGAATAACGAGCAAGCCAACCAGTTAATACTTTTGGTTTGAAACGTTTTAAGTGTGTGCGTCTTTCCGCTAATACTTCATCCGACACTAACAATTCCATTGTTCTTGAGGGTAAATCAATTTCAATCGTATCACCATCTTCAATTAAAGCGATAGGTCCTCCAGCCGCTGCTTCAGGAGATACATGACCAATAGCTATTCCACGCGTGGCTCCTGAAAAACGACCGTCTGTAATAAGTGCAACATCTTTTCCAAGTCCTCGTCCAACTATAGAAGAAGTAGGTGCTAACATTTCAGGCATGCCTGGTCCACCTTTAGGTCCTTCATAGCGGATAACAACAACATGTCCTTCACCTACTCGGTGATCGTCAATTGCTGCAACAGCTTCATCATGTGAATCAAAACAAATGGCTTTACCTACAAATTTGGTAACACTTGGATCAACACCACCTACTTTAATAACTGAACCTTGTGGCGCAATGTTTCCATATAAAATTGATAAACCACCTGTTTTACTATAAGGGTTCTCTTTCGGATGAATAACATCTGTATTGAGAATTTTAGCATCCGCAACATTTTCTCGTAATGTTTTACCTGTAACAGTAATACGATCTGGATGAATCGCATCACCTTTATCAACCAATTCCTTAATGATGGCTGAAATTCCGCCTGCCTCATGAACATCATGCATTGAGTAGGCAGAACTTGGTGCAATTTTAGAAAGATAAGGGATGCGTTCAGCAATTTCATTAACGCTTGCTAAGTCATACTCAATACCTGCTTCACTAGCGATTGCTAACGTGTGCAGAACAGTATTTGTTGACCCACCCATTGCCATATCCAATGCAAAAGCATCATCAATTGCTTCTTTGGTAACAATGTCACGTGGTTTAATATCATTTTTTACAAGATGCATTAAGTGAAAAGCTGATTGACGAATTAATTCACGACGTTCATCGGATACTGCTAATGTTGTACCATTTCCTGGAATTGCTAAACCAAGTACTTCCATCAAACAGTTCATTGAGTTAGCAGTGAACATTCCTGCGCATGATCCACAGGTTGGACAGGCCTCTGCTTCAAGTTCTAAAAACTCTTCTTTCGACATTTTACCTTCTTTAAAGGCGCCAACACCCTCGAATACTGATGAAAGGGTGAGTGCTTTTCCTGTTGATGATAACCCTGCTTTCATCGGGCCACCTGAACAAAAAATCCCCGGTACGTTTGTTCTCATAGCTGCTAATAACATACCTGGCGTAATTTTATCGCAGTTGGGAATATAAAATACACCATCAAACCAATGAGCATTAATTACTGTTTCAGCTGAGTCTGCAATTAACTCACGGCTTGGAAGCGAATAACGCATACCGATATGCCCCATTGCGATACCGTCATCAACGCCAATTGTATTAAATTCAAATGGAATACCGCCTGCTTCACGAATCGCTTCTTTGGCAACATCTGCTAACTCTCGTAAATGAACATGACCTGGTACGATATCAATATATGAATTACAGATAGCGATAAAAGGTTTCTTCATATCATTATCACTTCTAACCTGACCTGTTGCTCTTAATAAACTTCTGGCTGGCGCACGATCGTCGCCTACTTTGATTTCATCACTTCTCATGTCTAACACCCCTTATATAGTATCTGTTAATTTTAAAAATAAAAAACCCATTCAATGAATGGGTTTCGAGGAGCCCCATTCAAACGCAATCGGGACCCAATAAACATTCGTTTTTTTACAAACGATGTTATGAGCCCTAGCTAAGTAATAAAATGACTAAAATAGATTGGTTTGAATGACAACGTTTCATAAGAAAAAACTCCTTTTTGTTTTGTATTATTAAGATATTTATTATTCTATACATTACTGGTCAAATAGTCAATTGAATATTCAGAAAATTCTAAATTTGATATGTATCTCGTCCTTTTTATAACAAATCAATCTCATTTCGTTATAAATACATTTTTGCAAAATCCTTATAAGTAAGCGTTTCCATTGTTTATTTTAAAGGCTATTCATCTCAAAAAAGCATAAAAAAACAAGCAACTTGAAAAATAAGGTTGCTTGTCCTCTTTTTTATAATTTAATTACATTTTCTGCTTGAAGACCTCGTTCACCTTCAACGATCTCAAACTCAACTTCTTGAGCTTCATCCAACGTCTTAAAACCTTCACCTTGGATAGCACTAAAATGCACAAAAACATCACTACCGCCTTCGACTTCGATAAAGCCAAAGCCTTTTTCTGAATTAAACCATTTTACCTTACCTTTTTGCATCGTCTAAAACCTCCCAAAAAAGTCTATAATATGATTGTCAACTAAGTCTTATTCTAGAAACATAGCCTTCTTTTCATACTATAAAGGATTCATATTCTTATTGGAATAAAACCCCTTTATAATATATATTTGGCAGTTGTTACTCATTTTCAACTATCTGCCTAAATATTATTTTATAATTATACTAACGTTTACTTACAGGTAATAATTTAACACACGTATTTTCAACAGTCAACAGTTATCATGACGTTAATCGATTTAGAACTCTTATTCTATAAGTTAAATAGCATGATATCAACAACAGCTGTGTATTTTCTGCACAAAAAAACCTACTGAATTAAATTCAATAGATTTTCCATTTGCTTATGGCTTGTTTTCCTGCTTATGATGTTGCGCTTCTTTAATACCGTGTGTTTCTAATTTGCGTTCTATTCTAGCACTAAATTGTCTAAAGTACGTTGTTGCGACTAACATATAACAACAACTTAACATAAAACCACCTAGAATATCGCTCGGATAATGGACACCTAAATATACCCGTGTAAAACCAATAAAAATAATTAATAGTGCTGACAGCAATAATAATGCTCGACGATAACGGCGATTATTATACGTTAAGATAAAAACTAAACTTAATGTAAAAGTAGTAATCGCCATCGTGTGCCCACTAGGAAAGCTATATCCACCCTGTTCAATCAACATCCCTGCTGGTCGGTCGCGCTGAAATAAATTTTTGAAAATAAAGTTAATACTACTTGCACCAAAAAGCATATTAATTGCTAACCAGCCAGCGAATAAAAAACGACGGTAACAAGCTAATATTACGGCTACAATAGCTGTTAAAGTAATCATGCCTTTAACACCGGCAAAATCTGTGACCGTTTCAATAAACCCTGTAAGCTTATCTGGTTGGAATGTCTGGGCCACTGTTCGTATTGTTTGATCGAATTGTTGAATCCAGAGCGCATTTGCAGCAACAGCTGCTGCGACATATAAAAAGACAATAAAGAAAAGTCCCGCCATCACATAGCGCCAAACACTTTGTTTTTTTGTTAACATGCTTTCACCTCGTAATTACAATCTGATATGATTCTTTAAGAATCTCTACTCATTCTAGCATAATTTAACCACTAGAACACGTAATTACCTGCTATATCAGTCTTTAGTCTGATATTTAAGCGTGTTGGTGCTCTGCTACAAAACGTGCCGCTTCTGCTGCCATCTTTTGATAGGCAATTTCTTCGTCTGTCTTCACTTGCTCGATTACCGTTGATTTTTTGAAGTCTTCTGAAATAACAATTTTAGCGTCAAAACTGAATGTTGCATTGCCAATCAAATCAATCGTGTAACCCTCATCTGTTTGATACACTTGGCATTGCACACGACCTCCAGGGTTATATACATCCACTTTTTTTGTCATTTCACCACCGTTAAGTAAGCGTGCCATCAAACTACTTGCCGACATTGCTGTTCCGCATGCATTTGTAAAACCAACCCCACGTTCAAACGTTTTAACAAAAATAGTATCACTATCAATCGCTTGTACATAACTAACATTTACACCGTCAGGGAAATAGGGATTGTCACTATTTAGCCAAGTTGATAATTGCTCTTGTTCAGCGAAAACAGCTGGCTCAACAAAGCTAATTAAGTGCGGATTAGGAACCGATACGGCAGAGTATGTCAAAGTTTCTGAAAAAGCTGGCACTTCTGCATCAATCAATTGCGAAGCTGTCCAATTTAACGGTAAGCTTTCTTTTTCGAAAGAAACGGGTGAAATCTCAACGCAATAAGTAGGTACTCCCTGAGCCAAAGGCTTATCTTCAGCAACATTTAATACGGCTTTCATCGTTTCTACTTTAAATTGTTTTTTATCTGCTTTTTCTGCTAAATAACGTGCAACAGTTCGCAAACCATTCCCACACATCGAAGCTTCTGAACCATCTGAATTAATCACACGCATTTTTGCTAAGGCTACTTCACTGTCAGATACATAGAGAATGCCATCAGCTCCTCCAAGATCATGTTCACGGTCACATAAGTTCAATGCTAGCTGGCGACGACTTTCTTCCGTCAGAGGTGTCTCAAGGCCATTTTCATCAATGATATAGAAATCATTGCTTGAACCATGGACTTTTTTTAAATTAATTATCATTTCTATACGCCCTTTCTGTGTTGTCACTCTTTAAATTAATTGTAACATATTTTATTTTACAACTACCAAATGACGTCTAATTTGCTCAAATACAAGGTGAATTTCACCTTGTATTATGTTTAAAACAACAGCATTCCACCAAAATCATAGACTGCGATAACAACTTGGAATAAAAAGATCAAGTTTATACTCAACTCATATTGAGAATGGGCTAAGTATGCTTTGATTTCTTCGAAAATGAAACGCAGTAAACAAACCCTAAAAAAATATTCACCTGAAATACGACTTCAACAATTCAAATGAAAGGTACTCAATTTATTGACCGATGACATGGTACTCGCTCGCTTTAGAGATTGGTACTCTTATGACATTAACAGAAAGAGTGGTACTCACTTTCTTGGAGGAGTGGTACTCTTACGACATTAACTTAAGGATTAGTGCTCTTAATTAATTAACAGAAGGAGTGGTACTCTTACGACATTAACTTAAGGATTAGTGCTCTTAATTAACAGAAGGAGTGGTACTCGCTTGCGCTCCGTCCCATACTACTCTCGTAAAGCGGATAAATCCGCTACGATATTAGCACCCATACTGTCCTCATAAAGCGGATAAATCCGCTACGATATTAGCACCCATACTGTCCTCGTAAAGCGAATACATTCGCGACATTGTCAGCACAAAAAAACAGCCACACAAGAGTGTGGCTGCGTATACTGCTTTTTACATTGATGTTTATGCTTCTAGGTCAACATCTGCATAATGTTCTTCAACGATTGATGCACAGTTACCACAAAGTGTTGGGTGCTCTGCATGAGTACCAACGTCTGTTTTTACAACGCGGCAACGTTCACATGTTTCACCTGTTGCTGCCGTAACAACAACAGCGACATTATCGCCTTTAGTTGCTGTTTCAGGTGCATTTTCAGTGCCAACAACAACTTCAAAATCGCTGACGATTAAGAGCTGTTTCACATCATTATTAATGCTATTGATAAGATCTGATGTTGCTTGATCTGCATAGATAGTAACTTTCGCCATCAATGATTTACCAATTAACTTTTCGTTACGAGCTTCTTCTAATGCTTTTTGAACCACATCTCGCAATGTCATAAAGCGTGTCCATTTTTCAATCAATTGTGTTTGTTCAGCTGTTTCAGCAACCAATTCAAAATCAGTTAAATGAACACTTTTCGCTGTCTCAAACTCAAGATACGACCAAATTTCATCCGCAGTATGAGGTAACAAGGGTGCTAATAATTGTGTTAAACCTTTTGCAATGGTATAAAATACGGTTTGCATACTACGACGCGCAGCGCTTTCCTCTGCTTCAATGTAAACAACATCTTTCGCAAAATCCAAGTAGAAGTTACTTAAGTCCGTTGTTACAAAATTGTTTACCGCACGGTATACTGTTGAGAACTCATACTTGTTGTATGCTTCATCAATTTGGCGCGCTAAACGATTATATGTTGCTAACATGTACTGATCAGCTTCCGACAATTTGTCATAAGCAACAGCATCTGTCGTTGGATTAAAATCAGAAGTATTTCCTAGTAAGAAACGGAATGTGTTACGGATTTTACGATAAACATCCGCTACTTGTTTTAAGATATCATCTGAAATACGAACATCTGCTTGATAATCCGATGAAGATACCCAAAGACGTAAGATATCAGCACCCATTTGATTCATTATTTTATTAGGGTCAACTGTATTACCAATTGATTTACTCATTTTACGGCCTTTACCGTCTAATACCATACCATGACTTAAGATTTGTTTATAAGGTGATTTACCATTGATTGCAACCCCTGTTGTAATTGATGAGTTAAACCAACCACGGTATTGATCCGAACCTTCAAAGTAAAGATCGGCTGGACGACTTAAGTAATCACGTTCATTTAGTACGCCTTCATGTGAAGAGCCTGAATCAAACCAAACATCCATGATATCCGTTTCTTTTGTAAATGTACCGTTTGGACTTGATGGATGTGTAAAGCCTTCTGGTAATAAATCTTTTGCTTCACGAGCAAACCATACGTTTGAACCGTGTTCACGGAATAGTGGTACAAGGTGAGCAATTGTTTCTTTTGTAATAATTGCATCGCCGTTTTCACCATAGAAAATTGGCAATGGTACGCCCCAAGCACGTTGACGTGAGATAACCCAATCGCCACGGTCACGTACCATGTTGTGTAAACGTTGCTCGCCCCACGCTGGAACCCAGTCAACGCCAGCAATCGCTTCTAAAATTTCTTCACGGAAAGCATCGATTGAAGCGAACCATTGTGGTGTTGCACGATAGATAACTGGTTTTTTCGTACGCCAATCATGTGGATAACTATGTGAGAAGTAATCTAATTTAAGCAAGCGCCCTTTTTCTTCCAATAATTCAATAATCATAGGGTTGGCTTTTTCATAATAAACACCTTCGAAGCCTGGCGCTTCATCTGTATAGATACCACGACCATCAACTGGTGAGATAACTTCTAATTTGTATGAAAGTGAAGCGAAATAATCGTCTTCCCCGTGTCCTGGAGCTGTATGAACACAACCTGAACCTGCATCAAGCGTGACGTGGTCACCAACGATAAGTAAAGAATCACGGTCGTAGAAAGGATGTTGTGCTGTAACATATTCTAATTCGCTACCTTTGAATGTTTTTAAGACTGTTGTTTCTTCCCATCCTAATGTTTCAGAAACAGCTGGTAATAAACCTTCAGCAACGATAAATTTACGGTCAGCAACAGCAACTTCAACATAATTAAATGCTGGATTAACAGAAATTGCCACGTTTGCAGGCAATGTCCATGGTGTTGTTGTCCAGATTACAAATTCAGCATCATTATCAACGATACCTTTACCATCTTTAACGTTAAAGGCAACATAAAGTGATGGGCTTGTAACATCAGCATATTCAATCTCTGCTTCAGCTAAAGCAGACTCACTTGACGGTGACCAATAAACGGGTTTTTTACCGCGGTAGATGTAACCTTTTTCAGCCATTTGACCAAATACTTTAATTTCATTTGATTCAAACACAGGGTCTAATGTGATATAAGGATTATCCCACTCAGCTTGAACACCTAAGCGTTTAAAACCAGTGCGTTGAATATGAATTTGTTCACGTGCATATTTTTCACACAATTCACGGAACTCAACAGGTGACATTTCTTTACGTTTAACACCTTTTTTAGCTAATTGTTGCTCAATCGGTAAACCATGTGTATCCCAACCTGGAACATAAGGTGAAGAATAACCTGACATCCCTTTATAACGAATAATCATATCTTTGATAATTTTATTCATCGCATGGCCGGTATGGATCGCGCCATTTGCATAAGGTGGTCCATCATGTAAAATAAATGTTGGTTTTCCTGCATTTTTTTCTTGAACCGCTTCGTATAGGTTCATAGCTGCCCAATCTTCTTGCATTTTAGGCTCTTTATTTGGTAAACCGCCACGCATTGGGAAAGCTGTTTTCGGCATTAATAGTGTTTTTTTATACTCCATTTGTCTATTCCTCCTAATTAATCGTTCTCAAAATAAAAGAGTCCCCTCCCTTGAAAAAGGGACGAGACTCACTCGCGGTACCACCCTTATTAGCACGGCTATCACTAGCTCGACTAAAAATGTACTCACTCGACACTTTAACGCAGTGGCTACGGCTCAGCTTACTTAATTTCAGCAGAGCAGCTCATGGATGATTTATAATAGTTGTGCGTTTGTTTGACCTTCCACCATTCGTCAAATCGCTGTTTGTCCGCCTCTTCTATTAACGTTCCAATCGTCGCTTAATCTTTTGCAGGAACTTCTTTAGTTGAATTATCTGATGATTCATCAATTAAAGCAGCTGGTTTTTCTTGAGCTGTATTAAAGTCAGCTTCTTTGGCTTCACCATAAGCATCTGTGACACGCTCTTCAACGTTTTCATCATATTCTAACGATGTTGACCAATCCTCGTGCTCTAACATGTCTAACTGAGTCGTAACAAGTAAACGTAAACGTTCACGGAATACTTTTGATTGACGTTTTAACTCTTCAATCTCTACAGCTAAACGATGTGTTTTAGTTAAGGCTTCATTCACAATTTCAGACGCATTATTTTGCGCTTCTCTCACGATGAGTTCTGCTTCACGCTGTGCAGCGTTACGTGTTTCATCTGCAGAATCTTGTGCAATAACTAACGACTTGTTCAATGTTGATTCAATTGTTTTATAATGTGATAATTGCTCTTTATTCGTGTGTAATTCACTTGCTAACGCTTTTTTCTCTTTTATTGTCAGTTCATAATCTTTAATGACCTGCTCTAGAAAATCATTGACTTCATCTTCATCATACCCACGTAATTTTTTTCCGAACTCTTTATTATGGATATCTAATGGTGATAATGGCATTTTCTCCACCTCCGTGTATAATGCTCTAAAATGTCTTATACTTACTACTATATAGCAAATACTACTGACTAATCAAGTATAAATCATTATCTTTTGACTATAGTTGTTAATTTAATTATTTGACCTTCACATTTAACTTCAATTTATCCTTCTTACTTTTACCAACTTGATCAATAATTAAAATGCGACCATGCTTCCTTACTGATAACATATCGTTCTCAGAACATTCAAATGTTGCATTTTCAACTTGTTGCCAGTTTACTTTAACGAGACCACTTTCAATCATGGTTTTAACTTTTTGACGCGAGATATTATAGACACCTGCAATAACTGTATCTAAACGCATCGATGAAACTGTAACAAAACGATCTTCATAATCATTAGGTACACTTAAAGCTTCCGAACTCTCAACTTCGGATAGTTGGACATTAATTGCACCAATTTTAGTTAAATTAAGTATCACGTAATTAGCAACTTCTTTTTCAACAACAATTTGCCAAGCTTGATCAACGTTAAGTATATCACCAAAAACTTCGCGTTTCATTCCAACATTCATCAAAGCCCCTAATATATGGGGATGTGTTAGCGTTGAAAATTTGGACGGGTAACGAATTGATAATAACGATAGTTCAAAATCGGCTTCACTCACTTCGTAATAGTCGGGCCTAATTAAATAACGTCTTCTTTCATGTTGCTTTGCCCATTCTGCCTCCTCTAATAAAAAGTCAGGTGTTTGAGCGACTAACGTTTTCAAAATATAGGCTTGGCGCGGATCAATAAACGGCGTGAGATAAGGTGAATATTGATTTTCTGCACTTGTCACCCAACCTGTTGCAGTATCGATAAAAGCGCGTTCTGATGGTCTAAAATGCTGATAAACTGTTTCCATAACATTTCCCTTCTCTAAACAAAAAAAGACAAACACAAGGTCTGTCTCTTTTTTGGATAGTGTTTATGTGCCTTAGAGTCCAGATAAAAATTGAAAAATCGCCTGTAATCCACGAGGAATTAATTGATTTAATACAATTAATGCTAAGATTGGTGAAATATCGAGTACGCCACCAATTGGTGGTATAAAGCGTCTAAATGGCTCTAGAAATGGTTCACAAATACGTCCTAAAATTTGTCCGAATTTACTACCTTGTGCATTAGGTATCCAACTTAATAAGATATAAATTAGTAGTGCCCAAGAATAAACAGAACATAGGGTAATTAAAATATTAAAAATTGTGTATAGTGCCACTAGGTCACCTCTTTTATAATCTAAAGATCATTATTTGATATATACTCAGAAATGGCACCATCAACATTTACATTCTCAGGTACGCATAGAAAAATATTATTTCCTAAACGTTTAATTTCACCATTTATCGCATAGATATTACCGCTTAAGAAATCAATCATTCGTAAAGATTGTTCCTTATCCATACGTTGTAAGTTAACAACAACAACTTGACGATTTAACAAAGCATCTGCAATACCTTGAACTTCACTATAAATACGTGGTTCATGTAATGTAACATTTGTATCATCAACTTCAGAATTAATTCTTACAACATTATTTTTAGTAGCGGCTTTCTTTTTTTCTTTTGGCGTTACATTGCGTGTTGCATTTGGTTGCTGATTTCCATTTACAGCTTGCGCTTGACTTTGCTGTGCAGGTTCTCGTCGTTGATTAACCGCCTGTTTTTGTTCCTCATATTCTTCTTCCATCTCATCGTTCAAGTAGAAAAAGCCTTTGAATTTAGACATCATCGACATTGCAATCCCTCCTTAAATTTCCGTTACTAATTCGGTACCCACTCTGACAAAGGTTGCTCCTGCACTTATTGCAATCTGATAATCATTCGACATACCCATTGATAATTCAGTACAAGGTGCCCACTCAAAGTTTTGTTTTATCACATCTTCTTGAATCGTCTTTAAATTTGAAAAAACATTTTTTAATTCATCATCATTCGATGTAAATGGTGCCATTGTCATCAAACCAATTATATTTATGTTTTGATATTCTTGCAGTTTTTCGATAAAAGAAACAACGTCCTCAGGAACTAAACCATGTTTACTATCTTCACCAGATACATTGACTTCAATAAAACAATCAATCACTCGATCGGCACGTTTACTAATTTCTTTCGCAAGCGACAAACGATCTAATGAGTGAATATATGAAACAAACGGTAAAATATCTTTTACTTTACGCGTTTGTAAGCTTCCAATGAAATGCCAGACAATATCAGGATAACGTTCATTTAAAACATCGTGTTTAGCACTAATAGCATCTGCTCTATTTTCACCAAAATGGCGTTGACCTAAAGCATAAAGCTCTTCTATTACATCACTACTCACTGTTTTAGTTACGGCTACTAGCTGTGGATTTGTTCCAACAGCTGCGGCTGAAACTGAAATTTTGTGTGTTACTGCACTAAAATTACTTTTGATACTCATGTTCTATTCTCCTATCGATTGCGGTTACGATTACGTAAGAATGCTGGAATATCTAAATCATCAGAATCAGCTTCAAAATCGTGACGCGGTGTTTCATTTACAGGTGTTGTTTCACTTGTTTTTTCTTCTGTTCCACGCGTTGGAGATGCTTGACGATTAAACGTTGGTTTTGCTTGACGCGTATTACCTGCCTCAGAAAAACCAGTTGCGATAACTGTCACGACAAGTTCGTCATTAAGTTCATCGTTAATTACAGAACCGAAAATCATGTTTACTTCTGGATCAGAGGCACTTGAAACGATTTCAGCTGCTTCTTGAACTTCAAATAAACTCAAGTTAGATGCGCCAGTAATGTTCATCAAAACACCTTTTGCTCCATCAATTGAAGCTTCTAGCAATGGTGATGAAATTGCTTTTTTAGCTGCATCTGCTGCACGGTTTTCACCGCTTGCTGAACCAATACCCATTAATGCTGAACCACGATTAGACATAATTGTTTTAACATCGGCAAAATCCAAGTTGATTAAACCAGGTACGGCAATTAAATCAGAAATACCTTGAACACCTTGGCGTAAAACATTATCCGCTTCTTTAAATGCTTCTAGCATCGGTGTATTTTTATCAACAATTTGCAACAAACGATCGTTTGGAATAACAATCAAAGTATCAACTGCTTCTTTAAACGCTTCGATTCCGGCAACTGCATGTTTAGAACGTTTTGGTCCTTCAAACGTAAACGGACGTGTAACCACACCCACTGTTAAAGCGCCAACTTCTTTAGCGATTTGAGCAATAACAGGTGCCGCACCAGTACCAGTACCGCCTCCCATACCTGCTGTAACAAATACCATATCTGCTCCTGCAAGTACTTCTTCGATTTGATCACGGCTTTCTTCTGCTGCTTTTTTACCAATTTCAGGTTGTGCACCAGCACCTAAACCGCGCGTTAGTTTTCCACCAATTTGCATGCGTGTTTCAGCTTGAGATAAGTTTAATGCTTGGGCATCTGTATTGACAGTAATAAACTCAACACCTTGTACACCATGTTCAATCATTCGGTTAACAGCATTGTTACCTCCGCCACCTACACCAATAACTTTAATTACGGCTAGAGAGCTTCTTGTTTCATCAAAATCAAACATATTTTTTCCTCCTACGTGGTCGCTAATTTTGTATTATTCAAACAATGAACCGAACATTCTTTTCATTTTGTTCACGAGCTTATCTTCTTCAGCTTTAGGTTCCTTGACTTTATCTTGTTGTTGTTCTCTTACACCAGTTTCTTCATATTCATCCACTTCAGTTGACTGACCATACTCAATTTCATGACTGATAAGTCCAACAGCAGTCGATAACGAAGGGTGTCTTACACCTATATAGTCTGGGTATACAATGCGAACACGTGAATCAAACACCTGTTCAGCTATTTCCATCATTCCTGGTATAACGGTTGTTCCACCAGTTAGCACAAAGCCATTCGGGAGTTGATTAAGACCTGCATTAGTGAGTTCATCATCCACCATTACGAGAATCTCTTCCAACCTTGCTTCAATTATAACCGATAAATCCGTTTGGTTAATAGTTAAAGCCTTAGAACTACCAATAACATCAATTTCAAACGTTTCATTTTCACTAGCATCGGCAGAAAAAGCATACCCATGTTCAAGTTTAATTTGTTCGGCTTGACGTAGTGAAATATTTAAACCGATTGAAATATCCTTAGTGATTTGACTACCGCCGACTGGGATAGCAAACGCATCCACCAATTGACCTTGATCAAAAACACCAACCGATGTAATTCCTCCACCGATATCGATTAAAACTGTTCCAAAATCTTTGTCGTCTTTTGTCAAACATGTCTCAGCTGCAGCTAACGGTTGTAACACCATCCCTGTAACTTCTAATCCCGCACGTTCAACACATCGTAAAATGTTATGTACAATCGATTTAGAACCTGTAATCAACGTTCCTTCAACTTCTAACCTCACACCAAACATTCCTGTGGGATCACTAATTCCTTCAACGCCATCAACTTTAAAAACACATGATTCAAAGCTGATTTTTTCTCTATCACTCGGTTTTGCAATGGCTTGTGCTGCTTCAATAACATCTTGTATATCATCTGTCGTAATTTCATTATTTTCATTTTTAATTGCAATCATGCCATGACATCTTGAAAGATTCGTTTGATAATTGAGCATGCTTACAACAACACCTTGAATTGTAACACCTACCATATCCTCAGCTTGACTCACAGCTGATCGAATAGCTTCAACTGTTTTTTCAATGTCTACAACTGTGCCACGACGTATGCCATCAGAAGGGGCTCTACCTACACCAATAACATTTAGTTTTCCATCGGTATGCTCGGCAATAATTACTTTTGTTGTCGATGTTCCGATATCTAAACTTACATACATATCACTTCCACTCATCCACCGACACCTCCTTCGCTTCTGTTTTTATTTTTTTTGTTTATAAATCATCTTTTATATAGATATACCTATATTCAAGTCTACACTAGTAAAAAGCTAAATAAAAGAAAAACTATACTTTTTTTGCAAATTACTTCAATATAAGGTTAATTAGGCTCTTTTTTACTTATTTTTTTATTTTCATTGTAGTAACTTTGGTAAAAAGCACCCACTTCAAGATCAATCACTCCTGTTGAACCATCTTTTACTTGTCCGATGATGGAAGGATAGATTTTAAAGTTCTCTGCAAACTTATTGATAGCGATTACAACCTTGAAACCATCGTTCATATAAACATTCAAACGTTTTTTATTTAAGCTCTCTGGTTTAAAGATTATTTCCGACATTGAATTGCGTATCTCAGATGATGTTTTTTCTAATTGTTTTCCTAATTCACTTAAGACTTTAGTATTGTTTTCAAAACCAATTAGTATTGGTGCATTTCCTAACGGATATTTAGAAACATCAGACTCATCTAAATAGCCTGTCTCTAAAAGCGGTATGTAGCCTTTTTTAGTTGACATGTAAGCAACCGGTTGACTTTCAACGACCTTTATTTCATAGTCATTAATACCTTTACGATTGATTTTAACTGATTCAATCAAAGGAGACTTCTCAAGTGTTTTTTTCACTTTTGCAGTCTTAATTTTAAAAATACTCTCTTGCGGTGCAATGCCCGATAATTTAACAACATCTTCTTTAGCCAGACGTTTATTATCAACAATTTTCACTTCATCCACACGACTAAACGGTGATATGAAAAAGAGCACAATCAAAATCAGGAAGAAAAAACTAGCTAACAAACTGTATAATTTACGTTTGCGTACTTTTTCTTTGTATTTTTTTAATTCTGGTATTTTATCTTCTATCGAAACTACCTTTGTTTGCTTCGGACCCGACATGCTCTCACCTCGCTTTTGTGCGCGACAATTATTTTGTCAAACCGACGACAAGATCACATAACTGTTTAGCCGCATCTGGTAAACCGAGTTGTTTGGCTGCTTGTTTCATTTTATTTTGATATGTTTCATCTAACAAACAATGATCCAGTTGCTTAATCAGTTGTGCTGCCGTCAATTCTTTTTCAAGAATAATCTCTGCGGCCCCTGCATTAACCAATGCAAGTGCATTTTTTTCTTGATGATTATTTGTAACATAAGGACTTGGTATTAAAATTGATGGTAACCCTAATGCAGTAAACTCTGCCAAACTTGTTGCTCCAGCACGTGAAACAACAATATCACTATTTTTCAATACGGCTGGCATATTATATATAAATGGTACAATCTTCACATTCGTTGCATTGACTGCCTTCGCAGCTTCCTCAATACGTTCAAAATGAACTTCCCCTGTTGCACAAAGTACTTGATAATCTTTTTTCGCCAATTCTGGCAATGCTGCTATTATCGCTTCGTTTAAGGCACGTGCACCTCGACTCCCACCAAATATTAAAGCCGTGCGTTTTGACAAATCTAGTCCGTATTCTTCTAAAACAGCTGGGTTATTTTCTGCTTGCACAACTTCTGTCGCACGAGGATTACCTACAAGCGTTACTTTTTTAGCTGGAAAATCTTTTGCAACTGCTTCAAAAGCAATCGCAATTTTATCAACATAACGACTTAAAAACTTATTCGTCAATCCGGCCACACTATTTTGCTCATGAATAACCGTTGGAATTTTTTGTTTGGCTGCTGCATACACAACAGGTGCACACACATAACCACCTGTTCCCACAACAATATCCGGTTGAAATTCTTTAATAATTTTTTTAGAGGCTGTTACACCTTTTAAAAAACGCATCACTGTTTTGATGTTTTCCATCGATAATTTGCGTTTAAAACCTGTTATTTCAATTGTTTTAAAAGCGATGCCTTCTCTAGTTACGATATCCGCTTCTAATCCTTTTTCTGTTCCCACATACAAAACTTCGCCTTCGGGATAATCTTGTTTGAATTGGCGTATTAGCGCTAAAGCAGGATAAATATGTCCACCTGTTCCGCCACCACTGATTAATAATTTCATAAAGCACCTCTATTTTTATGTCTTAATGTTATTCATTTGCTTATAAAAGAAACGACTGACATCGCATCTTTTATAAACAGATGACTAAGAAAAAATGCAATCCGCACTTTTTCTTATCACATGTTATCACTCTTTAAACTAATTCTTGTACAGCTTTGATAAATAAATCGCCACGCACTTCAAAAGATGGCACCTGATCCCAGCTTGCACAAGCAGGGCTTAGTAAAATAACGTCACCTGGCTCGCTATATTCGTAAGCAACAGGCACTGCCTCTTCTACATCTGTGACTATTTTGATGTGTTCTACGCCTGCTTCAGTCGCAACACGTGCAATTTTATGTTTTGTTTCACCGAATAAAACAACAGCTCGAACATTTTTAAAGAACGGTTTTAGCTCATCGAACTCTGTCCCTCTGTCTAATCCACCTGCTAACAACACCACAGGTTCCTTAAAGCCTTTTAAAGCACTCTCAGTTGAAATGATATTCGTTGCTTTGGAATCGTTGTAAAAACGTCTGTTATTCAGTGTTTTGATAAACTGTGTACGATGTTCCACACCATAAAAAGTTGAAAGAACATGCATAATGGTTTCATTGCTTTGTCCTTCTAATTTAGCAACACAAATCGCTGCTAAAACATTTTCGAGGTTATGTTCACCCGGTAAAATAATATCTTGTTGTTGTCCAACTATTTCATCTTTAAACATTAAATTACCATCGAGCACGTAAGCTCCAGCTTCTACAACTTCTTTCGTAGAAAAAGGCACAATACGCGATTTAGCTTGCGTAATTAGTTCTCGCAATTCAGGTTGATTCCAATTCACTACTAAGTAATCATCGGCTTGTTGATTTTCAAAAATACGTAATTTAGCAGCTACATAACCTTGACGTGAGCCGTGATAATCTAAATGAGCCTCATAAATGTTTACGATAACTGCTATATGCGGACGGAATGTTTGGATACCCATTAACTGGAAAGAAGATAATTCCATCGTGATAACATCATCTTTTTTAGCTTCCATCGCAACACCTGCTGCTGGAAAACCAATGTTTCCTGCAAGGTGCGCCGTTTTATCGCCAGCATTTAACATTTCATTAATTAATGTTGTTGTTGTTGTTTTACCATTTGTTCCTGTAATTCCAACAATTTGTGCCTCACTAATTTGGTAAGCCAACTCAACTTCTGTAATAACAGGAATATTAAGTTCTAATGCTTTTTGTACCATTTGATTTTCGTAAGGAATACCTGGATTTTTTACCACTAACTCAAAACCTTCATCCAACAATTCAATCGGATGTGATCCCGTGATAACTTTGATGCCTTCTTCCAATAGGTCTTGCGCTGCTGGATTTTCAGCAAATGCTTTTTTATCATTGATAGTTACAAAAGCACCTAATTCATGAAGTAATTCGGCTGCTTTGACACCACTTCTTGCAAGGCCTAATACAAGCACCTTCTTATGTCGATATGTCGTGATTTTCTTCATCTTAAAGCACCTCCATCAATACAGCTGCTACAGAACATAAAAGACCCACACACCAAAATACAACAACTGTTTTATTTTCTGACCAACCACCTAACTCAAAATGATGATGAATTGGCGTCATACGGAAAATACGTTTACCGTGCGTTAATTTAAAATAAGTTACTTGCATCATGACAGATAATGTTTCTGCAACATACACGAACCCGATAAGTAACATCAACCATTCTACTTTTAGAAGGATAGATACAGCTGCCATCGCACCACCAAGTGCTAGTGACCCCGTGTCACCCATAAATACTTTTGCAGGGTTGCGGTTGAACAAGAAGAATCCGATTAGTCCACCAATAACTGCCATACAGAAGTAAAGTACCGCTAAATTATGTTGTACGTAAGCTATAATTCCGAAAGCTGCAAACGAGAATGTTGCCAATCCTGCCAACAACCCATCAAGTCCGTCCGTTAAGTTCGTCGCATTTGAAAAGCCGACCAACCAAAAAATAATAAATAAGCCATAGATATAAGGTAATTGAATTGTTATTTCTGTAAAAGGCACATTTAATGACTCTGAATAACCGTTTATAAGATAAACAACATAGAAGAGAACACCAATTAGTAACTGTCCCATTAATTTTTGTTTTGCAGTTAAGCCTAAGTTACGTTTTTCACGAACTTTAACAAAGTCGTCCCAAAAACCGATAAAGGCATAACCAAGGAATGTTAATAACAATAACCACATCGTTGATACACTTCCGCGTGAGATACCTGTTCCAATTAACGTTGCAATAAAGACCGCGGGTACAAAAATAATAGCTCCCATTGTCGGCGTACCTGTTTTTGCTTTATGACTTTGCGGTCCTTCTTCACGTTGTTCTTGACCCACTTTACGTTGTCGCATTGCTTGAATATAAATTGGTAATGCCATCACCGTTACTATAAATGCGATGAATGCTGTTCCTATAATAAATTTTGTAGACACAATCGTTCTCCCCTAACTTGTTTACTTACTTTAGATTTTTTATTGCTTCTTCTGCTACTTCACGGTCATCAAAATGGTGTGTAACATCTCCGATAATTTGATATGTTTCATGACCTTTACCCGCAATCAGTATAACGTCATCTTCTTGCGCTTCACTGACAGCTATTTGAATCGCTTTTTCGCGGCTTACTTCTTTAATATAAACGGCTTCAGCTGATACACCAGCTTCCATTTGATTAATAATTGTCATTGGGTCTTCAGTTCGTGGATTATCTGATGTGAGGATGGCAATATCTGCTTGATCAACTGTAATTTTAGCCATAATCGGACGTTTAGTACGATCTCTATCACCACCACAGCCTACCACACATATAATTCGACCTTTAGCAAAGTCACGAATCGTTTGTATAACATTTTCTAAACTATCAGGTGTATGTGCATAATCTACAATAACTGGGAAAGCTTGTCCAGCGCTTACTAATTCAAAACGACCAGCTACACCTTGTACGGCTTCAATTGAAGCAATTGCTGTTTCTAGTGGCACACCTTGTACAACAGTTGCAGCAATAGCAGCGAGTGCGTTATATACATTAAAGTTACCGACTAATTGCATTTTGATAGGATAAGCCTTATTTTGGAATAATAAAGTAAAATGTGTCCCTTTTCCACTAATAACAATGTCCGTTGCTCGGAATGTTGATTCGTTGATAATACCATAAGTTACAACATTAGCTGCAGTTGCAGTAATCATTCGCTCGCTTGCATTGTCATCTTTATTAACAACTGCAAATTTAGGTCGTTTACTACGATAATCATTGCCTAATTGCGCAAATAACAAACTTTTTGCAATCGCATATTCTTCCATTGTTTTATGAAAATCTAAATGATCTTGCGTTAAATTTGTAAAAACAGCGACATCATAATCACAACCATGAACTCTTCCTAATACAAGCGCATGAGAGGATACTTCCATTACAGCTGTATCCACATATTCCTCACGCATACTTGCAAATAAACGTTGCAAAGTTAAGCTGTCGGGCGTTGTATTTTTAGTTGTTTGGATTGTATCTCCAATTTTTTGATACATCGTACCTACAAGACCTGTGACTTGATTAACATTTCGCAAGACATGCTCTATCAAATGTGTCACTGTTGTTTTACCATTTGTTCCCGTTACGGCAACCATATTCATCTCATGAGTAGGATAGTTAAAAAAAGCACCCGCTAAAATCGCCATTGCACGATTTGTATCTTCTACATAAATAACTGGAACGGTTGTTACTTCAACAGGTTTCTCAGCTAGAATAGCAACTGCTCCATTCGCAATCGCTTTTTCAACATAATCATGACCATCAACTGTATACCCATCTATACAAATAAATAATGTACCTGGTGTCACTAATCGACTGTCTTGTTGCATATCAGTAATTTCAATGTCTTGCCCCTCATAAGCAACTAACGGTAACTTACTCAATAATTCATTCATTTTCATTTCAAATCGTTCCTTTCTTTCATCATCTACACACAATTATTGTGGTGTTATTGCACCTGCAACATCATTCACATGCACATCAGTTTCTTGTTTTTCATCAGCATTAGCTTCATCAGTACTCGGCTTAGCATTATATTTCGGTAGTTTGGAAGGATCTTCCATTTTTAAGGTTATTTCAGATTTTGCACTGACTTTTTGTCCTGCTGGTATGCTTTGTTTTAGCACATAACCTTCTCCCGTAAAGTTGATTGGAATACCACTAATTTCAGAGAATTTCAACGCGTCATTCTTCGACCAATTTGTCATATCAGGCATCGTGACATTACCATTTGTCAGTAAAATAACACGCTGCTTAACAAAGATATTTTCACCGCTTTTAGGCAGTTGTTGGACAATTTCATCACCGTCTCCCACTACCGTAACAGAAGCGCCAGATGTCTTCAACTCTTTTTGAGCATCTTTTACTTTCATATTAGCGGTATCAGGCATCACCACTGATTTTGCGTTCAATTCTTTTTCTGGTTTTATATTTAAGTACTGCAAACTTGTTTGCATAACAGGATTGAAAATTGATTTAATCACATCTGTACTCGATTCACCTGCTTGTATCACTGGTTTTTTCACAGCAACATACATCATTAATTGTGGATCGTCTGCTGGTGCAATTCCCATGAACGAGTATATGTAATCATTCGGTCCTGTCATATAACCAGAACCATCAGGATTGGCAATTTGAGCTGTCCCTGTTTTACCCGCTAATTTATACCCATCTAATTTATACATTGAGCCCGTCCCGTTTTTCGCCTCAATTACCGAACGTAATTGTTTAAGCGTGGCATTTGCCGTTGCTTTAGAAATCGGTGTACCGACAACTTCAGGTTTTGTTTTAGTAACTTTTCCTGTTTTACCATCCTTGGTTGACTTAATATAGTAAGGCTTCATCATTTTACCATTGTTTGCAATTGCACTAATACCTTGCATCATTTGCAAGGCTGTAACAGTTGTTCCTTGACCGAACGCTGTTGTTACACGCTCAATTGGATAGCGGTAGAGAATATCTCCTGTTGCTTCATTAGCCAAACCACTATTAGTTGATTTACCTAAACCAAAACTTTCAAGCGCTGATTTAAAACGAGTTGTGCCAATTTTATCAAGTAAATTTGCAAAGGCTACGTTAGATGAAAGTGCAACACCTTCATTAAAAGTAATGTCGCCCCAACCGTCTCCATTATTCCAATCGTTGATTGTAATTTTATCTACCTTATATGAGCCTGATTTGAAATAAGCATCAGGGTTATAGACACCGTTTTCGATAGCCGAAGCTAAAGTGAAAATTTTCATAACCGAACCGGGTTCAAATGGTTCTTCTGCAATTAAATTACGCCATGATTTATCGAGACCCTCACGTGTTTGAGCATTAAAAGTTGGTCGTTGACTCATCGCTACAATCTCACCTGTTTTAGGATTCATCACCACAGCCATCATTTCTTCTGGTTTGTATTTTTTTTGTGCTGCTGTCATCCGTTCTTCTAATAAGGTTTGAATCCGTTTGTTAAGCGTTAATGTTAAAGAATCCCCGTCGACTGGTTTTTTCAATACTTTTTCAGCATTAGGCAATACAAAACCGTAGTTATCTTGACTGTAATTGATTGAACCATCTGTACCGCTCAATTCTTTATTTTCGCTATCTTCAATACCCATCTGGCCTTTTTGCAAGAACGTGCCATCTTTTTGTTCATCTTCTTTCACTAAACCAATTAAATTAGAAGCAAAGACACCATTAGGATAGATACGTTGATGTGTTTTCTTGAAAATAATACCTGGTAATTTTTCCTTCATTATCTCATTTTTTTTCGATGAGCTAATATTTTTACCAGCAGTACCAAATTCTACTTGATCTAATTTTTGATCCAGAATCTTCAAAATATCAGATTCTTTCATATCAATATATTTACTAAGTACTTTAGCTGTATGTTCATGATCCACAACATGTTGCGGATTATTTTTATCAATTGTTAATCTAGGTGTAATGACAGCTATCATTGAGTACGTTGTGACATTCTCAGCAATAACCTCACCATTCACATCTAAAATATCGCCACGTTGTGAAAAGAGTGTTTCTTTTTGAAGATATTGTCGTGCTGCTTGGCTAGCTAACGGTCTTCCATTTGCTTTACCGACTACTTCTAAATAAAGAAAGCGAGATAGCAGTAAAACAAAAAATAAACCGAAAAAGCCCAGCAAAAAAATTGCGCCTCTTCTTCGGTTTCTCATAAGTTTTTTCATTTAATATCCACAGCCTTAACGTTGTTTTCGTTAGATTTTAATCCATTCTTATTTGCTTCTTTATACACCCGATCATAGCGACTTAATTCATCAACGTTCGCTTTTAAATCAGAATTCGTTTGTACTTGTTGTGTGATTTTAGCTTCTTGTTGCTGGATATTAGTGTTCATTTCATAATTATTTGCCTGAACAGATAAGAGCCAGATGGACAAACAAGCTGACACGCTCACAATACCAGTAACGAATACATTTCGTAATTTACGAAGTGCTTGTTGCTCAGGACTATAACCTTGTCGTACCTGTCTATTTGGTTTTTCCGCAGGTTTATTGACTCTCGGTTGTCTTTCTATTTGTCGCGCTGCATTGTTGGCCATCTTTTTTTCAGCTCCATTCTTCTCTTTTGTTAGTTATGATTATTTTAAACACTCGGCTACTCTAAGTTTTGCAGAGCGCGCTCTATTGTTTACTTCTAATTCTTCTTCTGATGGTAGAATTGGCTTTCTTGCTATAATCTTCAATTTCGGTTGATATTCATGCGGTATAACTGGTAAATTACGTGGTAGATCAGGACCTTTGGCATAATCTTTTAAAATCAATTTTGTAATACGATCTTCCAGTGAATGGAAAGTGATAACAGAAACACGTCCACCCACTCGTAAAAGATTAACTGCTTGATCAAGCGATTCTTCTACAGCACCCAGTTCATCGTTCACTGCGATACGTATCGCTTGGAAAACACGTTTAGCTGGATGACCACCTTTACGTCTTGCAGGAGCAGGGATAGCATCTTTAATCAACTCAACTAATTCACCTGTCGTTTCGATACGTTTGATTTCACGACGTTTTTCAATTAAACGCGCCACTTGTTTCGAAAATTTCTCCTCGCCATATTGAAAGAATATACGAACTAATTTTTCATAAGGCCACTCGTTAACAACAACTTCTGCAGTCAACGCTTGTTCTTGATCCATACGCATATCTAACTTAGCATCTTGATGATAACTAAACCCTCGTTCAGCTTCATCTAATTGTGGTGAAGATACACCCAAATCATACAAAATACCATCAACTGCATCAACATTACGATTAGCAAGTTCACGACGGATATCTCGAAAATTCGCTTTAACTAACGTGACACGTTCATTGTATTTTTCTAACTTAACCTTTGCGTTATCAATTGCTGTTTGATCTTGATCAAATGCATACAAGTGACCCTCATCAGATAATTGCGATAACAAATACTCACTGTGGCCAGCGCCACCTAATGTGCAATCGACATAAATGCCGTCTGGTTTAATATCCAGCGCATCGACTGTTTCATGTAATAAAACTGTTTCATGTTTAAACATATTTTCACCATCTTCTCTATAGGTTAAAATCCGACATTTGTTCTGCTATTTCAGCAAATGATTCTTCTGCTTCATCAAAGAATGTTTCCCATTCTGATTGAGCCCATATTTCAATACGACTTGATACGCCGACAATAGTTGTTTCTTTTTCAATTAAGGAATATTTTAGTAAATTCTGAGGTAGATTGATGCGTCCTTGTTTATCGAGTTCACATTCGACTGCGCCCGAAAGGAAGAAACGTGAAAAAGCACGTGCATCTTTTTTGGTTAACGGGAGCTCTCGCAATTTTGCAGCAAGTATTTCCCACTCGTACATTGGATAAACAAACAAACATTTATCCAACCCCCGGGTAACCACGAAGTGTTCGCCTAACTGCTCACGGAATTTTGCAGGCATAATAAGTCGACCTTTTACATCGATATTATGAGCATATTCTCCCATAAACATAAGCACACCCCTTTTCTGTTTTAAGTTTACCACATTCCCCCACTTTCCACCACTTAGAACCAAAAAAAAATCACTACCTTTTAACCAGAAGTAAATCTCCCACTAATTTGCGCTTTTTTTTACATAAAAAAATACTTTTCTTATTTCAAATTTTATTTAAAACTATTTTAAAGGTTTACCTAACAGTGTTCGTATAAAATACGAACAAAAAAAAGGTCGTAAGAAAATAAATTCTTTACGACCTTATAAACTCTATTGTCAACAGCTTTATCACGCTGTTTCATTTTGACTATACGTCATTATTCACATGAAAAACGAAAGAACCCACATGACAATTGTTAAAAAATAGCTAAAAATAACTACGATTAGCAGTATCTTAGTATAACCTTTCAATATCTTAATTATATAAATTTCTTTTTTGATGGCATTGAAAATAAGTACGTATATAAAACCGATAATCAAACACAATAATAAAAGATATAAAAACCATTGGTTCAGTGCTAAATCATTTAGAATAAAAAAGATTGCAGATAAGGTCACTACCAACATCACATAAGCATATGGGAAATTCATGCGTTTTTTTCTCGTCAGTAATTTTATTAAAATAAATACAAATAGTGGCATTACTACCCAAATAATTGTCGGGAAACTCATTACATTCCTCCATCTCAATAGAACACAGAATTATTGTTTTAATTATACGACATCCTTCTTTTTTTTGCGACAGTTTCTCATTTACATCTTCATAAAAAGAAAAAACCTCCCCAAGAGCCATGGTCTCTCGGAAAGGTTTTATATCAAAAGTGTACGTTTCACTTTTGTGAAAGAACGTTTTACGCTTTTGCTTCTACAACTGTTTCACCTTTATATTGTCCACATTCTGGACATACGCGGTGAGATAGTTTTGATGCGCCACAGTTAGGGCAAGCTGTCATACCTGGTACTTCTAATTTAAAGTGTGTACGACGCTTGTTTTTCTTAGCTTTTGAAGTTCTACGTGCTGGTACTGCCATTTTCAAACACCTCCTTAAATAAAAATTAAAGATTACTCATCTTTTTTAAAATAATCAGCTAAAGCTGCTAATCGAGAATCACCTTTTGGTGCCTCAGCATCTTCAGACTGTTGTTCCTGAGCGTTAAGATCATCTTGTGAAACGACAATCCAACCATTACCTGATTTTGATGCTTTATTTGATTCCGCAGCATAAACCTGCATTGGAATATCAACTAGCACACATTCTTCAATAATCGGCATTAAATCTACCTGATTGTCAGTTATCTCATATACATCATCACTGCCCGAAAACTCCGCAATATCTTTCACCATTATTTCGCTGATACTAATATCTAACGGATATGGTACATCGACTAACGTACGTGCACAAGGTAGCGTAATAACGCCAGTTACTTTTAAAGTCACTGTTACCTGATCACGCTGAGTTACTAAGCGACCTGATACATGAATTGATTTTGCCGAACGTACATCTTTATTTTTTTTATGCAAAATTTCAGTAAGATCTACCACTTCATCAACGGGAAATCCATTTCTGCTTTTTTGTATTTGTAAAAAAGACCATTTCAACATTTTTCATCACCTCTACATGGACAACAAGACCAATTATAGCTTTAAATCACATCATTTGTCAACCTTATTATCTTTAATGGACATATATTCATTCGTTGCTTTTTGATTCGTGCTGTTTTTTTGTTATTATTATATGTAAAGATAAAATTTGAGAGGACGTATGCAATGAAAGCTGTCGGAATCATCGCCGAATTTAACCCATTTCATAATGGGCACCGTTTCATTTTAAACCATGCGAAGCATAAATCACAAGCAGAAGTTTTAATTGTTGTAATGAGTGGTAATTTTTTACAACGTGGCGAGCCCGCGATTATCACTAAATGGCAACGAACAAAAGCAGCCTTAGCAGCTGGAGCTGATCTTGTAATTGAACTTCCATTTGTATCAGCAATTGAATCAGCAGAGAACTTCGCCTCAGGCGCCATAAACCTGCTTCACGACTTCCGTTGTGACACACTATGCTTTGGGACAGAAAAAGGCGAAGCGCTCCCTTACGACGAATTAGCTGCCTTTTATCATCAAAATGAGGACAGTTTCAACTTAATCATCAAAAAGAAGCTCGAGAATAACATCCCTTATGGCATTGCAGTGACGCAGACATGGGAAGAACTAACCGCCTCACGCTGGCCAACTTTCGATTTGCGCCAACCAAACATTCTACTTGGGTTTCATTACGCATTAGCTAATCATATCGGTGAGAACCCGATGGAGTTATTACCCCTCAACAGGATGGGTGCCAATCATAATGATGCCACAGCCACTGACGAAAGTTTCGCAAGTGGAACAGCCATACGTCAGCTTTTACTTCGTGGTGAAAAAAGCGATTCTTATATACCTCTCAGCACCCAAACACTGCTTGAGGGTACTGACTTACATTCTTGGGAAGATTACTGGCCACTACTGCATTATCAACTCTGTATACAATCACCCGAGAACATCGCCAAGCTACATAATATCGTTGAAGGAATTGAATACCGCTTGATTGCATGTGCAAAAAAAGCCTCTAGTTTCGATGAATGGTTGTCCCAAGTGAAAACTAAACGTTATACGACAAATCGAATCCAACGTATGGCTTTAAGTATTCTTATACAACTGACTGAAGATGAGTTTAGCTATCATCAACAACACCCTTACCACCACGTATTAGGAATGACTAAAAAAGGACAAGCCTATTTGGGACATTATAAAAAAGTCTTGCGCTATCCGCTTATTTCAACTTTTTCAAAAGCACCCGCAGGTATTACCAACCTTGATGAACGCGCCACGATGCTCTATCAACTTCCCTTTAATAAACTCGATGATAACGATTATACAAATGGAGTGATCAGAGTATAAAAATAAAGATATTTTCAAAATTAACTATACGAACAAAAAAAGACCACATTAGTGTTTAAATCCTAATGTGGTCTTCGCTTATTTATTTTTTTGTGGTAATTCACGTAATACTTCAACTGCTTGATCTAGCGTTTTAACAGGTATAATTTTCATATCTGTCCCTAAATCTTTCGCAACTTTCACCGCATCTGCATAATTAGTTTTAATACCTGGTTTAGCTTTTTTCATTTCTTTGGTAATCGTATCATCCGGTGCTAAGAAATAATCTTTTCCCGCTTTATGAGCCGTTACAATTTTCTCTTCAATACCACCAATACGTCCAATTGTTCCATCAGGTTCGATTGTTCCAGTTCCGGCAATATCATAACCACGTGTCAAATCTTCGCGTGTTAAATCGCTTAAAATTTCTAATGAGAACATAAAACCAGCTGAAGGGCCGCCAATTTTATCTGTCTTCACAGTTACTTTCGGAGTTGTTTGCACATTTTTATCGTCGACTAAAGTAATACCGATTCCGGCACGTCCTTTTTTATCGATATCAACCATTTTTACTTTATCAGTTCGTTCTTTCGATTCATTTGCTTTTGTATAGGTAATGTTAATTTTTTCTCCGATTTTTTTAGTGCCAACGTATTTAACAAATTCTTCCGATGTTTTAAATTTTTTACCATCTACAGCATGAATCGTATCACCTTCTTTTAAAAAGCGACGCGCATCACTGTTTTCAGTCATAGATAAAACAAAAATACCATTATATTCTGATTTAAAGGGCTTGTTCGCTTTGGTGAATGCCGCTTCAATTGCATTGTTTTTAGCACTATTCATATAATACATTTGTCTTACATTAAATTGTGCTTCTGTTTCACCTTCTGTGCGAATTTCGCTTTCTTTATCAATTTCTTGATATTTTGAAAATTTAGCAATCGTTAACGTTAATGCCGTAGCATGTTGTAATCCAATGGTCGTCAAACTAAAACTGCCGTTTTTATTATCAGCTTTCCCTTCAACTTTAACTAATTCACCTAACTTTTCAGTCGTACCTGGTTTGGTAATATAGTAAGGCAGTGGGATTAGTATTACCGCTAAAACAGCTAATACAATAATAACTAACAGCAGTCGCTTCAGTATTTTATTCATTCAGTTACCTTCTTAAATTTATTTTGTAATGCCTCCGCAACTATTGCAGGAACATAACTATCAACAGCTTGCCCATAAAGAGCAATCTCTTTGACGATTGAAGAACTAATCACTTCATTTTTAGGACGTGCAAGTATAAAAACAGTATCTATTTCAGGTTCTAAATCCGCGTTCATTGTTGCTACTGGCCATTCATAACGATAGTCAACTTCATTACGAATTCCTCTTACAAAAGTGGTCGCATTAACGGAACGTGCATAATCAACCGCTAATTTATCTGAATGATCAACCACAACATTAGTTAAACCTGCTACACTATCACGTATATGCAAGAGGCGTTCCTCCAGTGTAAACAAAGTTGATTTGCTTGAATTAACCATCGCCACCACGATAACACGATCAAATAGTTTTCCTGCTCTTTGAATAATATCTAAATGTCCTTTGGTCAAAGGATCAAACGTACCTGCATAAACAGCCGTTTTCATATAAATCACTCTCCTAATTCATAAAAGCTTAGGCTTGTAATGCCATAAAGCGCTTGTTTAAAACGCTTAAATCCACCAATAGTATCCTCTAGTTCGTACGTTTTTTCATGCTCTACTATAATGATTGAAGAAGTTGTAACCATCTTCAATTCTTCAATTTTAATTAAAAGCGCATCCATTTCATGAAAGTTATAGGGCGGATCCAAAAAAATCAATTGATAAGATTCACCTGACGCACCCAATTGTTTTAACGTTTGTAATGCTTCACCTTTTTTAACAATCGCGCGTTCTTCCAAGTGACACTTTGCTATGTTTTCTTGAATAATTTTAATCGCCGGTGCTGCCTGATCTACAAAAACAGTTTCTTCAATCCCACGACTCAAAGCTTCAATACCTAATCCACCACTACCAGCAAATAAATCCAACGCGTTTCCACCATCAAAATAAGGACCAATGATATTAAACATCGATTCTTTAATTTTATCCGTCGTTGGACGTGTTTTATCTCCTGGCACTGCCTTTAATTGATGATTTCTTACAGATCCCGCTACAACTCTCATCTTTCCGCTCCTTTAAAGCACACACCTGTTACAGTGAATGGTATTCTAATTCAAGATTAGGGTCCTCTACTGTTGTGTATGTTGTTTTTATATTTGGTCTTTCTGACACTTCAATTTTCTTTACCCAATTCAATGTTTCTAATTTAGCAATTGTACTTTCAACATCTGCTACATTACAATAAAAAACACCATACTTGAGTCGACGTGAGGTATATTGTAAATGACCATAACGTCGTAGCGTTTTTAATTGCTTAAAATGATGTCCCCAGACAACAATTCCTTGTCGTTCTATTGGTGTAAATGACATAACTATTTCCTCCTTATCCTGTTGAGCAGCCACAGCCGCCACCTGTACTACAACCGCCACCATGACGATGCTTACCTTCAAAAAAAGGATTACCAACAGGTACTTTGACTTGTTCGGACACACTTTCACCAATCATAATACCCACTTGATCAAGCAATGACTGGACTTGCATTTCAGCCTGACGATAGGTAATAATAACTTCATCCATATCTAATTCACGCTTTAAACGACGCGTTTCTCGATTTGTCTCTTTATAATCTGGATGATAACGCCCAAAACGTTGAACCTCATCAAAACGTTCTTTCATTGCTGCAAATTTTTTGATTTTTTCTTGTGTATCTTTATTTTCAAAAGTCGCTCGTTTTGCAGAGTGATAATCAGCCATTGCTTCTGATTGATTAATCATTTCAGATAACTCGTCAGCTAAATCAAGCACTTCAATACTTTGATAAGTTGCAAACATTTTATTCATCCTTTCTTTTGTTGTTTATACTTACTAATTATACTTCTTTCCCACAAGTCTGTCACTCTTGTTCTTCTTCTACAATAATCTGTGTTAAGTAGAAACGATAGCCACCTACACCCATAATATTTGCTTTTTCAGTTCGTATTTTCTGTAAATGATTGGGTGAATTCAACCAAGCACCAAAAGTAGCAATACCATCAACATAATTCGCCGCTAAATTTTCTTGCTCATCAACGTTATTTTTATTTAAATGCGCTAATCTTGTTGTTAAATCACCACGATCTGGTGATTCGTGATTGAAAAATTCATTTTCATACATATCTTTACTATGCAGTTCCGCTTCTGTTGTTAAATTTTTGTCTAGCTTAAGCGGATTCAAGCCTTCCTTTTCTCGATAAAGGTTGGTTAGCTCTTCAACATCTAAACTCATACCACGGTTCATATTAACCCATTGCTTATCGGAAAATTTAGGTGGTTCATAAATATCACCATCATAAACCGATTCATACGGACGCATCTTTACTAGCGTTTCACTATCCATGAAAGAAACACTGAATAATTTATGAGTTGTCGCATCCATTGTCAATTGTGCATATATTCCTTTTGATACTTTCAATAGTGGTCTTGAATAGAGATCATCTTCTGCCAAACTTAATTGGTATTTCCCGATTGGAGACTCCACCATAATTTCAGTCTGTAAATCAAAACGATTAATCACTTGGTCAGACGGCATATCAATAGTAAACGGGCTCACAGGTATTTCATTACCGGCGACATAAAAACGAACGACTTTATCCGCCTTTACACCAACTATTAAGTACCCTTCTTGGCCCTTATTATAAACATAATTATCATATTCATAGGGTGTTGCATACATTCTATTAGGCTTACCATATTTTTTTTCAATTAAAGAAAAGGGTTTACCAATATATTGTGCAATACTTTTTTCTTCATTATATTTGATAGGCGTTTCTTTTGAATCAACTTTCATTTTAAGATTACCTTGCTTTGCATCATAACTTTTAAACAAAGCAGTACTGTCTTCACGATTAATCAGAGGAGAAGAATAGGCTATTACCATAAAAATTAAAAACAATACAATAACTTTTAAAAAACTTTTCATTTGTTTATCTCTCTCCTATAAAAAAAAATTAACAGATACTATTTAGTATCTGTTAACATCTTATCGTCTTTATACAAAAGGTGCAATAATCATCATCGCTACAAATAAAATAACGAGATAATTTAACGAGTATATAAACATTAACGTTGCCCATTTATAAGGCTCTGCTGTTTTATAGCCGCGTAAACCTAAAACAATCCAAATTACATTAAGTACAGTTGCTAAAATAACATAAACAATCCCAAAATCAAACATAAAGAATGGTAATACTGTTAGGAAACCAACCCATAATAAAATACTCTTACGTCCTCGTTCCACACCTTTAACAACTGGTAACATCGGTATTCCCGCTGCTGCATAATCATCTTTACGACGGATTGCAATTGCATAAAAGTGCGCTGGTTGCCAGCAAAACATTAGCAAGAAAAGCATAATTGCTGGCTGTTGAATAGTTGGCGTAATGGCGAACCACCCGATTAACGGTGGCATTGCTCCTGAAAAAGAACCAATAATCGTATTTGAAACTAATTTACGTTTTGCCCACATTGTATAAACAACGTTATAAAGGAACACACCAATTAATCCAAATATACCAGCTAACGGCGTTGTCATAAACAGCAATATTTCACCCAAAATTGTCAGGACAATAAATGCTACTAATGTTGTTTTCGGAGTAATACGACCAGTAATCGTCGGACGATCCTTTGTTCTCTCCATTAAACCATCGATATCTCTGTCAAAATAATTATTCCAGCAGCCAGCACCTGCAATTATAGCAGCAACTCCAACTACTAAAAATATTACTGTAGTAATGTTTTCTAAGAATGGTGTATTCGTAAAATGCATTGCTAACCATAAACCTGCAAAGGCAGCGATGGTGTTTGAATCAACAATTCCCATTTTAACGAGACCTGTTAAATCCTTGATTGTTAACTTCGCTGTCGTTTTGTTTGTATCTAGTGTTTTTTCCGTCATCATTCAAACTCCTTACATTACATTTTTTCCTATATAAAAATAAAGCTCTTACATCAATATAACACATTTATGAAGCGATAAACCATCTAATTGTTCTGACTTATTTTAGACACAAATACCCAAATAAACTTTTTTAGCTATTGGGATTTACTTCTTTTTAAGGTAAAATTAACAGTGATTGTACATATGAAAGAGAGGTCTCTATATTAATGAATAAGTTTATGAAAGTACTATCTATCCTTACAATATTCTTAATGACTGTCGTAGTATTTGGCGGGGCACTAGTAACAAAAACGGGATCTGCTGACGGCTGTGGTGCAACTTGGCCACTATGTGAGGGACAATTAGTTAACTTAACAGATGTAACATTAGAAAAATTAATTGAGGTCTTCCACAGACTTTCAACTGGACTTGCTTCTATATTTGTTATTTTATTAGCAGTTTTATCATGGAAATACGTAAAAGATCGTAAAGAAACAAAAATTATTGTCATCACTTCTGTTGTCTTTCTTATATTGCAAGCTTTCATGGGTGCAATGGCAGTAGTTTGGGGACAAAATGCAATTATCATGGCGCTTCATTTCGGAATTTCAATTATTTCTTACGCTTCAATTGTCATGTTAGGTTTATTTATCTTCGAAATTGATATGAAGTTTGATGCTAAATCTGTTATTATGCATAAAAAAGTTCGCTACAGTATTTACTATCTAATTATTTTCACTTATATCGCTATTTATACAGGAGCGTTGGTTCGTCATATGGATGCAAGTCTTGCATTACCCTCCTTTATGTTCGAAGACGGAAAATTTGTAATGCCTGTAACAACACCACAGATTGTTCAATTGATTCACCGCGCCGCCGCGTTAATAATGGCTATTTGGATTGCTTGGCTCGCTTGGCACGTCTTCAAATACTATAGCCACTCTAAGGTATTACGTTCATGCTCAGCGCTACTTGTGATACTCATCTTCGTTCAAATATTACTAGGAATCGCTAGTGTTGATTCAAACGTTAACCTTGTTATTGCGTTACTTCATTCTTTAACAATTACGGTTATCTTTGCTATCTTGAGTTACCTCGGACTTATTGCATTACGCAGTGGCCGTCGTGAACACAACAACGATTAGCATTACTTTTTCTATATGAGTAAGCCCACACATTCAATTGAATGTGTGGGCTTTTTTATTTTAAGTTACTTTAAAATACTAAAAAGATAAAAAGATAAAAAGATAAAAAAATAAAAACTCACTAGACTTGAAATTAAAACAGGTATATAGGCTTGAACAAGTCTATAACAGTTTTAATTCCTTAGTCTAATGAGTGATTTTTTCAGTATTACAATGTTAAAAGGCTGAAGTTACTTGCGCTTTAATCTAATTCAACTAATAGATCTGCGGTTTCAATTGCGTCTCCGGCTACAACATACACTTGTTTCACTGTGCTGTCGTATGGCGCTTGAATTGTCGTTTCCATCTTCATTGCTTCTGTAATCAAGATTGGTTGACCTTTTTCAACTTTATCACCTGGTGATACAAGTACTTGTAACACGCTTCCTGGCATTGTTGCACCAACATGTCCTCGTACTGAAGGCTCAATTTTACGTCGAGTTGCTATTGTGCTTGTAACGTTATTATCTTTAATTGTCACTTCACGTGGTTGTCCATTTAATTCGAAGTAGAACACTCGCGTACCATCTGGCATAGCTTGTGAAATTGAGTTAAGTTTAATATTCAATGATTTACCACGTTGAATTTCAACTTCAATTTGCTCGCCCAAACGCATGCCTTTAAAGAATGTAGGTGTATCTAATTTTGTTAAATCACCATATTGTTCAACCATTTTAGTGTAATCTACAAATACTTTTGGATACAATACATAAGAAATAATTTCTTGTTCTGATGGTTCATAACCAATTAATCCTGCTAATTCAGTTTTCACATCATCAAAGTTGATTGGCTCTAACAAAGTACCTGGTCGTACAGTAATTGCTTCACGGTCCTTCAAGATAACCAATTGTAATTTTTCTGGGAAACCTTGATAAGGTTGTCCTAATTGACCTTCAAAGAATGAAATTACAGACTCAGGGAAATCAACTGCTAAACCTTTTTCATAGATGTTTTCTTCATCCAGATCATTTTGCACCATAAAGAGTGCCATATCTCCGACTACTTTAGATGAAGGTGTTACTTTAATAATGTCACCGAACAACAAGTTTACTTTCATGTACATTGTCTTAACTTCTTCCCAACGATCGCCTAAACCAACAGCGCGTGATTGTTGCTGTAAGTTAGAGTATTGTCCACCTGGCATCTCATGATCATAAATCTCTGTTTGCGGTGCATTAAGACCATTTTCAAAGTCTGTGTAATAACGACGAACATCTTCCCAGTAACGGTTGATTGCTTGAGAGTTTTCTGGGTTTAAATTCGGTGTACGACTACCATTCACTTGACCGTAGTATAACGTTGTCATACTTGGTTGTGATGTTGAACTAGACATCGCACTTGTTGCTACATCGACAATATCAACGCCTGCACTAATTGCAGCTGCATAAGTGTAGTTACCATTACCACTTGAATCATGAGTGTGTAAGTGAATTGGAATATCCACTGTATCTTTTAACTCACTTATTAAACGATAAGCAGCTTGTGGTTTTAAAATACCAGCCATATCTTTAATAGCTAAAATATCAGCTCCGACAGAGACAAGATCTTTCGCTAAGTTTTTATAGTAATCAATATTGTATTTCGGACGATTTTCATCAAGAATATCACCTGCATAACAGATTGTTGCTTCTACAATTTTATTAGCGTCTTTTGTTGCTTCGATTGCTGTTTCCATGTTTGGAATCCAGTTAAGACTATCAAAAATACGGAAAACATCGATACCTGAATCTGCTGATTGTTTAACGAATTCACGCACAACATTGTCAGGATAATTCATATATCCAACTGCATTTGCTCCTCGTAATAACATTTGGAACAATACATTTGGTGCTTGTTTACGTAAAGTTTCTAAGCGTGACCATGGATCTTCATTTAAGAAACGATAAGCAACATCGAACGTTGCCCCACCCCACATCTCATAAGAGAACATGTTTGGTAATAAACGAGCCATAGCAGGTGCAATGCTTGTAATGTCTTTAGAACGCACACGAGTAGCTAATAACGATTGATGTGCATCACGTAAAGTTGTATCTGTTAGTAATACTTCATTACGCTCTTTAATCCAATCAACAACTGCTTGAGGTCCACCCTGTTCCAATATTTGTTTTGTTCCTGCTGGAGGCGCAACACTAAGATCAATTTTCGGATAACGAACGGCATCAAATAATTCTTTTTCCTTGTGATCAATTCCAGGGAAGCCGTTTACTGTTACATTACCAATATAGCGTAATGTTTTGCTACCACGATCTCGTAATTGTGGGAATTCAAATAATTCAGGCGTTGAGTCAATAAACGATGTATTGTAGTTACCGCTAATAAAGTTAGGGTGTTCAACTACATTTTTCAAGAACAAAATGTTAGTTTTAACGCCACGGATACGGAATTCGCGCAAGTTACGTTCCATTTTACGTGCAGCTTGATCAAGCGTCATACCCCAAGTACAAATCTTAACGAGCAATGAATCGTAATAAGGTGTGATCTTAGTTCCTTGGAAACCACTACCTGCATCTAAACGCACACCAAAACCACCTGGAGAACGGTATGTATTAATAACACCTGTATCTGGCATAAAGTTATTCAATGGGTCTTCTGTTGTAATACGACATTGAATAGCAGAACCATTAATACGGATATCTTTTTGAGCAGGAACTCCTACTTCTTTATCAAAAATATTCATACCATCTGCAACATAAAGTTGTGTTTGAACGATATCAATACCTGTAATTAATTCTGTAATTGTATGCTCTACTTGAACACGAGGGTTAACTTCGATAAAGTAAAAACCTTCATCAGAAACTAAAAATTCAACTGTTCCAGCATTTACATAATCAACATTTTTCATTAACTTAACTGCAGCATCACAGATAAGCGCACGACGTTCATCGCTAAGCGTTGCACAAGGTGCTACTTCAACAACTTTTTGGTGACGACGTTGTACCGAACAATCACGTTCAAATAAATGCACAATATTTCCGAAATCATCTCCGAAAATTTGAACTTCGATATGTTTTGGATTGATAATACATTTTTCAACATACACTTCATCATTCCCAAAAGCAGCTTTCGCCTCAGAAGAAGCACGTTCAAAACCATCTTTAACTTCACTCTCATTGTTGACGATACGCATTCCACGTCCACCACCACCAAGAGCAGCTTTGACCATAATTGGATAACCTACTTCATTAGCGAAAGCTTTTACTTCTTCTAAATCCGAAACGGGCCCATTTGAACCTGGAATAACAGGGATACCTGCTAATACAGCTTGTTCTTTAGCTTTGATTTTATCACCAAACATATCTAAATGAATTGGTTTAGGTCCGACAAACTTGATGCCTTCTTCCTCACAACGTTTCGCAAATTCTAAGTTCTCTGATAAAAATCCGTAACCAGGGTGTATTGCATCAGCACCCACTTCTTTAGCCACTCTAATGATATCTTCTATGTCCAAATATGCATCTATTGGTTTTTTATCTTCACCTACAAGATATGACTCATCAGCTTTAAAACGATGCAATGAAGCTGCATCTTCCTTTGAGTAAACTGCGACAGTTTTAATATTTAATTCATTACACGCTCGTAGAATACGTATGGCAATTTCCCCTCGGTTTGCCACCAAAACTTTTTGTATGTTTTTCATAATAAACCTCCTATGTGATTGGAACATCTATTTAGCAAGTTGATACTTATCTTTACATTATAATATTAGTTCGTTACTAAAGTAAAATATTATTTTGGTATTGATTCTAAAACTTTCGTATTTTTGAGAAAAGATTATTTTTTTGTTAACCTTTTTTATAAAAATAACCTCATATTAGTTAAAAAAACGAACATATTCTGTGCAATCACAGAATATATCCGTTTAATTCATCTTAACTATTTGTCGTTTGTTCTAATCTGCGACGCTTATTCTTCATACTTATGTTTGTAACAATTCCCAATGGAATTAACAGCGCTATTAATGATGAACCACCAGCACTGATAAAGGGTAAGGCAACACCAGTTAAAGGCATTAAACCTGTTGCACCACCAAGATTGATGGCAGTTTGTACAAATAACCAACTTGCAACCCCATAACAAATGAGTGTTGCAAAACTATCGGTTGATTCTAAACCTACACGAATACAGCGATATATTAGGTAACCGATTCCTAAAATCACAAATGCAACTCCCATAAAACCAAGTTCTTCAGCTACAACTGCGATGATAAAATCCGTATGTGCTTCGGGTAGATAACCTAATTTTTGGACACTGTTACCCAAGCCCTGCCCAAAAAAACCACCTGAACCAATAGCATAGTATGAGTTGATAACTTGATGTCCTGTTGTACCCTCATACTGAAAAGGATCAGCAAAACTAATCAAACGATTCGCCCTATTTTGCCCTAGAACCGAGATAAACATTTGAGGAATATTTATTACCAATATATATACAAATCCTACTATTAAAATAAAGCCCGCATATAATTTAGCCAATTTTTTAAATTCTAAACCTGACCCAGCAATTAAAAACAAGGTAATCCCTGCATACATTAGTGACATTCCCACATCGGGTTCAGCAATTATCGTAATGATATAAAAGCCGAAAATCACAAGGGGTTTAAACAATTGATTGGTCGTTAAGGGTGTATCTGTTTTTTTCGAACTATAACAACGCGCAAGATAAAGAATAAGTGCTATCTTACAAAATTCTGCTGGTTGAATACCGAACAACCAACTTTTCGAACCATTAATTTCTTTAGCAAATAGTAAAACAGCTACCAATGAGGCTAAGCTAATAATAACCATCCAATACTGAACCTTTTCACGGTAAAAAAAGCGATAATTAAAATTTGCGAAAAAGAAAAAAACGAAAATCCCAATTACAGCAAATTTAATTTGCTTACTAAAAAAATAATATGGCGGAACTTCTTTTGCAATCGCTATTGTTAAACTTGAACTGTATACCATGATACAACCAAATATAACGAGAGCTAGCGTCGTAATCAGTATGCCATAATCAAAAAATCGTATGTTTTTTAAGATACCTTTTCTTGTTGAGTCAGGCATTATCATCTTCCATTCTATATTAAAGGATAAAAATAAAATAGAGCACAGCGCACCCTATTTTTTATTTTATAAAATTCATTGAACGATTATTCCTAAAATAAACAATCGCACTAATTTATTTGTTGAATGTCACAGACTCATGTAAACTAGCTAGTTGACGTTCAAGAGTCATCATAATATCTCTACCTTTATCGGCTTCGATTAAACCCACACGAACTGCGAAGTTGATTTCGCGTGATAGTCCGTACATTTGTGTATCTAAGACTTCTTCATAAGCTGGACATTGCGGTAATGTAAGATTATCCATCTGTACTTTTATAAGTTTCCAAATGCGGTTTGCATCGGTTTTCAAAGCATCATATGCTTGACGCTTCATTTCTTTTTCGTTCATCATACGCCACGCCCTTTAGTTTTATTCACTGCACAATACTTTACCTTAGTATAGCATGTTAAAATATTGGGTGCAATTGGAAACAGGCCTCAAAAAAAAAATGATAATAAAATTTTGAAATTTCAACACTTTTAATATATTATAAGATGTATGAGGTGATATTTATGAAAGTTCAATGTGTTCTTTGTGATTCACGAGAAGAAATTGATGATAGCAGTATTGATTCAAAAAAAATAAGAAACCATCCGCTGTATTTATATACATGTCCTAAATGCACTAAACGGATTTCGCAACAGACATTGATTCGGATCAATTCAAAAAATTACGATCCTCACCGTCCTAAAAGCGAATCGTTTTACCGACTATAAAATGCTAACTCCTTGAGCCTATTGTTGAGACTCAAGGGGTTTTTTTATCAAAAAAAAAATCTGAGGAAAATATCCCCAGATGTTTTTACGATACGCTTATTTAGATTTTTTTTGTGCTTTTTCACGTTCGTTTTTGTTCAAGATTTTTTTACGTAAACGAATTGATTCAGGAGTTACTTCACAGTACTCATCATCAGCTAAGAATTCTAATGATTCTTCAAGCGTTAATTTACGTGGTGTTTTGATAACGTTAGTTTGATCTTTGTTAGCAGAACGAACGTTAGTCATTTGTTTTTGACGTACGATGTTAACAGTGATATCACCGTCACGGGCATTTTGCCCAACAATCATACCTTCATAAATTTCAGTACCTGGTTCAACAAAGATAGTTCCACGGTCTTCAACTTGCATGATACCGTAAGTCGTAGCTTTACCAGTTTCCATAGAAACAAGTGCACCAATACGACGTCCACCTACGTAACCTTTTTGTACAGGTTGGTAGCTATCATAAGTATGGTTGATGATACCGTATCCACGTGTTAATGACATGAATTCAGTTGTGTATCCAATTAAACCACGAGAAGGAACAAGGAATTGTAAACGAACTTGTCCGCTACCGTTGTTTTCCATGTTTTTCATTTCACCTTTACGAGAAGATAATGATTCAATTACGCCACCCATGTATTCTTCAGGAACGTCAACTTGAACATCTTCGTAAGGCTCACATTTTTTACCGTCGATTTCACGAACGATAACTTCTGCTTTAGAAACTTGTAATTCGAAACCTTCACGACGTAAGTTTTCGATAAGAATTGACAAGTGTAACTCTCCACGACCAGAAACGATCCATGCATCAGGTGTTTCAGTAGGTTCTACACGTAAAGAAACATCTGTTTGTAATTCAGCTAAAAGACGTTCTTCAATTTTACGTGATGTTACGAATTTACCTTCACGACCAGCAAATGGTGAGTTGTTAGTAACAAATTTCATTTGAAGTGTTGGTTCATCAATACGAAGAACTGGTAAAGCATCTAATTGGTTTTGAGGAGTAACAGTTTCACCTACGAAAATGTCTTCCATACCAGAAACGGCAATTAAATCACCAGCTTTAGCTTCTTGAATTTCAACACGTTTAAGACCAAGGAAACCAAATAATTTAGTTACACGGAAGTTTTTAACTGTACCGTCTAATTTAATTAATGATACCGATTGTCCAACTGACATTGTTCCACGGAAAACACGTCCGATACCAATACGACCAACATAGTCATTGTAATCTAACAATGATACTTGGAATTGTAATGCTTCATCAGAGTTATCTTCTGGAGCAGGAATTGCATCAACGATTAAGTCAAATACAGGGTCCATAGTTGATTCTTGATCAGCAGGATCAGAGCTTAATGAGCTTGTTCCGTTAAGAGCTGATGTGTAAACAACTGGGAATTCTAATTGAGAATCATCTGCACCTAATTCGATGAATAATTCTAAAACTTCATCAACAACTTCTTCAGGACGTGCTGAAGGGCGGTCAATTTTGTTTACTACAACGATTGGTGTTAATTTTTGCTCAAGAGCTTTTTTCAATACAAAACGTGTTTGCGGCATTGTACCTTCATAAGCATCAACGATTAAACATACACCGTCTACCATTTTCATGATACGTTCTACTTCTCCACCAAAATCGGCGTGTCCAGGTGTATCCATGATGTTGATATGAGTACCTTTATAGTTGATTGCAGTGTTTTTAGCTAAGATTGTAATACCACGTTCTTTTTCGATGGCATTGCTATCCATTGCACGTTCTTCAACTTGCTCATGGTCATTATATGTCCCTGATTGTTTTAATAATTCATCGACGATCGTTGTTTTACCATGATCGACATGGGCGATAATTGCAACGTTTCTTAAATCTGTACGTTTTGTCATTTTCTTATTTTCACTCCTACTTATTCGATTCTATACTACTGCCAAAAGAGGCATTTTATAGCTGAGATTTAGTCCTAAAAAAAAATCTTTTTACACAATTAAAGATTATATCACAAGTTTTTATTTTTGACTAATTAATTTCTGTCTTTTTTATATAGTCAGTGCTTAATGTTTGATGAACTTCTTTTGATGCTATCATTAAGCTACCAGTTTCTAAGACATTTATTTCACTGCCATCAATACGTGTGACTTCTAAATTTAATTCTTTTGCCATGATGTAACCTGCAGCAATATCCCACGGCATTAAACTGCGTGATATGTAACCATCTGCTTGCCCTACAATTACTGCCATCATTTCAAGTGACGCAACACCATAAAGTCTCACTGCACGAGCACGCCTGCCGGCATCAGCTAGATTTAAATAGTTGGAAGCTATAATTCCAAAATTCATAATCAGCAAACTTTCTTCCAGCAATGGGTCAACACGTAAACGTTCAACTTTAACATTATCAACAAAGACTCCTTCGCCAACTATACAACTATACACCGAACCGCGCTCAACATCAAATACATATGCTAATTGTCCGTGATTTTCTTCAAATATTCCTAAAGAAATGGCGTAGTTCGCTTGTTGTTGAACAAAATTCAGTGTGCCATCGATGGGGTCAAGTATCCAGGTAACGCCTTTAAAGGTGCTGAATTTATGCGCATCATCTTCTTCAGCCACCAATTGATGTGTTGGAAAAAACTCAGCAATTTTTTTCGCAAAAAACTTTTCGATTTTTTTATCTACACTAGTTACCAAGTCACTAGGCCCCGTTTTTTCACTAATCTGATATTTACACTCCGCCACCTCTTGCTTGATAATGCCACCCGCTTCAAGCAACCACTCTCGTGCAAGACGATCAATCTCTTTTGTATTCATGTAAACACCTCTTTCAGTTTGATTATCCTTTTATTTTAACACATCCTTATTCAATGAGTGATACCCCTTTGCTATAAAATAAATCCCTTGCTGTTATGTTTGCCTATATTCCGTTATAATTGTATAAATAAGAATAATTATAATTTAGGAGGCACCACCCATATGACATTTAACGGCTTTCCAAAAGAAGACTTTCAAAAAATGAATCTCCCTGGATTAGATTTAAGGATGGCATTCTTGAAAGAGACAATTCAGCCTAAATTTTATGAATTAGGCGAATCACTAACAACACACCTCAGTGCCTCTCTAGGCAACGAAATGTTCTTACATGTAGCGAAACATGCTCGACGTTCTGTAAACCCTCCTGATAGCACATGGTTGGGTATTTGCCACAATAAACGTGGATACAAGAAGCATCCCCATTTCCAAGTTGGCATTTGGAACGACTATATCTTCCTCTACCTTGCATTTATATATGAAACAGAAAACCGAACAACTATTTCAGATTCGTTTTTAGATAACCAAGAACTCTTTCAATCTTTACCCGAAGATTTTGTTATTTCGCCTGATCATACTGCAAAAGATTACCTGCCTTTGACAAAAGATAATCTTACAGAAACATTAACTCGATTCAAAACAGTAAAAAAAGGCGAATTTATGGTCGGAAAAATAATTTTAAAAGACGACCCTCTTTTGCAAGAGCCATTAGCACTTGAAAAGGAAATTGAAGAGAGCTTCACTAAACTGTTGCCGATATATAAGTTATCGATGTCATTATAGCGCTATCATAACCTTACCATTGATAAATCAACTAATTTTAGCTATACTAATAAGGTTGAGAATATCTCGAAAGGAGCCTGTATATATGAACGTAATAAATAAACCGCAAGAACCAGACCCCCAGTCAGAGCAGCAGGACAGGAACAGTATGTGTCCTAACAGCTTTAACAGGCTCTTGTTTCTGGTTCTGCCTTCCCACTAATAGTCGTTATAAAATGAGGAGGTTTCAATTATGCTACAAATTTTCAAAACAGACATGGCTTCAGGCCAATTGCTCGAATTACAAGAAATTGAAGACCAATGCTGGATTAACTTAGTCAGCCCAACAACGGAAGAAATCAACCAAATTGTAGAACAAACAAGCGTGCCGGTTGAATTTTTACGTGACCCACTTGATAATGATGAAAGTTCTCGTATCGAACGTGAAGATGATAATGTGCTTATCATTGCCGATTTCCCTATTGAGAACACTGATGATGATGTGAGCTCTATCTCATTCGAAACAATGCCGTTGGGGATTATTATCACCAATAAAGTGTTTATTACCGTCTGTTCAGAAAACTCACCAATTTTACAATCATTCATTCATCAAAAAGTGCGCAATTTCTATACGCACATGAAAACGCGTTTCGCTCTACAAATTCTATATCTTGTTTCGACAAGTTACTTACGTTTACTCAAACGTTTAAACCGTCATTCAGATCGAATTGAAAAAGAACTACATCGTTCAATGAAGAACAAACAATTGTATGATCTCATGGGAATCGAAAAAAGTTTAGTGTACTTCGTTACCTCTTTGAAATCAAATAAATTAGTGTTAGATAAGATGTTTCGTCAAAATATGATTCGCATGTATGAGGAAGACCAAGACCTGTTGGAAGACGTTATTATCGAAAATCGTCAAGGTCTTGAAATGGCCGATATACATAGCAATATTTTAAGTGGGATGATGGATGCCTATGCTTCTATCATTGGTAACAACATGAATATTGTTATGAAATATCTTACATCAGTCACAATCATCCTCTCATTCCCAACAATGGTATTCAGTTTTTACGGTATGAACGTTAAATTACCATTTATGAATAATGAATATGGGTGGATAATCGCAATTGGCTTCGCAATAATTATTGCAGTAGTCACAGCCTTTGTTTTCTCTAAAAAGAAATTCTTTTAAAACCTAAAGGTTCTGATAGCTCATTTAAAACTAAAAAGAATTGGAAAAAACCACTTGATGATATTTTTACAGTCATCGGGTGGTTTTTGAAATTTTTAAAAGTTTTAGCTATTAGAACTGGAAATAATAAAGGTTCTGATAGCTCATTTAAAACTAAAAAGAATTGGAAAAAACCACTTGATGATATTTTCACAGTCATCGGGTGGTTTTTGAAATTTTTAAAAGTTTTAGTATTAGAACTGGAAATAATAAAGGTTCTGATAGCTCTCTCAAAACTGAATAAAATTGAAAAAAGCAATATAATGAAATTATTACAGTCACTATATTGCCTTTTAAATTTTAGAACGCACACTAAATTAAAAAACCCGTATTATTCTGATTGTTTTCATCAGGACAATACAAGCTTTTTAAATTAAGTCTTATTTCAAAAATAACTTTAACGAATCTACTAGCTTATTCGGATTAACCACATAACTATCGTGTGTCTCATTTTCAAAGACTAACAGTTCAGCTTGCGGTAAAGCCTTTGCTAACTCGCTAAACGTTTCTGGACGAAAAACATCATTTTCTCCCGCAATAACTAATGTTGGACTATTTATTGTTGTAACTTCTTCCAATCTTATTTGCGGTTGATCTAGCATCAATTTAATTAAAGGTGATTTAGTTTGCTGATATTCCAATTCCAAAAGCATATACTCTGCTTTTTTAAACGCAGCTGGTGATAAATTGACACCTAATAATGCCAGTCTTTCCATCGGTATTCCAAGAAGTGCCAATTTAATTCCAATGATTGCACCATCACTAAAACCGATTATTCGAATGGGTTGTAATTTCAGCTCAGCAACAAATGCCACGATATCCTGCGCCATCGTTTCATAACTATAATCAGTTGTCTGTGTACTCTCACCATGATTGCGACTATCAATCGCATAAACAGTATAAGTATCTGCTAATTTGGCTTGTAATTTTTCAAAAACCTGATGATCCTCACCATTACCATGTAGCAACAATACTACCGGACCACTGCCTGACTGGACATAGTTTAACTCAATACCATTAACCGTAATTTTCATAATCGACCTCTTCTCACATTTTCACTATTTTACGTGTTGTCGATTTCATCTCTTGAATTGTACGATAAATTGAATAGCCGCTTTCTTTTTCAAAATCTGCACCTAAGCGCTTTTCTTCACCAATACTTTTAACTACTTTTTTGAATTCTTTATAAGCTGATTGCAAATCTTCCACAGCAATCCCTTTTTCATAAGCAGATTCTATTTTTTGTAAAAACTCAACAACAGCGATTGTTTCATTTGTTGTCCAAGCAACATCTATTGGATAACTATAGTTATTCATTTTCACCACTCCTTTATCTTTATTCAACATATTTTATTATAAGGCTATTCTTACTTAAACAAAAGGATTACACTATAGAAAGAGAATAAACGTTCATTTAACAAAATAATAGCTGGAGGATTTTATGAAAAAGATTTTGATTTACCTCTTTATATCGCTCAATCTTAATGCATTTGGCAACGCCCTTACGATTAAAATAAATCTCGGTAGCGCACCCTGGACTGGACTTGCAACAAATGCCGCCTTTTTTTTCAAAGTACCGATTGGTGTAACATTAACTGTTGTTGGAGTAACGGCACTTATTATAAACTATTTCGCTTACAAAGATTCATCAGTCAAAAGATCAATGTTTAACCTTTTGTTTTTACTATCCTTTAGCTATCTTGTTGATTTATGGTATTACATCTTACCGGATATCACAATTGAATCTTATACCATTCGCTTAGCTTTAAATATTCTTGGTATTATTTTTATTGCCGCAGGAGTTTCAATTTATTTACGATTAAATGTCGTATTGCATCCAGTAGACGAGTTATTACAAATATTCAGACTACAAGTTTATCGTGGCAATGTTGTTAAGGCACAAATAACAAGCCTTTCAATTCCATTACTCGGCTCATTAGTATTTTGGATAGTAAGCGGTAATTTATATGCCGTTAACGTTGCTACACTTTTTTCATTTTTATTTATGGGCTATTTTATTGTCTTTTTCGACAAATATTTTTTCCCGAATTTAAAATTAAATGCACAAATTTCAAATAAGTGATAATTAAAATTGTCACCCTTAACATCAGTAATTAAAATCATTGTTGGCACCCGACTATATGTTAGCCATTTTATTAACAATACAATTCACTTTCACTTTTCACAAACTACAGTTATACTAAAAGTATCTTAGCATGAATGTCTAAGATGGTTTCGCCTATTCTACCAAAATGTTTGAATGGAGTGGTTAGATTGAATAAAGACGAAATGTTAAACAAAGTAAACGAACTTGTAGGTGAAGGAAAAATAGAAGGTGCAAAAGATTTTATCGCTGAACATAAAGATGGTTTAGGTGAATATGCTGAAAAAGCAAAAGCACTAACAGAAAACTTCGATACAAATAGTATTATTGATAAAGTTAAAAATTTATTCGGTAAGTAATATCAAGCAAAAACCAGTTGGAAATTCCAACTGGTTTTTTATTTATGAAAAAGTATAATCCCCTACTCAAATTAACCCATTTCCAAAATAGTATCGATTGCACTTAACACTTCTTCACTCTCTTCATGCGTTGTTAAAATGATACCTTTTCCCTCAGCTAATTTAACATTTATAAGTTTGTACAAAAGCAGCTTTCTTTTTTTATCGATAGAAGCAAATGGTTCATCTAAAATATACCAATCTTTATCTAAAGATAACAAAATAATAACATAAAGAAATCTTTTTTCTCCACCCGATAACATTCCCCATTGCTTTTTTAACAAATTATTAAGATCGTTTCTTTCAATTATATTATCACTTAAATCAAAAAAAGAGCTGATATTTTTATTGTCGTCTATCCCCTAACTAAATTTCAAAAAATCCATTCCTGATAAACGATCCGAAAAATAAATATGTTGATTAATGTAAATGATTTTTTCATTCCCAAAAATACAATTTCCCTTAGTTTTTTTCAATCCGGATATATAATCCAATAACAATGTTTTTCCAACCCCATTATCACCAACTAATAAATTATATCCTTTTGAGATTGTCATGTTAATTTGTTTATCCACAAAAGGAATCGTTAAGTTTTTTATTTCAATCATTAGCCTACCTTCTTTCATTTGAAGTTGGTTCAAAATTTAATACAGCATAAAGACTTAACATTATAATTACTATTGCAGATAAAACAAAGATAAAGATATCTTTTACGCTATGACTTATTAGCAAGTTCGCCAAATTCAATAGTGGATTATATTTATTGATAGCATGATTAGTATTCAAAAGGATAAACAAACTAAAAATGACTATAGTGAATATTGAATTCACTGTATTTGCATGTATTTTCTTTAGCAAAGTAATATTGTAGCCTAAAAAAGCTACTGGAATACAAGCGAAAATTGTTAATGTGCTATAAATTAATAATTTGAAAAAGGATAGTGGTAAAATTGTAACTACTATTAAATTTAATAAATTCACACTAATAAAACTGAATATAACTTGCGTTAATAGATTACCAAGAAAAAAATACAATGGTGAATTTTTAATAGAAAAAATAGTCTTTAAGCTACCAGTTTCTTTTAACTGTAAAGCATAAAGACCCACTCCGTATATATAACAGCAAACGATAATATAGACCCACCAATAGGATAAATCCCATTCATTGTTAACATTTTTTCGATTCATAAAAAACGTTATTACCGGTAGTAAAATTGACCACAGTAACGGAATTTTGTCTTTCAAAAGCATTTTAAGATTAAATACTGCATAGGATTTAACAACGGTTAACATGTTTCCCCTCCTTTATGGAAATGGTAATAATTTCGATTTTTCTTTCACCTGAACATATTTTACTTTGGGAATCTTCTGTATTAAGCAATAAATACCAGAATAAAAACCAGAATATTCCGTCAATTTAAGATGTTTCAAATTTCTTTAAATATTTTGATGGTATTCCTTCCAGACGAAAAATATATACTATCTATTTAAAAAAACTGGCTATTGACAAAACAAACTTAACATACGCCGCATTATAAAGCAACTATGGAACAAGTTGCTTATCTTTAAAAAGCAGATTAATCAACTAAGTAGATTCCTAATTTTCACCTCTACTATATTTTGCTGTATTTACAAAAAAAAGAACCCCTCACAGCTCAAGAGCTGCAAGGAGTTCAGTCTTTATTACATGTGGATTGGCATACCAAGCGCAAGCTCAGCAGCTTCCATTACTGTTTCACTTAATGAAGGATGTGCATGAATTGTTAAAGCGATATCTTCAGCGTTCATACCTGCTTCGATAGCTAAACCAATTTCAGAAACAACATCACTTGCATTAACACCTACAACTTGACCACCAATTACAAGGTTGTCAGATTTGCGAGTGATTAAGCGTACAAAGCCTTCAGGAGCGTTTAAAGATAACGCACGGCCGTTACCGCCTAATGGGAATTTTGAAGCTTTAACATCATAACCAGCATCTTTTGCTTCTTTTTCAGATAATCCAACTTGAGCGATTTCTGGATCAGAGAACACGATTGCAGGCATAACGATATAATCAACTTCTGAAGGTTCACCAGCAATTACTTCTGCTGCAACTTTACCTTCGTATGATGCTTTATGAGCAAGTGGAGCGCCAGCAACGATATCGCCGATTGCAAAAATGTTAGAAACACTTGTGCGACCTTGTTTGTCAACTTCAACTAAACCACGATCTGTTAATTTAACACCTGCTTGTTCTAAGCCAATTTCAGCTGTGTTAGGGAAACGACCAACCGTTACCATTACATAATCAGCTTCAACTGTTTCTTCTTTATCATTTGCTTTATAAGAAACGACAACGCCTGTATCTGACTCTTCAACACCTTGTGCTAAAGCTTTAGTTACGATAGTTGCGCCTTTGTCTTTCATTTTACGCTTAACAGGTTGTACCATATCTTTAGGGTATTGCGGTAAAATTTCATCGCCACCTTCTAAGATAACAACTTCAGTACCTAAGTTTGCAAAAGCAGAACCTAGTTCAGTTCCGATATATCCGCCACCAATGATGACTAATTTTTTCGGTACTTCTGGTAAAGCTAAAGCTGTAGTTGAGTTAAGTACACGTTTTGAATATTTGAAACCTTTGATTTCAATCGGTGTAGAACCTGTTGCGATAATCAAGTTTTTGTATGTGTATGTTTCAGCGCCATTTTCGTGCATTACACGAATTGAGCTGTCTTCACCAACATAAGCTTCACCTGCAACAACAGTTACTTTATTTTTCTTAAGAAGTCCAGCAACGCCTGAAGTTAATTTATTAACAACGCCGCCTTTCCATTCTTGAGCTTTCGTAAAGTCTAATTTGATATCTTCAGCTAAAACACCCATGATATCTGAATGTTGAGCTTCTTGATAACGGTGACCAATAGTGATCAATGCTTTTGAAGGAATACAACCAACGTTTAAGCATGTTCCACCAAGGTTTTCTTTTTCAATTAAAGTTACTTGTTGACCAAGTTGTGCGGCACGAATGGCAGCTACATATCCACCAGGTCCCCCACCAATAACGATTGTTTCTGCATCAATTGGAAAATCGCCTACTACCATAATTTATCCCTCCATTAATAACAATTCTGGGTCAGCCAGTAATCGTTTGATATGATTCATTGCATTTTGAGCTGTTGCGCCATCGATGATACGGTGATCGAAGCTTAATGATAAGGCAATTACTGGAGCAACTGCAACTTCACCATTAACTACGATTGCTTTATCAGCAATACGGCCAATTCCTAAAATAGCAACTTCTGGATGGTTGATAACTGGAGTAAACCATTGTCCACCAGCAGAACCAATGTTAGAGATAGTTGTAGATCCACCGCTCATTTCTGAAGCGCCTAATTTACCATCACGTGCTTTAACAGCTAATTCATTGATTTCAGCAGAGATAGCAAAAACAGATTTAGTGTTTGCATCTTTAACAACAGGTACTAATAAACCACGATCAGTATCAGCAGCGATACCAATGTTATAGTAATGTTTGTAGATAATTTCATCAGATGAATCATCGATAGATGCGTTCAATACTGGGTATTTTTTAAGTGCACTTGTTAATGCTTTAACAACATATGGCAAGTAAGTTAATTTAATGTCTTGTGCAGCAGCAACTTCTTTGAAACGTTTACGATGAGCAACAAGTGCAGATACATCGATTTCATCCATTAAAGTTACGTGAGGTGCAGTGTGTTTCGAGTTAACCATTGCTTTAGCAATTGCTTTACGAATACCTGACATTTTTTCACGAGTTTCACGTTCACCTGGAGCGATTGGTGCTGGAGCAGCTTTTTCAGTTGCAGTTGCAGCTGGAGCAGCTTCTTCAGTTGATGATGCTACTGCAGCAGAATCACCATTCAAGAATGCTTCAACGTTTTCTTTAAGAACACGACCTGCTTTACCAGAACCGGCAACGCTAGAGATGCTCACACCGTTATCACGTGCAAATTTACGTACAGATGGCATAGCAATAACACGATCATTTTCGCGTTCTACAGCTTCTGTCGCAACAGGTGCAGGAGTTGATGCAGGTGCTTGTTGAGCAGCTGGGTCAGGAGCGTTTACTGGAGCAGCTGGAGATTCAGGAGTTTGCTCTTGTGTTTCAGCTGGAGCAGCTTCTTCTTCTTGATCATTGTCATGACCTGGTGCGTCGATAGTGATTAATAAATCACCAACAACAGAAACAGTACCTTCAGTTACATGAACTTCTAATACAGTACCTGTTACAGGACTTGGAATTTCTTCAACACTTTTATCATTTTGAACTTCTAACAATGGCTCATCTTCTTCGATTTTATCGCCTGGTTTTACAAACCATTTTACGATTTCGCCTTCGTGAATACCTTCACCGATATCTGGTAATTTGAATTTAAATGACACTTTTATCCATCCCCTAACATTTCTATTAGTTTAAGCAATCACACAGAAAACATGCGATTGCTTATACTGTTTATATCTTTCAAGTTACAACGTTTCTAAATTAGAAAGAAAGAACTTCTTTAGCTTTGTTGTAAATATCTGTTTTGTTTGGTAACCAAGCAGTTTCAGCTTGAGCAAATGGGAACACTGAATCAGCAGCTGTTACACGGCCAACTGGTGCTTCCAAGCTAAGGATTGCACGATCGTTAATTTCAGCAACAACATGTGCTGCAACACCTGCTTGTTTTTGAGCTTCTTGAATAACAACCACGTGGTTAGTTTTTTCAATAGAAGTAACAAGTGTTTCAGTATCGATTGGGCTAACAGTACGTAAATCGATAACTTCTGCAGAAATACCTTCTTTTTCAAGATCTTCAGCAGCTTTTAATGATTCTTGAACCATTGCGCCATAAGCGATAAGAGTAATGTCAGTACCTTCACGACGGATGTTTGCTTTACCAAGAGGTACAGTGTAAGAACCTTCTGGAACATCTTCACGGAATGAACGGTAAAGTTTCATGTGCTCTAAAAATACAACTGGATCGTTATCACGAATAGCAGAGATTAATAAACCTTTTGCTTCGTAAGGAGTTGATGGAATAACAACTTTAAGACCAGGAGTTTGAGCCATTAATCCTTCTAAACTATCAGCATGCATTTCAGGAGTATGTACACCACCACCGAAAGGCGCGCGGAAAACAACTGGCATGTTACGAGTGTTACCTGAACGGTAACGAGTACGGGCTACTTGGCCAGCTACTTGGTCAAATACTTCGAATACAAAACCGAAGAATTGAATTTCAGCTACTGGACGGAAACCTTTGTATGCTAAACCGTTTGCTAAACCACCAATTGCAGATTCTGCAAGGGGTGTATCGAAGACGCGGTCAACGCCAAATTCTTTTTGTAAGTTTTCAGTTGCACGGAAAACACCGCCGTTGTTACCAACATCTTCACCAAAAACAAGTACGTTTTCATCGTTACGTAATTCTGTTGCAAGCGCATCAGTGATCGCTTGAATCATCGTCATTTGTGCCATGTTATTTCGACTCCTTTTCAGTGTAGATTGCAATTTGCTCTGCGATATTAGAAGTAGGCGCTTCAAACATGTTATTTAATAAGTCTGTAACTTTTTGTTTTGGAATCGCATCTGCTTCTTTGATTGCTTCTTTGATTTCTTCTTTAGCGCGTTCGATAACAGCTTCTTCTTGCTCTACTGTCCATAAGTTTTTAGACTCTAAGAATTTACGGAAACGAACGATTGGATCTTTCAATAACCATTCTTCATCCATTTCTTTAGTACGGTAACGAGTTGGATCATCACCAGCTAATGTATGTGGACCAAAACGGTAAGTTAATGTTTCGATAACAGTTGGGCCTTCACCATTGATAGCACGTTCACGCGCTTCACGAGTAACTGCATAAACAGCTAATGGATCCATACCATCAACAACAACACCAGGTACTCCAGCAGCAACAGCTTTTTGAGCTAATGTTGGTGCAGCAGTTTGCAATTCACGAGGAACTGAGATAGCGAAGCCGTTGTTTTGGATAACGAAGATTGCAGGTGATTTAAATGCACTTGCAAAGTTGATTCCTTCATAGAAATCACCTTGTGAAGAACCACCATCACCTGTATAAGTGATAGCAACACTTTTTTCACCGCGTTTTTGAATACCAAGAGCAACACCAGCAGTTTGTACATACTGAGCACCAATGATAATTTGTGGTGATACAAGATTTAAATCTTTAGGGTATTGATTTCCCGCAAAATGACCACGTGAGAATAAGAAAGCTTTCGCTAACGGTAATCCGTGCCAGATTAATTGAGGAACATCACGATAACCAGGTAAGATGAAATCTTCTTGTTCTAAAGCGAAATGAGTCGCTAATTGTGAAGCTTCTTGGCCTGCTGTTGGCGCGTAAAAACCAAGACGTCCTTGTTTATTTAATGATGTAGAGCGTTGGTCTAACACACGTGTCCAAACCATACGTTCCATTAATTCCACCATTTTTTCGTCAGATAAATCAGGCATGTATTCTGGGTTTACAACTTCACCGTTTTCATTTAACACTTGAACTGGTTCAAATTGTTTAGCGATTGCTGCAAATTGTTTCTTTACATCGACAATAACTTTTTTTTGCTTAATTGCCATGTTACTCCACTCCTTTTTTAGGTAATTGTTACCAAATCAGTTGATACTGTATAAAGCACATCTTTGATTGTATACTAGGTCAAGATTTAATGCAAAATAAATCGTATATGATATTATACAGCTTCCATGACTACTATAACAAACACACCCTATTTGGTCAAATATTGATACCTATTAAAACACAAAAACCTATGAAGCGCCTACACTTAAGCGTTTTCACGCTGAAATACCTAAAAAAAACAGTTCTCATCTGTTATATGACAGAAACGTCGTATACTAGTACACAAAAGTGATTGTTTTTAATTATATGTATTTTTAGATATGACTTGTTGCTAATAGCTTGATTTTGATTAAATTTTTAACCATTTATTGATTATATTTTAACTATTATTATGCACTCAAAAATTAACTATATTATGCACCTAAACAATTAAATGTTCTTTTGTGTTATTTTCTGATAATATATTAGTGATATAGGACATATTTTTAGCGTAGCACATACACTAAATTCTTCATATTTTAAAACAAACTAAAAATTTTAAGAGGTGTAACGGATTATGATTACAATGAAAGATATCGTTCGTGAGGGACATCCCTCATTAAGAGTAAAAGCAAAAGATGTAAATTTACCATTGTCTGCGGAAGACATTAAGATTGGAAATGACATGTTGACGTTTTTAAAAAATAGTCAAGATGAAGAAATTGCAGAAAAATATGAATTGCGTGCTGGGATTGGTATTGCTGCTCCACAAATCGCAGTAGAGAAACGTATTATTGCGCTACATTTGCTGGATGACCGTGAACGTCTGATTAGCCACGTTCTATACAATCCAAAAATTGTTAGTCATTCTGTTGAAGATGCATGTTTAGCTGGTGGAGAAGGTTGTCTTTCAGTGGACCGTGATGTCCCAGGATATGTTGTGCGTCATATGCGTGTCACTGTGTCAGCGTTTGATATTAATTCTAAACCTGTGAAATTAAGATTTAAGGGTTACCCTGCCATGTGTGTTCAACATGAAATTGATCATATTAACGGCATTATGTTTTATGATCATATAAACGATAAAGACCCTTACGAACTTAAAGATACTGTAACAGTGATTGATTAATTGTTTCTATTTAATATGAAATGAGGAACATTCTGTGTTTAAAAAACTCGATGGCTTCACTTTAAAGTTGATTGCGTTATTATCAATGACGATTGATCATATCGGTGTTTTCTTTTACTTGGATTCCGGTTGGCGCATTGTCGGCCGATTAGCGTTTCCAATTTTCGCTTTCTTATTAACGGAAGGGTATCGTCATACCCACAATCGTAAAAAATATTTTCTAACAATCGCCTTATCAGGTGTTATCATGCAAATCCCTCTTTTCTTTATGCAAGAACCAATGTTTAATATCTTTTTAACTTTGGCGCTTGGGATGCTCGCGTTATATGGCATTGAGTTTAAAAACTACTTCTTAGTCGGACTCATTTTACTGAGTGCTTGGATTTTTCCATTCGATTATGGTTTGTATGGTATTTTACTGATTATTGGTTCTTACCTATTGAAAAATCGTTGGCTGTTATTTTCCATCTATAGTTTAGCAATTGCTTTTTTAAGCCAATACACAGACCATCTTAGTGTTATTCAGCTTTATGCTATCGCGGCGTTACCTTTTATTTACATGTACAATGGGCAACGTGGTCGCAGTTGGAAATGGTTTTTTTACATTTATTACCCCCTGCATATCATTATAATTAACATCCTTGCAACGCTAGTGATGTATCTAAAACAATAGATTGAGAGGTTAACAACTATGTTTCAACACGTCGTACTCAAACAATTGCAAAATATTGCTGATGGAAAATTTGGTTTGGAACGAGAAAACTTGCGAGTGACAGCTTCAGGACGTCTTGCAATGACTCCGCATCCCAAATCACTAGGCGATAAGTGTTGCAACCCAGAAATAACAACCGATTTTTCTGAAAGTCAGATTGAAATTGTCTCACCTGCTGTCTCTTCAGTTGAAGCACTTTTACCTGAAATCAGCCGCATCAACGCTAAGGTGAAAAAAGGACTGGAAGATGAGTATTTGTGGATGCAAAGCGTTCCTCCTTGTCATTTACCGCCCGAAGATAAAATTCCACTGGCGCAGTTTGGTGTTCCTGGTGACGTTATCTATGAAAAAACAGAGTATCGTATGTATCTTGCTGCTAAGTACGGTAGTTATAAGCAATTGTACTCCGGTATTCATTTCAACTTTTCGTTTGACGAGGATCAATTGAATGAACTACTATCACTGGAACAACGTAATGATTTTTATATTCGATTAATGGCACAAGCTTTAAAATATCGTTACTTCTTAACGTTTGCACTAGCAGCAAGCCCTAAAACAATTAACGGTACGACCTATCGTTCTGCTCGCTTAGGAAAAGAAGGTTATCATAATACGCAGCCAATACTGTTAGATTATAGCGATACAGCCTCTTATCTCTGTTCTCTCAAAAAGGTGATTGATTCAGGCGTCATTGAAGGCTCTCGTGAACTTTATGAGTTGGTTCGTGCAAAAGGCACTAATATGGATGAGTTTAATTCACTTAAAGCTGAAATCAATCGAATTGAATTACGATTACCTGATTTAAATCCGTTTTATCCAGATGGTATTAATCCTGCCGATTTATATGTTATGCACCTTTATATTAAGTGGTGTAGCGGGTTAATCAACGATAGTTATACTGATGAAGAACAACTAATAGCTTCACAGTTATCGTTTGAAGCTTCGGAGTTAGATCTCACAGTGGCTGTTGAACATAAAATTAAAGCAATCTTTGATGCTCTTTTCGTTTATTTAGAGAACGCAGGGTTACCTTCTATTTATCATCAAAGTTTATTAGAAGCCTATGACCGATTCTTATACCCTAAAAAACGTTATGCTGAAAAATTATTACACGCTTATTCTGAAAGTTCATTTGAACAATTCAATTTAGAACACTCTATTAAATAACAGAAACGAAATTCCTATCGCTACTTTAAGATAAGAATTTCGTTTTTATTTTGCCTAAAACATTGCGGTGAAACCTTTTAATAATAGCGTTTGATAACTTCTTTATAAAAGATTTTTAATTCTGATGTAAAAACTCGGATTTATTTCTTGTACAATCCTTATCTGCTATGTATAATACTATTATCATAGAGTAAAGGAGCGAATTACATGTCTAAAAAAAGCATATTTTTGATAGCGATCATCAGTATATTAACCTTGGTCCTTGCTGCTTGTGGTTCAAACAATGCAGCCCCTGAAAAAAAATCAAATAATACCACTAATAAATCAGTTCATTTTGTTGAAACTGAAGATTTATTAACCCTTAATACAACTAATGAAGAGGATTTCGCAAGTTTCACAGCACAAAATCAAGTTTTAGAAGGATTGTATTCTCTCGATAAACAAGATAATGTTATCCCTGCAGTTGCTAAGTCATTGCCTAAAATTAGTGCTGATAAGAAAACATATACCATTCAATTACGAGATGACGCTAAATGGTCTGATGGTTCAGCAGTCACAGCAAAAGACTTTGTTTATGCATGGCAACGTGCTGTCTCACCTAAAACTGCACCTTCTTATTCAATTTTATTTGTAAATAGCATTAAAAATGCAAAAGAAGTAAATGAAGGAAAATTAAAAAGCAGTGAACTTGGCGTTAAGGCTGTCAATGACTATGAGTTACAAATCGAATTGATTAAACCCATCAGTTACTTCCCGTCACTTTTAAGTTTCCAAACTTTTTTTCCAATTAAACAAAGCTACCTAGAAAAACAAGGGGATAAATATGGAACATCAAGTGCCACAACTTTATACAATGGCCCTTTCACACTCAAAGGTTGGAGTGCTAGTGGCGATGGTTGGACTTATGTTAAAAACAAAAATTACTGGGATGCTAAAAATGTCAAAGTTGATGACATTAAAGTATCCGTTGTGAAAAATACAGGTACCGCCGTTAATCTTTATCAAAGTGGCGATGTTGATCGTGTCGTATTAGATGGTGAATTTGCTAAACAATATCGTGGCTCTAAAGATTTCCAAAATGAAAAAGATGCCCTTGTTGCTTATTTGCGTTTAAATGAAACTAAAGAGTCACCTTTAAAAAATAAAGACTTACGAAAAGCTGTCAGCTTAGCAATTAACAAAGAAACGCTTGTTAACAAAATTCTCGATGATGGTTCTTTTGTAGCTGACGGTTTTATTCCTAAAAATTTCATTAATAACCCAGAGACAAATGCTGAGTTTAGAACGGATGCTGGTACATTACAAAAACAAGACTTAAAAGAAGCTCAAACAGCATGGAAAGCAGCTCAAAAATCTTTAGGTAAAGACAAAATTAATCTTGTATACCTTACATCTGATAGCGACACAGATAAAAAAATCGCTGAATATATCACAGATCAACTTCAAAAAGACTTACCAGGTTTAACTGTTGAAATTAAAGCTTTACCAAGTAAAAACAAACAGCAAGCTTATTTCGAAGGAGATTATGACATTTCAGATGGTGCTTGGATGCCTGATTATAAAGATGCTACGACTTATCTTAATATTTTCGAATCTAAAAGTAGTCAAAATTACATTGGTTTTAAAAATACAACCTATGACCAATTATTAAATGATGCTGATAATAAAAACGCGGGTAACGATGAAGCACGCTGGAAAAACTTAGTGGCTGCTGAAAACATTCTTGTAAATAAAGAGTATGCCATCACACCACTCTATCAAAAACAAACAGCATTGTTACAAAAAGATCGTGTTGCTAATGTAGTAAAACATAACTTTGGTTCACCTTATAGTTATAAATATATCACTGTAAAATAACAAAAAAACGTATCGCTAAACAGCGATACGTTTTTTACTGAATACAAACGGCAAACCTAGGTCGTTACTCCTCACTCACATAGGATTACGTACCATCAGTACGCGCACCGTTGTTCGCTTGTCTTTCCTACTATCTTAGCATTTGTCTTTAGTCTACTAATCTTTTGAAAAAGGATTTTAAGTGAACTATAAAAGAGATAACAGTTTAATTTTACTTTTTCTACAACCTGAAACGTATCGCTAAACAGCGATACGTTTTTTTGAAAACTATTCTGTTTTTTCTAATTGCGAGGCCAATGTTTGCACACGACTATTTAATGAAAAAAGGATTTGCAGTTCCTCAGCAAAATCAATCGTGCGTACTAAAACAGTTTTTGGTGCGTGAATTGCCACTGCACTAAAATTCAAAATTGTTGTGATTGATGTTCCTGGGATTTTTCCCATCAACTGTGTCGCTTCATCACCAGAACAGGCAATCAACAAAGTTTCAATCTGTTTTTCTTCTATTATTTTTTTGAAATCACTAATGCTATATATCGGAACACCATTTTCAATTGTGCCCACCTCATTATCAGTAAAATCAAATGCACAACTCACTGACATATTGGCTGCACTAAAACTAGGATAGTGTAACAATGATTTCCCCAATAAATCCATGCCCACAACTGCCATCAAACGACTATGTGTATCTGAAAAAAGATCCTCAAAAAATGTCATTAAACTTTCTACACTATAGCCGTACCCTTTCTTTCCTAACGCCCCAAAATAAGAAAGATCACGGCGCACAGTTGCTGCCTCAATCCGAAGATCTTTACTTATCTCTTTTGATGAGACACGATCTATCTGATTGTTTTCCAATGTTTTTACATACTGATAATACAAACCCATACGCTTTGCCGATGCTTTAGGTATATCAGGGTATTTGTTAAACAAGGTACCACTCCTTTGTTTGAACGATTCAATTCGTTAATACCATTGTATAGGTATTTATTAAATTTGGCTAGATAGCATCGTCATATAATGTTGTTAATTGTGTACGTTCCCTTTTACGAGAAAATCAGTTAAACTAATAAGAGAGAAGGATGTGTGCTTACATGATATTATTACAAGTTAGTCAACTTACAAAACTATTCGGAGCCGAACCTGTGCTCGAAAATATACAGTTGGAAATCCAAACAAATGATCGAATTGCCTTAGTTGGTAAAAATGGTGCTGGTAAATCAACCTTATTAAAAATAATCGCTGGACAAATTTCATACGATACAGGTCAGATTAGTAAACCTAAAGATGTTACCATTGGTTATCTAGCTCAAAATACTGGCTTGGAATCTGATCGTACGATTTGGGATGAGATGCTGACCGTTTTTGAACCCTTAAAAAAAATGGAAACCAAAATGCGTTCCTTAGAAGAACAACTTGCAACGCCAGCTGTTTATGAAGATAGTGAACGTTATCAGCAAGTATCTTCCCAATATGATATTTTGCAACATGATTTTAAAGAACAAGGTGGTTATCAATACGAATCTGATATTCGCTCAATCTTACACGGTTTCCGTTTTTATGAAGAGCGTTATAATCAAGTGATTAATAGTCTTTCAGGGGGCCAAAAAACACGCTTGGCCTTAGCAAAACTGCTACTCTCCAAAAATGACATTTTAATTTTAGATGAACCGACTAACCATTTAGATATCGAGACATTAACATGGTTAGAGGATTACCTCTCTAACTATCGCGGTGCGTTACTTATCGTTTCACATGACCGTTATTTTCTAGATCGTGTGGTCAACCAAGTTTATAGCATTAGTCGTAAAAAATCGACGCATTATGTGGGTAACTATTCGCATTACCTCGAACAATATGCAGCTGATTTGGAAAAAGAATGGAAATTATTTGATAAACAGCAAGATAAAATCGCTAAACTAGAAGATTTTGTTCAACGTAATATAGTGCGTGCATCCACAACTAAACGTGCCCAATCACGGCGTAAACAACTCGATAAACTTGATCGTTTAGATAAACCTCAAGGTGATGAAAAAGCCGCACATTTTGGTTTTACGATTGATAAACCAAGTGGAAAAGATGCCCTTATAACAACAGACTTATCGATTGGTTATGAAGGTACGCCTCTTTCCTCTAATTTGAATATTGATGTTAAACGCACTGATGCTATTGCTCTTGTCGGTCCTAATGGTGTTGGAAAGTCAACATTGTTAAAAACTTTAATCAAACAAATACCAGCATTAGCTGGCAGTTTCAATTTTGGCGCAAATACGGAGATTGGCTATTATGATCAAGAAATAGCAACGATGAATAGTCGTCAAACTGTATTGGAAGAACTTTGGTCAGCTTATCCAAGCTTGGATGAAAAAATCATACGTACTATTTTGGGGTCTTTCCTCTTTACAGGCGATGATGTGAAAAAGGCTGTTAATATGTTGAGTGGTGGCGAAAAAGCTCGTCTAGCATTATCTAAATTAACGCTCCAACATGCCAATTTTCTGATTTTAGATGAACCTACTAACCATTTAGATATCGATAGTAAAGAAGTTTTAGAAAATGCTTTAATAGATTATGAAGGTACATTACTATTCGTTTCTCATGACCGTTATTTCATTAACCGTATTGCGAACAAAGTAATTGAATTATCTGCTGAAGACGCTGTTACCTATTTAGGAGACTATGATTATTATGTTGAAAAACTTGCCATTCAAACTGAACGCGCTGAGATTTTAGCGGCAGAAACTGAAGTAAAACAACAAATTGATACACCCAATGATCGCAAATTAAGCTACACAGAAGAAAAAGCAATTGCTCAACAAGCCCGAAAAAAGCAACGTGAAATCGAAGCTCTTGAACTGAAAATTGCAGAAACAGAAGAAACAATTGAAAAATTGGAACATACACTTGCACAGCCAGAAGTATTTGGTGACGTGGCTCAAACACAAACCTATCATAAAGAGTTATTAGAGGCTCAAGCTATCTTAGAAAAACTATTTGTGGATTGGGAAGCGTTATCCGAATAAACAGCAAAAAGAACATCGGTAAACATAACCGATGTTCTTTTTTTAATAACGTTCGATAATAAATAATGCGATGATAATCATGATAATACAGAGAATACACATTCGATTTTTAGTCACCTTCATTAGCGAGATTCTCTCACATCGATGGCTACATCACCTGAATTTGATTCAATGCTTAAGCTGTTTTCTGTCTGCTTAGTTTGCGTGTGATAATTACTGTTAATTTCATTCCCATTTAAGTAACTATCGCCATATTTAGTGATGACTTTTACTGCCAAAGTTGATGGGCTCTTGATTTTAATATCACCATAACGATTAGTAATCACATTTTCACCAAACATATCATTTTCAGTTAGTGAGATATCGCCGCTTGCATTTTTAATCGTAGATTGATTAAACTTACTTGCTTTCACATTAATATCACCATAGTCACCCTCAAACTCGAATTTTTCAAACTTACTTTTAGTGATTTTAGTATCGCCTGCGTTATTAAGAACTGCCAGTATTTTGCTGTTCACTTGGTCAAGCTGTAAATCCCCATATTTTTGTTGTATCTTCAAATCACCTACTACATTTACATCAGAAAAATTAACATCCCCACTCTTCAAATCCAAAGTGATTTCTTTAGTATCTTGCTGTTCAACTTTAACATCGCCACTACGATTCGTAATTGCTAATTGATCCAATTTACTATTTTTAGGAACCGTAATCGTTACTTTGGGATAACTCGACGTTAAACCAATTTGAACATTACTGACACCTTCTTTTCCTTTAACTTCCAAACGATTATCTGTCGATGTTACAACCATTTTAGCCTCTTTATTATGTGTCAAAGTTACGCCTGCTACATCACCAGAAATAATTTCAACTTCAGCATCTTTCACATCAATAGCAATGTTTTTAAACGCTGCTACTTTTTGTGTTTCCGTTACATATTCTATCGGTACTAAACGATTATTATTCCATGTCAGGCTGTAAGCTGGTCCTTTAAAATAACCAACTGTTATAAGTATTAAACCTACTAATAGTAATAAAAATAAACTGGTCCTTATTTTTTTCATCGATTGACACCTCGTTTTGATTGAATTTTACGATACAACTTTTGAATTGTACCCGAGATAACTTTGAATAAAAACTGACAAAACGTTTTAAAAGGTAACATTAGTAACCCACCGATTGCCATTGCCACAAAACCAATACCGACAAAGAAAAAACTCGATGCAACATTTTCTGGAATAATAAGTATACCTGCTATAGCTGCACCAAGACCGCTGATTGTAAAGGCAATAAAAACAACTGCGTAACAAACAACGAGTGTTAAACTTACAACTGCTGCTACCATTAGCAAAGCCACTACTACTACCATAAGAGGTAATGTTACTGGGCTTGAAAGAATTCCTGCCATCACCCACCACAAGGTTGTTGAGCGACGTTTTACTGAGGTATCTTTATCATTCAGTTCTTTAATAGCAAAATCAGCGGTAACTTCCCGTGCGATACGTTTTGGACTTCCAATTTCTGCTATCACCTCATTTTCAGTTTTCATTGTCATACCTTCATCGATAAATTCACTATAGTATGTTAGTATATCGTCTCTTTCTTCAGCTGGTAATCGTTTTAAATGCTTTGATAAAGTCATTATAAATTGATTTTTATTCATGTTTGCCCTCTCCTTCAACAACTTGTTTTATTTTCCCTTGGAAAATTTCCCACTCACTGGCTAATAATTCTTTATGTGCCAGACCTTTTTCTGTAATTTTGTAATAACGTCTGTTTCTTCCTTGATAAGCTTCATCATACGTAATAACATGTTCGTCTTTCTTAAGTCGGCGCAAGACCGGATATAAGGTTGATTCACTAATATCCATTACTTTTTTTACCTCAACTGTTAAGGCGTAACCATAAGCATCTTCGCGTGCTAAAACACCCAGTACACAGAAATCGAGTAACGCCGCACCTATTTGAAAATTCATGAGCTTGTCCCCCTCTAATACTATACGTCATATAATATATACATACTATACAACGTATAATATTGGTTGTCAACACTGTTAGTTATATTTATTAGTTAAAAAGTTATCAATATAGTTAACTTCGCAAAAAAAAGCATCCAAACACAAGCTTAGGACACTTTTTTAATGGTTACGCCTTGAGTACCAAACGCTCACTATTAACTAAAAAACGAGAAATAATCAAACAAATAATGCTCGAAGCGAGCAACACTAATATACCTGTTCCTGTTGTAAAATAAGCTGATTTAAAATGATCGACGATGTTCCCTTCTGTTATATCGACAATGTTAAAATAAATAAACGGATTAAATGCTAACCAGGTTGCTTCTACTGCTTCAAATCGCTGCGTTAATTGTTGTGTTATTATTAATAACACTAACTCAACAATCATCGTGATGACTGTATTTTTAAACAGCAATAATAAAACAGTGGTCAGATTAACAATAAAATACATTGCCGCACTAACCAGCAGAATAACTTGCAGTAATTGCTTGGTTATTGTAATAAAGTGATAACCCGTTACATCCTTTACGAGTACAGGATAGTCACTATAACTATAGCCATTGACTGTACCAGCAATAAAGAATGATAATAAGAATAGCAAAGCGATAAAGACAAAGCCAATTCCATAAGCTACAAATTTTTTCGCACCCATAATACGGCTCTTTTTGAGTGGTAAGGTTGTTAAAAAACGCCATTTCCCTGTTTCAATATCGCTGCCTAACACACCCGTTATCACGAGAATAAAACAAAAAGGCAAGAAATAAGGGAACATATAACGCATCATATTGACACTGAAATCTGGTCCCCAAACGCTAAACATCGTACTGTTGTATTCATAACCTTTTTTTGCAATCTCTTTTTTTAAGGCTAAATCAGTTTCTAATTCTTGAAAATCAGGACTTCTATCTTGTCTACCACTAGTGATTTCTTCAATACGATGTTCTTCCATCAGCATTTCAAGTTGTAAAGCTGTTTTACTATCGTTAGCATTAAGGGCAGCTACGCGTTCAACTCCTAATTGTAATAATTTTTCTTCGCTTGCTAAATTTTGACGATCTTTCTCTGTTTCTATGTCTAGTTTTGTTTCATCGATTACTCGTTGCACTTCAGTATTGTTCAAAACTTGTTCCTCAGCCAACCCTCTTTCGAGCATATGATATTGATTATTATGAATGGCATAAAACATACTGGTTGCAGCAATCAGAATAAAGAGAATGACATAAACAACTTTTTGCTTCAAAACTTTTTTCAGTTCAAACTTAAGTAGTAAATTAATCACTAGCTGCCTCCTCACCATAAATTGCTTCATAGTTGTACATCGTTTTAGCTGCTAACAATGTGAGTTTAAGGACATTAATGTTCCATTGACTAAATATTGCCATCAGTAAACGTATGGTCTGTTGTTCAATTTCCACTATTATTTCAGTGTCACTCATATGCTTTATGTTTTTTATCGTCTCACAGGCTAACAAACGTTGTTTTTCTTCATCGGTCAGTTGCTTCTCTAACTGTAGATGGTAACTGTCGGTCAAAGGATCAACAAGATTATCGGCTTCAACAAGCACACCCTTTTTTATAAAGTGGACCACATCTGCTAATTCATCTACGTCTTGCAATTGATGCGTTGAAAAAATAACTGTTTTGTCATCAGCTATTAAACGCTTGATGTGTTGTTTGATTTGCTTACTCACTAATAAATCTAGCCCATTTAGCGGTTCATCCAACACATATAACTCTGCTTCGGATAACAATGCCATCGCAAACAACAATTGTTGCTTCATACCTAATGAATAGGTTTTAACTTTCAAATTTATAAAACCATCAATCTGTAATAGTCTTGTTACTGAATCAATACTTCTTTTAGGTTGATAAGCTTTAGCAATCAACTCTAAATGATCTTTCCCACTAAGAATCGGATACAACATCTCATTACCTTGTAAGAAAAAACACCTTTCCGTTGGAAGTGTTCGCTCAATATCACCAGTAGTCGGCCGATACAAACCAGTAATTAAACGAAAAAGTGTTGTTTTACCACTCCCATTAGGTCCAATGATAGCCGTGATTTTTTTTTCTTCAATTTCTAACGAAAAATCCTTGATAATATGATGCTTAACAATCGTTTTAGACACTTTTTTTAGCGTTATCATCTATTATGCTCCTTACCTACTTCGTTTTCCAATGCAGCGTATAGGCAACACGGTTACCATTACTAAAAGAATAGAGCGTTTTTTTGGATAGCCTATAGTTTGCACTTTTCCTGTAAGTAATGTATTTTTTTCGTACATTGTCTTTATAATTGTGCACTTTGAAACCGCGCTTATAAAAGCCAGCTTCATAATAGTATTCCACATATGCTGTATGGGCAGCTTTCGCTAACGGTGGTGCTGATAGCCCTACGGTACTTAATCCTAAACACAAAACGAGTAACTTTTTCTGAAAAATATTATCCATTTCACTCATCTCCTATCATCTATTTCTAGTAATATTAAACTAGTTAATATTCAGAATAATCTAATTATTAAAAGGTGTCAAACACATGGTAATCGCTAGATATATTTTTAAAGTATACTATCTTAAAGGTATTTTCGTAGCTTTATTTAGGAGTATAATCTTTATACATGTATCTTTTAAAAACAATTAATCTGCACTTTTTTATTTTTTAGAAAATATGAACTCCTATTTTCAATTTTAAATAAACTAAAAAAACCAAGCCATTTTCGACTTGGTTTTAACTGTGTGTTACCTATCGTTGCACTTAATGTTGTTCGAACATAAAACCCGGACGGGCATTCATATCCATGCCGCGGAACTCACCTTGTTCAAATAACATATCTGCTGCTGCACCAATCATGGCGGCATTATCACCACATAAAGACAGTGGTGGAATAATAAGTTTCACATCAGGGAAGCGCTCGGTTAAAGCAACTGTTAAACCTGTACGCAAACCTTGATTCGCCGCAACACCACCCGCCATTAATAATTGTTTAACGGGGTATTTTTCAAGTGCACGCATTGTTTTGCCTACTAATACATCAACAACCGCTGCTTGAAAACTAGCTGCAAAATTAGCTTTATCAATTGGTTCATTACGTTGCTCTTTATTATGTATCGTATTAATAAAAGCTGATTTTAAACCTGAAAAACTAAAGTCTAAATTATCTTCATGTAACATCGCTCTTGGAAAGTTATAAGTATCTTCACCTTCCGCTGCTAATTGATCTATCTTAGCACCACCAGGATATGTTAACCCCATTGTGCGCCCCACTTTATCGTAGGCTTCACCCGCAGCATCATCTCGTGTTTCACCAATAATTTCAAAACTATGATTGTTTTTCATATAAACCAACTCAGTATGTCCACCACTGACAACCAAAGCTATCAAGGGATAATTAAGTGGTTCAATTAATTGATTTGCTAAAATATGTCCTTCGATATGATGGACCCCAATGAGTGGTTTATCGTGTGTAAAAGCCAGTGCTTTAGCTGCACTTACACCAATAAGTAAAGCCCCGACTAAACCTGGTCCTTCTGTTACAGCAATTGCATCCATCTCTTCAATTGTTTTATCCGCCTCTGTTAATGCTTGTTCAATCACATACGTAATCTGTTCGACATGATGACGTGAAGCAATTTCAGGAACAACACCGCCAAAACGCTGATGACTTTTAATTTGAGAAGATACCACGTTTGATAAAATTTCATTACCGTTACGCACAACTGCTACACTTGTTTCATCACAGCTTGATTCAAACGCTAATATTAATCGATTGTTTGTCATATTACTCACCTTCATTTATCGTCTTCTGGTAAATTGACCATTTTTAATGGATCAATCCACTCATTATATTGTGTTTCCGTCACATAACCTGTTGCTAATGCCGCTGCTCTTAACGAACTATTATCTGCAAAAGCCTTTTTCGCAATTTCAGCTGCTTTTTCATAGCCGATATATGGATTCAAGGCTGTTACAAGCATAAGCGATTGCTCTACAAGTTCATTCATTCGTTCAGGTAGTGCCTCAAGTCCAATTAAACAATGACGATTGAACGAATCTAACGCATCTGCTAGTAAACCAACGGATTGTAGTACATTGTAGATAATCACTGGCTTATAAACATTCAATTCAAAATTTCCTTGGCTCGCGGCGATTCCAACTGTCGCATCATTACCCATCACCTGTACAGCGACCATGGTTAACGCTTCACTTTGAGTTGGGTTTACTTTACCTGGCATAATCGAGCTGCCGGGTTCATTTGCTGGGATACTTAATTCACCAAAACCGCTACGTGGACCACTCGCTAAAAAGCGGATATCATTAGCAATTTTCATTGCATTAGCTGCTAATCCTTTAATAGCGCCATGCGTATACACTAGCGCATCATGGCTTGTTAGAGCATGGAACTTGTTAGCTGCACTAATAAATGGATAACCCGTTTGTTCAGCTAATTGTGTTGCCACTAAATCGCCAAAGCGCGGATCTGCATTAAGACCTGTCCCTACAGCAGTTCCGCCGATTGCAAGTTCTAAAATAGTCTGAGCGCTTTGTTCAATTTGTGCAAATGAAGCGTTCATCATTGCTTCCCAACCTGAAATTTCTTGTCCGAAAGTAAGGGGTGTCGCATCCTGTAAATGGGTACGACCTATTTTAACAAGGTGTTGGTACTTTGTTTTTTTCTGTGTTAAGACGACTGTCATCTCTTTAACGATTGGCAGAAGGTGCGCATGAATTTGACGATAAGCAGCGATATGCATTGCAGTTGGGAACGTATCATTTGAACTTTGTGACATATTGACATCATCATTCGGATGTACGTTCTCCTCTGTAATGAGAAGATTCGCTCGAAATGCAATGACTTCATTCATGTTCATATTTGTTTGCGTTCCGCTTCCTGTCTGCCATACAGATAAAGGAAATTCATGAGGCCATTTGCCAGCAATAATTTCATCACACGCTGTCGCAATTGCTGCTTGTTTTACTTGCGATAATTTCCCTAATTGGTAGTTAGCCACACTCGCAGCTTTTTTCAATTCAGCAAAAGCGATAATTAATGCCACTGGCATTTTTTCATCGCCAATTTTAAAATTCTCAAAACTGCGTTGTGTTTGTGCGCCCCATAAATGATCAGCAGGTACCTCAATTGTTCCCATTGTATCTTTTTCGATTCTCACGTTCATTTGCTTACGCCTCCTCAGTCTGGTTATTATCAAAATCAACGCGCATAATGACTGCGTCTTCTTGGTTATCTGTATAATACCGCTTACGAATCGCTAATGCTTGAAATTCAAGCGATTGATAAAGGGTTTGAGCAACAAGGTTACTCGCACGAACCTCTAGCGTTAAGTAGCTTACTTCATTTTGTTTAGCAAGAATAAGTAAAGCTTCCATTAAGCGTTTACCAAATTTCCGACCTCTAAATGTCGGCAAAATTGCAACATTCGTAATGTGTCCTTCGTCATAAATAAACCACGCGCCTGCATAACCAACAACTTCATTGTTATATTCAGCAATTAAGTAATGTCCATGCTTATTTATAGTGATTTCATGTTCAAATGAGGCACGGTCCCATGGCGTTGCAAAACAAGTCTTCTCAATAAAAAGCAACTGGTCGATATCTGCGATCGTAGCATAACGAAAAGTTAATTGATTATCCATCAGTCTAATCCTTGGGCTTTCCGCCAGTTAGTTTCGGCTTCTGTCATGCGGATATAACTGGGTACAAATGTATGAGGTTCTTGTGCTTCTTCAAACTGTGATAACAGTGCAAGTCTTGCGCCGGATGGAATGCCGTCTGTTGCTTCAACAAAAACACATTGTGACAACGCTTCTTCAAATTGCGTCTTATACAATAAGATATCTGCATGTGATCCTACTACAATGACAGGTTCATCCAGTGCTTTTAACTGCACCACTAACTCTTCCATTGGGAGATATGTATCTTCAATAACCGTTTCAAGTGGGGCGCTCACATCTGAACGACGATAAGCTCCAATGTACACTGCATTGCGACGGGCATCGAGTAGAGACACAATCACACCATCAAAACACGTGATATTTGCAGCCAATACTTTCAAACTGGAAATACCATATAACGGAATGTTAAGGTCCCATGCCATTGTTTTGGCAACTGTTACACCGATGCGTAAGCCTGTGTATGAACCTGGGCCTTGTGCAACCGCAATTGCCGTCACATCTTTAGGTGTTACATGACTAGCTTTCATTAAGTATTGAATCGCGGGCATCAATTGGATGCTATGATTTTGTTGGACATTTAAGGCAAGTTCACCTTTTATTTCATTACCATCAACTAAACCAATCGCCATTGCTTTATTAGATGAGTCAATTGCTAATGTTACCATTCTGCTAATACCTCCTCAATAAGGGCTTGATAGTGTGTACCTTCAGCTTCCAGTGTTATCTCACGCGTTGTTTCAGCGATATGTTTCAGCGATAAACGCAAAAAATGTGCGGGTAAAAAAGGGGCAATATAATGCGCCCATTCAATTACCACCACACCGTCTTTATTAAAATATTCTTCAAAGCCTAAGTCATCTTCTGCATGCTCTAAACGATAGGCATCCATGTGATATAACGGCAGTCGCCCTTCATATTCTCTAATAATTGTAAAAGTAGGGCTCTTCACCATTGCTTTTATATCTAAACCAATAGCAATTGCCTTGGTTAAAGTAGTTTTTCCCGCGCCTAAATCACCTTCAAGTAAAACACAATCGTTTGCTTGTAAACGACGGCCGATACTTTCACCTAAACGCTCAGTTTCTTCTAAACTTGCTAATTTTATTGTTTTCATCGCTCTCACCTTCACTTGTATTCAATGACTTTATTTTATCATAGAATCGCTTGAATAACATACTCCAGCTTAATTTGTTAGCGCCTCTTTTTTTTCAAAGCTAGGGTCACTACCAAAGACCGAACTATAGTGTTGATGTTGAATCGATAGAATAATAGCGATGCTTAACATATTCGCAAGTATAGCGGAGCCCCCATAGCTAATAAAAGGTAACGGAATACCTGTTACTGGCATTAAACCAATATTCATCGCAATATTTTGGAACATATGGTAACTCATCATAATTAAAATACCTGTAATCACATACGTATGATAAAGTGTTTTTGTTAAAAAACATGTACGAATAAAATAATACATCAAGAAAAAATAAAGAATAATTAAGATGGCGCTTCCTATTAATCCTGTCGTTTCACCAATCATACTAAAGATAAAATCCGTATGTCGTTCCGGAACATATACTTGCGGATCCATCCCATTACCAACATAACCACCTGAACCAACTGCTAAAACTGCTTGTTCGACATTATAAGCTGAATCGGCATCGACGGCTGAACCATCAATCCATGTATCGATACGTTGGAATTGATAATTTTTCATTCCAATATCTAATAAAATCTGTCTTTGAAAGATAATCAAGTAGGTGAGACCACCCATTATCGCACTCCCTGATATAACAGCGACTGCGATGATTTTTTTTGAAAGACCACCAATAAAGAGCATGCCACAAGTAATCAGCAAGAAAACGATTGCTGTTCCTAAATCAGGTTGTTTAAAAATAAACACCAAAGGTACAATTAATACTAAAAAAACTTTAACAAATAATAGCAGTTCTTGCCCCTGTTGCTTCTTTTCACGATGATGCGCAATGATTTTTGCCAAATAGAGAATAAAGAAAATTTTCATAAACTCAGACGTTTGTAAACTTACGACACCCAAATCTAACCAACGTTTTGCCCCATTCACTTCTTTTCCAAAAATCAACACGACAGCAAGCATCAAAATCCCCAGACCATAAAGCCAAACTGCATATTTTTCGAAATATGAAATACTAATGAAGCGCATAAGTATAATGACCATAACACCTAATAAATACCAGATAGTTTGCAAAATAACAAGCTTCTTATCACCCGTAACTAAAAAAATCATTGCCACACTTATGAGATATAAAAAGGTGACAATCACTGCGATATTAGCACTTAAAATACCGGCTTCACTTTTAATATTTTTTTCAGTCATATTGACCTCCCCCTTGCCTCCTCTGTATTAAGAATAAGTTTTAATGTTCTATCCATAAGAAGACACTCATTCTATTGTACAAGTTAGATAGCAACGGTTGCAAATGATTAGCGGTACTGTGTAACTAATAACTGACGCAATAATTCCTGTGTCACACTAGTAAAATAATTACTATTAACTATACCAACATTCCTTTTTAATTTATTTCAAAAAAAAATCCCCGACGACTGTCAGGGTAAAATTTCTATTAATTAAACATCAAATGTTTGGTGACAAACTTCAGCCGCTTCCAACATTTTAACTTCTGGTACAACCACTGAAACTTTAATTTCAGACGTACTGATCATCCGAACTGAGATACCCGCATTGCGCAACACTGTAAACATTTGAGCTGCTACACCAGGGTTTGAAACCATTCCAGATCCTACAATCGATACTTTTGCTAAGCCGCTTTCAGTTACAAGATCATGATAACCAATCGCTGCCTTGTTTTGTTCTAATACGCGTAACGCTTCTTCTAAGTCTGCTTCTTTTAATGAAAAAGATACTGCTGATGGTCCAGCTTCCTCACCGATACTTTGAACAATGATATCAACATTCACATGCTCTTCTGCTAGTTTCGTAAAGATACATGCCACATTCATTTTATCAACTGATTTAAAACTCACTCGAATACGTGCGATTTTATCATCAAATGCAACACCTCTTACAATTTGTTTTGTTTCCAATAAATTCCCCTCCTTAATCATTGTTCCTACTTCAACTACATGTGCGCCACGAACTTCAAGTGGTATATTAAAATTTTTAGCATACTCAACTGCACGAGGATGTAAAACACCCGCTCCTAAATTAGCTAATTCAAGCATTTCATCGTAATCAATTTCAGCAAGTTTACGCGCCTCTGAAATATAACGAGGATCACTTGTATAAACACCAACAACATCTGTACAGATACTGCATTTTTCAGCTCCAAGTGCTGCAGCTAAAGCAACTGCGGTTGTATCTGATCCCCCACGTCCTAAAGTTGTAATCTCACCATTTTCACTTAAACCTTGAAACCCTGCAACAACAACAATTTTCCCCTCATCTAACGCTTTACCCACATTAGTAGTAAGAATATTTTGAATTCTTGCATTGCCATGAATCTCTTCTGTCACCAATCCTGCTTGCCAACCCGTATATGAAATTGCTGCATGTCCTTCATGTTCTATTGCCATTGCCAATAAAGCAATCGTGACCTGTTCTCCTGTTGATAATAACATGTCCATTTCACGAGATGGTGCTTTGGGATTGATTTGTTCTGCTAAATTAACCAAATGATCGGTTGATTTTCCCATTGCTGAAACAACTACAACTACTTCATGTCCCTTTTCTTTTTCTCTGATTGCCTGCTCTGCGGTTGCTTTAATTTTTGCAACATCACCGACAGATGTGCCACCAAATTTTAAAACCACTTTCCCCACGCCTGTCACTCTCCTCTGTGTACGATTTAGTTAAACGAACGGTTGTCCAGTGTTTATATTCAAAAAAACGTCGCCATTTTAAGAGCATAAGCCTGCGCTTAGTTTCTCAAATTGACAACGTTCCAAACAATCAGTTTGTATGTTTTCAATGAGAATAGCCCTCCAAGACTTCTTGACAATGTGTTATATCTTATACAACACACCAGCAGGTTCATTAACGAACGTCCCCCACTTCGGCGATAACCCCTTTCAAATACTTTCAACTGTGCTCGTAAACACATCCAATACCCTACTGATAGCTCTCGCGCCTCTATCCACATTCTATTTAACTATTGTTCTTATTGTAGCTTACCTTCACCTACGAATCAACCCTCAATTGTATCTTTATTTTTTAATACCTTTGTGAGAATTGCGATAGCCTTATTTAATTCAACTGTTGTAATCGTTAACGGTGGCAATAACCTTAGCACATTGGTTCCTGCTGACAATACCAATAAGCCTTCTTTACGACAGGCTGTAATAAAATCAGCAACAGCACTATCACACTCGATCCCTATCAATAACCCTTGTCCTCGAACAGTTTTAAAAAACGGGAATTTTTCGGTCAGCAACTGTAATTCACTTACTAAGTTGATGCTTGTTGCGTCTACTTGTGCTAAGAATCCTTCCGCCGTCATTGTGTTTATCACCGCTTCAGAAGCAGCCATCGCTAAATAATTACCACCAAATGTTGAGCCATGTGATCCTGGCGTAAATGCTTGGGCCACTGCCGTTTTTGCATAGAGCGCGCCTGCTGGAATGCCGTTCGCAATTCCTTTTGCTAATGTCATGATATCGGGTACAAATGAATAGTTTTGTGAAGCAAATAATTGACCTGTTCTTCCAAAACCTGTTTGAACCTCATCAACAATCACTAAAATATTATGTGCCTGGCAAATTGCTATCACCTCATCGATGAATGACTGTTCCGCAACATGAACGCCACCTTCACCTTGAATCAGTTCTAACATTACAGCTGCAACATCCTCATCTTTTTCAATAGCAGCTTTCAAAGCAGCACTATCATTATAAGGTAAATAGGTAAAACCTGTTGGTAACGGACCAAAACCATCGTGTATTTTAGCTTGAGCCGTTGCTGTCATTGCTGCTACCGTACGTCCATGAAAAGAGTGTTGAAACGTAAAAATAGTTGTTTTACCCGTTTTTTTACGTGCTAACTTAATGGCTGCTTCATTTGCTTCTGCACCACTATTACAAAAGAACACTTGTCCTTCTTCTAAATGCTGAACAATTGCTTCAGCCACAGTTTCTTGCAGTCGATTTTCAAATAGATTTGACATGTGCCACACTTTTTTCAACTGTTCTGTTACCGCTAGCTCTACTGCCGGATGACGATGTCCCAAATTACAAACTGCAATACCTGATGTGAAATCAAGATATTGTTTACCCGTTTCATCTGTTACATAGGCCCCCTCTGCTGACTCAATTGCTAGTGGTATTCGACTATAGTTTCCCATCAATGCTGCCATTTAAATCACCGCCTTTTTAGTAATCGCCGTCCCTGAAAGATGTAATTTATCTGTAATGTGAACGCTCTTAACACCTCGATTAACAGCCGTCACTGCACCTTTCACTTTTGGAATCATCCCTCCGATAATAATCCCACGGTCAATGTAATCTGTCATCATTTGAGGTACTGATTCTTGAATTACACGTTGATGCGCAAATACGCCTGGCACGTCCGTAAGTAGGATTAGTTTTTCAGCTTGCAAAGCACCCGCGATATGACAGGCTGCAATGTCCGCATTCACATTGTATAATTGGAAATTGGCGTCTACTCCTAATGGTGCAATAACAGGTGTCAAACCTTGGTCTAATAGCATATTCAAAAAATTAGCATTCACACGATCAACCGTACCAACATAACCCAATGCTTTATCTTGAACGGGTGTGACGCGCAATAAAAGGTTGTCGCTCCCATTTAATCCTATCGACTGGAATCCTTTCGCTGCAAACTTTAACACCATTTGTGTATTGATTTTTCCTGCCAGCACCATTGTTGCCACATCCAATACTTCACGACTTGTCACACGCAAGCCATTTTTCTTTTCAATATCAACATGAAGCTTTGTTAATAATTCATCTATTTGAGGCCCGCCTCCATGAACAAACACCAACCGTTTGCCAGCGTTTTGCCAATCCTTGATTTGCTCAAAAAAAGCAGGTTCTATTTTTTCTAACGCATTGCCGCCTAATTTAATAACAATTGTTCCACTCATATGTATTCCTCCTCTTATGTTCGATAAGCCGCATTTATTTTGACGTAATCATAACTTAAATCACATCCCCAGGCTGTGCCTGTTTCTGTTCCTAAATGTAAATCAATTACGACACTCACTTCTTTTTGTTGTAACACAGGGGATAGTACCGCTGCTTCATCTACGTCTACTGGCTCGCTTTGTACCAACACCGCAACATCGGAAATACTAATATCGACTGTATCTGGATTTACAGGTACCCCAGAATACCCGACAGCATCAATAATTCGTCCCCAGTTCCCGTCTTCGCCAAAGAATGCCGCTTTTACAAGGTTAGAACCAACAACCGTTTTCGCAATCAAACGTGCCTCTTCTTTATGCAATGCCCCATTAACAGTAACTTCAATCAATTTAGTTGCCCCTTCACCATCTTCAGCTACTTTTTTCGATAACACTGTGCAGACATATAATAACGCTTCTTTAAAGAGAGTCATTTCAGGATGATGTGCTGAAATAGGCTTATTACCTGCCATCCCGTTTGCCATTACCAATACCATGTCATTTGTTGAGGTATCACCATCAATCGTTATTTGATTAAAAGAGGCCTCGATGGTTTGACGTAACAACTTATCTAAATAGGCACCTTCTATCGCTGCATCCGTTGTGATAAAACCAAGCAAGGTTGCCATATTTGGGTTAATCATCCCACTGCCTTTTGCTGCTCCTGCAATTGTAACGCGTTGCCCATCAAGTTGGATTGTAATGCACACGTCTTTAATTGTTTTATCAGTAGTCAAAATTGCTTCTTGGAATCCTTTACCATTGCTCAGTTGCTCATCTAATTGGGCGATTCCATCTAGTACAAGAGGCATATTCAAAGGCACTCCAATAACGCCGGTTGATGCAACCGTCACATACTCTTCTGGCACGTTAATTTTTTTTGCAGTCGCAAGACGCATTGCATAGGTATCTGCTAAGCCTTGTTTACCTGTACACGTATTTGCGTTGCCACTATTAACAATCAACACTTGTGTTTCAGCGGAGCTCGCAAGGCTATCTTGTGTTACCGTAATTGGCGCTCCTTTAAAACTATTCTGTGTATACACTGCCGCCGTTTGTGCAGGCACTTCCGAATATATTAAGCCAATATCCTTTTTCATCCGTTTTAACCCTGCATGTAACCCATCTGCATAAAAACCTTTTGGTGTTGCTATATGACCCTCATGTACTAAGTTCATCTGCTCCCTCTTTTCTTATGTAAACATCGGGACAATCGGTAAACCTAAGGTTTCATCCCAGCCCTGACTGATATTTAAATTTTGTACCGCTTGTCCTGCTGCGCCTTTTAAAAGATTATCTATCACAGTGACAACTGTCAGACGACCTGTTCGTTCATCTTTATGCCAACCAATATCACAATAATTACTCCCAATTACTTGTTGAATGGTAGGCATCTTTTCACCCGATAATCTAATGAACGGATCAGTAGCATAACGGTCTTGATATATTTTTTTTATCGCTGATGTGCTTAAAGTTGTCGTCACATACATTACCGCCATTAATCCTCTTGCAATCGGAAGCAATTGTGTGGTCATTGTTAGTGGATCAACTGCTTCATTCACCCAACCTAATTGTTGTTCAATTTCGGGTAGATGCTGATGCGCATTCATCTTATATGGCTGTAGATTATCATGTGTTTGCATAAAATGCGTGGCTTCTGATAAGGCTTTTCCAGCACCTGAAACACCTGATTTTGCGTCAATAATTACTGATGGAATGTCTAATTTCTCATAGAGCGGTGTGAGCCCTAATAAAATAGCAGTAGCATAACACCCAGGATTTGAAATAAGCATTGCACCCTGTAATTTATCATGATGCCATTCGCTTAAACCATAAACAGCTTGATTGATCAACTCTTGTGATGCAGCTTCATTTTGATACCATTTTTCATAGTCTTCACGCTTTTCTAAGCGCAAATCACCTGATAGGTCAATCACTTGGATTTTTTTCAAATCCAACTGCGGAATTAAATCTTTTGCAATGCCTGCTGGTGTGGCAAAAAAGACAACATCAGCTTCCTTTGAAATTTTAACTGGCTCAAATGGTTCGACTGCTAAATCATAAGGTGTCTGTTGCACCAGTGGATAAATAGTGGATAATAATTCGTTGTCACCTCGTAAACTATGCAGTGAATTTAATGTCAGTTGAGGGTGTTGACTAATCAAACGGATTAATTCCAAGCCACCATAACCTGTTGCTCCAACAATTGCTACTTTCACATGACCCCTCCTAAAAAAGAATATACCTTAGTATAACTATGCATAATTATAAAGTCAAGTTACATATTTATACATTATTCAGAATAGGCTGATTTTGGTTATTTTGTATAAAAAAAGACAACAAACTTGTATACATCTACAAATTTGTTGCCTACTTATTTATTGATTAAGCTGTATTTTCAAACGTTCCACTGCTGCTTGTGGTATCCCAATTTTTGTAAACTCTTCATTAGGCGCTTCTTTCATTTTTTGAATAGAACCAAAATGTTTTAATAATTTTTGTTTACGTTTAGGTCCAATACCCTCTATTCCATCTAGTTTTGAACTAAAACTGTTTTTACTGTGCAATTTTCGATGGAACGTTATTGCAAAACGATGGACTTCATCTTGAATACGTTGCAATAGATAGAAGCTTTCTGAACGTGGATTTAAATACATTGCATCTAGCGGATCACCGAACACTAGATAACTAGTGTTATGCTTATCATCTTTCGCCATTCCTGCAACAGGTACATCAATTCCTAATTCATTTTGCAAAACATCTTTGGCAACATCTACCTGCCCTTTACCACCATCAATTAAAATTAAATCAGGCATCGGTAATTGTTCCTTTAAAACTCGCCAATAGCGGCGTCGTACAACTTCACGCATTGTTGCATAATCATCAGGTCCATCAACTGTTTTCACTTTATATTTACGGTATTTAGAACGTGAAGGTCGCCCATCTTCAAAACAGACCATCGCTGAAACAGGATCTGTCCCTTGAATATTTGAGTTATCAAATGCTTCAATTAAACGTGGCGTGGGGATTGACATGGCTTCGCCCAATTCTTCAACCGCACCAATTGTTCGCTCATCATTACGAGCAATCAATGAGAATTTTTGTTTTAATGCAATACTGGCATTTTCATGCGCTAATACCGTTAAATCTTTCTTTTTACCACGACGTGGAACCAAACATGGCACTTCTAACAATTCTTCAATCAATTCATTTTCAACAGAATCCGGTAAAAATATTTCTTGAGGTAACAAATGATTGGCACGTTTATAAAACTGTGCGATGTACGAAGTAAACTCATCAGCAGCTTCATCATAAATCGGAAAGAGCGACACATCACGTTCAATCAATTTACCCTGACGCACAAAGAAAACTTGCACACACATCCAGCCTTTATCAACCGCATAACCAAATACATCACGATCTGTAAAATCGTTCGATGTCATTGTTTGTTTTTGAATAGTCATTTCAATGCTCTCCACTTGATCACGGTATTCTGCAGCTTTTTCAAAATCAAGTGTTTCAGCTGCTGCAGCCATCTTCGATTGCAACTGTTTGACGACAGCTTGATGACCACCATTTAAAAATTTAGCAATCTTCACAATCATATCGTTATATGTGGCAGTCGATACGGTGTTTACACAAGGACCTAAGCATTGGCCCAAGTGATAATATAAACAAGGACGTCCCGGTATTGCCTTACATTTTCTCAATGGATACAACTTATCAAGAATTTTTTTTGTTTCATTAGCTGCCGATACATTCGGATAAGGTCCAAAATATTTACCTTTATCGTTCAATATTTTTCGAGTAATGACTAAACGTGGGTGACGTTCATTCGTAATCTTAATATACGGATACGTTTTATCATCTTTCAACATAATATTATATTTCGGATCATGTTTTTTTATTAAATTGATTTCTAACAATAAAGCCTCAACATTTGATTGTGTAACGATATATTCAAAATCAACAATATCAGCAACTAAACGTTGTGTTTTACCATTATGAGTACCTGTAAAATATGAACGCACGCGATTTTTAAGTATTTTGGCCTTCCCAACATAAATAATCGTACCGTTGGAATCCTTCATTAGATAACAGCCTGGTAAATCTGGTAAAAATTCTAATTTATGTTTTATTAATTCATTCATGGCTAAACACTCCTATATTACAAAGTATACTCACAGTTGGTTACTGTCGCAACTATAGAGACTGTCACTTCTTTTTCGATTAAATGATTTTTTTGATATGATTAGCTTGCAACCGTTCAGAGTCTGTAAGATAATGACTATAATAAACAAAAATAGAAAAGAGGCTTTCCTCATGAACGACATCCTCTCATTCCAAACGAACGCTCCCGTTGATCGTCAACTGGTGTGGCGCTCAATTTGTGAGACCTATATACAGCATTATCTCGAGCAGGATGATGATTTTTTAACATATTCCGATTATCTCGAACCATTTTCTGATGAAACTTTAAACTCTTTATTATCAACATTATTAGCCAGCTATTTTTCCGAGCATGCGATGGGTAAAATTATCTATGAACAAATTGTCAGTGGTTTGAAAATCCCTGAATATCAGATAGAACGTGTTGCTCATTGGTTTGATGACAGTGTTATCAGCTTATTTGATGTGCTAGAACAAACACCTGAAAATAACTGGTTGATCTACAATCACCTTGATACAAACGAATACCTCGTTAATCATCGCACATTAAACGGTTTATCACTATACAATGATAAACAATTGGACCAATTGTTTCATATGACACTTGTAAGAGAAAAAAATTACTATTATGCGCTTGAAAATACGATAACTTTAGGGACTGCGGAAGAACGTTTAATTTTTTCACTTTTAAATGCCGCACCACATACGGGATTAAACCCTGCTTTAACTAAGCAACAACAACTATTTTTCAATTTAACGTTTACACTTGATTTCCATCTAGAAAATGATAGTGATGATATAAAAAGTTTTATTGATAATGGTTTGCTTAAATATGAAGCATTATTGTTATTAGAAAATGAATTTCAACATTATTCATCTGATGAAGAACAACATGTTGCTCGCCATTTATTAGGAGAAGTTTTTCAACAAATGACGACATCGTCTGAGCTGAAAAATGCTAATATTAACTCTCTTGCAGCAGCCGTCACTTATTTACTACAACAAGAACCGTTCCTATTTGGTGCGCATGAAACACAAAACCAAGTCGCTCAACGCTACAACGTTTCAATTTCAACCATTCGCAAATGGTATCGCTTTTTGAAAAATGAATTGAGCCCCTTTATCGACTCTTATCAGTAACTACTATCATCGTTGCAAATTTATTTGCTTACGAGGATAGTATGGGACGGAAATTTCGCCAGAAATTGAGTACCAATCCTTCGCTTTCATCGTTGCAAATTTATTTGCTTACGAGGATATTATGGGTGCTGACATTGTTGCGAAGATATGAGCTTACAAAGACAGTATGGGACGGAAATTTCATCAGAAATTGAGTACCAAACCTTATGTTGTTGTTTTCAGAGTACCAATCCTTCGCTTTCATCGTTACGATTTTATTTGCTTACGAGGATAGTATGGGTGCTGACATTGTTGCGAATTTATTTGCTTACGAGGATAGTATGGGTGCTGACATTGTTGCGAAGATATGAGCTTACAAAGACAGTATGGGACGGAAATTTCGCCAGAAATTGAGTACCAAACCTTATGTTGTTGTTTTCAGAGTACCAAACCTTTACTTTCATCGTTGCGATTTTAGTTGCTTAATAATACCATTTCTTAAGGACATTCAGTTACATCACTGAGTGTCCTTTTTTCGATACTATCTTTTTTTACACAAAAAAGAGCAATGTTGATGACATTACTCAAAATTGAAAATAACACTGTAGTAAGAGCTTAATGAATCTCTGTTTTACGAACAGCTTTATCATATAGTTGATACGTTTTGTCATCTTTAATTGTCGCGTTATTACTTGCTTCAATTGCTAATGTTGAGTTTGCACCACTGACTAACACTCCACCATCCGTTTGTTTATAAGCGATAAATAGATACAACTTTTCTTTTTGTGGCAAGCGATCATGTTCAAATAACATTAACTTATCACCTTCGCGACTAATACCACCGGACTTTATAATTTTTTCCTCTCTCTTTAATTTTCCTTTTAAATTATGTAAGATGTCCACTTGGTACTCAGTGGTGGGGAAATTTTCTTCATCATATTCAACCGCACCCTTCGTCTTTACCTTAGCAACAAACACATAATCTGCTTGCTTTACTACTGCTTGCTCATCTGCCATATCAATTGCATAAACAGCATGTAACGGTTCAATTGGCAAATCTTCTTGATCTAAAACCGTTGTTTGACAACCTGCCAAAAAAAGCACATTTATAACGATAGCTAATACATAAATAAACTTTGATTTCATCTTAGATTGTGGCTCCATTGCTCCCGTCACTCCTCTCTAATATTTCCGATAAGCTGCATTGTAAGATGCTTTATCATTGCCACTTAAAGTTATGCGTGATGTAACATATGAAAAGATAACATCATCTTTAGTGTTATGAGCTAAACCCAACGCATGACCTAATTCATGTATCATCACATTACGTCTTTGGTTTAAGGTCAATTTTTTCATATTATATCTGTTAAACTTCATGGTACCTCGAGAGGATGTTACAGCTACAATAGGTTCCTTTTTGGAATAATCCGATAAACGCGCATCCGCAGTTACTTTAGCCGTTTTTTTTCTAATAACACCCTTCTTATATTTGTTCCAGACTCCCACACCAAAATTAAATTCTTTTTGGTAGCTGGTTTTTCCATCCCAATTAAGCTGTTTCTTTTTATTAACTAAATTCCAGCTAATTAATTTCACTTTAGCCGCTGATGCATTTTGTGGTGCTACTAAAATAATACTCATTAAAACCATTATAATAAGTGTTACTCGAAAACTTAATCTCCAATACTTCTTCAAAATATACCACTCCTTTCATCTACAGAACAACTCACTGTATGAAACTAAAATAGTATATCCTCCCACTAACCCCTGTTATTTTATACCCTCTAACAGTGAAAAAAGAACACTTTCCCATTATTTGTAGTGATGTTTAGTTACTTTTAACTTTTCAAAACAAAAAAAAACAGAATGGATTACTCCATTCTGTTCAGTCTTATGACACTGCCTTAATCGTCTTTCGACTAAGTTTTCTACAGCTTATTCAGTTACTTAGAGATATTTTGCGATTACTTCATCCAACTCTTCTTTTGGACGGTAACCAATAATTGTTTCTTTTACTTCATTGTTTTGTTTCACTAATAAAGTTGGAATACTCATGATACCAAACTCTTTAGATGTATCAGGATTATCATCAACATTAACTTTGACAATTTTCACTTTATCGCCAAGTTCTTCACTGATTTCATCTAACACTGGCGCAACCATACGACAAGGTCCACACCAAGGTGCCCAAAAATCAACTAAAACTAAACCTTCTTTTGTTTCTTCTACAAATGTTGCATCTGATACTTCATAAACGTTACTCATATATATTGCCTCCCTTTTAAGTATAAAAATAGTACGATTATCTCTTTATAAACACAAGTGATAATCTCTCCTTTATTGACCTAGTATAGCATCGTTAGTTTCAAGACGTCTATTTTTTTGCTTACTTTAAAACAGCAACTGTCATACCGTTACCACCTTCATTAGCAGCGCCATAATGATAACTTTTCACAAGGCGATGACCTTTCAAGTAATCTTGTACGCCCTGACGTAATGCCCCTGTCCCTTTACCATGTATGATTGATACTTGTGCATAACCTGCGAGCAAAGCTTCGTCTAAGTACTTATCAAGCTGATGTACTGCATCCTCATAACGTTGACCTCGTAAGTCTAACTCTGTTTTCACATGGCTATCACGCTTAATCGTTGTTAAAAAGCGTTGTTCTTTTGGTTTCTCAGTTTCAACATAAGTCATATTATTTTCCTTAATTGTGGTTTTCATATGACCGACTTGAACTTGCCAACTCTTCTTATCAATACGATTTAATAATTCACCTTTTTGTCCTAAAGATTCAATTCGAACCGTATCACCAGGAGCAAATTCATGATTCACTTTTTTAGGTTTTACAATCGGACCTTTTTTCAAGGTTTTAGGACGTGCCTCTGATAGTTGATGGCGACGTTCAATTAATTCATGATCCTTAAGATTACTCCGCTGTTGTTGTTGCATCTCACGCAATTCTTTAATAATTTTGTCTGCTGTTTCTTCAGCATTTAAAATGACAGCATTTGCCTTCGAATTTGCATGCTCTAACAAACGATTTTTATTGACCTCATACTCAGCCAAAGCCTCTTCAAGTTCACGTTTTAAAACGCTCGCTTCTTGAACTGTTTCCACAGCTTCTTCAAAACGGACTTCTGCTTGTTGACGCATATCTTCTAACTCGGCAATCATGTTATTTAAATCTGCGCTATCTTCATCAACAAGCCCACGTGCATTTTCAATAACATCGTCCGGCAAACCTAAACGTTGTGAGATATCGAAGGCATTACTTCGCCCTGGAATACCAATTTGCAAACGATACGTCGGTCGGAGTGTTTCCACATCAAATTCAACGGATGCATTCATCGTATAGTTACGGTTATAAGCAAACGCTTTTAATTCAGGATAATGTGTTGTTGCCATAATTTGTGCACCTGTTTGATTCATTGCATCAAGAATTGAAATTGCTAATGCGGCACCTTCTTGTGGATCGGTTCCAGCTCCCAATTCATCAAATAAGACTAAACTTTTTTCATCAACTTCTTTAAAGATTTGTACAATATTGGTCATGTGTGAAGAAAACGTTGATAATGATTGCTCAATCGACTGTTCATCACCAATATCAGCAAAAATTCGTGAATAAATAGGCAACTCAGAATTAACTTCTGCCGGAATTTGTAAACCAGATTGTGCCATCATTGCTAATAAACCTAATGTTTTTAAAGTGATTGTTTTACCACCGGTATTCGGACCCGTAATAATTAACGCATTAAAATCGCCACCAACATAAATATCATTTGGTACGATATCATCAGGATTAATGAGCGGATGACGTGCTTGTATTAAGTTAACACGTAGTTCGTCATTCATAATGGGTGTGACAGCAGACATATTTTTACCTAAGCGCGCTTTGGCAAATGTAAAGTCAAAAAACCCAAGCTGTTTTGTATTTTCAGAAATATCCGCTGAATAGGGTTCAACCGCTGCAGATAGTTCTTTTAAAATACGTGCCACTTCATGACGTTCTTTTACTTGTAGTTCACGTCGTTCATTGTTAAGCTCAACAACAGCTTGTGGCTCGATGAAAAGCGTTTGACCTGATGCTGATTGATCATGCACAATACCGCCAAATTGACTCTTATACTCAATTTTAACGGGGATGACATAACGGTCATTACGAATGGTAATAATACTATCCGATAACATCTTACTTGCGGATTTAGAACGCACGATTCCTTCTAGTTTTTCACGAACATTTCCTTCTGAACGTACTAAAGCTCCTCGGATTGCTCGCAAATCGAGACTAGCACTATCCGTTACATAACCCGTTTCATCAATTGCATCCAGCACTTGTTTTTCAATGTCTTCCAACGGTACTAAGGTTTCTGCTAAGGCTGTTAACGCAGGCATATCAATACCACCTGCTTCAAACTGCATAATAAATTGTTTGAATAAACGGGCAACTTGTAAGTTACGAGCCACTTGATACAGTTCTGTACCGTTTAAATCCGCCCCAATTTCCAGACGTTTAAGCGCCATTCCCACATCATGTATGCCCGCTAAAGGCGCCTCACCACGCAGGCGTAAAACCTTTGCAGCTTCATCCGTTTGTGCTAAACGTTCCTGTACAGTTTCAATATCTGTCGCAGGTTTTAACGTGCGGATATATTTTTCACCTAAGCTTGAAACTACTTGTTCAATCAAGCTTTGTTTAATTTTTTCAAATTCTAAAACAACTTCTACTTTCTTATTCATTTTCTCACCTTCCATTACAATACATTAAATTATTTTCGACTGAATCATCCAGTGATAAAAATAATCTGATAAAATGGGCGTTTTCATAATGACCCACTGTGCGACATCTGACTTGTTGTATGCATTTTGAATCATCTCATTTGGAAATAAGAGTATGAGATAAAGTCCCATAAAAATAACTGCATAATGAATAACAAATCCTAGTACTCCACCAATCAAGCCGTTTAATTGCTTTAATACCGGCAGGTTGGCAATTGAATTAATCATTCTAATAATCGTTTTAACAACAATTGAACTAATAATAAACAATATTAAAAATGCAATCACATTGTAAAATACAAGTTCACTATTTAAAAAGGATAACGCTGACTCTTTATCAACATTAAACTTTATAAAGTCCAAATGACGTGCAAAGGGACGGTAATACATATACGATATGATTAAAACAACAATTAGTCCTATAAAATTAAGGATGTACAATACTGCACCGCGCTTCATTCCAACGACAACTCCGGAAAAAAGCAACAGGGCTATAATAATATTCAGTACCATTGACCTCTTCCTTTCTGGATAGCTATTTAAAATAACTCTCTTTACATTATACCAGTCTCAGCTCACATCTCATAAGCTTAATGTTTAAACTCAGCATAATTTAAGTCTTTTTCATTTTTTTAAAAACTTTTTTTATTTTTCACTTTACATATCAAAGGATAGAAGCTATACTATTGTAAGTAAGGAACAATAAATTAAATTTAAAGGGGTTTTCATTATGTCAAACACATTTTTAAATGCTATTCAAAACCGTCGTTCAATCTATGCATTGGATGCAAACACTACATTGAGCAACGCTCAAATTACTGAAACAATTCAAACAGCTATTGCTCATGCACCTTCTGCTTTTAACTCTCAAACAACAAAAGCTGTTGTTTTATACGGTGAAGAAAGCACTAAATTATGGAACCTCGTATTAGACGCACTTCGTAAAGTAACACCTGAAGCTGCTTTTGCTGATACTGAAGCTAAAATCAATTCTTTTGATGCTGGCGTTGGTACTGTATTATTCTTTGAAGATACAAGCATTGTTAAAGGTTTACAAGAAGCATTTGCACTTTATGCTGACAACTTCCCTATCTGGTCAGAACAAGCTGCTGGAATTTCACAATTCTCAGTATGGACTGCACTTGCTCAAGAAAACGTTGGTGCTTCTTTACAACACTATAGCAACCTTATTGAAGCTCAAGTTGCTGAAGCATGGAACATTCCAGCTGAATGGAAATTAACAGCTCAAATGCCTTTTGGTAACATTGCAGCTCCTGCTGGCGAAAAAGAATTCGCTCCAATTGCTGACCGTGTAAAAGTTTACGGTGAATAATTAACAGCTTCTTTGATATAAAACCCCTGTAGCTAAAAACGCTACAGGGGTTTTTTTATCATTTAAATTGAGCGTTTAACGAATCTCTGCTCCAATTGCTTCCAAAGCAACGACAATCTTATCGTAAGATGCGCTTACTTCTTCGTCTGTCAATGTACGACTTGGATCAAAGTAAGTCAAATTGTAGGCCATTGATTTTTTATCGTTACCGATTTTATCATTAACAAAGACATCAAATAAGACGATGTGCTTCAATAGACCTCCTGCATTTTCTTTAATAATATCTTCTAAAGTAGCATTTGTTACTTCATTGTTAACCAATACAGCAATATCACGTTGGCTAGCAGGGAAACGTGGCATTTCATGGTAATTTTTCTCCACTTTATCAGCTGCTAATAAAGCTTGCAAGTTAAGTTCAAACACATATGTTTCTGGCAAGTCTAAACGCGCAGCTTCTGATGGATGTAATTGTCCTAAATAACCTACTTCTTCTGTACCAAGATAAATAGCTGCTGCACGACCTGGGTGAAGTTCTGCCTTTTTAGTTGCTTCAAAACGAAGGGGTGCGACTAATCCTAATGTGCTTACAACCGCTTCAATCATCCCTTTTACATCGAAGAAATCGACGGGACGGGCAATTTTTTGCCAAGGTGTTGATTCCCATAAACCTGTTACAGCACCTGCTAAATGTTCTTCTTCCGTTGGACGATCCGTTTCATTGCCATAAAAAACACGGGCAATTTCATAGAAAGCAACATTGCTTTGACGACGGGCAACGTTATATGCGACAACATCTAATAATCCCGCAGCCAAGCTTGTACGCAAGTGTGAATGTTCTTCACTCATTGGCATTGCTAATTTTGTTAAATGTGTTTCTTTCAGTGCTAAGTAACCCGCTTTGGCTTCTGTTTCTAAGCCATAAGTGATTGCTTGGTAAAAACCATTTCCTTCAAGTAATTGACGGATTTCACGTGTTTTTTGTTGACGGTAATTTAATTTACCAGGAGTTGCTTCACCTTTTGGTAATGTGCTTGGTAAATTATCATAACCATAAATACGCCCAACTTCTTCCAATAAATCTGCTTCAATCGAAATATCAGGACGACGAGATGGCACAGTTACCATAAAGACGTTACCTTCATGTGTCGTTTCAAATTGTAAGCGATCAAATGCTTCAGCAACATCTGTAACTGTCATTGCTGTACCAAGTACATGATTCACACGTTTAACATCTAGTGGTAGTGTCACTTCAAATGGTTCGCGGTGATCGATTGTTAATGGCTCTGCTAAAATTGTTGCATCCGCTAACTCAACTAACAATGCCAACGCATGTTGACGAGCTTGTTCAGCAACAAAATAATCCATCCCTTTTTCAAAACGCATACTTGCTTCACTACGAATACCGACAGCTTTAGCAGATAAACGTGTCACAGTTGGCTGGAACAATGCTGTTTCAAGCGCCACACGAGTTGTTTTGGCAGTGACTTCACTAGCAAGACCACCCATAATACCTGCTATGGCAATTGGTGTGTCATTGCTTGTAATCACAAGGTTTTTTTCTGATAACGTGCGTTCAACACTATCTAATGTTGTAAAAGCTTCATCTGCTTTTGCACGGCGAACAGAAACATCTTTGCCCGCTAATGTATCAAAATCAAATGCATGTAAGGGTTGGCCATATGTTAATAAGATGTAGTTAGTAATATCGACAACATTATTATGTGGACGAATACCTGCTTTCATCAATTTCCCTTGTAACCATAATGGTGATTCTTTGATGACGACATTTTCAGCAATTGCAATGCTGTAATAAGGTGTATCCACCGTATTTTCAACATTTAAAGCTAACAAGTCAGCAGTTTGTTGTGTCGAAACAGTCGTAACTTCTGGCACTGTTAATACTGGTTTTTCAGCTGTAATTGCGCCGACTTCGTAAGCAACGCCACGCATACTCAATGCATCAGAACGGTTTGGAGTAATTCCTAATTCTAAAATCGGATCATTTAATCCTAATAATTCGAGCACATCTGTACCCGGTGTTTGTTTTTCAGTGAACACATAGATACCTTCTACAAATGCTTTAGGCACAACTTTACCATCGATACCAAGCTCTTGTAAGGCACAAATCATACCATTAGAGACTTCGCCACGTAATTTAGCTTTTTTAATTTTAATACCACCTGGTAAACGAGCACCTGGTAAGGCTACGATAACATCTTGTCCCACTGCAACATTAGGTGCGCCACAGACGATTTCTGCTAGCTCTTCTTCGCCAACGTTAACAGTGAGCTTATGCAATTTTTCAGCATTAGGATGTTGTTCACATGTTACAACATGACCTACAACAACTTTTTTAATACCATCTGCGTAGTTAAACACATCTTCCACTTCGATCCCCGTACGCGAAATCACTTCGCCTAATGCTTTTGCCTCTTGATTTAAGTTTGGTAAGTATTCTTGCAACCATTTATATGATACAAACATATTATTTCCTCCTTAATCTTTCACTTTGAATTGTTCTAAAAAGCGGACATCGTTCGTGTAGAAGTGACGGATATCATCAACGCCGTATTTTAACATTGCAATACGATCAGGTCCCATACCAAATGCAAAACCACCGTATAATGATGAATCAATTCCAGCCATCTCTAAGACGTTGGGATGTACCATTCCTGCTCCGAGAACTTCAATCCAGCCTGTACCTTTACATACGTTACAGCCTGACCCACCACATTTGAAACATGAGATATCCATTTCAACAGAAGGTTCAGTGAATGGGAAGAAACTTGGACGCAAACGAATTTCGCGCTCTTCACCAAACATTTTTTTAGCAAAAGCAGTCAATGTGCCTTTTAAGTCGGACATCGTAATGTGTTTATCGATGACCAAGCCTTCAATTTGAGTAAATTGATGTGAATGTGTAGCATCATCGCTATCACGACGATAAACTTTTCCAGGACAGACAATTTTGATAGGTCCGTTGGCAAAGTCATGTTTCTCCATTGTACGAGCTTGTACAGGCGACGTATGTGTACGCATTAGGACTTCATCAGTAATATAGAATGTGTCCTGCATATCACGTGCTGGATGGTCTTTTGGCAAGTTTAACATTTCAAAGTTATAATGATCTTGCTCCACTTCTGGTCCTTCAACAATTGAATAACCCATTCCGATAAATAAATCTTCAAGTTGTTCTACAACTTGCGTTAAAATATGTGATGAGCCAGTTTTAACTTCACGACTTGGTAAAGTAACATCAATGCTTTCATGAGCCAACTGTTTTTCAATTTTAAGCGCTTCTAAGTCTGAATGTTTTTCATCCATTGCAGTAGTGATTGCTTCACGGACTTCGTTAGCAACTTTCCCCATCAACGGGCGCTCCTCATTAGAAAGTTTACTCATACCTTTCATAATTTCAGTCATTGGGCCTTTTTTACCTAAAAACTTCACGCGTACATCGTTTAATTGCGGTAAATCAATCACTGCTTCAATTGCTTTTACTGCTTCTTCTTTAAGATTCTTCAATTTATCTATACTCATGGTAATCCTCCTTTGAATGTTTGAACCTTTGGACAAAATAAAAAACCTCGTCTCCAAAAAGGGACGAGGTTCATCGCGGTACCACCCTGATAAAAGAGCATAGGCCCTTTCACTTCATTGAGATAACGGCTGTATTACTACAACCGGCCAACTTTACATGTTCGTTAACATGGTCCCGCTGGCGACTCCAGAGTTGAACGGTAAGCTTGCTTCCAATGTGGGCACTCTCAGTCAATGATGCCCTTTCCTGTCATTATTCACAAACGCCTTATGCTCTTTCATAGTCTGACTATTTAGCTATTCTTCCATTATACTGGGTCTATCATTAATTTTCAACTACCTCTTGCGGTGAATCAATCCATTTTTCGGCCCATTCATGAATATCTTTTGTTGCTTTTTGTAAGTCTTTCCCTTTAGGTGTCAAAATATATTCAATTCGAACAGGTGTTTCTGGATAAACTTTTCGCTCTACAATGTCTTTCGCTTCGAGTTCTTTTAAGCGCTCTGCTAAAACACGGTCACTCATATTAGGGATTAACTCTGATATCTCTTTAAAGCGACGACAGTCTCCGTTTAATAACACTTCGACAATTAGACCTGTCCAACGTTTACCTAAAAGTTGAAAAGCTTCTTCAAACTTAGGACATAATACCATTGAAGTTGTCATTATTCTTCACCTCTTTGTTAAGTTTTTCTTTATTATAACACAACACCCATAAAGATAGCCACTATCTAATAAGATACGACTTGTTTTTTGTAAGTTACTTCGAACCCGAACTACCCATCCCACCTGAACGTGTAGTATTTAAGGTTACATCTTCATCCGCTACAAGATATTTCTTAAAAATTCCTTGTGCAATGCGCTCGCTCGCTTCAATTGTTACAGTTTCTTCAGAATGATTCACTAAACAAATACCAATATTGCCATAGTTTCCTTCATTAGCATAATAAGAAGAATCAATAATACCAACTGTATTAGCCATTGTAAGATTTTTCTTAATACCAATCGAAGAACGCACATATATTTCAAGCACTTCATCCGCTAACATATAAGAACAAACATCTGTCCAAAATAAATGTTTTTGTCCAGGTGCAATCGTTGCTGTTTCATTTGAGCTAAAATCATACCCTGCTGAACGGCTGTCTGCACGAACTGGTAACTTGATTGTGACTTCTGGGTATTTACGATTTTGTGTGGGAACTGCTTCAAAGCCTCTTGTTTTCATATTATACCTTCTCTCTGTCATTATGATCTGCTAGATGGTAGGCAAGTATTCCGGTTGCAACTCCTACGTTTAAGGACTCAGCCTTACCATAAATTGGAATATACACTTTTTCATCTAATTTTTCAATGATTTCAGCATTAATACCTTGTGCCTCGTTACCAACAACTAGAGCTACACGCTCTAATGGATCAATTTGATAATGTCGTTTTGCTTCTGCATCAAGCACTGCACCAAAAACAGGTACTTCTTGTTCTTGTAGGGCCGGAATAAATTCTGTTAAATCAACACCTGCAACAACATTGATATGATATAAACTCCCTTGAGTTGCACGTACGACTTTAGGGTTGTAGATATCTCCACTTCCTTTACCCAATACCACCGTATCATAGCCAGCTGCATCTGCCGTACGAATAATCGTACCAATATTACCTGGATCTTGTACTTCATCCATTATTAAAACAAAATTCATCGCATCAATATCAGAATTACTCTCAATCATTTCAATCTCTGCAAATAAACCTTGTGTTGAATTTGTTTCAGCTAAAGCATCCGCTACTTGCGGAGTTACACCGTATTTTGCTAACATATCGACATTCCAATTTGTTGGAATTTTTGTTTCATCACGCACAATCAATGCTTTAATTGTTTGTTTAGCAAGTATCGCTTCTTCGATTAAATGAATCCCCTCTACAAGGTAACTACCGCTTGCTTCGCGACCTTTTTTTGTTGCTAATTTACGCCATTTTTTGATGCGATCATTTTTAATTGATGTAATTCTTTCCATTACTTTCCACGTCCTTTTCCTTCATACAGTGCTTTAATTATAGCACAACTTATTATTTTTATTTATAGCAAATATCAGTTACAATAGAAGGAACAAGAGGTGTTACACAACAAGAATAATGCATAAACGAATAGAGGTGAAGAGATGAACAGTTTATTAGCAATCACGCTACTACTATTCGCAGTCTTTATCTGTTGGGTAGTAATCAAATATTTACAGAGTGATAGTCGTCTGTTATTTGTTGCGTCTCAAAAGAAAGATTGGTTTGCCTATAAAACACGTGATGATGAGATTGTTTTCACTTGGAAAGGTATTCTTTTTACAGCCCGTCATGCACCACCACAAATTCGCGAAAATACTGTGACTTCTTATTATTTTATTACCCCATTTAATTACGAGGAAATTGCTGGTTTTGAAGACAGTGATGTGCGTTTAATGCATGAATTGCTCGAAGAAACTTATCCTAACAGTCAATTTTCTTGGGCAGCCCCATTAGGATTACTAATATCGTAGCAAAGTGATGAGCTTTATGAGGACAGTATGGGTGCTAATATCGTAGCGGATTTATTCGCTTTACGAGAGTAGTATGGGACGCAAATTTTCATAGAAAATTGAGTACCACTCCTCATGTTAGATGCTTTAAGAGTACCACTCCTTCTATTAATAAATTAAGAGTACCAATCCTTTTTTACAGCGCACAGTGCTAATATCGTAAAATCACCATCTCTCATACTAATAACTGAAGAGCTCCACGCCTTATACTCAAAAAAAACGCTATTACCTCACATCACTAATTAATAAGTGAGTGTCGTAAAGCGTTTTTTATTTATCAAACTATAACCTTGTTGTCAGCAATTTCGAAGATACTCGTTTGCGATCAAAGTAATCGCGACTCATACTTCTCCAATCCCTTCATTTCTAAACAGCTTCAGTTATTTTTACATTAATCGTTGGGCGAGTTGTTCCAACTTAACTCCACGTAATTCGCCCCATTCTTTAAGTCGTCCATATGTTATTACAGGAACTTTACGTAATTTAGAAAGATTTTTAGCGTTAACCATTACAGCAATCATCTTCATTTGCTCTTTCCATGTTTCAACCCATTCAATGGTTTCTTCCACATCATGTTCTTTTAAGTAAGCTAAAATTACACCCGCAATTCCAACTGCTTCAGCGCCTAATGCTAAACATTTAATTGCATCTAACGGATGACGCACACCCCCTGAAGCAAAGTAAGGCATATTTACATAGTTGGGTGATTGGATTGCAATTAAAGATTGGGCTGTTGTTTGACCCCAGTCATTGAAGTAATCCCACTTGCCATCACGACGACGAGCATTTTCAATACGTGCAAAATCAGTGCCGCCTTTTCCAGCTAAATCAATAATGTCGACGTTGATATCACGCAAACGCATAATTGTTTTACGTGCTAACCCAAAACCTACTTCTTTGACAATAATCGGGACATCCACTTGCTCTTTAATTGCTGCAATATTATCAAGCCAATGATCGAACTCACGTGATCCTTCTTTCATCACTAATTCTTGTGCCACATTCACATGGATTTGTAATGCATCTGCTTGTAAAATATCAACGGCTTTTTGAGCCTGCTCGGGTGTTAAATCAGCACTAATATTAGCAAACAGTACACCATTCGGATGTTTTTCACGCACAATCGAATACGTTGATGCTAGTTCTGGCTCACGAATCGCTGCATGCATTGAGCCCACAGCCATCATTAAACCTGTTGCTGCTGCTACTTCAGCAAGTTGGCCATTTAATTTTCCCGTATGTGGGCTACCACCAGTCATCGCATTGATATATAACGGTATTTCAAATTCTAAGCCAGCGACTTCCCCTGATAAATCAACGTCTGCTAGGTTAAGCATTGGTACCGCGTCATTGATTAATTCCAATTCATCAAACTGCGATGTCGTTTTTGTTTGATGCTGAGCAACCGCAAAATAAACGTGTTCGTCTTTACGGCGTTGACGTTCTATATTTGCATCCATTTTAATTCCCCCTAATCCTTATCAGATAACTTCAGCTTCGCTAACGCCTCTGCTAATGGGTTATTGAAAGGTTCATCCTCTTGTTTTTGTGCTTTCATATATTTTGCCACGTCTCCTTTTGAGACACGACTTTTTTTATTTTTGTCCATTCTTTTATTCATTGCTTCTTGGCTTTCACGATGACCACATACACATGAATACACAGCAGTAGATCCTTTACCACGCAATTGCAATTTTTTCTTACATTCTGGGCAACGTGCATTAGTTGTGCGGACAACGTTTTTCTTAGTATTACATTCTGGATCCTGACAGACTAACATTTTACCATTTTTCGTTTTAATATCCAACATGAATTTACCACAAGTCGGGCATTTGGTTGCTGTCAAATTATCATGTTTATATTTCTTTTCACTCTTTTTAATATCAGTAATAACTTGTTGCGTATAATCTTTCATTTCTTGAATGAATTGTGATTTCGCATATTTCCCTTTTTCAATGCGAGCTAACTTATCTTCCCAATCAGCTGTTAAATCTGGTGTTTTTAATTTTTCTGGTGCTAAATCAAGCAATTGACGTCCTTTAGCTGTTGCACGTAAGCCACCATTAACTTGTTCTACAACGTTTAACGCATATAGCTTTTCAATAATATCAGCACGCGTAGCAACCGTACCAATTCCACCCGTTTCTTTCAACGTTTTTGCCATTTTTGAATCTTCAATTTGGAAGATAGTCGTTGGGTTTTCCATCGCTTTTAACAAAGTTCCTTCATTAAGATAAGCAGGTGGTGAAGTGTGACCTTCTGATTGTGCTAGTTTATAAGTTGTATAACGTTCACCTTGCTTAAATGCCAAAGCTTTTGTAACCGTATTTTCTTCATACAATGCTTTAAAACCCAATTGTGTGACGATTTTATGTTTTGCTGTGAATCTTTCATCCTTAATTGTTGCTTCAATCGTTTGCTCTGTATAAACAGTTACCGGCATTAAAACACTAACAAATTTTTCCACAACTAAATTATAAATAGCAAGTTCACGTGCACCTAATTTCAAATAGTTAGGCGCTTCTTCTGTCGGGATAATGGCATGATGATCCGATACTTTAGCGTTATTTACAAACCCACTGTTTGCCTTAATTGGTTGACGTAACACCGTTTTGATTTGCTCACCAAATTTCGATTTCCGAGCTGCTGTTAAACGTTCTTTTAAGGTTGGTACCACATCTTCCGAAATAAAACGCGAATCTGTCCGTGGATAAGTTAACACCTTGTGTGTTTCATAGAGTGTTTGCATAATTTTCAACGTTTCTTTAGCGGAATACTTAAAACGCTTATAAGCATCTTGTTGTAACGTTGTTAAATCATAGAGTGCCCCAGGAAATTGTTTTTTCTCACTATTTTTAACCGCCGTAATTGTGACTGGCTGGCCTTTAAGTTTTTGGGCAATTTCTTTAACTATTTCAGGGTTTTTGACACTTGATTGTTTGTTTGCATTTAACCATTTGAATGTCGTGCCTTCAATCGCTAAATCAAGACCATAAAAAGGCGTTGATTTGAAACTTTGAATTTGCGTTTGGCGATGCGCAATCATTGCCAACGTTGGTGTTTGTACGCGGCCACATGAAAGTTGGGCATCATATTTTTTAGTTAACGCACGTGTTGCATTAATTCCAACTAACCAATCGGCTTCAGAACGTGCCAATGCGGCTTGATAAAGCGGCTCAAATTCCTTAGCATTACGCAACGTATTAAAGCCTTGCTTGATTGCTTGATTCGTAACTGATGAAATCCATAAGCGTTTCAACGTTTTATTTTTAAGCTTACATTTATCTAAAATTAAACGAGCAACGAGCTCTCCTTCACGCCCCGAATCAGTCGCAATAATAATTTCATTAATATCATCGCGTTCAATTAAACGTTTAACTGCATTAAACTGCGCACTTGTTTGTTTGATAACGACTGTTTTCATCTGAGGTGGGATAATTGGTAATACGTTTAAATCCCATTCCTTATATTTATTATCATATTGTTCTGGTTGTGCATTTGTCACTAAATGGCCTAATGCCCATGTCACAACATATTTTGGCCCATCAATATAATTACGATTAGTTTGAGTTGAACCCATTACACGTGCAATATCGCGTGCAACAGACGGCTTTTCAGCCAATACTAATGATTTCATAATTTTCACACCCGCTTCAGTTTTATGTTTCAGCCTTTTTTCAAGCCAAAGTCTTCCCCTATTTTATCATATCCACAGCTATTTCACACGAAAGTCTCGGTTAACAAATGTATTAATACTAAGTATTTCTCAATAGACATGCAAAAAAAATCAATCCCACGATTATACTCTTTACCGTGAGATTGACCCTGTTATTGATATTAACTTCAACGTTTTGATTCACTATTAGCAATTGTTAGTTGTCGAAAAGCAAATACAATTAGTACTAACCCTATTACAAATGTAATTGGTGTACGACTTTCTTCCCCAGTATGCGGCAAGGCTGTTTTTTCTACCTTCGCAACATTATCTACTGTACCTGGATTGGCACTTGATTCTGTGCTCACAGCTATGTTGGAATCTGTACTTGTATCAGTACTCGGTTCGGTACTTGGTTCGGTACTTGGTTCTGTACTCGGCTCTGTATTTGGTTCGGTACTTGGATTGGTACTCGGTTCGGTACTTGGTTCGGTACTCGGCTCTGTACTTGGCTCGGTACTCGGTTCTGTACTCGGTTCGGTACTTGGTTCGGTACTCGGTTCGGTACTTGGTTCAGTACTTGGTTCGGTACTTGGTTCGGTACTTGGTTCGGTACTCGGTTCGGTACTTGGTTCGGTACTTGGTTCGGTACTCGGTTCGGTACTTGGTTCGGTACTTGGTTCGGTACTTGGTTCGGTACTTGGTTCTGTACTCGGATCGGTACTTGGTTCTGTACTCGGATCGGTACTCGGTTCTGTACTTGGTTCGGTACTTGGTTCGGTACTCGGATCGGTACTTGGTTCGGTACTCGGTTCTGTACTTGGTTCTGTACTTGGTTCTGTACTTGGTTCTGTACTCGGTTCTGTACTTGGTTCGGTACTTGGTTCGGTACTTGGTTCTGTACTCGGATCGGTACCTCCGCCACCTTCAGCACCGTATTTTTCTGAGTAAGATAGGATATTATGCGACTCTTCTATGTCCGAACCGTCTACTTTAGCAAATATCTCTGCATTATTAGTGTATTGTGATTTAGATAAATCAGTTTTTGTTTTATATGTAATGTAAATTCGTTCATCGGTATCTCTCAATGGAATTTTAAAAGTCTTAGCACCAGTCCATTCAACCTTAACATCTTCATCTATCGTTGCTTCAGCTGTACTTGGACCATAAACGACACGAACTGTATCACTATTTTTCGATCCTAAAAAAGTCAAACCATCGCCTAATGTATCAATTAGATACCCATCGTTTAAAACTTTCTTTTGTTCAAACGTATTAATGTATATCTGCCATGTAAGTGTATCTTTAGGATTTTGATTGCCTAAGTATCTCCCACTTTTCGTGAGCCATGCACCCGATCCAGATCCCACATCTGGTTTGTTAATAATTATATCTTTATTAACTAAACCATTTTTAATAGTAGCTGTTCCAAAAACAACACCTTCAGCTGTTTTTAATGCAACATTTTCCATTTCAATATTATCATATCTAATTTCTGATGGGATTGTAAAAACTGCTTTATCCCCAGCAACAATGTTTGAGCCTTTTGGAATTGCAAATTCGTACGAAAGCACAAATTTTTTATCACTTTTTATTTCAGTTAAGATTTCACCATTTTTAGCCGTTGTATCCGATTTGAAATTAACATCCGTTACGATACTGTCAGTGATGTTTTTTGCACTCACACTATAATTTGGATAACTAAAAGCAAATAGTACAATCCCTATCAAAACAAATATCCTTAGCTTAAACATTCAAATTCTTCCTTTTTGGTACTATCTTAAGTTTAATTTAATAGTATCTAAAAAGATATTGAAACGTTTACTTTTTTTAATATTTATTAACTAACATTTTGATGGTTGTCTATGTGATTTTCTGTATATAGTCTATACTTAAGGTGCATGTCAAAAAATTAATGAAATTCATTGAGGTGAGTAGAATTACAAATATAATCCATCAACAATATCAAAAGAGAACTAAACAATTTTTATTGCTAACACTTATGATTACAATTATTACAACCTTAATAAGTTACTTTATAACTCCAAATCTATCCGAATTAAATCAAAACTTAGATCGAGTTTCAAATGATGCAGCTGGTTTATCTAAAGTATTTGTATACGTCGTCAATAACGGACTACATGTGCCTTTACAAATGTTCTTTTTATCATTGATACCGATACCATTCTTATACCTCTGCAATCTAATACTAACAGCCATAATACCTGGTATTCTGTTTGGTATCATGCTACATTTAAGCTTTGCTGAAAGTCTTCCGATTTTTGTTGCTAGCTTACCTCACTCCATTACAGAAATGCTTGCATATTGTATTTTAGCAGCCTTACTCTATGATATTAATAAAGTTATTCGATTAAAAGTTAAAAAATGCTTTAAAAAAACAACCGAAACTAGTTATTTCTTTAAAATATTTTTACAACTAGTTAAGGAATTCTTGATTATCGTTCTTCCTTTAATTATTCTCGCAGCTTTTTTAGAAACTTATTTTGCTGATTACATATACAGTCTCTTCAAATAGTCATATCTGCCATTACCCTCTACTGATATTTTATGTTGGTGACATCATGTCATCAGCTTTTTTTATAAAAAAAGGATTGTAGACATTAGCCTACAATCCAAATGGTTGTTAATTTTTTCAATTACACTTTTTGGCCTAAAGTCCAAATCTCCCCTAAAGAGGATGTTTTTTTTATAGCGGATCTACCGTAATCTTTTTAGTCTGTAACAAAACGATAGAAGCATCACTATTACGATTGACTAACCTATTCTATAACACCGATTTTATTATAACGATTTTAAAAACGTCTATTTTACTTGAGCTATCGTCATTTCAATACTATCGTTTTTAACTTTAGACTTTCTTTAAAGCTGTCATTGCTTGATTTAAACCCTTGTTAGCTTTGTTAACTTGTGCTTGTGTTGCTTTAGCATTGTTTAAGGTTTTTGTTGATGCTGTACGAACCTTAGCAAAACTGTTGAATGAAGCTTTTGTATAACCATTAGATGTTAATTTGTTAGCATTTGTTACCGTTGCTTTAAGTGCTGAGAAATCAACCTTTACTTCTTTCTTCAAATTCTTAGTAGCGTTATCTAATGTTTTAACTGAATTATCAATTTGAGCTTGAGTGATTAATGCTCGTGAGTTGTTTTGTGCTTCTGCTCGTACAAGTAAATCTTTTGATGCGTTACGTGCATTGTTAAATGTTGTCCATGTAGCGTTTGTGTAACCATCGTTTTTAATTGCATTTGCTTTATTCACTGCTGTTTTGAAAACTGATAATTGTAAGGGTAAAGATGGTGCAGGAATATCTACCTTAACTAAGTTTTTAACTGCTGTGTTTAAAGATTTCGAAGCATTGTCAATGTTTACTTGCGTTGTAATACCTTGTAATTTATAACCTGCATAAACGTTTCTACTAGGTTTAATAGTTTGAGTTGAACCTTTCTCATATAAAGCATCATTGGTGAAAACAACCTCATCTTTATCAGAAGCCTTTTCTTTAAGAATACCATTCATAGTAACAAGTACTTTTTCAATTGGTTGAGGTATTTGACCCGAAATATTTACTTTTACACGGTGAATAGCTGTTTTACCATCATCAAAATTGATGTCTGTTGTTCCAGATTTTGCAAAACGCTTAACATAGTTTTCACCATCTGGTTTTTCTGCAAACAATGTCACTTCTTTACCATCATCACTTTGGAAGTAAGCATAAATTGTAAGACCTACACCTTGAACCTTAACTGCTGTAGCTTTATTCGTGTGCTTGTTAACATCTGCTCGTGAAATTGAGATTGAACGTTCAACCATTGCTAATGCCTTGTTGAGACTGTACTTGTATTCGCACTAAATACCTCTACTGCACTTGCTACCTGTGGTGCTACAATCATTACCGATGTTGCTCCTGCTAAAATGGCTTTCGTTAATTTCTTATTCATAATTGTGCTATTCTCCTTCGTAATTTTTTTAAAAGAAGGTATTAATTCTATAATATAATTATATCTCTTAGTTATAATTATGTTGAATTGTTTCCAATCACATTTATTTTAAAGTATCTTATTTGCGATTTAAGCCGTTTTCTATTGAAAGCTTACTGTGCTACTTTATCTTTATGGCTTAAATTAAATCATAAAAAAACAACGGATCTCCTTTACTTTTTTATAGTTTTTAAAAGAGGGTTTTATCATTTTAAAATGGGCACTTCGAGAAATAATGGAATGTCACTCAATTTCCCATGAATCTTTCCGTCCCATATTGCCTCTTTAAACAAATGAATTTGCAAAAATTTCAACAAAGATCCATCGTATACTACTCTCTTACTCTCTTAAATTCTCTAAGATATTAGCATTTCACTAATTTCAGAAATCGTATTCTTTTGTGTTTCAATAATTAATCATATACAGAAAAAGGCTCTATAATTTATAGTGTTGGTGACGAAATATGTCGCTAACACTATTTTTACGCAAAAAAATAGAAACATATATAAATTTCCTTTAAAATAAAGTCGCTGAACCAATCCAAAGGAGGAATTATATATATCTCATACAACTCATTCTATCGCATTTTCTACAGGAATTAAAGATAAAAATATAAAATTTCCTGAAAATTGGTGTTCTCGTCAAAAAGTGAAAGGTATTGAGAGTATTTGTTATTTCGGAACGCTCACTTATAACCCAGGGCGCTGCTCTAATTGTGGCAAAACTTCTGCAAATTTTAACATCATCAAATACGGTGTTAAGACGTCGCGTATCACCTTAAATAGAACCGATAATCATCAGACGTTTCTCTTCTTAAAAAAACAGCGCTATTTCTGTAAACACTGTCAAACCACATTTTCAGCACAGACTAACTTAGTCAAAGAACACTGTTTCATTTCAAAAAATGTGATTCAAAGTATTCTCGTGGAAGGACAATCCATCCTTTCTGAAAAAGATATTGCTAAACGCTTCCGCGTTTCAACTACCACAGTATCTCGAGCATTGCACCAGTTGCAAGAACAGTTTAGACCTTCTTATCAGTCATTACCACAACATCTTTCAATGGATGAGTTCAAATCTGTGAAAAGTGCAGACAGTCAAATGAGTGTTATTTTTAGTGATTCAACAACCCATAAAATCATTGATATTTTACCCTCTCGCCGTTTAACTGTTCTTAAAAATTACTTCTCATCTTATTCTAGAACTGCCAGAAACGCAGTTTAAACAGTGGTTGTCGATATGAATGCCCCTTATTATGTCCTGGTTAAAGAGTTATTCCCGAAAGCAAAATTAATTGTTGATCGCTTCCACTTATCACAACTGATTGTTCGCTCTCTGTCTCAAACTCGTATCCAACTCATGAATCGATTTAAAACAGCTTGTCCAGAAAATCAGAAAACATATCGTAAACTCAAGCGTTATTGGAAACTTGTACTTAAGAAAGAAACTGAACTAAGCGATACGTCGTATCGCTACACGCCTTTGTTCAAATGTATGATGACCTCTCGCGGTATTATTGATTATCTGACTAACATTGATGAGTCATTCAAGGCGATCTATCGTCTTGTACAGCAACTGACAGTTGCCTTTGATCATCGTAATTTTGAAGCATACAACACCCTTATTCACCAAAAACATAGCAGCGTGTCTCACTATTTGAAAAAGAGCCTAGGGACGTTACGCAAATATTCACACGCAATCAATAATAGTTTCATCTATCGTTATTCAAACGGACACTAAGGATGAAAAGTACTCACTTTCTGATGAAACTTCCGTCCTATACTACTCTCGTACACTCATAACTTCGTTACGATATTAGCAATAACAAAAGGCTCTATAATTTATGGTGTTGGTGAGTTTTCACTGATGCCTATTTTTCCGCAAAAAAATAGCGACATTTTCAAAATCCCTGTAAAATTAAGTCATCACAACAAATTTATAAGGGGGATTCGAAAATGTCAGCTATCACTTCTAATAATATCGCAAATTCCTCTGGAATTACAGATAAAAATATTTCTTTTTCAAAAACGTGGTGTGAAAAACAAGTAATTAAGGGATTTTCCAGCATTTGTTACTATGGAACGCTCACTTATACACCTAGCAGGTGTTCAAATTGTGGTTTTACTAGTGAGACAGTCAAAATTATTAAATATGGCACGAAATTATCCCGCATTACGCTTACTAAATCAGCGAATCTGCCTACCTATTTATTTTTGAAGAAACAACGCTTCTATTGTGAAGGTTGCCATACTACTTTCACCGCATCATCTTCACTAGTAAAAAGAAACTGCTTTATTTCAAAACGTGTGATACAAGCAATTTCGTCTGAAGGTCAATTTATTTCTTCTGAGAAGGATATTGCTTATAGACACAGTGTTTCTCCGACAACTGTCAATCGTGCAATACATCAATGGTCACACCAATTCAAACCCAGTTATGGGAGCCTCCCGGCTCACCTTTCAATGGATGAATTCAAATCAGTAAAAAGTGCAGACAGCCAAATGAGCTTTATTTTCACGGATGCGAGAAAACATGAAATTATGGATATCTTTCCTACTCGAAGATTGCATCATTTGAGGGATTATTTTCTTAATTATTCCTACGAAGCGAGAGATTCTGTAAAAACTGTCGTGGTAGATATGAATGCGCCTTATACCTCGCTAATTAGAGACGTTTTTCCAAAGGCAATCGTGATTATTGATCGTTTTCATTTGGTTCAATTGGTGATGCGCTCGCTTAATCAAACACGTATCAAGCTCATGAATCGCTATAACACTTCACGTCCAGAAGATAAAAAGGTTTATCGTAAGCTCAAATCTTATTGGAAATTATTACTTAAAAACAAAACAGAATTGAGTGATTCAGACTACCGCTACCAACGGTTATTTAAGGGACCTAAAAGTTCGATGGGGATTATCGATTATATTATGACACTTGATGTTGAATTTAAAGCAACCTATCAAGTAGCGCAAAACCTACTCGTTGCAGTGCAGCACAAAAATATTTCAGCGTATCAAACACTTGTTTTGAGTGAAAATAAATTGATTTCTCCACAAATGAAACGCAGTTTAAGAACATTGAAAAAATATTTACCTGAAATAGCGAATAGCTTTAAATACAATGATTCTAATGGTCATTTGGAAGGTATCAACAATAAAATTAAAATGATTAAACGTATTTCTTTTGGTTACCGTAATTTCACAAATTTTCGCAACCGAATTTTACTTGGCTTCAATAATAAACGTGTAGCGTCATGACGTTTGTGAGGGGGACTCTAGCGGGAACAGTGGCGTCTGAATACCCCACAGCGAAGCGAGGAGGATGAAGAGTCACCCGCAGAAAGCTTCCCTCACGTTAGGAATGACTAAAAATAAACAGCTACCAAAAAAAAGGTAGCTGCCTAAGTGACATATTTTGCTTAATTTTGAATAACAACACTATTTGACATAGAGCCACAATTCTTTTCTCTTAATCACTTTTCACAATGAGTATTAGGTAAAATCAAATCTTCTAACTTATATTTGATAGCTATTATGTTTATTCAAATAAATATGTTGAAACCACAAATGAAATATTTCTTTTTTTCGATTCTAGTACATTAATTTTTCTATTAAACACTTCGAATATAACTCTATCAGAATCAACGTTACATTCAGATTCCCTATAAAAACCAATTCTTTTACGAACATTGTAATTACTTGATGTTATTGATAAATTCAAATCAAATGTACCTTTAACCAAATCAAGTAATTCAAAATCAATCTCAGCACTGTATGAAATGCTATTGTCAAACTCATCTACTTCATAGCTTGTCGAAACAGTTGATAATTCACCACTACTTCTTTGAATAATTTGAATTTCACATTCAAAATTATTATTACTTAGTTCTTTTTCAAACAAAATACTACCTTCTATTATTATTGCAGTATCTGAATTTTTTCCGAACTTTCTTAACGATACTTTATCAATTACATTATAGAAAAAGTTTGTATTCGCCAATGTTCCTTTTTCTTGATAATTATTACTATTTAAGAGAAAGCTTTCTTCAATCGGGTTTTCCTCATACATTTCTTTTTTTGACACAGTTAAACTAGTTAATTCTACTCTATTCGGGTTCGATTGCTCCGTTCCAAAAATAGTATCATTTACATAGATATCTGTTGATTTACCCACTTTGCCTCTTAAATCAACCACTATATTTCTAGAACTGTTAACTTTAATTTCTTGATTTGAAACTAGTTTTTCTTGTACTCCAAAGTAATTTTTCAATTCTTCTACCAACATTACCTCATGCATAGTTCCTGAATGATATACTTGTACAGTTTCAGTATCTTTCATCCCCGAGTCATGTAGAATAATCATTGCCTTCAATAAGTTATTCAAGTCTGCTTTTTCATTTAAGATAATTACTTTGTCGCAAGAAGCATACTCCTTAGCAACATAGTCGTTGGATAAATAGTAAATATTTGAATTCAGATTATACTCTGCCTTTACTTTTAAATACTGAATATACTCAGTATAGACTACCATTGGCGATCTGCTAATAATCTCCTCATTGTGAAGAATATCATTATCCTTATTAAATACATTAATAAATGAAACCGGGAAAAAGTCACTAATCCAATTCCAAGTCTCTATAGAATCCGTAAAAAAGATATCTTTAGAAATTTCATTGGCAATTTCTAACATCGCTTTAATTGATGTTGGTTTATCAAAATACTCAATTTCTTGAGATTCATCTACAAAAAACTTTCCACTAATCAAATCGTTAGTGTCATTATTTATCTTTTCAAATCTCCAGATATTTTTATCTTTTGTAAAGAAAAAAACATGTTTTTCTTTACCGATTGATGTACTGAATCGGACAATTTTATTATCTGCATAGACTATTTTATCTATCGAATTCTGCTTTCTATTATAAAGAGCTACAGAATATTCTTCGCTAGATAATTCTTCAGTGTATATTTGAAAGTCTTCAGTCAATACATACTCTAATCTAGAGTCGGAAATATTTGCAATGTTTTTTTCAACTTGTTGAATATAACTATAGATGCTCATTTTATCTGTACCGACCAATCGGTTGCGAGTGATCGTCGATAGTGATTGATATTTATTCAAAGTTGCCCCATTCAATATGAGAACTTCTGGTTTAATTCCTAAAATTGATTCCAAATACTCTAATTTTTTTTCTGTAACATCTTCTACGTCTCTATAAATAAGAAACATTTCAACACTCCTATCTAAACCTCTTTATATACCGTTTCACTTAGTATGCGTGATGAGGATTTTCCGTCCGTATAATCAAAGTTCTTTGATTTGAATTCCAAAACTTTTTCATAATCATATGTTTCTTTTTCTAGTGCCTCTATAAGGTCATCAATTGCATCCACAATTTTACCGGGAACAAAAGAATCGTATTCTTCATAAAAACCACGACCATTAATATATAGATTTTTATCAAATGCATAAAAAATCATTGGAATTTCAAGAATAGAAGCCTCGTAAATAGTAGATGAATAATCGGTTATCAATATTGACGAGACACAAAGCAAATCATTTATTTCCCTGTAATCTGTCATATTAATGATGACATCCTGATATTCGTTCGGTACTGTAAAACTATTTTTAACTAAAAAATGAGATTTAATTAAAAATATTGCGTCGTTACTTCTGCAATATTTTGCGATTTTTCGTAAATCTAATTTATGGAACGGGAAATAAGCACTTCTTGGACCACCACCTCTAAAAGTGGGGCCATATAAAATAACTTTTTTAGCATTTTTTATTTGCGGATAAAGGTTATATACTTTTTCCTTTGTCTCCGTTATATACTTATCCGAGAAAAAAGAATCTGTTTTAGGAATGCCTGTAGCTAAAACACTTTCATTCGGAATCGCAAACGCCTCTGCATAGAAGCCAGCAACATGTTGCGAACTTACAAAAGATAAATCATATATTTTATGATTCTCACCAGCTAGTAAAGGAGCCGATGGTTTTCCTAATCTACTGTAGCCAAAAGTTTTAAATGCCCCATTTGCATGCCATAACTGTACCAATTTAATATCTTTCTTTTCATTTATAGGTAATTCATTAATCATTGGCTGGTAATCTTCTATAAAAATATAATCTGACGTCGCAGCATGGAAAGGAATCGCAATTTTATCTTTAAGAGAGCTTCTTTCCCATATGTTTTTTTTGAATGCCATTCTAATCGATCCTTTAAATCCATCAGCAACTAATTGATTATATACATACTCTAAATTCCCACCTATTTGCTCTCTAGAAGCAGATGTAAAGAACACCTTTTTCTTACGCTTAAAACGTTTTAACACATAAAAAAATTGGAACAGTGCCAGATACATTTTTTTATTTCTTGATTTATTCAAACCTTTTTTTATCTTAGATTTAACTGCTAATGCAACAGTATTTTTATTTGCTGTTAGTTCGGCTGTGAAATGATTTTTTTTAGCATCTTTTATTTTAATATTTTTATCTTTTGAATCAATCTCTAATGGTGCAATTATTTTCACTATTCTTGAGCTTGTTTTTGCAAATAGTTCCCAGTTACCTTCGGGTATCACCTCACCATTATAAAGTGTGTAAAGATTAAAACTAGCTCTTATGCTTCCCTCTTTCTCAGTTAGTGAGGTGGTAGGAAGTTCGATTGCAATGTCTTTACATTTCAAAAAAACTTGTTCAATAGTATCAACATATTTTGTTTGCATAATTTCTACTGCAAAAATCATTCTCGTTACATAAATATTTTTTATATACATTTTTTCATCCATTAAATACATCCTTCTCATTTAAAGTCATAGAATTCCATTATATTTAAAACTAACTCGTATTATTGTTGTTGTTTTATATCTCCCCCTGCCTTGAGTAACTTAAAATTAACTTTATTTTTCTAATTCTACGTTATTCATTTGAAAAAAAGCATTAATAATTAATGCTTTAACAAATAGTCACTATTTTTTTCAGTTAAAAGAGTTTAGAAAAATTTCATTATCCTTTTCAACAACATATCTTATATACTATCAATATGTAACAAGCATTGTCAACAATAAAAAACATTCATGTTATAACAGATATAACATGAATGTTTTTTATAAATATTTTCATAGTAATCATGTTTTTCTAAAATTTTTTTCATTTACTATTTCTAATTTAGGTTAATATTCATATAAGAGACGATTGTTCTAAATACACAATCGTCTACTTCATTTCTTTTAATCTAGTTCACGTAAGGCCTGTTCTAAACTTTTATCCCAATAAGACCATGTATGATTCTCGCCTATGCCAAGTGAAAAACGATAATCCAGTGATCGACTTTGCGCAAATGCCTCTAATTTACGATTGTAAGCGTAGAGAAAATCGAGATCCCCACAGTATTGTCTTACGACTAATTGGGGATTTACTTTTTCAGTTTGACAATAAGCGTGTTCAAGATCATTTATACTTAGGGGGATGTTTTCAGGTTTGCCAAAAAGACGTGTGAATTCAGTATTACGCCCATTATCATTTTTCCACAATTCATCTAAATACATTGCCCCCGAAAAACTAACCACTGTTGCAAATTTCTCAGCTTGATTTAATCCCCATTTCAACGCACCAAAACCACCCATAGATAAGCCCATGACATGTGTACGTTCAGCAGGAATCTTTCTGTTTAAGAAATAGGCTACTTGTGCTGGTAGTTCTTCAGAAAGATAGCTATAGTAGTTAGCACCCTCACCGATATCATGATAAAAACTACGCCCCACTTCTGGCATCACCACAACAATCGGTTTCCCCATGATATAGCGTGCGACAGATGAATTGTTTAACCACGCATTACTGTCATCAGACAAACCATGTAGTAAATACACTAACTGCAGGTCATCATCTGTTGCTTGTTCTGGAAATAACACGTTAACATTGGTTGCCATACCAAGTTTATGAGAATAAAAATTTAATTTTAAAAGCGCCATCTACTAACTCTCCTTTTCCAGCGATTCGCCTGTAATAAGGCTTGTATATACTTTTTTATGTGCGGCATCTTCATTTTGAATGATTGCTACAATCTGTTTAGCCGCTTCAATACCCCAATGGTATTTCGAGTAACCAATCGTCGTCAGTCGTGGTGTTAAAAACGAAGCAATTTCAATGTTATCAAAACCGACCATTTTAATATCTCGACCAATTAACAAATCAGTTTTAGCAAATACCTTATACATGCCGACTGCCATTTCATCATTAAAAGAAAAAACAGTAATAGGATAACGACTATTTTCACTTAAAATTTGTCGCGCTGCTCGTTGACCAGATTTGCGTGAAAAGTCGCCATCAATCCAATTAACCTCACATTTATTTTCACTTGCCCAACGCTTCGCTGTCTTATAACGCGATTGGCTATCATAAGAAGCTTCTGGTCCAGTCACAATATAAAGAGGTAACTCATCATATTGACCTAACTGCGTTAAAGCGGCATTAGTGCCGCCCTCATTATCCAATAAAACTGTGCCGATGCGAGGGTGAACAATATCACGATCCATGGTAACGATATTATTATCAAGATCCGCCAGCCTTAAAATTTCATCATCATCAAAAGCAGCATCTAATATAATCGCCCCATCAATTAATTTTTCAGGAATAAATCGGTGCGATTGTTCACCACTACAAACGATCATTTCGTAGTTTTCTTTTTGCAATTGCAACTTAATGCCATGCAAAAGCTCACCATAAAAAGCCCCGCTATAATCTGCTAAAAACACACCGATAATGTTGGATTGATTTCGTTTGAGCGTACGTGCAGCATTGTTAGGCACATAGTGTAACTCATCTGCTGCTTTGATGATGATTGCGCGTGTCGCTTCCGAAACTTTATGACTATTGTTCAAAGCATAAGAAACCGTCGATATTGAATAACCGGTTTTCTTTGCAATGTCTTTGATCCCTACCATACTTTGTTCACCTTACCTCTCACTGCGAAATCACAAGTGTGATGTGATTATCATCTTCTTTAAGTATACTATCTATCATACTTTTTTCTAGCGTTATCCCTGAATTTCGATAAATTCCGGTTGTTGCCTTTGTCACAATTTCAGAATCGTTCACTACTAGGCTCGTCTGATCGCCTGCTTCAATACTAATATGAACAGGTCGATTTGCAAGTGTTTGTGTCACTTTTAGTGGCAATTCCTTTAAATCAAGAACAGGATCAAACACATAGGATGTGGCAGTTTCACGCAAACCAACACATTGACTGATCAATTGATGCAGATAAATACCTGGTCCACTTGAGTAGACACGCCAGCCGCCAGCAACTGCAATATCACCTGTACGTAGTTTGTCGAAGTTTTCAGCTGCATCATAGCGGTTGATAAATTGCGCATCAGAGCTGCTAAAATACGCATTTCTTTGACGTGGCAATGCTGACGCTACTGTTTCATGAACCACAACTGGATTAATACGTAACAACTCAGTGACAGCTGTGGTTTCACCCATTGCAACCAATGCTTCAACATAACGAATATGGGCATGGAGATAAGCTAACCCTACTTCTCGTCCGAAATTAGCCGCTTGCTCTGCTCGCTTAAAGTATTGTGAAATACCATCTTGGTATTGTGCTGGGTGATTCATGAGACGTACACCGTCTTCAAAATGCAATTCTTTTTTAATAAGTGCCAATTGTTTTTCTGCTTGTTCCTTGCTCACAAGTCCTGCAATAATACTACGCGTGAGCGGTATCAAACGATAAGAAATATTTGTCTTCGTATCTGTCGGATGGATAAGTGGGGTCACATGGCCTGTTTCTTCAAATTCAAGAAAGCCAGGAATGACATCATCTGTCGCTAAACAGTATTTTTCAAAGTCAGCTTTGATTCCAGCAGCTAATGCGCTAACTTTTTTATTGTCTGGTAATACTTCAGCTAATGTTTTAAATACTTGGTATGTTAATGTGACTGTCCAAGATGAAACAAGTCGCTCTTTGATTGCAACACTTGCGGGTTGTAACGTATCATCCCAATCCCCATTACCGTAATTAGATAAGAAGGTTCCTGGCATAAAATGTGACTCAATGGTTGCAATGGCTTTATCCATATGCGCTCGTAATGTATCACCTGTTGTTTGTTTAAATGTATGATTATCCGTATAAGGTAAAACTTCATCTAAAAAGGCAATATCTCCTGTTTGTTGTAAATAATCACCAATAATTTTCAAAGGCCATACTATAATATCGCCATGGCTTTCTTCTTGTTGAATTTCGCGGTAATCATCAAACATAAACCATTGTGGCCAATCACCCGTTTGTTCATATTGATGTGAGTACAATTCGCGCAGAATACTCTTCATGGCTTCTTTATTATTGAACGTACGGAAAAATTCAAAAGGACCTTGGCAAACATCACGTGTTCCCCAAGCAGCGCCACTGTATTGTTCTAAACCATGCGGTGACGCATAGTGTACAAGCATATTGTGTGTGTACCAGAAAGTTGTAAGATTTAATGTTGTCGCTAACGCTGTTGGTGCTTCAAACGCTAAGTCATTCACTAAACCTTTATAATAAGCAGTTATCTTCGCTTGTTCTTCTACAAATGTACCTGCTTGAGGCAAGCCCTCGCGATCACCAGTCTGCAGAGTCAATACAAACTCTGTTTGTGGCGTTGTTTCGAGCACTGTTAAATCAGCTTCTGCTGCCATTCCTTCCACAAAATAGTCACTGTTCATTTTCGTTTTGATTTGAGAACCATCAAATAGTAACGCATATCGAGGCAAACCCTTCACATTAAATAGAATAGCATTAGTTTCTTCTACACTATCAACAGCGCAATTTTCTTCATGCTCATTCGCACCAAACGAATGATTGGTTGTTATCACAAATGAATAAGATAACTTATTTTCAGATGTAATGGTTAAACGAATTTCCTTACTTTCACTGGTTACTTCGTTTGTAACAACTAGTACGTCATTGTCTAATTGATAGAACCAGCGCGTATAGTTTGCACCCATTTCAAATAACGTTGGCATTGTTAATAATTGTAAACCCGTTGTTGTTTTCAAATAAATACGCTGACCACTATTACGTAAAATATTTAAAGGATTACGTGAATGTGTGAGCCACTTATTTAAATTGGTATTACCTTGAACCACCTGTGAGTTAAATACACCCGTCATCCAAGAAGTTGTCGCTAATGTGTGTTGCGGTTTTAAAACATCGACTTTATCTAGGAGGACGTGCCCGTGCTGACGAGCAACCAATAATTCTTTTTGGAGCGTTACAACATGGCTATGCTCAGCTGTAAAGAAAGATAAATAGGCTTCATCACTATTTCGTTCAGGTGTTACAATTGTTTCATATCGACTATCAATCTTTTCGTTACTCCATGATTTACCTGCTAAATGAGTGATTGGCATCTTAAATCCTGCTGTTTTTGTTTGAGCTACTTCACCCTTTATTAACTCTCTATAAGTTGTTTTTAAAAGATCAGCATCGATGGTTTCACTTGCGTGTTGACCTATATCTTTTTTATACCATACATAAAAAGTAGCATTCACAGCTTCATTTGGTTTAAACGTTTCTGTCTGCAACCATAATTGTGACATTTCATATTGGTAGATACGACTTGCTAATTTGGGTTGTTTTAACCCCGAAAGTTCGCCTGTTTGTTTATATGACAAACCATATACATCAAACCCATCCGTTGCATATGCAACGGTAGGTTGAAAACTGCCGACTTCAATTTGTGGGAAGGCACCATTTTGAGCCTGATTTTGTTTGGCTAATAAACGGTAACCACTTTCTGCTTCTACTGCACGGATATCGATGTATTGTGATGTATAAGCTTCATTACTACGCAATGCCCCTTCTTCAGCTAAACCTAAATCTTGCGAAAAGACTAAATCCGCTGTTTGTGAAAGACCTGCAATTGCTACATCATAAAAATAGCCATGTTCATGCAAACTCAATCGCACAGTATAAGGTTGATTATCTATTCTACCAGTATATGTAACTGCTTTTGACTCAATCGCGATTTCACAAGTGTGAGTCAACAAAGGGACATAGCTGATTGTTTCATCATTATACTGACGTAAATAAATTTGTTGTAATGGTTCATCAAAAGGATGTAATACAACTTGATTAAGCAAAATATTATCTGCTTGAATGGCCTGAATGCCACCATTGTCGTACAGATAGACATTCATGTTCGCCGCTTTTAAGTGATTCGCTGCTTTTTTGTATGTCAATACGCTTAGCTCCCTTCCTTAACTGTCAGTGTTTTGCGTTCAGATACATGTGCTGAATCGAACCCAACAGTAAAATGCAATTCGCCTGCATCTATGCGATAATTCGTTTGTGAATCATAATAACCTAATTCTTTATAAGGAAGTGTTAACGTAATTGTTGCTGTTGTTTGTGGTGCCATTGTTAACTTATGGAAACGTTTCAATTCCTTAATAGGACGACTGACCGCTGCAATTGGATCGTTCATATATAATTGTACAACATCAGATGTTGTCGTTGTACCTGTATTTGCAACAGTTACTTCAATGCTAACTGCTTCATCTTTTTGCAATTGTGTGTTGGCAATTGACCAGTCTGTAATTGTTAATTCACCATAACTTAAGCCATAACCGAACGGATATAATGGCGTGTTAGCAACGTCTAAATAGCTTGAAGCAAAGGCTGCATCAGCATCTGCTGCATCAACTGGACGCCCTGTTGGAAGTTGGTTGTAATAAATCGGTACTTGACCAACTGCTCGAGGAAACGACATCGTTAACTTAGCAGACGGCGCTACTTTACCGCTTAACACACGAGTTAATGCATTCGCACCTTCAGAACCTGGGAACCAAGCGATTAATATTGCTTTTGCATAGGCTTCAATACCTGTTAATTCTAACGGTCGACCATTGAAAATAACCAATGTAATATTTTCGTTCACTTCTGCGACCGCTTTGATTAATTTTTGTTGTGCTGCTGCTAATTGAATATTTGAACGGCTGCTTGCTTCACCTGACTCATCACTTGTTTCACCAACTGCTAAGACAACTGAATCGCTTAGTTTTGCTGCTGCTACTGCTTCTGCAATTTCCGCATCGGTAATTGTTTGATGATCTGCAGTTGGAACAACTGTGGCATTGGTGAATGTTTCTTTGAATTTCGTCGCTAAAACTGGTGTTTCATCACGTTTACCAAAAATAACCCAACCGCCTAATAAATCATCACTTTCAGCAAATGGCCCAACTAAAGCTACTTTCGCTTCAGTATTCAAAGGCAATGTTTGCTCATCATTTTTCAGTAGTACAAAACTTTCTTCTGCCGCACGACGTGCGATATCCAAATGTTCTTCTGATAACTCTTTATTTTCTAAATCAAGACCACGGTAAGGATTTTCGAATAATCCTAAGTCATTTTTTAATGTTAAAATACGCAAGACCGCTTCATCAAGGATAGCTGTTTCAATTTCACCACGTTCCACTAAAACTTCTAAATACTCGATATAACATGAAGACATCATTTCAATATCAATACCAGCTTTAAGTGCTAATTCTGCTGCACCCTCTTTACCACCTGTCACACCATGATAAACCAACTCTTTAACTGCACCCCAGTCAGAAATTGTTACCCCTTCGAATGCTAATCGTTCACGTAAAATATCACGGAAGATATATGTATTCGCACTAACTGGTACGCCTTCAAATAAGTTGAATGCACTCATTACTAATTTTGCACCTTCATCTAATGCCGCTTCATATGCTGGCAAATGATTTTGGAAGAGTTCTTTACGTGATAAATCAACCGTGTTATACTCACGTCCGCCTTCAACCATACCGTAGCCGGCAAAATGTTTGACACAGGCAGCGATTTTTTCTTGATTGCCATGAAGTTCGTTTGCTGGTCCTTGGTAACCTCGAACAAATGCGCGTGCCATTTCTTGATTGACATAAACATCTTCACCTGAAGCTTCCATTACACGACCCCAACGCGCATCACGAACAAGATCAACCATTGGTGAAAATGTAACATGATGCCCTTGTGTACTTGTTTCATATGCGGACATACTTGCTGTTTCTTCTACTATTGCTGGATTAAATGTTCCTGCCATTGCTAATGGAATAGGATAAATTGTTTTATAACCGTGAATCGCATCTATCATAAATAGAAGCGGAATTTTATTAGGATCAGTTGTTAAATGTTGGTTTTGAATTTTACGTGCGTTTTCGGCATCTGGTACACCTAAAATAGAGCCTACCAAACCAATTTCTTCTTCTGTGACATGTAAATCAGTCATTGGTCCTGTAATTTGTTCTTCATTACGATCCGCTTCAAAGTAAAAGGGATTTAATTGTAATAGCTGTGCAACCTTTTGTTTTACCGTCATTTTACTTAATAACACTTGTAATTTTTCATTTTCCATCATTCATTCCTCCTAGATTAACTTTTGTATTATCGTACGCTTATCGAAACGTTTCACTTAGACATATTAAGCATAAACTATATCAAAAGCATAATCAAGTGCAAAAAAACAAAACTTGCAACCGCTTACTTTTTAAGGTAAGATGATTTTAGCGAAACGTTTCACTAAGACAATTACATTTCAGGAGGAGAGTTTTATGAAGAAATTTGGGGTATTCTTTTTTGTTGTTTTGGCAAGTGCAGTTCTTGTATTAAGTGGTTGCGGTAAAGGGGCTTCATCCAGCGATAGTGATAAAGATGTACTAAGTGTTTGGGCAATGGGTGATGAAGCCACTCAATTTAAAACAATTGCAGATGACTTTAAAAAAGAAACTGGTATTACATTAAAGGTACAAGCAATTCCATGGGGAAATGCGCATGATAAATTACTAACTGCTGTTGCATCTAAAAGTGGTCCCGATGTTATTCAAATGGGCTCAAGTTGGATGTCTGAATTTTCAAAAGCAAAAGCACTTCTACCAATAGATGAGTATATCGATAAATATCCTAACCTTGATCCTAAACGCTTCTATAAAGGCGCTGTTGAGTCAACTCAGTTTGACGGCAAAACATATGGTGTGCCTTGGTACAGTGAAACACGCGTTTTATACTACCGTACAGATACATTGAAAAAAGCTGGTTTTAACGAGCCTCCAAAAACATGGGATGAATTAGCAAAAGTTTCTAAAAAACTTGGTGACCGTGGTGATGACTTATACGGTTTAAACTTGGATCCCAAAGAACCAACAATGCCATTCATGCTTGCACGTCAAAATGGCTCTGAACTTGTAAAAGATGATAAATTACTTTTCAATCAAGCACCTTTCGTTGAAGCTGTAGAATACATGGATAGCTTTTACAAAAATGGTTCTTCTCCTACATCTAACTTAGGTCTTAACCTAGTTCAATCATTTGGTGGCGATGAACCCATCATTCCAATGTTTGTTAGTGGTCCATGGATGATTGATACAATTAACACAACGATTCCTGATGTAAAAGGCAAATGGAATGTTGCTGTACTACCTAAAAAAGAAAATAACATTTCTATTCTCGGTGGCGCTAACTGGTCTGTCTTTAACTACACAGATAAAAAAGAAAATGCTGTTAAATTCTTAGATTACATGTCAGATACAAAACATCAACTTGAATGGATGAAACAAACAAAATCATTACCAGCAGTTACTGAAGCAGCTGATGATAAATCATTAAAAGATGATAAAATTTACCAAGTGTTTAACGAGCAATTAAAAACAGCTCAACCAGCAATGTTAACACCTAGTTTTGATCAATTCTCACAAAACTTTATCAATACATTTGAAGAAATCTACAAATCAGATACTGATATTCAAAAAGCAATGGATAAATTCAACGAACAATCACAAGCAATATATGATAGCAAAAAATAAATAACGTAAAACCGAGAGTATTATGCCAAGTTTCCACATTGTAGCCAAAGTAATATCAAACTGGTTTTGTATTTAAAACAAAACTTATTAATTTTCCTACAGGATCGTAAGGCTGGATAAAATATCAAGGAGTAACGACCTAGATTGATATTTAAATTCAGTCTTACAACTTTAAATGAGCTCTTTCGGTTTAAATTATAGGAGGTGCCATTTTGCGTTCTTTTTTTAATCAACGCGCTGGTTACGGCTTCATTATGCCAGCACTTATACTGTTAGTAATCTTCTCAATTTTGCCGATTCTAGTTGCTTTTGTTATCAGTTTTACCGATATGAACTTAATTAGTTTAGGTGATTTCTCTACCCTTAATTTTGTTGGGCTTGATAATTATATCGCTGTTCTAAAGGATCCACTTTTTCTAAAATCAGTTAGCAACACCGTTGTTTACGTTGTTATAGGTGTACCATTGGTTATCGCTTGTTCATTAGGTACGGCTTTGCTCATCAACTTTAGCCAAGCTAAAATCTTTGTGGCTTTCCGTTTAATCTTTTACACACCATCTATCACTAACGTTATTGCAGTCGCTGTTATTTGGTCTTATTTGTATAACCCACAATTCGGGTTTTTCAATTATTTATTATCCTTCTTGCATATTCCACCAATCCAGTGGCTACAAGATCCAGCCATCGCTAAATATTCATTAATTATTTTAGCGGTTTGGAAAGCAATCGGTATTAATATGATCATCTTTTTAGCCGCTCTTCAAGGGATTCCACGTGAATACTATGAAGCATCTGAATTGGATGGGGCCTCTCGCTGGCAACAACTATACAAAATCACAATTCCACTTCTTAAATTTGCATTGTTCTTTGTTACTGTTACAACGCTTATTGGTTGGTTACAATTCTTCGAAGAACCTTTCATCATGACAGAAGGTGGACCATTAAATAGTACGATGTCTATCTCATTATATATTTATAACAATGGTTTCAAATTCAGTAACTTTGGATTTGCATCGGCTGCTTCCTTTATCTTGTTCATCGCTATTGTCGTCATCACATTGATCCAATTCCGTGGCCAAGCCAAAAAGGATAACTAAAATTGAGAAAGGGGCCTTCATCTTATGTATGCAGCATCTAAAAAAAGTAAAATTATCGTTGGATGTATTTTAGCGATTGGTGGATTGTTCATGATCCTTCCATTTGTTTGGATGATACTTTCATCATTTAAAACAGAAGCCGAAATTGCGCAAATACCACCGACTATTTTACCGCAACATTGGACATTCAATAACTTTATTGAGCTATTTACTCGTCTTAACTTTTTCCAATATCTCATTAATACGCTAATTATCGTCTTCTTCTCGTTTATTGGTTTATTCCTAAACGCAATGGCAGGCTATGGTTTTGCGAAATATAAAATGAAACATAAAAACAAACTCTTTTACCTTGTTTTAATGACAATGATGATTCCTGGACAAGTAACAATGATCCCAGTTTACCTCATCATTCAAATGGCTGGGTTAACAAACACACTGACAGGGATTGTTTTACCAGGACTGGTTGGTGCCTTCGGGATTTTCCTTTTCCGACAGTTCATGTCAACGATTCCCGATGAGCTTTTAGAAGCGGCACGGCTCGATGGTGCAAGTGAGTTTTACATTTTCTGGAAAATTATCATTCCAATTTCACGACCTGTTCTTGCGGTACAAGGTATCCTGACATTTATTGGTGGCTGGAACGCATTCCTATGGCCGTTAATTGTAGCTAACGATGAACGTTACTATACATTATCTGTTGGATTATCATTACTTAAAGGACAACATGCCAGTAACTTTGCTCTTCAAATGGCAGGTTCAAGTTTCATGGTTATTCCAATCATTATCATCTTCTTATTCTTCCAAAAACATATACTTAAAGGATTTAACATCTCAGGTCTGAAATAAACAGTTTGAAAGGAGTAACGACATGTCACAAATAAGCTTACGCAACATAGAAAAAATATACGAGGGTTCAACTGAACCTTCAGTAAAAGATTTTAACCTTGAAATTGAAGACAAAGAATTTATCGTTTTTGTTGGACCTTCTGGTTGTGGTAAATCAACAACGCTACGTATGATTGCTGGACTTGAAACTATTTCTGGTGGAGAACTATATATTAAAGATAAATTAGTTAATAAAACACCGCCGAAAGATCGTGATATTGCGATGGTTTTCCAAAACTATGCGCTTTACCCTCATCTTTCAGTTTATGAGAACATGGCATTTGGTTTAAAATTGCGTAAAGTTCCTAAAAATGAAATCAAAGAACGTATTGCTGATGCCGCTGAAACGCTTGGTTTAACAGACTTTTTAAAACGTAAACCTTCAGCTCTTTCAGGTGGGCAACGCCAACGTGTGGCTTTAGGACGTGCGATTGTACGAGAAGCGCCTATCTTTCTAATGGATGAGCCCTTGTCTAACTTAGATGCGAAGCTTCGTGTGCAAATGCGTGCTGAAATTACACGATTGCATAAACACCTTAACAACACAATTATCTATGTCACACATGATCAAACAGAAGCAATGACAATGGCCACTCGTATCGTTGTCATGAAAGATGGTGTTATTCAACAAATTGGTGCACCCATTGATGTTTATAACACACCTAACAACGTTTTTGTTGCTAGTTTTATTGGGACACCTGCTATGAACTTCTTCCATGGTAAAATCGAAGGTTCGTCGTTTGTCTCTGATGACTTTACCATTGGTGTTCCTGAAGGTCATTTAAAAACATTAACTCGTGATGGTTATCAAGGTAAATCAATCATCCTCGGTATTCGCCCAGAAGATATTAAAGATGATCCGATTGCATTTGATGCTTACCCTGACTACACAATCCAATCAACAACAATTGTAGCTGAATTAACTGGAGCAGAGTTCCTCCTACACAGTAAAATCGGTAAAACTAATTTTACTGCACGTGTTAATTCACGCACGATCCATAAAGCTAATGAGCAAACGTCACTTGTTTTAGAAATGAGTAAAGCACATTTCTTTGATGCTGAGACTGAACAACGTTTGTCATTATAATAAAAAGCGTTCACATCAATTTTTCGATGTGAACGCTTTTTTTATTTTTGCAATCTTCTAAGTATGAAATAACTACCCAGTATTATTAAGGTAAAACCTGCAATTGGATAAAGTAATAAATGATTACTCTCCTCACCGGTATGCGGTAATGAATTTGAATCAGGCGTTGTTCCTGTATCAGGCGTTGTGCTTGAATCAGACGTTTTGCTTGAATCAGACGTTGTGCTTGAATCAGACGTTGTGCTTGAATCAGACGTTGTGCTTGAATCAGACGTTGTGCTTGAATCAGACGTTGTACTTGAATCAGACGTTGTGCTTGAATCAGACGTTGTGCTTGAGTCAGGCGTTGTGCTTGAATCAGACGTTGTGCTTGAGTCAGGCGTTGTATCAGACTCGGTTGTTGTGTCAGGCGGGTTAGAACCGTCTCCACCACCATCTCCACCATTTATTGGCGTATAACCATCAAATATAACTTCAGATATTTCACTACCCGTTGCTTTTACCGTATTTGTATAGCGACTAGATTCACCGTTATCAGTCGCACGTGTATCATAAGCGATAATAGCAGTGTTTTTAAAACTACCTAAATCAACGCTGAATGTTGTATCTGATTGAACAGCAAATTGTTCAGGTAATATGAATTTTTCAATATTAAAGTCAACATCACTTGTGTAATCCGCATATATTCCTCGGAAAGAATCTGGTATAAGTTTTTGATTTGGACCTACAATATCATTTAAAATAATATCTTTTAAGTCATAACGAGCATAATTCACACGTATAATCCAATGAATAAGTGTGGGGTCTGCTTTATCAATTTCACCTGTCTTCACTAAGGTTTCATTTGGATCCTGAACACCATCTGGTGTAATACCCACCGTTGTCTGTCCATATTGTCCTCAATCTAAAATAACACTTTCTTTTCCACCAATTAAATTACGATCCCATAGTACCCAAAATTTAGCAAAACCATGTAATGTATCATATTTAGTTGCTTGGTTATTAAATGTAATTGTAATAAATCCAGATGATTGAGCAACAAAAGCTGAACCAATTATTACACTCTCATCCGTACTACTTTTAATATCAAAAGTAATATCTTTAGCGACCACGAGCTCTTTTGGTAATTGTAACTTAAGCGTGTCACCTGCTACCAATTCTCCCTTTTTAAAGCTGAAATCATATTTTACCTGCATCGATTCATATTGTCCAAAATCAGATTTTGGATTGTTATTCCCATCTAACAATTCAATGTTAGTAATGTGTTCCTGTCCCTTTTCAGCTGCAAAAACCTGTGTTGTCAAATTACTCAGACTTACTAAAAAAAGGCTTAGTACGGCTACCACTTTAACTATTTTCCCCAACATATACACTTTTACCCCCTTTTTTTATAACCACTTATTACTTTTAAAAATTCCACTTATCCCTTAATAAATAGAATTTATTGTAATAATTATAGCATGTTTTTTCATTTTTTGGATAATTCAGAACTTTTATACCGCTCTACTAAATTTATCCAACTAGAAAAAAAGATAATAACTAACTAGTAGTTATTATCTTTCTGAAAACATTTATATAGGAACTATTTTATTTCATCTAGCTTTTTAAAACGCTCAATGGCTGCTAAACGCGCTTTTGCATGATCTACTATCGGTATTATATAAGAGATATTATATTTATGCGGTTCATGTATATGTTTTGACGCTACATCAACTAATTCGGGAATCCATTCACGTATAAAATCACCTTGTGCATCAAATCGTTCACTTTGCACAGTTGGGTTAAAAATACGGAAGTAAGGCACTGCATCTACACCCGTAGATGCGGCCCATTGCCAACCGCCAATATTGGATGCAGCATCATAATCGATGAGACGTTCAGAAAAATAACGTTCACCTTCACGCCAATCAATTCCTAAATCCTTCACTAAGAAAGATGCAACAATCATGCGTAAGCGATTATGCATCCAACCAGTGCAGTTGAGTTGTTTCATTGCAGCATCAACAATCGGAAAACCGGTTTCTCCAACAGACCATGCTTTAAATCCAGTCGGGTTTTTTTCCCATTCAATCGCGCGATATTTAGGCATGATTTCGTTGTTTTTTTCATCGGGATGATAACAAGCAATCATTTGATAAAAATCACGCCATGCCAACTCTTTAATATAAGTTGCTTGGCCACGCGCTTCTGTCGACTGAGCAGCGTGAAATACCTCAACAATAGATAAAACGCCTACTTTTAAATAAGGCGATAGACGACTTGTTCCTTCAATAGAAGGGATATCTCGTGCTGTATCATAATTTTCTAATCCGTTTTTCAAAAACGTCATCATTTGTTGACGAGCTGCTTCTAATCCGATTGTATCATCCCAGTAGCTTGGCTTTAAGTCAGTTACTAGCTCATTAAAGACCTTTTCTCCCTTTTTAAAACAAGTTAATTGAGCTTTTTCAGCTGTTATAAACTGGACCTTTAACCGATGATAGCCCGGTTTTTCTAGCGTAACCCACTGACGAAAATAAGGTGTAAAAACCTTATATGGTGAACCATCAGGTTTCATTACATCATAAACAGAATGTAGATGCCCATCAAGAAATTGTTGATAAGGTATCGTATTTTTTTCAAGAAGAGCTATCAACTGTTCATCACGTTTCAAACCAAAGCCTGACATTTGCCGATTAAAATAAAAACTGATATCGTTACCTATCTCAGTGATTAGCTCTTGAAATGCTTCTTCAACGGTCCCTACTATAAAATGCAAAGGGGCTATTTTGCGACACTCCTGTTTAAACCATTCCACAGTTTTAAAAAAATAATCATGACGAGCAGTACCTGCAGCAAATTGCTCTGGGTTTAGATGAAACAAAAATAGCAACTCATCCTGAGGTTGTTTTGCAGCTATAGCAGCCGCTAATGCTGGTTGTTGATCAAACCTTAAATCATTTCGAAACAAAACAATATGTTTCATAACTTTAACCTAACAGATGTTGTTTCACGAAGCGTCCAACGCCACCTTCGTTACTATCAACTTCAGAGATAAAAGTAGCGGCTTCTTTCACGACATCTTTAGCGTTACACATCGCTAAGCTTTGCGGA